>NZ_JBBEGN010000015.1:0-154702 GCF_037401875.1 Actinomycetospora aurantiaca | reverse complement strand
CGACAGAGCCAGCTGGTTTCCCAGCAGTTCCATCCGCGGTGATTCCTACTGTACCGGAAGTCTGTCGGGGGCGTTTCCGGGGGGTGACCCTCGGCGCGGCCCGCCCGAACGGAGCGACCGGTGAGGCGATTCGATCTCCACCAGGTGGTCCGAGATCGCCTCGGTCTTCGACTGTACCGGACCCGGAGGATGACTCCTCGGACTGTCCGTTCTCCCGGCCGGCCGCTGTTCGCGTCCGTTCCCCGGCAGCGATGAGAACTCTACGCCCTCTCGGAACGTCCCGTTCACCGGGGGTCGATCATGCGGAAACCTGCACGTCGGACCGGGTGCGGGCGCTAAGGAGCAGGGCCAGCAGAGGGACGACCCCGAGACCCAGGCCCAGACCACCCAGGACCTGGTCGGCCGGGCGGTCGACGAACGCGAGCCCCAGTCGGTCCCAGTACTCGCCGCCGAGGACCCGGGACGAGCTCACGACCACCGCCGACAGCCCGGCCTGCGCGACCGCCGTCACGACGAGGACCACGACCCGCGTGCCGACCGCCACCGCCCCGTCGGTCACGACCCGGGCGAGCAGGCACCCGGCGCCGAGGGCGCCCGCCGTCATGACCAGGCGTCCCGCCTGCCCGGGGACCAGGACGTCGACGAGCCCGGCCACGTCGAGCGACCACCCGGTCCCCACGAACACGACCACCGCCCCGACCGGCGAGGAGAGCAGCCGCCCGAGGCGGGAGCGCCCCAGCCCGGCGACCCAGGCGCCCGGGCCCGGCGGTCCCCCGGACGTCTCGGGACGGACCAGGGCCAGCAACCGACGGGGGCGTCCGAGCACCCAGCACGGTCCGACCACCGTCATCACCAGGACCTGTTGAATCATCAGCGCGCTGACCTGCGCCGGGGCGTACCGACCGAGCCCGCTCGAGGTCGCGACCAGCAGGACCACACACCCGACGAGCCAGACGAGCGTTCGCGCGACCGGCCACTCGGCCCCTCGCCGACGCAGTCGCCGGACGCCTGCGAGGTAGGCGAGAGCGGCGACGACCGCCAGGGACCCGAGGATCAGGTCGGGCCGGGCCGCCGTGACGAGACCGGGGAGATCGAGCGGCCGGTCCACGGCGTAGCCGAGCAGGGCCTCCCCACGGCCGGGCGGCGCGTCCGTCATCTCCGGAGGCGGGGTGCGGCCGAGGGCGACCGCGACGCCGATCGTCGCGAACATGATCAGCACCTCGACGCCGCCCAGGCGCACGAGTGCGGCCCGCGAGCCGTCGGCGACCTCGGGGACGGTCCGGGTGCGGTGCGTCGCGCCGAAGACCCCGAGGACCACCAGACCCGCGACCTTGCCGAGGAGCAGCAGCCCGTAGGTGCTCGTCGTCAGGTCGGCAGGGTTCACCCGCAGCAGCGCGTTGACCGTGCCGGAGAGGGCGAGGACCACCCAGCACCAGAAGGCCGTCGTCGAGAACCGCCCGAGCGCCGTCGGCAGGTGTGCGCCGCCCACCGCGGCGTGTGCGAGCACGGCGACGAGGCCGCCGACCCAGCAGGCGGCCGCGACGACGTGCAGGGCGAGGCTCGACGTCGCGAGGTCGTGGGAGGTCCCGGTGCCGGAGTGGCCGCCGAACGCGGCGGGCAGCACGCCGACGACGGCGAGCGCGAAGGCGCCCACGGTCGCGCCCCAGGACAGGGCGAGCCGGCCGAGGACCGCGACGGCCAGGGCCGCACCCGCCGTCAGGAACCAGATGCGGGCGGTCGGGAGCCCGGTGACGGACTCGCCCAGGGTGCTAGTGGTGAGCACGTCCGCCAGAGGTCGGGCGAAGGCGTCCGCGACGGCGAGGACCCCGGTGACCAACGCTCCGGCCGCCCAGGCCGCCGCGGACCAGGACGCGACGCGGACGGCGCGGTAGCCCTCGGCCGACAGCCATCCGAGCCCCGGCGGGGGCACCAGGAACGCGGCGAGCAGGAGGGCCCCGACCGTGACGACCGCGGCCGACTCCGTGAGCGCGCGGACCACCGGGAGGCCGTAGGTGACGACGGCCCCGGGGTCGGGGAGGCCGAGCCGTGCGTAGGTCTCCGCGCCGGAGAGCGCGGTGAGGGCCAGCGCGACGACGGCGGCCACCACCGCGGCCGGCGCGGCCTGCGACACGAGGGCCGTACCGGTCGACGGACGGCGTGGGGTCGCGGCGGGCGGCGCGTCGGCGTCGGTCGGGCGGACCACGACGTCCAGGGTAGGCGGGCACGAGCGGTGCCCGGCACTACGCTGGTCCCCGCCGGCCCCCGTAGCTCAGCTGGACAGAGCAAGGCCCTTCTAATGCCAAGGTCGCAGGTTCGAGTCCTGCCGGGGGCGCCGCAGGTCAGGGCGTTGTAGGTGGGCTCGGCGCTCGCTCTCCCGGGCGTGTCGTGGCATGGGTCGTGTACATGCGCCGGGTCGCCCTTGTCCCGCGTGCTGACCGGCGCCCGTCGACGCCGGGAATCTCAACTTCCGAGAAGTGGTGTTTCCGGAAGTTGAACCATGCCGATCAGAGCTCGACCTCGGTTCACGCTGGTCTGTGCCCTACTGCAACCGTGGGAAGAGCTTTGCAGCGTTGTCGCGGTTGATGGCCGGACTCGTGGGCTGTGGGCCTTCGTGCTGGGCGAGGTACTCGTCGAGACCGTCGGTGAAGTAGGTGACCACGGTGGCGGGGGCGAAGGGCCAGTCGCTGCCGAAGAGGATGTGGTCGGGCTTGGCGAAGGCGAGCAGGGTGGGCAGGGCCGAGGGGCTCCCGGACAGGGCGGTGTCGTAGTAGAAGGTCCGGAAGTCCTCGACGACGTCGGCCATGTCGCGGCCGGCTTCGAGGGCCATCCCGGTGGCCATGCGGTGCGCGGCGTAGGGCACGAATCCGCCGGCGTGGGAGAGGACGATGCGCAGGTTCGGGTGCCGTCTGACGACGCCGTTGCGGACCAGGAGGTAGGCGGCTCGGGTGGTGTCGAGCAGGAAGTCCGCGGCGAAGGGCGGAATTCCTTCCACGGGCGGGGCGGGCAGGGCGGCGGGGTGGACGAACACGACGAGGTTGCGGCGGTCGAGTTCGGCCATGACGGGGTCGAAGGCCGATTCGCCGAGGTAGGTGCCCTGGTGGTTGGCGAGCAGCACCACGCCGTCGGCGTGCAGGTCGTCGTCGGCGTGGGCGATCGCGTCGAGGCCGGCGTCGACGTCGGGCAGCGGCACCGAGGCGAACATGCCGAAGCGGTCGGGTCGGTCCTTGACGAGCTCGGCGTGGGCGTCGTTGAGGCGCACGGTGAGGTCGCGGGCTTCGGCGGGGTCGCCGAGGTGGGTGCCCGGGGTGGACAGGGAGAGCACGCCGGTCGCGATGTGGTGGTCGTCCATCATCGCGAGTGCGGCCTCGGCGTTCCAGGCGGGCAGGGCTCGGCCACCGGCTTCGGCGATGCCGTGGCGCTGGAGGGCGGCGAGGTAGTCGGCGGGGAGCAGGTGCTGGTGGACGTCGATGCGGCCGCCGGCCGCGTGCGCGGTGGTGATGGCTTCTCCTCGTGCTGATCGGTCCTGCCGGGCCAGAGCGTCTCTCGCCTCGGGCTCGGGGTGGTCTTGGCGGGTGGGGTCAGGCTTCGGCGTGGTCGGTGAAGGCGCTGACGGCGGCGTAGTTCTGGACGGAGTCCGCGCTGATCACGTCGGCGACCGGGTGGCCGCGGAGGATCTTCTTGATGGGCGCCTCGAGCTTCTTCCCGGTCAGGGTGCGCGGCACGGCGGGGACGACGTCGATCACGTCGGGGACGTGGCGCGGTGAGAGTTGTTCGCGCAGGGCTCGTCGGACCCGGGTGCGCAGCTCGTCGTCCAGCTCGGTCCCCTGGGTGAGTGCGAGGAACAGCAGGAGCCGGCCGGGGCCTCCCTCGGCGTCCTCGAGGTGGACCACGAGGCTGTCGAGGACCTCGGGGAGTTCCTCGACGACGGCGTAGAACTCGGCGGTGCCGAGGCGGACGCCTCCGCGGTTCAGGGTGGCGTCGGAGCGCCCGCTGATGACGAAGCTGCCGCGCGCGGTGACGGTGACGCGGTCGCCGTGATGCCAGACACCGGGATAGGTGTCGAAGTAGGTGGACCGGTAGCGCTGGTCGTCAGGGTCGTTCCAGAACCGAACCGGCATGGACGGCATCGGTTGGCGGATCACGAGTTCCCCGGGGGCTCCGACGACCTCCCGACCGTCCGGGTCGAACGCGGCGCCGTCGACCCCGAGGCCGGGACCGGAGAGTTCACCGCGATACACCGGCAGCCACGGCGAGCCGCCGACGAATCCCGAGCAGACGTCGGTGCCGCCGCTCATCGGGTTGACCAGCAGATCGGGCCCGAACTGCTCGGCGAGCCAGTCGAAGCCGCTGTCGGGCAGCGGGGCGCCGGTGACGCCGACGCTGCGCAGCGCGGACAGGTCGAGGTCGCGGGCCGGGTGGACGCCGGCCCTGCGGCAGGCCATGAGGTAGCCGGGGCTCGTGCCGAGCAGGGTCGCGCGGGAGGCGGCGGCGATGCGCCATTGTTCGAGCAGGTCGGGGTAGGTGGGGTTGCCGTCGACGAGCACGATCGCGGCGCGGTGCAGCAGCCCGGACACCAGGACGTTCCACATCATCCAGGCGGTCGTGGTGAACCAGAGGAAGCGGTCACCGGGTCGGGTGTCCATGGTCAGGGCGTGGCTCTTGAGGTGCTCGAGCAGGATTCCGCCGTGCCCGTGCACGATCGCCTTCGGCAGCCCGGTGGTACCCGAGGAGAACAGAACGTAGAGCGGCTGGTCGAAGGGGACGGCGTCGAAGGTGAGAGGCGCGAACTCGGCGGTGACGGCGTCCCAGGTGATAGCGTCGGGCACGGCGTGCGGGCCGTAGGGGACGGCGACGACGTGCTCGAGGGTGGGCAGGCCGGCACGGATGGCGGCGACGTCGGCGGTCTTGTCGATCGATTTCTCGCCGTAGTGGTAGCCGCCGACGGTGAGCAGGACCGTGGGGTCGAGCTGGGCGAAGCGGTCGATGACGCTGCGGGCGCCGAACTCGGGAGCGCACGCAGCCCAGACCGCGCCGAGCGAGGCACACGCGAGGAACGCGATGACGGCTTCGGGGATGTTGGGCAGGTAGGCGACGACGCGGCTGCCCCGGGTGACGCCGCACCGCTGCAGCCCGACGCGGGTACGGGCGACCTGCGCGGCGAGCTCGGCGAAGGTGAGCTCGACCGGGTCCCGGGTCTGGGAGTGGGCGATGACGGCGGTCTCGTCGAGGTCCGCGGCGCCGTCGAGCAGGTACTCGGCGTAGTTGAGGTGGGCGCCGGGGAACCATCGGGCGCCGGGCATGGCTCGGCTTCCCAGGACCGTGTCGTAGCTGCCGCGGACGGCGAAGTGGTCCCAGATCGAGGACCAGAAGCCGTCCGGGTCGTTCACCGACCAGGAATGCAGCTGGTGGTAGTCCTCGAAGCTCAGCCCACGTTCCGCGGCGAGCCATCGGACGTACTGGCCGATGCGGGTGGTGTCGAGGACGTCGTCGGACGGCTCGCGCAGCACCGTCCCCGCGCAGTTCTCAGGTGGGGTGGGGTCAGGCATCGTCGTGGGCGCCGGTCATGAGTTCGGCGAGGTCGTCGGGCTGCAGGAACGACGGCGGGGGCGGGGGCCCCCAGGAGTAGAGGCTCTTCTCGCCCGCGACGACGCCGGGCTCCCAGACCTGGTCGTCGGGGATGCAGTCGATGTCGGAGTAGTACTCGGAGAAGTTGCCGGCGGGGTCTCGCAGGTACCAGAAGAAGTTCGAGCCGATGTAGTGGCGGCCCAACCCCCAGGTGTGGCGTTCCGGGTGGTTCTCGAGCATCGCGGTGGCGCCGCGTCCGACCTCGTCGACGTCGTCGACCTCCCAGGAGGTGTGGTGCAGGAAGCTGACCGGTGCCTGTTGGACCAGGACGTTGTGGTGGTCGCTGGAGCAGCGCATGAACGACGCGAGCCCGGGCGCTTCGTCGCTGACCTTGAAGCCGAGCCCTTGGGTGAAGAAGCGCTGGGTGGCGGCCTGGTCGGTCGATCCGAACACGACGTGACCGAGCTTGCGGGGCCGGACCGGTTCGGGCCGCAGGATGCCCGGGGCGCGCACCCCGGGGCGCTCCACGTCACCGGGGGCGTTGTAGGGCGGGGTGGGGGTCGGGTCCTGCTGGATGCGGGGTGACACGGAGACCACCACGTGCAGTCCGGTGGTGGGGTCGACGGCGCGGAGGCTGTCGCCGTCGCGGCGGGCGTCGATCTCGAGGGCGGCAAGCGAAGTGGCGATCCGGTCGAGGTCGTCGGGGTCGTCGGCGCCGACCCCGAGCGACATCAGTCGCCGGCGTGGGCTGTGGCGGACCTCGAGCTGGTGGCCGCCGTCAACGGTCGAGAAGCGGTGGGTGGCGTCCGGGTCGGGGCCGGGCACGGTCTCGCCGTAGACCGTGGCGACCTCGCTGGGTCGGAGCCCGAACTCGGAGTAGTAGCCGGCGGTCTCGACGACGTTCGGGACGCCGATGACGATGTCGGTGAGGCGGTGCAGTCCCATCTTGCTGTGCTCCTGTCAGGCCGGGACGAGGGTCAGGCCGGGACGAGTCGGTGGCGCATGGTGCCGATGCCCTCGACGGTGGTGACGAGTTCGTCGCCGGCGGCGAGGAACCGCTTGGGGTTGCGGCCGGCGCCGACGCCGGCGGGGGTTCCGGTGAAGATGACGTCCCCGGGTCGTAGCTCGAGGACCGCGGAGAGCTCGGCGACGAGCTGGGGCACGGTGAACACCAGGTCGCTGGTGCGACCCTTCTGCATGGATTCGCCGTTGACCGCGCAGCCCAGGGCGATGTCGTCGCGGTCGGCGAACTCGTCGGGGGTGACCAGCCAGGGGCCGGTGGGGCCGAAGCCGGGGAAGGACTTGCCGAGGCTGAACTGCGGTGCGGGGCCGGCGCCCTGGACGGTGCGCTCGGAGAGGTCCTGCCCGGCGGTCAGTCCGGCGATGTAGTCCCAGCCGCGCTCGGCCGGGACCCGACGGGCCGTCCGGCCGAGGACGGCGACGAGCTCGACCTCCCAGTCGACCGTCGGTCCGGCGAGGACGACGTCGTCGTAGGGCCCGGTGAAGCTCGAGACGAACTTGGTGAACACGGTCGGGGCGTCGGGCAGCGCGAAGCCGGACTCCGCGGCGTGGTCGCGGTAGTTCAGACCGATGGCGAGGACCTGGCTGGGGCGGGGCACCGGAGCACCCAGGTCCCGGTGTTCGAAGGGTTCCGCCCGGCCCGGGTCCGCGGTGGACGCCCAGTCCAGGAACTCCTGCCACCGCTCGTAGACGGCCTGGGGGTCGGCGGAGAAGCGGCCGGCGCTGGCGGTCTCGACGTCGAGGGCCCGGTCCTCGACGACGAGGACGAGGCGGCCTCGGAGGTTGGCGATGCGCATGGTGTCCCTCCTCAGGAGGTCGTGGTGGACAGGATCTGGGCGACGGCTGCGGTCAGGGCCGCGAGCGGGTCCTCGACCGACCCGGCGGACCGGAACCCGACGTAGCGGTCCGGTCGGACGAGGACCGCACCGTCGGCGGAGACGCCGCGGTTCTTCAGCCAGGCGCAGCGCACGTCGACGAGGTCGATGTCGGGGTGCTCGGCGTCGAGCATCCCGACGCGTCCCGCCCGCAACGCCAGGCCGGTCTCGGCCGCGAGTTTGCCGGCGGCCTCGACCCAGGCCTGGCCGTTCTCCCCGGCGAGCAGGAGGAAGTGCCCGCCCTCGACCAGCGACCCGAGGGCCAGCCGCTCTCCGCCGCGTTCGACCCAGGCGTGGGGCAGCGGATGCCCGGGCTTGGTGCTGGGCTCGTAGAGCCGTACCGGGTCGAGCGGGACGTAAGGATCGGAGCCGTCGTCGACGACGGCGGTGGAGGCGGCCGCGTCGTAGGTGTAGCCGAACTCCACGTTGTGGTGGCGGAACTCGATCGTCTGCGAGCCGATGGCGCAGTTGAGGGCGTGGCGCTTGCGCTCGGAGTCCGGCAGGTCCTCCCACAGCGGCCGGACCTCGCCCCAGTTCTGCTCCGGGGTCTTCTCCGGCGAGAGCTCGAGCGCCGCGTCGATGGTGAAGTGGTTCATCGCGGCCTTGACCGCGGCGTCCACGTTGGCCCCGTCGACCGGGCGCCGCTCCGCCTCGTAGGTCTCGAGCAGGGCCTCCCCTGCCTGTCCGTTGAGGACGGCGGCGAGTTTCCAGGCCAGGTTGTAGGCGTCGTGGACCGCGCTGTTGAGTCCCAGACCGCCCGTCGGGGGGTGACGGTGCGCGGCGTCGCCGAGCAGGAACACCCGGCCGCGCCGGAAGGAGTCCGCGAGGACACCTTCCATGATCCAGGGGCTGATGTGGTGGATGATCGGCTCGAAGTCCGGGATGCCCAGCGCGGCCCGGATGCGCTCGAGGATCTTGGCCGGGTCGTCGGCGTCCGGGTCGTCGACGGCGAAGGACAGGTGGAAGACCCACTCCTCGGACTCGGTACCCCAGTGGTCCGGGCCCATAGCCACGAGGATCCCGGAGGCCCACGAGCCTCCGAAGTCGGGATTGACCAGCCAGCGGATCAGCACATCGGGGTCGGACAGGTGCGCGGAGAGGTCGGCCGAGAGGTGGGTCGACACCATCCGCATGAGGTTGGTCTGCCCGCTCATGCCCAAACCGATCAGCTCGCCGACGGTCCGCCCGCCGTCGGCCCCGATCACGTACCGGCTGCGCACGGTGTACCGCTCGTCGCTGTCACGGTCGAGCACGACCGCGGTGACGCCGTCGGCGTCCTGGGTCAGCTCGAGCAGCTCGTGGTGGAAACAGATCGTCGCGGCCGAGTAGGACTCGGCGTGCGCCTTCAGGACCGGCTCCAGGCGGATCTGAGGCAGGTTCGCCGTGCGGCACGGGCTCGCGGCGATGAAGTCCGGGTCGGTGTATCCCCCGCCCCAGACCTCGAGCCCACCGAGCCGGCGCCCGTACCCGTCGTGGGACCCGCTGACGCCCGCGTACCAGCCGGTGGCCTTCATGTTCTCCGCTGGCGTGCTGCGCCGGAAGACCTCGGGTGCCACCCCGAGCTCGGTGAAGATCTCCATCGTGCGCTGGTTGAGCACGTGCGCCTTGGGCAAGATCGACGTCCCGGCGTGGCGGGAGATCAGCAGGGACGGCACCCCGAGATGCGAGAGCAGCATCGAGGCGGTCAGACCACCCCCACCGCCACCGACGATCAGCACCGGCGTGTGTGTCTCCCGCATGGCGTCCTCCTCGACGACCTCAAACCAGCATGATGATTATGCTGGTATTGGAGTATTCGAACTCACCGCGGCCGTGTCAAGGCATGCGGCATAATCATCATGGTCTTTAGGGAGGGCTCATGGCCGGCGACGTACTCAGCGACGGTGCGACCTCGCGGACCGAGCGCGCCGCGCAGCGGATCGCCCAACTGGTCCGCGGCATCGACCCGGGTGCTCGGCTGGGCACCAAGAGCGAGCTCCGCGAGCTCTGCGGCGTCTCCGTCGGCACCTTCAACGAGGCCCTCCGGGTGGCCCAGGCGCGGGGCCTCGTGGCCGTGCGACCCGGACCCGGCGGTGGCCTCTTCGCCGCCGAGCAGTCCCCGATGGTCCGGCTCGGCAACTCGGTCCTCGCGATCGACGCCGACGCCTCCTCGGTCGCCGACGCCGTCCGCATCCGCGACGCCCTGGACCCGCTTCTGATTGCCGACGCCGCGTGGCACTCCTCCCCCGCCGACATCGCCCGCTACCGCGACCAGGTCACCGCCATGTCAGACGCGGTCGACGCCCTCGACGCCGACGCGTTCATGCGCGCGAACTGGCGACTCCACGAGCTGTTCGCCGAGGTCAACCCCAGCACCGTGCTCCGCCCCATCTACCTGGGGCTCATCGACATGATCAAGCAGCACACGCTGGCTGTCCTGCCCGCCGACAGCCAGCCCATCGCCGAGGTCATGTCCGATCGCTACCGCATCCACGCCGACCTCGTCGACGCGATCGCCGACCGCGACAACGAACGCGTCAACGACCTGATCCGCCAGCACAGCGTCAAACACGACCGATAACCCCAGAACCAGCCCGACACCGGAAGCTCTCAGTGACCGCGTAGCGGGCCGGCGGCCGGGACGAGGTCGCGCCGCGTCTGGGTCGCCGCCTGTGGTGCCGAGACCAGGTTCGATCGGACTGTCGCTGGGGTGTGGACCGAGCGCCACGGCAACTTCCGAGAAGCGGAGCTTCTCGGAAGTTGAGGCGTCCCGCGGTCGCGCGCTGACCTGATCGGTCCGGTCCCTGCGTGGTGCCCCTGACAATCCACCCGCCTCGGGCGTCTGGCCTGAGCCACACCGTGAGCCTCCCTGCGGAGGGTCCCGGCGGCTGAGCGCAGGCCCACATGAGCGTTCAGGAGACGTCGGACGACCGGGCTGAGACACCGAAGGGGCGGGGGCGCCGTCTAACCCCCGCCACCGAGAAGCCGGACCGCCCCGAGGAACCGCATCGCTGTCGAAGAACGCGGTGGGCGTGGCACGGACCGTGGCACGAACCGCCATCGGTCTGTGAGGGCGAGGGGGACGGTGAGTCGGCTGACGTGGGCCGATGAGCGCGCAGAGGCCGCCGTTGACCGGATCGGACGTTCTTCTAATGCCAAGGTCGCAGGTTCGAGTCCTGCCGGGGGCACCGACCGGCTTCAGTCCTGCGCCGCGCGGACGTCCACTCCCCGCTCGGCGAACGCCTGGAAGTCCTGCATGTGCTGCCGGGAGGCCTTGCGAAAGGCGCCGCCCATGAAGGGCGCCATCAGCCGCATCGGCAGGCTGCCGAACCGGTACTCGTTCTCGCTCTCCCAGAGCGTGGTGCGAGGTCCGGCCTCCGTGAGCCGGTCGCGGGCGGCGTTCCACATGCCCTCGGCGACGATCTCCCGCTCGAAGTGGACGACGCGGTCGGCAGGGATGTCCGTGAGGTCCGCCGGCTCTCGCCGCGTGATCGTCTCGACGGCCTCCATCCGTCGTCCGCCCGTCTCCAGCACGACGCGGGACTCGCACCCGACCTGCCCGTGCGATCCCGTCAACGGTTCGTGCGTCACCAGGCCGCGCAGCCACATCGGCAGGTAGGCGGGGTCGGCGAGCAGCTGGACCGCCCTCCCCCGTGGCAGGGCGAGCTCGATCGACACCGTGTACCTCATGGCGCGGATATTAGCCTGCGCTTATGTGCAACGGACAGGGCCGCGCCGGTGTTGGGGAGGGCATGGGTCCTGACGACGACGGCGTGCTGGAGCTGATCCCGCGCCCGCGGCGGACGATCGGGCCCGGCGTCGTCCACCTCCCCGGCTGGCTGGGCCTGCCCGCCCAACGGCGACTCGTCGAGGCCGCACGAGGCTGGGCGCGGCAGGGGCCGGGAGCACGCCGGGCCACGCTCCCAGGCGGAGCACGGATGAGCGTCGAGACGGTGTGTCTGGGCTGGCACTGGATCCCCTACCGCTACAGCCGGACCCGCGACGACCAGGACGGCTCCCCCGTGCAGCCCTTCCCCGGCTGGTTGGCGGAGCTGGGCGCGGAGGCGGTCGCCGACGCCTACGGCGACCCGGACGCGAGGGCCACCTACCGTCCCGACGTCGCGCTCGTGAACTCCTACCGCGGCGACGCGCGGCTCGGCATGCACCAGGACCGCGAGGAACGCGCGTCCGATCCGGTGGTGTCCCTGAGCCTCGGCACGGCCTGCGTGTTCCGCATCGGCAGCCCGCACCACCGCAGGGGGCCGTTCCACGACGTCGAGCTGTGCTCCGGGGACCTGCTGGTGTTCGGCGGGGAGAACCGCCTGGTGCACCACGGCGTGCCGCGGCTGCTGCCGGAACGTGACGTGCCGCGCATCGGCACCGACCCCGGCGAACGGCTCAACCTGACGCTGCGGGTGTCCGGCCTCGAGGCCCCGTCGTCGTGAAGGAGTACGAGCTGCTCGGCGTGGACGGGCGGCCGTACCGGTCGACCACGCCGGGAACCCTCGGCGGGCACCGGCGCGGCCGCATCTACGGGCGCCTCGACTGCCCCAGCGCGCTGCGCTGGCTCGCGCGCGGCCACTACGCACGGCACCGGGTGTTCTTCGCCGACGAGGCGACGGCCCGCGCGGCGGGCTACCGGCCGTGCCGGGTCTGCCGGCCCGACCGCTCCTAGCGGGCGATCCAGGCGTCGGCGACGATGCGCTCCGGGTCGGACCGGGTCGCGGCCCAGCCGAGGTCGGCGCGGATGCGTGCGGGGTCGGCGACGAGCCGGGCGGGTTCGACGACGGCGGGTCCGTGCTCGACGGGGACCGCGCGGCCCGTGACGCGGCGGACGGTGTCGATCAGGTCGGCGACGGAGGTCCCGCGTCCGGAGCCGACGGTGTAGGCGCGCCACGTGCCCGGCTCGGCCGTGTCGGCGGCCGCGAGGAACGCGTCGGCGATGTCGTCGACGTGGAGGTAGTCGCGGACCGCGGAGCCGTCGCCGTTGACGCGGAACGGCGCCGACGTCGCGCCGGCGGCCCGGGCGAGCAGGGCCGGGACGACGCGGGAGGGGTCCGGGTCACCCGGGCCGGCGACGTTGAAGGCGCGCAGGCTCACGACGCCGGGTCCGCCCGACCCAGCGACGTCGCGGGCGAGGAGGTCGGCCGCGAGCTTGCTCGCCGCGTAGGGACTCGCGGGGTCGAGCGGCGCGTCCTCGCCGATCGGGGCGTCGGAGGGCGCGTACACGGTGCAGGTCGAGGCGATCACGACCCGGGCGGTGGGCGGGCAGGCGGCGAGCACTGCCCGGGTGCCGCCCAGGTTGACCTGCCAGTAACCGAGCGGGTCCTCGCGGGACTCCCGCACGCGCACCCGGGCGGCGAGGTGGCAGACGACGTCGGCGCCGGCCAGGACGTCGTCGAGGGACCGACCGTCGAAGGCCGAGCGGGACAGCCCGAGGACGTCGTGACCCGCCGTCCGGAAGATGCGTGCCACCCGGCGGCCGACGAACCCGCCCGCTCCGGTCACGACGACGCGCACGGGGTCATCCTGCCCTGCGTGGTTGCGGCTTTCGTGACGTCCAGTGTCAGCATGGCCGCAGTGCTGACACCGTGGTGACGTGCGCCGGACCGCCTACGTGGCCAGCCCCTACGGGTTCGCCGAGTCGACGAAGCTCTTCTACGCCGAGCGGCTGCTGCCCCTGCTCGAACGGCACGTGGACGTCATCGACCCGTGGGTGGTCGAGCTGCCGGAGGGCCGGGAACCCCGCGACCGCTGGCTCGCGCTGGGCGACGTGCACCTGGCCTCGATCGCGGAGCGGGCGGACCTCGTCGTCGCGTGCCTGGACCAGGAGCCGCCGGACAACGGGACGGTGGTCGAGGTCGCGTGGGCCGCGGCGCACGGGAAGCCGGTGATCGCGTACCGCACCGACCTGCGGCAGGGCGGCGAAGAGGGGCTGCGCTACAACCTCATGATCGGCGCGGCGGTGCGGCGCAGCGGGGGCACGGAGGTGGGCTCCCTCGAGGAGCTGGAGCGGGCCGTGAGCCGTTTGGTGGACACCTGAGACGGGCATCACCATGATCGCGGTGAGGGCGGCGTCATCCCCGAGGCGAGCGGGACGTCCTTGGCTGCACAGGCTGCAGCGGGAGGGTGGTTTCACATGGGTGTGATGTCGTTCCGGGACTCGATGTTCCTGCTGGCGGAGTCCCGGGAGCGGCCGACCCACGTGGGCTCTCTGCTGCTGTTCGACCGCCCCGAGGACGCCGGGCCCGACTTCCTCGGTGACCTGCACCGCCGGCTCGTGTCCTCGAACGAGGTCGCGCCGATGTTCGCGCGCCGGGCATACCGCAGCGTGTCCACCCTCGGCCAGTGGGCCTGGGAGACCGACGACAACCTCGACATCGAGTACCACGTGCGGCTCTCGGCCCTGCCGCGTCCGGGCCGCATCCGTGAGCTGCTCGAACTGGTCTCCCGGCTCCACGGATCCCTGCTCGACCGGCACCGGCCGCTGTGGGAGTTCCACCTCATCGAGGGCGTGGAGGGCGACCGGTTCGCCGCGTACTTCAAGATCCACCACGCCATGATGGACGGCGTCACCGGTGTGCGGCACATGCAGAAGACGCTGTCGACCGACCCCGAGGACCTCGACGTCCCGCCGTTCTGGCAGGTCGACCCGCGCTCGAAGAAGAAGGCCGCGGCGTCGTCCGAGGTCGAGCAGCGCCCGGAGCCGGGGCCGATCGAGTGGGTCGGCTCGACGCTCGCCGAGGGCTACCGGACGGTGACCTCGGCGGTCGCCGACACGGTCCGCACCACGAACTCCGCGCTGGGCGTCGCACCGGCCCTGGCCGGCGCCTTCTATGACGGGCTCGCCCACCGCGACACCGCCCTGCCGTTCGAGGCGCCGCACAGCATGCTCAACGTGCCGATCACCGGCGCGCGGCGGTTCGCCGCCGAGTCGTGGCCGCTCAAGCGCATCCAGCGCGTGCGGGAGCGGACCTCGTCGACGGTGAACGACGTCGTGCTCGCCATGTGCTCCGGCGCCCTGCGGCGCTACATGATCGAGCTCGACGCCCTGCCGGAGAAGCCGCTGATCGCGGCGCTGCCGGTGTCGCTGGGGACGACGGGGGTCGGCAACCAGCTCGGCGCGATCCTGGTCAACCTCGCCACCGACGAGGCCGACGCCGGCACCCGTCTGGAACGCATCAAGGCCTCGGGCAGGGCCGCCAAGTCCAACATCGACCAGCGCGACCCGATGGCCGTCGCCGCGCTGTCGCTGGCCGTCGCCGCGCCCCTGCCGCTCGGGGTCGTCCCCGGGCTCTCGACCGTGATCAACCCCGGGTTCAACCTGATCATCTCGAACGTGCCCGGCCCGAAGGCGCCGCTCTACTGGGCGGGCGCCAAGCTCAGCGGCATCTACCCGGTCTCGGTGCCGCTCGACGGGCAGGCGCTGAACATGACGGTGATGACGTACGCCGACAACATGGAGTTCGGGCTGACGGGCGACCGCCGCAGCGTCCCGCGGCTGCAGAAGCTGCTGACCTATCTCGAGGACGCGCTGGTCGAGCTGGAGGAGGTCGCGGACGCGGCCGACTCCTAGGGTCGCCGCAGCTCGCCGACGACCTCGGCGAGCTGGTCGTGGACCTGCTCGACCAGGTCCCGACGGCGGGTGTGGCCGGCCGCCGACGGCCCGGGCGTGCGGACCTCGGCGATCGCGACGTGGTCCGCGGCCCGTGCGAGCGCCGCGGCACCCGGCGCGAGCAGGCCGACGCCCTGCATCCCGAGCAGCGCGGCCCCGTACGCCGAGCCCTGGTGGCCGTCCGGGTAGCCGACCGGCACGCCGAGCACGTCCGCGAGGAGCTGCCGCCAGAAGGCGCTGCGCGCGAAGCCCCCGGTCGCCCGGACCTCCTCGACGGCCAGACCGGCGTCGCGCATCGAGTCGAGCACCAGCCGCAGCTGCAGGCAGACGCCCTCGAGGAGCGCGCGCGTCAGGTGGCCGCGGCCGTGCGAGCGCTGCAGGTTGAGGAACGTCCCGCCGAGCCCGCCGTCCCACCGCGGCGCCCGCTCGGCGAGCAGGTGCGGGATCACGAGCAGGCCGTCCGCGCCGGGCGGGGTGTCCGCGGCCTCGGTGAGCAGCACCTCGGAGTCGGCGCCGAAGGTCTCGGACGCCCAGTCCAGCACCACACCGCCGTTGGTGATCGCCCCGCCGACCACCCAGCGCTCGGCGGTGAGTTCGTAGCAGAACAGTCGACCGCGCGGGTCGACCGCGGGCCGGTCGACGGCCAGCCGCAGCGCCCCGCTGGTGCCGATCGAGCAGGCCAGCACGCCCGGCCGCACGGCGCCCAGCCCGAGGTTCGCCAGCGGCCCGTCCCCGGCGCCCGCCACCACCGGCGTTCCGGACGGCAGGTCCCAGTCACGGGCGACGGCGTCGGTCAGGGTCCCGACGACGGCGGTGGTGTCGACGATCTCGTCCAGCCGGTCGGCCGTGATCCCGGCGATCGCCAGGGCCTCGTCGTCCCAGCGCCGCCCGGCGAGGTCCACCAGGCCGGTCCCGGACGCGCACGAGGCGTCCGCGACCCGTCGCCCGGTGGCCCGGCCGAGGACGAACTCCTTCACCCCGCCCCAGCGCGCCGCGGCACCGTGCAGGCTCGGGCGCTCCCGGCGCAGCCACGCGAGCTTGACCAGCGGGCTCATCGAGTGCACCGGGGTGCCCGTGCGGCGGTGCAGCTCCAGGGCCCCCGACGACGCCCGCAGCGCGTCGGCCACGCCGGCCGCGCGGGAGTCGGCCCAGGTCATGAGCGGGCCGATCGGATCGCCGGCGTCGTCGACCCCGAGCAGCCCGTGCATCGCCGCGGAGAAGGTGACCACGGCCGGGCGGGTACCACCGGCCGCGTCCCGCGCCGCGTCGCCGACCGCCTCCCACACGGCCTCCGGGTCCTGCACGGCGGCGCCGGGCTCGGGCTCGGCGAGCTCGTAGCCGGCGTCGCCCTCCCCCAGCACCGCACCCGCCGTCGAGAAGAGGACCGCCTTGGTCGACGTGGTGCCGACGTCGACCGCGAGCACGGCCGCGTCCTCGGTGCCGGTTCCGGTCCACACGGGGCGTGTCCTTCCCGAAGTGCGGGGCCGACGAACGTCTGCCTAGGCTTCCGTCCGGAGGCGTCAGGGTTCCTGGTGGGCCCCGCGGTCTTCAACACCGACGTGGCCGGGTATCTCGGCCAGGCGGGTTCGATTCCCGTCCGCCTCCGCCACCACCACACCGCTGCGCGAGGAGAACCCTTGGGCGTCCGCACCTGGCTCGGCGACTGGCCGATGTTCCGTCAGGCCACCGGCCCCGACCCGCTGGCGCGCGGGGCGGCCGTCGAGAGCCCGCGCACGAAGGCCCTGGGATCGCGGACGGACTCCGCCGACGAGGTCGTGAAGTCGGTCTGCCCGTACTGCGCGGTCGGCTGCGGGCAGAACGTCTACGTCCGCGACGGCCGGGTGACCCAGATCGAGGGCGACCCGGACTCGCCCATCTCGCGCGGACGGCTGTGCCCCAAGGGCTCGGCGTCGACGTCGCTGGTGACGAGCCCCTCGCGGGTGACGACGGTGCGCTACCGCCGGCCGTACGGCACCGAGTGGGAGGACCTCGACCTCGACACCGCGGTCGACATGATCGCCGACCGGGTGATCGACGCCCGGCGTCGCGGCTGGCAGGACACCGACGACGAGGGCCGCGTCCTGCGGCGCACGCTGGGCTTCTCGAGCCTCGGCGGCGCGACGCTGGACAACGAGGAGAACTACCTCATCAAGAAGCTGTTCATGGCGCTCGGCGCGATCCAGGTGGAGAACCAGGCGCGCATTTGACACAGCGCCACCGTCCCCGGTCTGGGGACCAGCTTCGGCCGCGGAGGGGCCTCGAACTTCCAGCAGGACCTGATCCACTCGGACTGCATCGTCATCGAGGGGTCGAACATGGCGGAGGCCCACCCGGTGGGCTTCCAGTGGGTCATGGAGGCGAAGCGCCGCGGCGCGAAGATCATCCACGTCGACCCGCGCTTCACCCGCACCTCGGCCGTGGCCGACCTGCACGTGCCGTTCCGGGCGGGCGCCGACATCGCATTCCTGGGCGGGCTGATCAGCTACGTCCTGGAGAACGAGCTCGACTTCCGGGAGTACGTGCAGGCCTACACGAACGCGGCCGACCTCGTCGGTGAGGAGTTCACCGACACCGAGGACATGGCCGGGATCTTCTCCGGCTACGACGCCGAGACCGGGCGCTACGACCCGATCTCGTGGCAGCTCGACGGCGACGGCTACAGCGCGCCGGCGGCCGGGCAGCGCGACCACTGGGAGTCGCAGCTGCGCGAGCACCACGCGGCCATGGGCTCGGACACCGCGGGCGGGGCGGGAGACGCGGCGAACACGCCCAGCCGGCCGGAGCGGGACGAGACCCTCCAGCACCCGCGGTGCGTCTACCAGGTCATGCGCCGGCACTACTCGCGCTACACCCCGGAGGCGGTCTCGCGGGTCTGCGGGATGGGCGTGGAGGAGTTCCTCGAGGTCGCCCGCGCCATCACGGAGAACTCGCAGCGCGACCGGACCACGGCGTGGGTGTACTCGGTGGGCTGGACCCACCACAGCGTCGGCGCGCAGTACATCCGCGGGGCGGCGATCCTGCAGACGCTGCTGGGCAACATGGGGCGGCCGGGCGGCGGCATCCTCGCCCTGCGCGGGCACGCCTCGATCCAGGGCTCGACGGACATCCCGACGCTGTACGACCTGCTGCCGGGCTACATCCCCATGCCCAACGCGCACCTGCACTCCGACCTGCGGAGCTTCCTCGACGCGGACGCGGCGAAGACCGGGTTCTGGGGCAACATGGACACCTACCTGGTGAGCCTGCTCAAGGCCTGGTGGGGCGATGCCGCGACCGAGGAGAACGACTACGCGTTCGACTACCTGCCGCGCCTGACCGGCGATCACGGCACCTACGGGATCGTCCGCGACCAGATCGACAAGAAGACGTTCGGCTACTTCCTGGTCGGTGAGAACCCGGCGGTCGGGCACGCGAACGGCAAGATGCAGCGGCTCGGCCTGGCCAACCTGGAGTGGCTCGTCGTCCGGGACATGCAGATGATCGAGTCGGCCACGTTCTGGTCCGACGGGCCGGAGATCGAGACCGGGGAGCTGCGGACCGAGGACATCGGCACCGAGGTCTTCTTCCTGCCGTGTGCGAACCACACCGAGAAGTCCGGCAGCTTCACCAACACCCAGCGGCTGCTGCAGTGGCGGCGGGAGGCGGTGCACGCGCCGGGTGATGCCCGCTCGGAGCTGCACTTCTACTTCCACCTCGGAAAGAGGATCCGGGAGAAGCTGGCCGGCTCGACCGACGAGCGGGACCGTCCGCTGCTGGACCTGACGTGGGACTACCCGACGGTCGGCATCCACGAGGAGCCGGACCCGGAGTCGGTGCTGGGCGAGATCAACGGGTACGACGACGGGGGGAACCCGCTCTCGTCGTACACCGAGCTGAAGGCGGACGGGTCGACGACCGCGGGCTGCTGGATCTACACCGGCGTCTACGCGGACGGCGTCAACCAGGCCGACCGGCGCAAGCCGGGCTCGGAGCAGGACTGGGTGGCCGCCGAGTGGGGCTGGGCGTGGCCGGCGAACCGCCGCACCCTCTACAACCGGGCCTCGGCCGATCCCGAGGGCCGGCCGTGGAGCGAGCGCAAGGCCTACGTCTGGTGGGACGAGGAGAACGGGCGCTGGACCGGCCACGACATCCCGGACTTCGAGGCGACGAAGCCGCCGTCGTACGTGCCGGAGGAGGGCGCCGAGCGGGAGCACGCCCTGGCCGGCACCGACGCGTTCATCATGCAGGCCGACGGCAAGGCCTGGCTGTACGCCCCCGCCGGCATGGCCGACGGGCCGATGCCCACGCACTACGAGCCGGTCGAGTCGCCGGTGGCGAACCTGCTGCACCAGCAGCAGGACAACCCCGCGCTCGAACGGATCGACCGGGCGTGGAACCGGATCAACCCGGCGATGAGCGACGTCTACCCCTACGTCTTCCTCACCTACCGGCTCACCGAGCACCACACCGCGGGCGGCATGAGCCGCACGCTGCCCTACCTCTCGGAGCTCCAGCCGGAGTTCTTCTGCGAGGTCTCCCCCGCGCTCGCGGCCGAACGCGGCCTGGAGCACCTGGGGTGGGCGACGATGATCTCGGCGCGCACGGCGATCGAGGCGCGCGTCGTGGTGACCGAGCGGATGAAGCCGCTGCGGATCGGGGACACCACCGTCCACCAGATCGGCCTGCCCTACCACTGGGGGTCGAACGGCCTGACCACTGGCGACCCGGCGAACGACCTGCTCGGCGTCGTCATGGACCCGAACGTCCACATCCAGGAGTCCAAGGTCGCGACCTGCGACATCCAGCCGGGACGGCGCCCCCGCGGGCCGGCGCTGCTGGAGTTCGTGGAGTCCTACCGGCGCAAGGCCGGCGTCGAGCCGGGAGGTATCGAGTGACCACGGGAGACGAAGCGAAGCGGAGCTCGACCCGATGACCAATGTGTTCGACGCGTTCGCGGGCACCGACAACGCGCTCTACGGACCGCTGCCGGACCCCGCCGCCGACGCCGGGTTCGACGCCGGGCACCCGAAGCGGGTCGGGTTCTTCACCGACACGTCGGTCTGCATCGGCTGCAAGGCCTGCGAGGTCGCGTGCAAGGAGTGGAACCTCGTCCCCGACGACGGGACCGACGCGTCCGACCTCTACCGGCTCACCGGGATGTCCTACGACAACACCGGCGACCTCGGCGCCTCGACGTGGCGGCACGTCGCCTTCATCGAGGACGTCCGGCCGCACGGGTCGGCCACGTCCGCGCACGGCGGGGACGTCACGACGGGGCACCTCCCCAGCGGCCTGCCCGCCCTCGGCGGGGGCGCGCTGCCGAAGGCGCGGGACGCGGCGAGCGCCCCGCCCGGCGGGGGAACCGTCGACCTGTTGTCGCTGCTTCCCGACGACGGGGCGCACGGCCAGCAGACGCCCGACGACGAGCGCGACGTCCGCTGGCTCATGGCCTCGGACGTGTGCAAGCACTGCACGCACGCCGGCTGCCTGGACAACTGCCCGACCGGCGCGCTGTTCCGCACCGAGTTCGGCACCGTCGTCGTGCAGGACGACATCTGCAACGGCTGCGGCTACTGCGTCCCGTCGTGCCCCTACGGCGTCATCGACGTGCGCGGGTCCGACGGCGGCGCCCACAAGTGCACGCTGTGCTACGACCGGCTCGGCAGCGGTCTCGAGCCCGCGTGCGCGAAGGCCTGCCCCACGAAGTCGATCCAGTTCGGCGACCTCGACGAGCTGCAGGCCGCCGCGGACGCCCGGCTCGCGGAGCTGCACGACCGCGGGGTGAGCGAGGCCCGGCTCTACGGCCGCGACGAGGACGACGGCGTCGGCGGCGACGCCGCGTTCTTCCTGCTGCTCGACGAGCCGGAGGTCTACGGCCTGCCGCCGGACCCGATCGTCACCACCCGCGACCTGCCGGAGATGTGGCGCAACGCGGCGCTGACGGCGGTCGGGCTGGGCGTGGCGGCGGTAGCAGCGTTCTGGAAGGGCGGCCGACGGTGACGGATCACCCGCAGGACTCGAATCCGACCGAGATGCCGCAGCGGCAGGGCGTCGACCACGACGCGGTGAAGCCCCGGCGCGGCGGGGGCCGGAAGGGCGAGCAGCTCCAGGTCCCCGAGGCGGAGTTCCGCTCCTACTACGGCCGGCCGATCATCAAGGCGCCGGTGTGGAAGAACCCGGACGTCCCGCTGTACCTGTTCCTCGGGGGGCTGGCCGGGTCGTCCGCGGTGCTCGCGGCGATGGCGACCGCGACGGACCGGCCCACCCTGCGCCGCGCCGGCCGGTACGCGGCCGCCGGCGGGGCGATGGGCGGCACCGTCTTCCTGATCCACGACCTGCACCGGCCCTCGCGCTTCCTGCACATGCTGCGGGTGTTCAAGCCGACGTCGCCGCTGTCGGTGGGATCGTGGATCCTCTCCCCCTTCGCGGCGTTCGCGACGGCGGCCGCCGGCGCGGAGGCTCTGCGGCCGTACCTGGCCCGACGGCGGGGCGAGACGGTCGTGCGCCGGGCCGGGGACGTGGCCGGGGTCGGCGCCGCGGTCGTCGGACCCGCGCTCGCGACCTACACCGCCGTGCTGATCTCCAACACGGCCGTCCCGACCTGGCACGAGGCGCACCGGCACCTGCCCGTGCTGTTCGCGGGCAGCGCGGCCGCCGCCGGCGGCGGGTTCGGGCTGGTGGCCGCCTCGGTCCGGGACAACGAGCCCGCGGCCCGGCTCGGTGTCCTCGGCGCCGTCGTGGAGCTGGCCACCGAGGAGAAGATGACCCGCGACCTCGGGATGCTCGCGGACGTCTACGACAAGGGGCGCGCGAAGACGCTGATGACGGCGTCCAAGGCGTGCCTGGCGGTCGGGGCCGTCGGCGCGGTGCTCGGGCGGAAGCGGCGCTGGGCCGCCGCGCTCTCCGGTGCGGCCCTGATGGCGGGCTCGGCGCTGACCCGCTTCGGGGTGTTCGACGCCGGGATCGCCTCCGCGAACGACCCGGCCCACATCGTCGTGCCCCAGCGCGAGCGCATCCGCCGTCGGGAGGAGGCTGTGCAGCCGGGCACCACTCCCCCGGACCGGCGCTACGTCCCCGCGGCGGGCCGGTAGGGGCTCCGCGTTCCGTACGAACGGGCCGTTCATCACGGTAGAAGGTGACGAACGGCCCGGTCGTCCGTGCGGGGACGGCGGACGGGGCGCAGACTCGGACGCCGTGACCGTCACCACGCCGTCCCGGCGGACCTGGGTCCCCGTCGTCGGGGTCGTCCTGCTCGCGGTCGCCCTGCTCGTCTGGGCCAAGTGGCAGCCGTACTGGGTCAAGGTGCCGTCGGTGGCCGGGTCCGGGTCGATGGGGCGGTCGGTCCTGCCCGCGGACGGGGTGTCGCTGCGGGCGGGCCTGGAGTTCGCCGGGACGTACTTCCTGGCGATCTGGCCGGCGCTGGTCGCCGGGCTGGTCCTCGCGGCCGCGATCCGGACGGTGCTGCCCGCGGACTGGACGGCGCGGATGGTCGGGCGGCGCGGCGCGGTCGTCGGCAGCACCCTCGCGGTGCCCGGGATGATGTGCAGCTGCTGCGCGGCCCCGGTCGCCGTCGGGCTGCGGCAGCGGGCCGCCGACGTCCGCGCCGCGCTCGCGTTCTGGCTGGCCAGCCCCGCGCTGAACCCGGTGGTCCTGGTGTTCTGCGCCTTCGTGCTGCCGTGGCCGTGGACCGTGCTGCGGGCGGCGGCCGGGCTCGCCGTCGTCGGGGTGGGCGCGCTCGCCGCACGGCGGGCGGGGGACGCGGCGGACCCGGCCGGGCTCACGGTCGGTACCGACTCCGTCGACGACGGGCGGCCGCTGCCGGTCCGCTTCCTCGCCGCGCTGGGCGGGCTGGCGGTGCGGCTGCTCCCGGAGTACCTCGTGCTGGTCGTGGTGCTGGGCGCGCTCCGCGGCGTGCTGTTCCCGGTCGGCGCGGGGCTCGCCGGGACGCACGGGGCGGTGGTCGTGGCCGTCGTCGTGCTGCTCGCCGTGGCCGGGGCGCTGCTGCCGATCCCGACCGGCGCGGAGGTGGCGGCCGTCGCCGCGCTGCTCGCCGCGGGCGTGTCGCCGGTGATCGCGGCGGCCCTGCTGGTCACCCTGCCGGCGGTCAGCCTGCCGTCGCTGCTGATGGTCCGCCGGGTGTTCCCGGTGCGGGTGCTCGCGACGGTGACGGTCGGGGTGGTCGTGATCGGGGTGGTGTGCTCCGTGGTGGTCGCGGTGGGTGGATCCTGGAGCGCATGAGTACCGACCCCCGGCGGCGCATCCCGCGGACGGACGCCCTGCTGGCCGACCCGCGGGTGGCGGCCGCCGCCGCCGTCGTCGGGAAGGCGCGGGTGAAGGAGGTCGTGCTCGGCGCGCAGCAGCGGGCGCGGGCCGGGGAGATCGGGCCGGATGCGGTGGCCGACGCGGTGGTGGCCGGTCTCCCGCGCAGCGCGGCGAGCCTGCGGCCGGTGCTGAACGCGACCGGGGTCGTGCTGCACACCAACCTCGGGCGGGCCCCGCTGTCCGACGCGGCGCGGGACGCGCTGGTGACGGCGGCCGGCACGACGGACGTCGAGCTGGACCTCGCGACCGGCGGCCGCGGCCGTCGGGGTGCGGGCGCGATGGCGGCGCTCGCGGACGCCGTGCCCGACGCGGGCGGCGTGCACGTGACGAACAACGGCGCGGCGGCGCTGATCCTGGCGGCGACGGCGCTCGCCGGTCCCGGGCGGGAGATCGTGATCGCCCGCGGCGAGATGGTCGAGATCGGCGACGGGTTCCGGCTGCCGGAGCTGCTGGAGTCGACCGGGGCGCGACTGCGGGAGGTCGGGACGACGAACCGGGTGCGGGTCGACGACTACGCCGCGGCGGTCGGCCCGGACACCGGGATGATCCTCAAGGTCCACCCGTCGAACTTCGTCGTGCAGGGGTTCACGTCGAGCGTCCCCGCCGGGGACCTGACGGGGTTGGGCGTGCCGGTCGTGGCCGACATCGGCTCGGGCCTGCTCGCACCGCACCCGCTGCTGCCGGACGAGCCGGACGCGGCGAGCGAGCTGCGCGCGGGGGTGCCGCTGGTGACGGCGAGCGGCGACAAGCTGCTCGGTGGGCCGCAGGCGGGGCTGCTGCTCGGGGAGGCCGACCTGGTGCACCGGGTCCGGCGGCACCCGCTGGCCCGCGCCCTGCGGGTGGACAAGCTGACCCTGGCCGCGCTGGAGGCGACGCTGCGCGGCCCCGTGCCGCCGGTGCGGGCGATGCTCGAGGCGGACGTCGACGCGCTGCGGGCCCGGGCGCGCACGGTGGCCGCGGCGGTCGGCGGCGAGGCCGTGGACTGCGTCGCCCAGGTCGGCGGCGGCGGGGCACCCGGCGTCGACCTGCCGAGTGCCGGGGTGGCGCTGCCGGCGGAGTACGCGGAGGCGCTGCGGGCCGGGGAGGAGCCGGTGGTCGGGCGGGTGGAGCACGGGCGCTGCGTACTGGACCTGCGGTCCGTGCTGCCGGGCGACGACGAGCGGCTGGTGGCCGCGGTCCGGGCGGCCGCGGCGCGGCAGGACCCGCCGTCGTGAAGGTGCTGGCCACCGCCGGGCACGTCGACCACGGCAAGTCCACGCTGATCCGCGCGCTCACGGGCATGGAGCCCGACCGCTGGGCCGAGGAGCGGCGGCGCGGGATGACGATCGACCTGGGGTTCGCGTGGACGACGCTGCCGGAGGTCGGCGAGGTCGCGTTCGTCGACGTGCCCGGGCACGAGCGGTTCGTGACGCAGATGCTGGCCGGGGTCGGGCCGGTGCCCGCGACGATGTTCGTGGTGGCGGCGGACGCCGGGTGGATGCCGCAGTCCGGGGAGCACCTGGACGCCCTGCACGCGCTGGGCGTGCGCGACGGGGTCCTCGTCGTGACCCGCTCGGACCTGATGGACCCCGAGCTCGCGCGGGACGAGGCGCTCGAGCACCTCGCCGAGTCGACGCTCGGCCGGCTGCCCGCGGTGTGCGTGTCCGGGACGACCGGCGACGGTCTCGACGAGCTCCGGACCGCCCTCGCCGCGCTGGCGGGCCGCCTGCCCACGCCCGACCCGGACGCCGACGTGCGGCTGTGGGTCGACCGGGCGTTCACGATCCGCGGGGCGGGCACGGTGGTCACCGGGACGCTCGGGGCGGGGCGGATCGCGGTCGGTGACGAGTTGGAGCTGGGCGGGCGGGCGGTGTCGGTGCGGGGGCTGCAGTCGCTCGGCGCGCCGGTGGAGTCGGCGGCGGCGGTCGCGCGGGTGGCGGTGAACCTGCGCGGGGTGCCGCTGGAGGAGGTCTCCCGCGGCGACGCGCTGCTGACCCCGCGCCGGTGGCTGGCGGCGCGGGTGGTGGACGTCCGGGTGCACCCGGCGCGCGGGGAGGAGATGGTCGGTCGGCTCCCGGCGCAGGTCATGGTGCACGTCGGATCGGCCGCGGTGGCCGCACGCGTGCGTCCGCTGTCGCGCGAGGACGCGCCGGACGCCCCGGAGTCGTCGCGGACCGTCCGCCTCACGCTGCGCGAACCGCTGCCCCTGCGGCCCGGGGACCGGGCGATGCTGCGCGACCCGGGGGCGCACGCGGTCCTCGGGGGCGTCACCGTGCTCGACGTGCGCCCGCCCGAGCTGCGCCGCCGCGGCGCCGCACGGGCCCGGGCCGGCGAGCTCGCGACCAGCGACGGCACCCCGGACACCGCCGCGGAGCTGGCCCGCCGCCGGCTGCTCCGCGCGGCCGACCTGCCCGGCCTCGGCCTGGCCGACCCGCCGTCGGGAACGCCGTTCGCCGCGGGCTGGTACGTCGACCCGGCGCACGTGGACGCGCTGGCCACGCGGCTGTCGGCCCTCGTGGCCGAGCAGGCCGCAGCGGACCCGCTGGAGCCGGGGGTGTCCGCCCGGGCGGCGCAGCGCGGTCTGGAGCTGCCCGACCAGCGCCTGGTCGACCTGGTCCTCGCGCGCTGCCCGGACCTCGTCGGGGACGCCGGGCGCATCCGGCGCCGCGGGGACGGCGAGCTTCCGACGGCGGTGCAGGAGGCGGTCGCGACGGTGCTGGCCGACCTCGAGGGCACGCCGTTCCTGGCCCCGGAGGCGCACCGGCTGAGCGAGCTCGGGCTGGGCGGCCGACAGCTGGGCGCCGTGGTGAAGGCGGGCGAGCTGCTGCGCGTCGCCGACGGGATCTACCTGCGCCCGGACGCACCGGACCGGGCGGTGGAGGTGCTCGCGTCGCTGGAGCAGCCGTTCACGGTGTCGGCGGCGCGGCAGGCGCTGGGCACCACCCGACGGGTCGCCGTGCCCCTGCTCGAGCTGCTCGCGCGGACCGGGCGGACCCGCCACGACGAGGCGGGGCACACCGTCCGGTAGGTCAGCTGCCGCTGCCCTCGGAGAGCTCCTGGCGCAGCGTGGCGAGGGTGCGGGTCAGCAGGCGGGACACGTGCATCTGCGAGACCCCGACGCGCTCGGCGATCTGGGTCTGCGTCATGCCGCCGAAGAAGCGCAGCATGACGATCGTCCGCTCGCGCTCGGGCAGGCGCCGCAGCGCCGGCTGCACGGTCTCGCGGTGCTCGACCTGGGTCAGCTCGTCGTCGTCGGTCCCGAGGACGTCGGCCAGCCGGCCGGACGACGGGTCGTCGACGAGCATGTCGTCCAGCGAGCTGGAGCGGTACGCGTTGGCGGCCTCGAGCGCCTCGAGGATCTCCTCGCGAGGCTTCGACAGCCGGGCGGCGAGCTCCCCGGCCGTCGGGGCGCGACCCAGTTCCTGCGACAGGCTCGGCATCGCGGACCCGATGGCCAGGCGCAGGTCCTTCAGCCGTCGCGGGACGCGGGTCGACCACGCCTTGTCGCGGAAGTAGCGGCGGACCTCGCCGGTGATCGTCGGGACCGCGTAGGACAGGAAGTCCGACCCGCGGTCCGGGGAGAAGCGGTCGACGGCGTGGATGAGGCCGACGGTGGCGACCTGCTCGAGGTCCTCCTGCGGCTCGCCACGCTGGGAGAAGCGGCGCGCGATGTGCCGGGCGAGGGGCAGGTAGCCCTGGACGAGCCGGTCACGCAGCGCCTCGCGGCGCCGGTCACCGGGCGGCAGGGCGGCGTGCTCCGCGAGCAGGGGCGCGAGGTGGCCGTAGGAGTCGTCGCGCTTCTCGTGCTCGGCCGGCACGCTCACGCCGTCGTCCGGTCCTTGAGCAACCGGATGCCGATCCACGCGGTGTCGGCGTCGAGCACCTCGGCGAGGTCGGTGAGCGTGTCCAGGACCCGCCAGCCGAACGTGTCCTGGCGCAGCGTCGTGGGCTGGTCGACCGGGACGCGGGCGACCACGGCGATGCGCCCGCCGATCACCGTGAACCCGCAGCGCAGCTGCCCGCCCGCGGCGGCGAGCGGCACCAGCGCCGAGCACGCCTCGTCCACGGCCATCCGCAGGTCGGACACGGCGTCCAGGTCGAAGTCGGCGCGCGCCGCGAGGTCCGCCGCCACCGCCCGGATCGACGGGATCAGCGCCGGGTCGGCGTGCACCCGCACCTCGACCGGGCTCGGCACCTCGCTGAGGCTCGTCGCGTCGGGCAGGCCGTCCACCTCGGTCGCCACGCCCGCGGCGGGGACCTCGGGAACGCGCTGCTGCGGTTCGGGCATCTGCACGACTGCTGGTCTCCGTTCGCGGTCTTCGACGTCGGGCGCTTCGAGAGAGGACGGGCCGGACGGTGGGCGCCGGCGGCCCCGCCGCGTCACCGTATCGGCGCACACGCCGCCGGTCACCACCGGTTCACGGCCCGCGTGTCGGGCTCCGGACCCGGCACCGGCGGGGGTCGGGCGGCGGCTACGCCGCGAGGGCGCCCTCGACCGTCGAGTGGATCTCGAAGAGGTCCGTCAGCCCGGTCGCCTGCAGCGGCCGGCTCACCGGGCGGCTGTCGGCCACGAGCCGCAGCGCCACGCCGCGGTTGCGCGACTCGTCGAGCGCCTCGACCAGCAGCGCCAGGCCGCTGGACCCCAGGAACTCGACCGCGAGCATGTCCAGCACCAGGACCGACAGCCCCGCCGCCAGCTCCTCGGTGACCTTGGCGCGCAACGCCGGCGTGGTGAGCATGTCGATCTCACCGGACAGGCGGATGACCGACGTCTCGCCGGAGCGTCGGACGTCCACGCCCATCGGCTCCTCGGTGGAGAAGTCCTCGTCGGTGGCCACGGACTCCCGCCCCCCGTTCCCTGCGCTGTCAGTCATGCACCGCACTCCTCGACTACTGCGTCACGGCCCGCTCGTGTCCGTCGGTCACGGACCTCTCGGGTGGCCGCACGATACCCACTGCCACGAACCAGCCCGGACACTACTCGCGACGCTGGGTCGTCGGCCGATCGCACCGTGCCGACCGTCGCACACCCCGGTCGTGGACCCGGAGAGGTCCGACCGGGTGACGCGAGGGGTTTGTGATCGGGGGGCGCCGGTTATACCGCGCTCGTCCACGTCGAGCAGGTCGACACACGGCCCCCGGCGGACACGCCAACGACCGGAGGTTCCCGTGGCTGATGTGCGTCTGCTCCCCGGCCCGATCATCGACGAGTGGGACTGGCAGCTGCACGGGTCCTGCCGCGGCATGGACTCGAGCTTCTTCTTCCACCCCGACGGCGAGCGCGGCCCGCGCCGCGAGCAGCGCGCCAGCCAGGCCAAGCGCGTGTGCATGAGCTGCCCCGTGCTCGAGCCCTGCCGCCGCCACGCGCTGGCCACCAAAGAGCCCTACGGCGTGTGGGGCGGCCTGACCGAGGACGAGCGCCGCTCCGCGCTGCGCCGGCCACGTCGCGACCCGGCCGGTGAGGTCGTCCTCGAGGGCTGAGGCCGCCTACAGGTACTGGCCGCCGAACTGCCCGCCCTCGGCGGGCGTCCCGCCGGGCAGGGCCGCTCCGGCCCGGCCCGAGCGCCCGGAGCGCATCTGCTCGAGCTGACCTCGGGCGGCCATCTGCTGGGCCAGCACGGCGCTCTGGATGCCGTGGAAGAGGCCCTCCAGCCAGCCCAGGAGCTGGGCCTGGGCGATCCGTAGTTCGGCCTGCGACGGGACCGTGTCCGTCCCCAGCGGCAGCGAGATGCGGTCCAGCTCGTCGCGCAGCTCCGGGGCCAGTCCGTGGCCCAGCTCCGCGATCGAGCGGGCGTGGATGTCCGCCAGCCGGGCCCGGCCCGCCTCGTCGAGCGGCGCGGACCGCACCTCCTCGATCAGCTTGCCGACCATCCCGGCGACGCGCATGACCGCGCCCGGCGACTCGACCAGGTCGGCCGTCCCCGCCCCGTCGCCGGCGCCGCTCGCGGCCGCCGCGGCCAGGGCGGAGCCGGGTCCGCGCTCGTCGTCGTCCCGGGCGGCGCCGTCGCCGGCGTCGGTGCTCATGGGCCCATCATGGCCCGTCCCCCGCTCGCCCGCCCGGCCGACACCACCGCCGACACACCGTCGGCGCCGGGGCTTGGTCGGTACCGGGCCGGGGTACCACGGCCGCGAGGTGAATCGTGCAGCAACCCGCGTGGCAGACCCGCGCCGCCCCCTCGCCGGGCGGCGCCGTGGTCGCGACGGTGCACGGTGATCTCGACCGGTCGAACCGCGAGGCCTTCGTCGAGGCCCTCGCCGCCCTCCTCGTGGAGCACCAGCGCGTCGTCGTCGACACCTCCGGACTGCGCCCGCAGCACGCGTCCGTGGTCCACGCCTTCACCGAGGCGATCGACCGCACCGGCGGCTGGCCCGCCGCCTGCCTGGCGCTCGTCTCGCCGGACCCCTCGCTCGCGGCCCTGCTGACCGGCTCGGGGGTCGCCCGCCGGGTGCCGGTCTTCTCCGACGTCGCGGACGCGGTCGCCCACCTCGACGAGCGGCCGGCGCTGCTGCTGGCGTGGTGGCGCTTCACCGTCGACCCGCACGCCCCGGGCCTGGCGCGCGCCCGCGTCCGCGCCACGTGCGCGCACTGGGGAATCGAGGACCGCATCCGCGAGGCCGCGGAGATCGTCGTGACCGAGCTCGTCACCAACTCCGTCGAGCACGCGACCAGCGCGTCCGTGGTCGCGATGGAGCGGCGGGAGTCGACGCTGCGGATGACCGTGCGCGACTACGGCGTGGGGCACCGCATCCCCGACGCGGGGACGTGGGTGGCGCCGCCGACCTCGTCGCCGCGCGGGCGGGGGCTGGCGATGGTCGCGGCGGTGTCGCGGGAGTGGGGCATCCGCCGCCACCCCGACGGCACGACGATCTGGGCCGAGATGACCTCGGAGTCGGTCTCCGCCTAGTCGCGGGCGGTGACCAGCTCCAGCACCGCGGCCTCGACCTGCTCGCGCATCGCCAGATCCGACGGGTCGGCCTCCCGGACGGCGTCGAGCACCGTGCGGCCCGCCTCGAAGTGCTCCACCAGCACGGGGTCGACGTAGGACCGCTTGCAGACCGCGGGGGTGTTCCCGAGCTGCGCGGCCACGGTCTTCATGGTGTGCGTGACGGCGGCCTTGCGCTTGCGCTCCGCGGTGGGCGGGCTCCCGTCCGGGCCGACCTGGGTCGCGAGCGCGACCGCGGCGACCACCCCCGCGTTCCAGGTGCGGAGGTCCTTCGCGGTGAACTCGTCGCCGACCAGCTCGTGGACGGCCTCGTTGACGTCGTCGGCGGTGACGTCGTGCCACACCCGTTCGCGCCGGCGCGTCGCCGACCAGGCCAGGAGGTCGTCGCCCCCGCCGCGCCGACGCTTGAGCGAGGTGACCAGGCGGTGGGTGGCCGGGTCGGCGATGGTCAGGGTGCGCGGCACCCCGGCCTTCGCGACGTAGCGGAACTGCACGGACCCGTCCTTGCGGGCGCTGGCGTGCTCCCGGCGCAGGGTGGCGAGGCCGAACGAGGCCTCGGAGTACTTGTCACCCTCGGCGTACTCCTCGCCGCCGACCCGGAACACTCCGAGGTCGAGCAGCCACACCGCCCCGGCCATCACCCGGTCCCGCCCGAGCCCGTCGGTGTCCAGGCGGTCCAGGAGCTCCTTGCGGACGTCGGGCATCAGCGCACCGAGGCGCGCCACGCGGTCGAACTTCTCGCGCGCCTGCTGCTCGGTCCACTCCGCGTGGTAGCGGTACTGGCGGCGTCCGGCGGCGTCCGTGCCGACCGCCTGGATGTGCCCGTCGGGGCGCGGGCAGATCCACACGTCGCGCCACGCGGGCGGGATCACCAGCGCGGCGATGCGGTCCAGCGTGTCCGGATCCGTCACCGCCTCGCCGGTGGTGAGGTCGAAGTAGCTGAAGCCCTTCCCCCGGCGGCGGCGACCGAGACCGGGCCCGTGGGGGTCGACCCTCGTCAGCGTCACCGGTCGGACTTACCCGAGGGTCACCCTCCTGGAACCGGCGTTTCGAGGGACGGGGACCGACCCATCCCCGCGCCGTGACAGCGAGCTCCGGCGCGGACGGCACCGATCGGCACTTCTCCGACGTGACCGGCCCGTGCGGCCCGGTCCCCGCCCTCGTCGACGGGCTGGACGCGGCGACCGCGCGCTACCTCGGCGACGGCGCCGAGCTCGGCGACGGCCAGCGCGACGCGATCCTCGCCGCCCTGACCACCGACACCCTCGCGGTGCTCCCGCCGGCGGCCGGCAAGACCGCGATCTACACGATCGCCGGGGACCTGCTCGGGCGCCGCACGATCGTCGTGTCGCCCACGCTCTCGCTGCACCGCGACCAGGTCGCGCACCTGACCGACGCCGGGATCGCCGCGGCCGCGCTGAACTCCGAGGCCGGGCGCGGGGCGTCGGCCGCCTTCGCGGCGGGCGAACTCGAGGTCCTGATCACCTCCCCCGAGCAGCTCGCGCGCCCCGACGTCCTGCACGAGCTCGCGGCCGGGTCCCCGACCCTGCTCGCCGTCGACGAGGCGCACTGCGTCTCCGACTGGGGCCCGGACTTCCGCCCCGACTACCTGGCCCTCGCGCCGGCCGCCCGGGCGCTCGGCTCGCCCCGGATCCTGGCCCTGACCGCGACCGCCTCCGTCCCGGCCCGCGAGGAGATCCTGGACCTGCTCGGCGTGCCGGACGCGTGCGTCGTCGTGCGCGACGTCGACCGCCCGCGCACCCACCTCACCGTGCAGCTGGTGCACGACGAGGAGGCGAAGTGGGACCACGTCGTCGATGCGGTGACGGGTGCCTCGGGCGCCGGGATCGTCTACGTCACCACCCGCGGCCACACCACGCTGGTCGCGGACCGGCTGGTCGAGGCCGGCGGTTCCGCCCGCGCCTACCACGGCGGGATGCGCGCGAAGGAGCGCCAGGAGGTGCAGGACGCGTTCATGGCGGGCGAGCTCGACGTCGTCGTCGCCACCAGCGCCTTCGGCATGGGCATCGACAAGCCGGACGTGCGCTGGGTCGTGCACGGCGACACCCCCACCTCGGTGGACGCCTACCACCAGGAGATCGGGCGGGCCGGGCGCGACGGCGAGCGGGTGAGCGCGGTGCTCTTCCACCGTCCGCAGGACCTGGCGCGGCCCAAGCTGTTCGCGTCCGGCCGCGACGCCCGGGCCGCGGCCCTCGCGACCGTCGTCGAGGCGATCCGGCTGCACGACGACGGGGTGGCGCAGGCGGAGCTGGCGGACGCGGCGGGGCTCTCCAAGGCGGCGCTGTCGCGGGCGGTGCCCGCGCTCGTCGTCGGGGGCGGGGTGGCGCAGGCCCCCGGGCGGCGGCTCGTGCGCGGCGTCAACGACGCGCCCGCGCGCGAGGTGGCGCAGGCCGCCGCCCAGCTCGTCGTCCGGAGCCGGGAACGGCAGCGCTCCAAGGTCGAACTGGTGCGCCGCTACGCCGAGGGCACCGGGTGCCGGCGGCGGACGCTGCTCGAGGTGCTGGGCGAGGCCCGCGACGAGCCGTGCGGGAACTGCGACCGCTGTGACGCGGGCGACGTCGGCGACCCCGGCGAGCGCTCCGGCGCGTCCCACGGGGAGCCGGCGCCCGGCGAGGCGGTGACCCACGACGAATGGGGGCACGGGGTGGTGCAGACGGTCTCCGACGACACGGTGGTCGTGCTGTTCGACGACGCCGGCTACCGCACCCTCTCGATCCCGGTCCTCCGCGAGCGGGGTCTGTTGACCTCCGTGTGACCGCGCGGGCGTTTGCCTGTCACACGGACCGCCGATTCTGGTAGTGCTGCTCCACTTTGCTGTCGAACGGAAGGTGCCCGTGCTCCTCGACCCCATCTCCACCCGGCCCGACTCCGCCGTCCCCGCCGTCCCCGAGCTCCCCGACCCCGCCGTCCTCCCCCGCGTCCTCCCCGACGACCTCGGCCAGCTGGTGGTCCGCGCCCGTCGCGACCGCGGCTCCGCCCTCGCCCTCGTGCACCTGCTCCTCGAGCGCGACTGGACCGCCGCGGAGGTGGCCGACGCCCTCGATGGGCTGATCGGCCTCACCCGCCCCCAGATCGAGGCCCTCGCCACCGTGCGCCGCCCCCGGACCTCCGCCTCCGACGTCGCGGACCGCCTCGTTGCGACGCGCCGCCCGATCACCCGCGTGCCGCACCCGCGGACGGGCTGACCGCGGCCCCCTGTCCGACCGAAGGGCCCCCCCTCGCTCGACAGAGCGGGCGGTGGGCGCCCTTCGTCAGGTCCACGCCGTTCGACCGAAGGGCCCCCTCGCTCGACAGAGCTGGCGGTGGGCGCCCTTCGTCAGGTCCACGCCGTTCGACCGAAGGGCCCCCTCGCTCGGGTAGATCGAGCGAGGGGGCCCTTCGCTCGAACCGGGACGGCGGGTCCGCGCACGCCGGACCGGGTAGGACTGGGATCCTCGTGTCCCCCTCTCCCGTAAGGAGCCCGGTGCCCGGCGAGAACGCTGTCTCCGACGACCTCGCGGCGCTCGCCGCCGCGCACGGTGTCGCGACCTCCTACCGCGACGCGGGCGACCGGACGGTCGACGTCGACGCGTCCGTGGTCGTCGACGTGCTCGCCGCACTCGACGTGGACGCCTCCACGCCGGAGTCGGTCCGGGCCGCGCTCGACGACCGCCGCCGGGGCGGCCTGCCGCCCACGCTCGTCGTCGGGAACGAGCCCGTGGAGCTGCCCGGGCCGGGTGAGCTGACGCTCGAGGACGGGACCACGAGCCGGGTCACGACGCTGCAGGACCTGCCCGTCGGCTACCACCGCGTGCGCTGCGGGGACGACGAGGCGACGGTGCTGGTGCCGCCGTCGCGGCTGGCGGAGGTCCCGCGGACCTGGGGTTGGATGGTGCAGCTGTACTCGCTGCACTCGCCGGGGTCGTGGGGCGTCGGCGACCTGGTGGACCTGCGCGACCTGCTGACGGCCGCGTCGGGGCAGGGCGCGGGCGCGGTGCTGTGCAACCCCCTGCACGCGCTGCGCCTGGAGCCGACCGTCGAGGCCTCGCCGTACTCGCCGTCGTCGCGGCGGTTCCTGCACCCGATCTCGCTGCGGGTCACCGCCACCCCGGCCTATCGCGCCGCGCCGGCGCACGTCCGGCACGCCGTCGACCGGCTGGTGCCCACCGACCCGCTCGCGGACCAGCAGCCGACCGACCTGATCGACTACGACGCCGTCTGGAACGCCAAGCGGGCGGCGCTCGCGATGCTGCGGCCGTTCGCCGGGTCGGTCGGCGCACTGCCCGGGATCGAGCGGCCGGCCCCGCCCGTGCCCGGCGCGTACGCCGACGACCACCCCGACGACCCCGACGACGCGCTGGCCGCCGAGCACCGGGCCACGGTCGCGGCGCTGCCGGAGGCGCTGCGGGACGTCGCGACCTGGTACGCGCTCGCGGAACGGCACGGCCCGGAGTGGCGGACGTGGCCCGAGGAGGTCCGCTCCCCCGACGCGCCGGGCATCCCCGCGGTCCGCGACGAGCTCGCCGACCGCATCTCCTTCCACGGCTGGTGCCAGTACCTGCTCGACCTCCAGCTCGCGGACGCGCACGCGGCCACGTTCGGGATGCCGGTCGGGCTGATCGCGGACCTCGCGGTCGGCTGCGCGCCGGACGGGGCGGACGCCTGGGCGCTGCAGTCGGTCCTGGCGCCCGGTGTGCACGTCGGGGCCCCGCCGGACGACTTCAACCAGCGCGGGCAGGACTGGTCGCTGCCGCCGTGGCGCCCGGACCGGCTCGCCGAGGCCGGGTACGCGCCGCTGCGCGACATGCTCGCCGCGGTCCTGCGCCACGCCGACGGGGTGCGGATCGACCACGTGGCCGGCCTGTGGCGGCTCTGGTGGATCCCGCCGGGGCGCCCGGCCACCGAGGGCACCTACGTCAGCTACGACGCCGAGGCGATGCTCGCGGTGCTGTCGATCGAGGCCTCGCGGGCCGGTGCGGTCGTCGTCGGCGAGGACCTCGGGACGGTGGAGCCGGAGGTGACCGAGGGGCTCGCGCAGCGCGGCATGCTCGGCTGCGCGGTGCTGTGGTTCCAGCGCGACGACGACGGCGACCTGCTGCCGCCGTCGCAGTGGGACGCGATGACGCTGGGGACGATCTCGACGCACGACCTGCCCACCGCGGTCGGCTTCCTGCGCGACGAGCACGTCCGGGTCCGCGACGAGGCCGGGCTGCTGACCGACGTCGACGCGGCCCGGGAGCAGGCGGAGCGGGAGCGGCAGGAGCTGATCGGGCTGCTCGTCTCCCAGGGCGTGCTGGGCGACGACCGGTCGGAGGGGTCGATCGTGGCGGCCATGCACCGGCTGCTCGCCGGGTCCGGTTCGCGGATCGTCCTGGCGTCGTTCACCGACGTCCTCGACGAGGTCCGCCAGCCCAACCTCCCCGGCACCACCGACGCCTACCCGAACTGGCGCATCCCGCTGCCGCTGGCCCTCGACGATCTCCTGCGCGACCCGCGGGTGCAGGCCACCGTGGCGGCGCTGCGGGGACGTTAGAGCGGCAGCAGGTCCACCGCCGAGGCGCCCCGGTCGGGCAGGGTCGTCGCCGACTCCTGGTGGTAGGCGCCGCTGGGCAGGATCCCGGCGGCGCCGGAGCGGGCCATCACCCGCTGCTGGACGAGCACGTCCTCGCCGTGCGCGTCCTGCGGCACCTCCCGCCAGAAGTCGAAGCCGCCCGCGTCCAGCAGGGCCGCGCGGTCGAACAGCACGCAGCCGGCCGCCCAGGCGATCCGGTAGGCCGACCACGACGACGGGTCCGGCACGGCCGCCCCGGGCGCGTCCAGGCCCTCGGCGAACGCCAGGTGCATCCCGTTCGCCGCGTTGCCCAGCCGCCACCGCTGCCAGGCGGCCGATTCCTTCTCGATCCGCTCCGGGCCCGGTTCCCAGGGCTCGTAGGTGACGCGCTCGTGCGGGCGGTCGTCGTGCAGGTGCGAGAGTCCCTGCATGGCGGCGGCGACCATCCCGCAGCCCAGCGTGCGCAGCGCGGTGTGCAGCCGTGCGAGCACGCCCGGCTCGAGCCACACGTCGTCGTCGAGGAACAGCACGGCCGGGGCCGAGGAGCGGGACAGCAGGAACGCCCGCTGCTCGGCGATCCCCCGCCGCGGCAGGTGACCGGTCAGCTCGACCTCGACGCCCCGGAGCCGCAGGGCCCGGACGAGGGTCGTCGCGGACGGGGTGTCGTACGAGGCATCGCCGTCGGACTGGTCGGACACCACGACGCGGAACGACGGCCCGGTCTGGGCGGCCAGGCCCGCGAGCGTCGTCGCGAGCTCGATGGGGCGGTCCCTGGTCGGGATCAGGACGTCGAGATCCGGGGACGCAGCGGAGCGGAGCTCGACCATCGGGCTAGCCATGGGACCGGATCTTCTCCACGATCAGCGACGTGGACCGGTCCGGCAGGTAGTCCAGGATCGCGACCTGCCCGCCGTAGGCGGTGACGGTCGGGGTCTCCGGGAGCATGTCCGGGGTGTAGTCGCCGCCCTTGGCGTACACGTCCGGGCGCAGCGCGTCGAGCAGCGCGACCGGGGTGTCCTCGGCGAAGCCGACGACGTGGTCGACGCACGACAGCGCCCCGATCACCGCGGCGCGATCGGCCAGCGGGTTCACCGGCCGCTCCGGGCCCTTGAGCCGCGCGACGCTCTCGTCGGCGTTCAGCGCGACGACCAGCACGTCCCCGAGCCGCTTGGCCTGGTTGAGGTAGGCGACGTGGCCGCGGTGAACGACGTCGAAGCAGCCGTTGGTGAACACGATCCGGCGCCCCTCGGCGCGGTGGCCGGCGACCAGGCGCGCGAGCTCGGCCGCGGTCGAGAGCGACTCCCCGGAGGCGGACACCCGCGCGGCGAGGTCGGCGGTCGAGCAGACGGCGGTCCGCTCGCGCGCCACGACGACGTCCGCGGCCGCCTGGGCCAGCTCGGCGGCGGTCGGCGCGGGGGTGCCGGCGGCCAGCGCGAGCGCGAGCCCGGCGGTGAAGGAGTCGCCCGCCCCGCAGGTCCGGCTCTCCGGCGCCGGGCGCGCCCAGGTGCGGTGGGCCGGCTGGTCCGGGGAGAGCAGCACGGCGCCGTCCCGGTCGAGGGTGACGACGACGGCGGCGGCGCCCGACCGGGCCCGCAGCTCCGGCGCGGCCGCCTCTGCGGCGGCGACCCGGTCCGGCCCGGGCAGTGGGCGCCCGAGCAGGGTCGCCACCTCGCCGGCGTTGGGGGTCACGACGTCGGGCCGGGCCGGCGCCCAGCGCGCGACCTCGTGGGCGTCCACGACGAGCACCCCGAGCCGGCCGCGGCGCGCGGCGACCGCGGCGACCGTGTCGTCGTCGAGGGCCCCGGCGGCGTAGTCGCAGACCACGGTCGCGTCCGGGGCCGTGGCGAGTGCCGTGTCGAGCGCGGGCACGAAGCCGCGGACGGGCCGCGTCGGGGGCACCGTGTCGTACCGGGCGACCATGGCCTCGTCGGCGACGATGCGCCGCTTCGCCGCGGTCGGGCGGTCGGGCGCGACGACGACACCGCGGGTGTCGACGCCGGCCTCGTCGAGCAGCGCGCGCAGCGTGCGCCCGTCGTCGTCGTCACCCACGACCGACACCAGCGCGACCCGCGCGCCGAGCGCGGCCAGGTTCGCGGCGGTGTTCGCGGCGCCGCCGGGCTGGCAGCGGGTGCGGTCGATCTCGACGACCGGGACGGGGGCCTCGCGGGAGAGGCGGTGGCTCGGGCCGGTCATCCAGCAGTCGAGCACCGCGTCCCCGACGACCACGACGCGCGGCGCGGACGCGGCCAGGCGGTGCGGCAGGTCGACCGCGAGCGGCGCGCGGTCGAGGGGGGTCAGGGTCATGCGAGGGTCTCCTCGGACGTGACGATCGACGTGCTCACTCGACCGGGGACGGCGGGGCCGCCTCCGCTAGGGTTCCTCCACCAGGACCGAGGGGTGAAGCCATCCGCCCCCGGCGCCCACCGACGACCCGCGCAGTGCCCGAGGCCGTCCGTGTCCGAGGAGACCGCGTGGATCCCGACCGCGGCGAGCGCAGTGCCGGCGACGGCGCGCGCCCGGCCCCGGAGCCCGGGACGGTCGAGGTGGCGGTGCGCCCGGGCGACGACGGCGTCGCGGTGGTCGCGGTCGCCGGGGACATCGACGCGGCCGCGGCCCCGTCGGTGCGGGGCGGGGTGGAGCGCGCGGCGGCCGGGGCCCGGGCGGTGGTGCTCGACCTGGAGGAGGTCGAACTGCTCGCCTCGGCGGGCATGACGCTGCTGCTGGAGCTCACCGAGGACCTCCGCGGTCGCGGGGTGCCGGTGCTGCTCGCCGCGCGCGCCCGCACGGTGCGCCGGCCGCTGCGGATCACGGGCCTGGACCGCGTGCTCACGCTGCACGACGACGTCGCGAGCGCGCGGGCCGCGGCCGGTGACGGGGCGGCTCACGGGTAGGACGACTCCCCCGAGGCCGCGACCAGCAGCTCGCGCACCTCGCTGCCCGGCGGGCGGGTCAGCGCGAACAGCACCGCCTCGGCGGTCTGCGCCGGGTCGTTGAGCTGGGCGTCCGGGCCCGGCTTGTACTGCTCGGGGCGGTCGTCGAAGAAGTGCGTCCACATCCCGCCGGGGACGAGCAGCGTCACGCCGACCTTGCCGGCCCACTCGGCGGCGATCGCGCGGGTGAACCCGACGACGCCGAACTTCGAGGCGCAGTAGGCGGAGGCGTCCGAGACGGCCTTCACGCCGAGCGTCGAGGAGACGGTGACGACGGTGCCGTGGCGCTCCTCCAGGCTCGGGAGCGCGGCGCGCACGACGGCGGCCGTACCGAGCAGGTTGACCGCGACGACGCGCTCCCACTCCGCCCACTCGACGTCGACGATGCGCCCGCAGCGGTCGATGCCGGCCGCGGTGACGACGCCGTCGAGCCCGCCGTGCTCGTCGATCGCGCGGGCGACCGCGGACTGCGCGGCCGTCGGGTCGGCGAGGTCGACCTCGACGAAGGCGTGCCCGGCGTCGGGGGCCTTGAGGTCGAGGACGACCGGTGTGCCGCCGGCGTTCGCGACGGCCTCGGCGACGGCGGCGCCGAGCCCGGAGGAACCTCCGGTGATCAGGACGGTGCCGGGGTCGGTCATGCGGTGACTCCTTCGATCGAGCGTGCTGCCTGGGACACGAGCCGGGTCGACGAGCGCCCGGCGTGGTAGGGGACGGCGACGACCTCGCCGCCCCAGGAACGGACCAGCGGCGCCTCGGGGAGGTCGTCCGCGGCGTAGTCGCCGCCCTTGACCCACACGTCGGGGCGCAACCGGGCGATCAGGGCCTGCGGGTCGTCCTCGTCGAACACCGCGACGGCGTCGACGCAGGCGAGGGCGGCCAGCAGTTCGGCGCGGTCGGCCTGCCCGACGACGGGGCGCGCGGGGCCCTTGAGCCGCGCCACCGAGTCGTCGGAGTTGAGGCAGACGACCAGGACGTCGCCGAGCGCGCGGGCCGCGGCGAGCGTCCGGGCGTGGCCGGCGTGCAGGAGGTCGAAGCAGCCGCCGGTGGCGACCACCCGACCCCCCTGACGACGGGTCTCCTCGGCCAGCGCGACGGCGGCGTCGGCGTCCCCGGGGAGCAGCTGGCGGTGGGCGCCCACGGCCGATCTGGTCGACCGAAGGACCCCTTCGCTCGCATCGGCGGCGACGGGGGCCGACTGGCGGTGGGCGCCCACGGCCGATCTAGTCGACTGAAGGACCCCTTCGCTCGCATCGGCGGCGACGGGGGCCGACTGGCGGTGGGCGCCCACGGCCGATCTAGTCGACTGAAGGGCCCCTTCGCTCGCATGGGCCTCGACGCCCGGGTGCGACCACGTGCCGTCGGCGTCGCGGCGGACGGCGCCCGCTCCCCCGCCGCCGACGAACGTGCTCGCGGCGCCGACCGCGGCCGACACCGCCTCGTCGAGCGCGCGGCCGGACGCGAGGGCGAGGGCGGCCGCCGCGGCGAACCGGTCGCCGGCGCCGCAGGGGTCGCCGCCCTCCGCGGCGCGGGCCGGCACGACGGCGTTGCCCGCGGCCGAGCGCAGCAGGGCCCCGTGCGACCCGGCGGTGACGACGACGGCCTCGACGGCCCACCGCTCCCGCAGCTCCGCGGCCGCCCGGGACGCCGAGGGCAGCCAGTCGGGTCCGCCGGTGGCACCGGCCTCGGCGAGGTTCGGCGACACGAGGGCCGCGCCCGCCACCGGGTCCGTGCCCTTCGGGTGCGGGTCCCAGACCAGCGGGACGCGGCGGGCGGTGCCGGCGAGCAGCTCCCGCAGGGCCGGGTCGGCGGTGGTGCCGCGGCCGTAGTCGGCGACGAGCACGGCACCGGCGTCCGCGAGCGCCTCCGTCACCGGGCCGAGGTCCCACGGCCCGGTGCCGAGGCCGCCGGTGTCCAGACGCAGCAGCGGGCGGTCGCCCGCGAGCATGCGGGTCTTGCGGGGGATCTCCCCCGCCGTCGGCAGCCCGACGACCTCGACGGTGCCGGCCAGCAGCTCGCGCAGCCGGGCCGACCCGTCGTCGTCACCCAGGGGCGCGACCAGCCGGACCGGCCGGGCCGACGACAGCGCCGCGAGCAGGGCGGCCAGGGCGGCGCCGCCCGGGCGGGGGCGCTCGTCGGTGGCGTCGAGGACCGGGGCGGGCGCGTCCGGGCAGAGCCGGGTGGCGGAGCCGTCCACGTCGACGTCGAGCAGGGCGTCGCCGACGACGACCAGCGGGGCCAGGGGGGTCAGGGGGGCCGCGGCGCTCATGCGACCGACCGCCCGAGGGTCGAGTCGACCATCTCGCACAGCAGGTGCACGGCGACCAGGTGCGCCTCCTGCACCGAGGGCGTGACCCCGGGCAGGCAGATCACCTCGTCGCTGGCCTCGGCGAGCGGGTTCGGGCCGGGGCCGGTGATCGACCAGACCGTGATGCCGAGCGCCCGGGCGACCTCCGCCGCGGCGAGCAGGTTCTCGCTGCGCCCGCTGGTGGAGAGCAGCACGAGCACGTCGCCGGGCCGGCCGTGGGCGCGGACCTGGCGCGCGTAGATCTCGACGAAGCCGTAGTCGTTGCCCAGCGCGGTGATCGTGGAGCTGTCGGCGTGCAGCGCGATCGCCGAGAGCGGCTCGCGCTCCCCGCGGTAGCGCCCGACGAGCTCGGCGGTCAGGTGCTGGGCCTCGGCGGCGCTGCCGCCGTTCCCGGCCGCGAGCAGGCGGCGGCCGGACGACAGCCGGGACGCCAGCTCGGCGCCCCACGCGGCGAACACGGGGGCGTGCGCGCGGACCGCGTCGAGCGTCGCGGCGAGCCCGTCGAGGTGCTTCCCGACGACGAGCGCCGGGTCGGCGCCGGTGCGGACCGGGGAGGTCGGGGGCAGCGTGGTCACGAGCGCACTCCCGTCAGGTCGGCGGCGGGGACGACCGGTGCCGATCCGGTCAGCACGACGTCGCGGTACACGGCGACGGTCGCGGCGGCGACCCGGTCCCAGGCGTAGTGCTCCAGCACCCGGGCGCGCCCGGCGCGGCCGTAGCGCGCGCGGCGGCCGGGGTCGGCGAGCAGCGCGGCGATCGCGCGGCCCGCGGCATCCGGGTCGCCCGGCGGGACGTGCAGGCCGGTCACGCCGTCGACCACGGTGTCGGCGAGCCCGCCGACCTGCGCGGCCACGACCGGCCGTCCCGAGGCCATCGCCTCCAGCGGCACCAGCCCGAAGGGCTCGTACGTGGGCAGCTGCACGACGACGTCGGCGGCGCGCATCAGGGCGGGCACCTCGGCCGGGCCGACCCGGCCGAGGAAGCGCACCCGGTCGGTGACGCCCTCGGCGTCGGCGAGGGCGCGCAGCCGGGCGACCTCCGGGTCGCCGGCGAGTCCCGCGCCCTCCGGGCCGCCCGCGACGACGAGCTCGGCGGGGGCCGGGACGCGGGCCAGCGCGCGGACGGCGGTGTCGACGCCCTTGCGCGGGACGAGCCGGGAGACGGTCAGCACGCGGGGCGGGCCGTCGGGACGTGGTCCGAGCGAGGCGGGGTCGAAGCGTCGGACGTCGACCCCGCAGGGCACCACGTCGACGTTCGTCACCGGGATGCCGAGCGCGGCCAGCTCGCGCACCTCGTCGGCGCAGGTGGCGATCACGCGGTCGACGGAGGCGCCGAGGTCGGACTCAAGCGCCACCCGGGACGGCGGGCTGGTGTCCGCGGCGCCCTGGTGGCGACGCTTGACCGAGCCCAGGGCGTGGAAGGTCTGCACCACCGGCACCCCGAGGGCCCGCCCGGCGTCCAGCGCGGCGAGGCCGGACATCCAGAAGTGTGCGTGCGCGACGTCCGGGCGGCGCTGCGACCAGCGGCGGCGCAGGACGTCCGCGAAGGCGTCCATGTGCTCGAGCAGGTCGTCCTTGCGCAGCTCGACCGCCGGGCCGGCGGGCACGTGGTCGACCACCACGCCCGAGGCCAGGCGGACCTGGTCCGGGGTGTGCGGGTCGGTCCGCCGGGTGTGCACGACCACCTCGTGGCCGTCCCGGGCGAGCGCCTCGGCGAGGGCGTGCACGTGCACGTTCTGGCCACCCGCGTCGACGCTGCCGAGGGTGCCCGGGCCCGCGTCGGGCCCGTCGGAGCGCACGGCGAGCGGGCTCGCGTGCTCGGAGACCATGGCGATGCGCATGGCGATGTCCTCCTCCGGTGCGCGCGTGCACGCCGCGTACCGCCTCGCGGGCGGGGCGCAGGGGCGCGCGCGAACGCACGGCGATCGAGGTGGGGGCGATCGGCGACCGGGGGCTGCAGTCGCGACCGGGAGGGGTCGTGCCGGGATCGGGGCCGGGCCGCCGTGGCCCGACCGGATGGGTTACAGCGGCACCGCGTCGACAGGTCTGGCGTCGAGCGCGCTGCGGGTGGTGACGGGGCGGCTCGCGACGGTCTCGGCAAGCACGTCGTCCCAGTCGGAGAGGAACCGGCTCACCGCGAACCGGTCGGTGGCGATCTCCCGGGCCCGCGTCCCGTGGGCGCGGGCGAGCTCGGGGTCGGCGCGGTAGGCCCGCAACGCGTCGTGCAGGCGGGCGAGGTCGGTGGCCACGACGCCCGCGTCGGGCGGCACCGTGACCGCGGCCTCCGCGGTCGCGAGGCCCACCACGGGCAGGCCGAGCATCATCGCCTCGATCAGCGCCAGGCCGAGCGAGGTCCAGCGGATCGGGTGCAGGTAGACCCGCCGCCGGGCCAGCTCGGCGTGCATGCGGTGCTGCGGGAGGTCGCCGACCACCCGGATGCCCGGGTGGTCCACCGCCTCCGGCAGGCGCTCGGTGCCGATGCCGAACACGTCCAGCCCGCAGTCCTCGGCGAACCCGGCGAGCAGGTCGGTGCCGGTGACGCGGTGGCGCCGGACGGGCTCGTTGACGACGACCGCGGCCCGGTCGAGCTCGCCGGTGTACCGGTGCCCGGGGTCGAGGACGCCGTGCTCGACCACGCGGGTCGGCGCGCGGCCGCAGTCCCACATGAGCGCGTTGAAGTGGGTCACGTGGACGACCGGGATGTCGTCACGCTCCGCAACCGGGTGCACGGTCGCGGGCGCGTCCCCGCGCGGCGTGTTGTGCTCCAGCCAGACCGCCGGGAGGTCGACCCCGGGCCGCCGCCCGGTCCAGCGCTCGACCAGGTCGATCTCCTCGCGGCGCTGGAGCACGACGACGTCGATCTCGTCCGCGCGGGCGGAGAGCTCGGCGGGCGAGCACTCCACGGCGCTGTCGGGCCAGGTCCAGGCGGCCGGGCGGCCACCACCCCAGGGGCCGCGCTCCGGCAGGGTCGGCAGCAGGTAGCGGTGCCGTCCCTGGACGAAGGCGGTGGACCACGAGCCGTGCACGTGCCAGTGCAGCACCGTCAGCGACGGTCTCGTGGCGGGGATGGAGGTCACCGGCGAGGAATCCCTTCGGCTTCGAGCTGGTAAACGCCTGCCCGGAAACTACTACTCACCGTGAACACCGGCAGGGCAACTACCGCTGACCAGCGCGTTCACCGCCCGCACGACCTCCGCGGGGGACACATCCGCAAGACAGGGGTGCCCCGGGACCGGGCACGCCCGGGCCCTCGTCCCCCGGCACGGGGCCTCCTGGTCGCCCAGCAGGACGTGGGCCACGCCATAGGGCGCCCAGCGTCGTGCGGGGACCACCGGGGCGAACAGCGACACGACCGGGGTCCCGACCGCGGCCGCCAGGTGGGCCGGGCCGGTGTTGCCCACGACGACCGCGTCCGCGTCCCGCAGCACCGCCGCCAGCTCCGCGAAGCTCGTCGCGCCGCCGAGGTCGAGCCCGTCGTCCCCGGCGACGGCCGCCGTGAGGGCGGTCTCGGCCGGTGAGCCGGTGACCACCACCCGGTGTCCCGCCGCCGTCAGGGCCGCCACCGCCTCCGCGCACCGGTGCTCCGGCCACGCGCGGGCGGGCACGGACGCACCCGGGTGGAGCACGACGTAGCGGCCGGTCACCGGCGAGTGCGCGGGCGCCGTGACCGCCAGGCGCCCGCCGTCGGGAACGGGGAAGCCGGCGCGGGCCGCGATCGCGAGCGCGCGTTCGGGCTCGGGGAGGTCGTCGTCGAGGTCGACGGTCGGGTCCAGGGCCGGGTCGCCCGGGCGCAGCCGGACGTCGAGCAGGTCGCCGGGATAGTCGACGGACGCGGCCGTGATGCGCCGGACCCCGGCCAGGCGCAGCACGAGGGCCGTCGGCAGCGGGGACTGGTGGAAGGAGGTGAACACGACGGCCTCGTCCGCCTCCAGGGCGGCCAGGCGACGCACCGTCTCCGCGACGGACTCCGGGGTCAGCGGCGGCGCGTCGCCGTCGACCCAGCTGCAGTGCCACACGACGACCTCGTCGACCCCCGGCAGCAGCCCCGCCGCCTGGCGCCCCTTCGGCCCGACGACGGCGACCACCTCGTCCGCGCGGGCGGCGATCGCCCGGATCGCGGGGCCGGTGAGCAGGACGTCGCCGTCGGAGTCGAGCCGGACCGCGAGGACCTTCACGGGTGCGGGAGACGGAGCGGAGCGGAGCTCGACCCGTCGGGTAGGCCCAGCAGGTCGAGGGCGTGCAGCAGGTCGCGGGCGACGAGCGGGGCCGCGTCGATCTCGGCCTGCCGGGTCACGGCGGTGGGCACGAGGACGGATCGTGCCCCGGCGGCGGCCGCGGCCCCGACGTCCGCGCCGATGTCGCCGATCACGGCCACCTCGTCGGGGGAGACCCCGAGCCGGCGGGCGGCGTCGAGGACGAGTCCGGGCGCGGGCTTGCGGCAGGAGCACCCGTCGTCGGGACCGTGCGGGCACCAGGCCCAGACGCCGATCGGGCCGACGAGCTCGTCCAGCCGGGCGTTGACGGCGTCGACCTGTGCGGCGGTGAGGAGGCCGCGCGCGATGCCGGACTGGTTGCTCACCACGCCGGTCGCGATGCCCGCGGCGCGCAGCCGGTCGAGGGCGGGCCGGGCGGTGTCGACGGGCGCGACCCGGTCCGGATCGCCGTTGTAGGGCACGTCGTGGACGAGGGTGCCGTCGCGGTCGAACAGGACGGCGGCGAGGCGAGCGCAACGACGGGGGGCAGCTCGAGCCGGGGGCACGCGGGGAGCAGACCACGTCCGGGCGGCCGTCGCAGGTCGCGTGGGCCCCTGACGCGGGGGCCGCCGGTTTGTCGGCAGGGGGCCCGGGTACACGACCCGCGACCGAGACGGCCCGGGACCACCCGCGCGCCGAGGAGACTCATCCGCTCCGCCGGGTCCCGTGGGGGTTCGTGGGCCCCGGGACCCGTCGTGGTGGAGCGGGACGAGGAGGTGCTCGTGGCGCGGCCCAGCTCGACGCTCGCCGACGAGGAGCGACCTCCCGAGGACGTGGAGGTCCGCGTCCCGGCCGTGCCCCGCGCGGTGGTGACGATGCGGACCGTCGCGGCCGACCTGGCCGCCCGGGCGGAGTTCACCCTGGACGCGGTGGCCGACCTGCGGATGGCGGTGGACGAGGCCTGCTCCGGTCTCATCCCCCTCGCCCGCCCCGACACGAAGCTGACCTGCACCTTCATCCTCGACGAGGAGCGCATCACGGTGACCGCCACGGTCTCGACGGCCGGCCACGAGCGCCTGCCCACCGACTCGTTCGGTTGGCGCATCCTCACAACCCTGGCGGACGATGTCCGCATGCTCTCGGCCACCGGCGACCCGTTCCGGCTCGCCCTCCGACTCTCGGTCCGTCGTCTCGGGACCGAGCTCGCGTGACGGCGAGCGACACGGGCACCGCCCCCGACACGGCGACGACCAACGGCTCGGGCAACGGCTCGGGCAACGGCTCGGAGTCCGCCCCGCCGCGCGAGCGGCGCGGGTCGCGGGGCGAGTACGACCACCTCATGCCGAAGCTCGCGGAGCACGCCGCCCTCGAGCCCGGGTCGCCCGCCCGGCTGCGGCTGCGCGACGAGCTGGTGCGCGGTCACCTGCCCGTGGCCCAGCACATCGCGCGCCGCTTCTCCCGGCGCGGCGAGCCCGAGGAGGACCTCGAGCAGGTCGCGACCCTCGGGCTGATCAACGCCGTCGACCGGTACGACCCGGCCCGCGGCACCGACTTCCTCTCCTACGCCGTCCCGACGATCACCGGTGAGGTGCGGCGGCACTTCCGCGACCAGGCCTGGTCGATGCGCGTCCCGCGGCGGCTGAAGGACCTCAACGTCACGCTGTCGTCCGCGATGTCGCAGATGTCGCAGTCGCTCGGCCGCGCCCCGACGGCCGCCGAGCTCGCGGAGCACCTGAGCCTGCCGAAGGAGGAGGTGCTGGAGGCGCTCGAGGCCTCGAACGCCTACCGGTCCGGCTCGCTGGACGAGATGCTCGTCGACGACCCCGACTCCGGCACCGTCTCCGACCTGCTCGGCGAGGCCGACGCGGCGCTGGAGAAGGTCGAGTACCAGCAGTCGCTCGCCCCGCTGCTGGCGGCGCTCCCCCAGCGCGAGCGGACGATCATCATGCTCCGGTTCTTCAAGAACATGACGCAGTCGCAGATCGCCGCCGAGGTGGGGATCTCGCAGATGCACGTGTCGCGGCTGCTCGCCCGCACCCTGATGCAGCTGCGCGACGGGCTCGGGGAGAACGCCCGCTGACGGTCCACGTCCTCCGGGACCTCGGGCTCGGCGACCTCCTCGTCGCCGTGCCCGCCCTGCGATTGCTGCGCCGCGCCCTCCCGGACGAGGGGTTCGTGCTGCACGGCCCGGCGTGGGTGGCGGACGTGCCGGGGTTCCCGGTGGTGCCGGCGCCGCCTGATGTCAGCGGTGGCACACGGCTGACGTCCAGTGTCAGCAGGGCGCCACGCTCGCCGGCTCCCCCGGCCACCTCCGGTGTCAGCGATGGTCCATCGCTGACGTCAGATGTGCGAACGGCGCCAATCACGCTGGTGAACCTGCACGGCCGCGGCCCGCAGAGCCACGCGCGGCTGGACGCCCTCGTTCCCGACGACGGGTCGGCACGCCGGATCGGGCACGCCGCGCCCGGCTGGGACGGCCCGCCGTGGACCGACGACCCGACACGCCCGGAACGCCGCCGCTGGTGCGACCTGCTGGCCGCCTGCGGACTCGTCACCGCCGACGAGGCGGCCGCGGCGGCCGACGACCTCCGCCTGCCCGGACCGACCCCACCTGCCGTCGGGAACGGTGCCGTGGTGATCCACCCCGGCGCGGCGTTCGGGTCGAAGCGTTGGCCCGTGGAGCGGTTCGCCGCGGTGGCGCGGGCGCTGGGTGCGCGGGGGCACGAGGTGGTGGTCACCGGCGGGCCGGACGAGGCGGGGCTGACCACGCAGGTGCCGGGCCGTGACCTGGCCGGACGGACGTCGGTCGGGGAGCTGTGCCGGCTCGTCGCGCACGCCCGGCTCGTGATCGCGGGGGACACCGGGATCGCACACGTCGCGACGGCGTACGGGACGCCGTCGGTGACGCTGTTCGGGCCGGTCGGGCCGGAGCAGTGGGGTCCGCCTGCCGACCCGCGGCACGTGACGCTCACGGACGCGTCCGTGCGGCGCGGGGAACGGTTCGCCGACGAGCCCGACCCGGCCCTGCTCGCCGTCGGGATCGACGACGTCCTCGACGCGGCCGTGACCGTTCTGTGATCTGACCGTGACTACTCTGTTAGGTTGCTGGCGCTCGACCACCCGGATGCTCCCCACCGGAACGGAGAAGCGCATGACCCAGCACCTCGACCAGGACAGCACCACCACGTGGCGTCGCCGCGCCGCCGGCGTCCTCGTCCTCGGCGCCGCGACGGCGGCGCTCGGCGCGGGCACCGCGTCGGCGGCCCCCACGCAGGACGACACCACGACCGAGTCGATCGACCAGGGCTCGGACCAGCAGGCGCAGCAGGACCAGCAGGGCTCCGACGAGGAGCAGTCGTCGGACGAGCAGCAGGGCTCCGGCGAGCAGCAGGAGGGCTCGGAGGAAGGCACCGAGGAGGGCTCCGAGGACCAGCAGGGCACGGACGACCTGACCGGTGCCGGCATGGACTCCGAGCAGGCCGCCGCCCAGCAGGGCTCCGGTTCCCCGCTCGACCTGCTCACCGCGCCGCTGGGTGCGGTGCTCGGGTCGGGCCTCGGCGGGCTGTAGCCCCCGCGGCACGACCTCACGGCACGACCCCGGCGGGTCGAGCAGCACCAGGCCGGGTCCGCGCCCCGTCCCCGGGACCTCCGGGGATGGGGCGCTCGTCGTGGTCCACCGGATCGTGCGCGACAGCTCACAGGGTGCCCACAGGGACAGATCGACGGCACGCGGGTACCACTGACGCCATGAGCATCGTGCCCGCCTCCACGGTGGACGACGGGCCCGTGCTCGACCGGACTCGCGACGACGACCTCCGCGACGCCCCCGCCTGGGTGGAGTCGATCGGGCGGGTCGGGCTGGTCGCCTACGGTCTGGTGCACCTCGGGATCGCGCTGCTCGCCGTCCGGGTCGCCGCCCTGGGACCGCGCTCGACGTCGGGCGAGGGCGGGTACGCCGACCCGCGCGGCGCCGTCGCGCTCGTGGCCGCCGGCGGTGGGTTCTTCGGTCGTTGGCTGCTCGCGGCCGCCGCGATCGCGCTCGTGTTCTTCGCGTTCTGGCAGATCCGGGCGGCCGCCGTCGGGTTCCGCTGGGCACGCCCCGAGGAGCGGTGGCGCAAGCGGCTCGGGGCCGCGGCCAAGGCCCTCGGCGTGCTGTCGGTCGCCTACCTCGCCGCCGAGTTCGCGACCCGCCTCCAGGGTCGCCGCAACGCCTTCCAGACCCTCGTGCGCGAGGTGTTCGAGTACCCGGGCGGGCGGTGGCTGGTCGCGGCCGTCGGGCTGGTGGCGGTCGGGATGTTCTTCTCGATGACCTACACCGGCGTGCGCGCGACGTTCATGGGCGACCTGGTGGAGGCCAAGCTGCCGGGCCATCGGCGGACGCTGACGCTGGTGACGGGGTCGGTCGGGAACCTCACGCGCGCGGTGACCTTCGGCGTGATCGGGATCCTGACGACGGGGGCGGCCATCGACGACGACCCCGACGCGATCGGCGGGGTCGACATCGCCCTGCGGACCATGGCCTCGTACACGGTGGGCGCCGCGGTGTTCGTCATCGCCGCCCTGGGCTTCGCGGCCTACTTCGTCTACTGCGTGATGGACGCGTACTCCCGGCACCCCTAGGAGGTGGCTTCGCCTCCTCAGGTCTCCCGCACGACCTCCCGCGGGTCCTTGTCCTCCCGGAGCCCCTGGTACCGGGGATGGCGCAGGCGGCCGTCGGAGGTCCACTCGCCGAACCCGACCTGGCACACCAGCTCCGGGCGCACGGAGTGCCGGCCGCGCTCGCGGGGGGCGTCGGCGAACGGGTCGGTGTCCGTGGCGAGCGGGTCGAGCCGGGAGCGCAGCAGGCGCAGCGCCGCGTCGTCGAACCCGGTGCCGACCTTCCCGGCGTACCGCAGCTCGCCCCCCTGGTAGTAGCCGACCAGCAGCGCCCCCAGCACGGACCGCGAGCCCGCCGGGTCGGTCCACCCGCCGATGACGAACTCCTGGTCGCGGACGCACTTGAGCTTGAGCCAGTCGTGGTTGCGGCCCTCGGCGTAGGGGGCGTCCAGCCGCTTCGCGATCAGCCCCTCCCAGCCGTCCGCGCACGCGTCGTCCCGCAGCCGCAGCGGGTCGCCGTCGAGGACCGGGCTGATCACCAGCACCGGCGGCTCCGGCCGTACGACCGTCTCCAGCAGCGCACGGCGGGTCCGCAGCGGCAGGCGGCTGACGTCGAGGTCGTCGAGCACGAGCAGGTCGAACAGGTGGCACTCGATCGCCACGCCGGTCGCGCGGGCCCGCCGCTCGTCGGACAGGTGCATCCGCGCCTGCAACGACCCGAACCGCCCGTCCGCGGCGACGATCTCCCCGTCGAGCACGAACCGGTCCGGCCCCGCCGCGTCCAGGGCGTCCACGACCTCCGGGTAGCTCGCGTCCGCCGGCTTGTGGTTGCGGCTCCACAACCTCGGCCGCTCGCCCCGCTCCCGGGTGGCGATCACCCGCACCCCGTCCAGCTTGCGCTCGAACGACCAGCCCTCCCGCAGGGGCGGCGGGTCGGTCGGCTTCGAGAGGGTCGCGAGCATCGGCGGACGGAACCCGGCGTCGGGCGCACGCCGCAGGGCCCGCACCTGCTCGGGCGGGAGGTTCGCGAGGTCGACCACACCGACTCCCTACCCCGTCGGCCGGCCGGAGAGCGAGCCCCGCCCCGTGTGAGTGGCGCCGTTCGCACACCTGACGTCAGCGATGCGCCATCGCTGACCCCCCGGGAGGTGACCCGATCACCCGACCTGCGCCACCCGCCGTCAGGAACCAGAATCCGGCCTCATGACCGACCCCTCGCAGCGCGCCGCCGACCTCGAGCAGCAGTACGTGAACGAGTACGAGGGCACCGAGGAGGCGCTGACCGGTCTCGACCCGGACCGCCCCGACGAGAAGCAGACGAAGGACCGGATCGAGGCGGTCGCGAAGGACGGCGAGGCCGAGGACCACGTCGAGAAGATGGCCGACGAGGACCGCTGACGCTCACCCCACCAGGTCGAGGAACACCCACCGCGCGTCCGGGGCGAGCCCCGCGAGGCGCTTCCCGGTCCCCTGCACGACGGCGGGTGCCGAGGTCACGTGCTGGGTCCCGCCGTGCAGGTCGCGGAACACGCGGTTGAGCGGGCCCGAGCGCAGCGCGGCGGTGCCCGCCCAGCGGTACACGGTCTGCCCGACCTCGAGCGCCGCCTCGGTCGTCGTGGCGAGCGCCAGGCGGGTCAGGGTCTCCTGGTCGGTGGTCAGCGCGGACCCGGTCGCGAGGGTCGCCTCGTTGTCCGCCCAGACCTCCATGGTCCACGCGCGGGCGGCCCGGAGCGTGGCCTCGGCCCGCGCGTACGCGGCGTGGAACTCCGCGGTGTCAACGCCCGCCTTGTACGTCCCGCTCTTCGCGACGGCGAGCGCGGACATCTCGTCCAGCAGCCGCCGTCCGACCCCGAGCGCCCACCCGGCGTGGCAGATGCCCGCCATGTTCGCGAGCCCGCAGCGGTAGACCGCGCCGCCGACCAGCGGCTCGGTGGTGGTCGCGACGTAGGCCCGCTCGGCGGGGACGAACACGTCGTCGAGGTGGTAGTCGATGCTGCCGGTGCCGCGCAGCCCCATGACGTCCCAGTTCTCGACGAGGGTCGCCTCCTCGCGCGGGAGCGTGAACACCAGCGCCTCGCCGGTCGCCTCGACCACCGCGGCGGTGTGCACGTGGCTGCAGTGCAGCACCCCGGAGGCGAACTGCCACGAGCCGGAGACGCGGTAGCCGCCGTCCACCGCCCGCGCCCGGCCCGGCCGCGTCCCCTGTCCGGCCGCGAGGACGCGGTGCGAGCCCACCATGCCCTCCACCGTGTCGGCGCCCAGGTAGGCGACCGTCGTCCCGGCAACCATCTGCAGCGTCATGACGACCCAGCCGGTCGAGGCGTCCGCGCGGGCCAGGGTCTCGATCGCCCGGATCACCTGGCGCGGGGTGAACTCCGGGCCGCCGAGCTCGGCGGGCATGCCGATGTCGAAGGCGCCGGCGCCCTCGAGGGCGTCCACCACGCGCGGCGTGAGCCGACCGGCGGTCTCGACGGCGTCGGCCTCGTCGCGCAGCAGCGGGTCGAGCGCCTCCAGGCGGGCGAGGATCTCGGAGTCGTCGCCCACGTGCAGGCCGGGACGGGTCAGCTGCTCGGTCATGGGTCCGACGCTAGGTGTGGCCGGGGTCTCACCGCTCTCGCTACAGTGCACGGACCTCTCCGACGGGCGCACGAGGTGGATCCCATGGAGGCCGACGCGACCGCCTGGTCCGACGTGGTCTCCGACGCCCTCGTGGCCGCCGACTTCTCCTTCTCCCGCCCGGAGCGCTTCCGCGGCCGCGTCACCCGGCGCCGCCTCGGCCCCACGTCGCTCATCGCGATGGTCGCCCACCCGCACGTCGCCGTGCGCGACCGCGAGCACATCGCGCCCGACGCGGCGTCGGAGACGCTGCTCTCGCTGCAGCTCGAGGGGCGCGCCGAGTTCCGCCAGGACGGCCGGGCCGCGAGCGTGGGACCCGGCGACCTGGTGTTCTACGACTCCGCCCGGCCGGTCGAGATCGTCGCGGGCCCGGGCTACCGCAGCCTCTGCTTCCGGTTCCCGACGGCGGGTCCGGGCGGCCACCGGCGCCCGGCCGAGCTCACCGCCACGACGCTGCGCGGTGCCCACGGGCTCGCCCCGGCCGTGGCCGGCCTGCTGACCGGCCTCGACTCCTCCACCGGCGGGCGGGCCGGGGTGGCGGCGCAGCAGGCCGCCGAGCTCGCCCGGACCCTGTTCGACGACGAGCTCGCCCGCCGCGGGCTGCTCGGACCCGACGACCCGCACGACGCACTGCGCACGGCGTTCGACGAGCACGTCGAGGCCCACCTCGCCGAGGACGACCTGACCCCACGCTCGGCTGCCGCCGCCCTGTTCGTCTCCCCGCGTCACCTGCACGCCGTCCTCGCCGAGGACGGCCGCACCCCGGCCGGCACGATCCGCGCCCGACGGCTCGACCGGTGCCTGGCCGACCTCGCCGACCCGGCGGCGGCCGCCACCCCGGTGTCCGCGATCGCCCGCCGGTGGGGCCTCGGGAACGCGACACGCTTCGGGCAGCTGGTCCGCGCGCGCACGGGGCGCACACCGACCGCCTACCGTCGGGCGATGCTCCGGTGACCGGACCGTTGCACCGGTCCGAGCTCGGATGGCACGGGCGGTAGCCGGTCGACGACGAACGGTGCATCCACCGTGGCGCGCTCGGGTGTCTCGTGCCACGATCCAGCGCCATGCGCTATCTCGTTACCGGCGGTACCGGGTTCCTCGGGCGCGCCGTGCTCGCCCGGTTGCTCGAGCGCGAGGACTGCGAGGCGGTGTACGCGCTCGTCCGGAAGGCGTCGGTCGAGAAGCTGAAGCGCCGGACCCGTGACCTCGACGGCGCCGACAAGCTTATCCCGGTCACCGGCGACCTGAGCGCAGAGCGCCTCGGTCTCGACGACGGGACGATCACGGACCTGTCCGGCCAGGTCGACGACGTGCTGCACCTCGGCGCGATCTACGACGTCACCGCGGACGAGGAGGCGAACCGCTCGGCGAACGTCGACGGCACACGCCACGTCGTGCTCCTCGCCGCCGAGATCGGGGCGCGCTGCATCCACCACGTCTCCAGCGTCGCGGTCGCCGGGGAGCACGAGGGCGTGTTCACCGAGGACGACTTCGACCTCGGGCAGAGCTTCGGCAACCCGTACCACGAGACGAAGTTCGCGGCCGAGAAGATCGTCCGCGACGAGAGCCCGATCGCGTGGCGGGTGTACCGGCCGGCGATCGTCGTCGGGGACTCGCGGACCGGCGAGATGGACAAGATCGACGGGCCCTACTACCTGATGGGCGCGATCAGCGCGCTCGGCCGGTTGCCCGGCTTCCTGCGGGTGCCCGCCCCGGAGCTGGGCGCCACGAACATCGTCCCGGTCGACTGGGTCGCGGACGCGATGGTCCGGCTGGTGCACGCCCCGGACGCCGACGGCCGCGCGTTCCACCTGGTCAACCCGCGCCCGCAGCCGCTCTCCGAGATCTACAACGCGCTCGCCGGCCCGCTCGGGGCGCCGAAGCTCGTGCCCGTCCTCCCGGTCGCCGTCGGGAAGGCCCTGACCCGGGCCGCCGGGTCGGTCGCCGACACCGGGGCGGGCGGTTCCGCCCGTGACATCGCGCTGGCCGAGTTCGACGTCCCGCCCGAGGTCCTGCCGCACCTGACGTTCCCGTGCGTCTACACGGCGGACCAGACGCTGCAGGCCCTGGACGGCGACGGTCCGCCGGAGTTCGCCGACTACGCGCCGGCGCTGGTGCGGTTCTGGCGCGAGCACCTCGACCCCAACCGCGCTCGGCGGCAGCGTCCCGGGCCGCCCCTGCTCGGGCGCCGGGTCGTGATCACCGGGGCGTCCGGCGGCATCGGCCGCGCGACCGCGATCCGCGTCGCGCGCAGCGGCGGGGTGCCGCTGCTCGTGGCCCGTCGTCAGGAGGAGCTGGACGAGGTCAAGGCCGAGATCGAGCGCGAGGGCGGGCAGGCGCACGCCTACTCCTGCGACATCACCGACGCCGAGTCCGTGGACGCGACGGTGAAGTCGATGCTCGCCGACCACGCCGGCCCGGACACCGGCATCGACATGCTGGTGAACAACGCCGGCCGCTCGATCCGCCGCTCGGTGAAGCTGGAGCTCGACCGGTTCCACGACTTCGAGCGCACCATGGCGATCAACTACTTCGGCGCGATCCGGCTGACGCTCGCGCTGCTGCCGCACATGATCGAGCGGCGCTTCGGCCACGTCGTGGACATCTCCTCGATCGGCGTGCAGACCGGTCCCCCGCGGTTCTCCGCCTACGTCGCCTCGAAGGCGGCGCTGGACGCGTGGGCCCGGATCGTCGCCACCGAGGTGATCGGCGACGGGGTCACGTTCACGACGGTGCACATGCCGCTCGTGCGCACGGACATGATCGCGCCCACGAAGATCTACGACGCGTTCCCGACGCTCTCGCCCGACGAGGCGGCGGACATGGTCGTGAACGCGCTGATCGACCGGCCCAAGCACGTCGGGACCGCCCTCGGCACGCTCGGCGCGGTGTCGGCCAGCCTGGCCCCGCGGGTGGTCGACGTCGTCATGCACATCGCCTATCGCGTCTTCCCGGAGTCCCGGGCGGCGCGTGAGGGTAGTGACCAGAAGACCCCCGGGGAGGACCGCGCACTGCAGACCGGTCCGCTCTCCCGCGGGGCACAGGCCTTTGCCCGACTGCTTCCTGGAGTGCACTGGTGAGGACACCCTTCGGTACCCCGACCGAGCTCGCGACGGGTGTCCGTCTGCTGTTGCAGGCCGGGGTGGTGGCCCCGGTCGCGCCGCACAAGGTCGTGCGGTTCCCGGTCGCGCTCTACCGGTACGGCTTCACCCCGACCACCGCGTACGCGATCGGCGCCGTCCGCCACCCGGACCAGATCGCCATCGTCGACGACCGCGGCACCGTCACCTACGGCGAGTTCGCGCAGCGCACCGACCGGCTCGCCCGGGCACTGGCGGACCGTGGCATCGGGGCGGACTCGAAGGTCGCGGTGCTCTGCCGCAACCACCGCGGGCCCGTCGAGACGATCATCGCGTGCTCGAAGATCGGCGCGGACGTCGTCCTGATGAACACCGGCCTGTCGACCGGGCAGATGAAGGCGGTGGCCGAGGAGCAGGAGCTGACGAGCATCGTCGTCGACTCCGACCTGGCCGACCGGCTCTCCGAGGTCGACGCGAAGGTCACCCGCATCGGCGCCTGGCAGGACGAGGGCTCCGGCTGCTGGGGCGACGACACCCTCGAGGGCCTGATCGCCGTCGACGGCTCGAAGGACCTGCCGACGAAGCCGCCGACGGGGAAGACGATCGTGCTCACCTCGGGCACCACGGGCACGCCGAAGGGCGCCGAGCGGCCCTCCCCCAACGGCATCGGCCCGATCAACGCGATCCTCTCGCGCATCCCGCTGACCGCCCGCGAGCCCGCGCTGGTGTCGGCGCCGCTGTTCCACACGTGGGGCTTCGCGGCCTTCCAGATCGGCTCGCTGATGGGTTCGACGCTGGTGCTGCGCCGGAAGTTCGACCCGGAGGACGCGCTGCGCCAGCTCGCGATCCACCGGTGCACGTCGATGTTCGCGGTGCCGGTGATGCTGCAGAAGATCCTCGAGCTCGACGAGGACGTGCTCGCCCGCTACGACACCTCCGCGCTGAAGACGGTGACCGCGACCGGCTCGGCGATGCCGCCGCACAAGGTGACCGAGTTCCTCGACACCTTCGGCGAGAAGCTCTACATGCTCTACGGCTCCACCGAGGTCTCGTGGGCCTCGATCGCGAAGCCCGAGGAGCTGCGTCAGGAGCCGGGGACCGCGGGACGCCCGCCGGCGGGCACCGACGTGAAGATCCTGGGTGACGACGACGAGGAGCTCCCGGCCGGCGAGACCGGCCGCATCTTCGTCGGGAACGACATGCTGTTCACCGGCTACACCGGCGGGCGGGGCGAGACCGAGGTCGTCGACGACATGCTCGGCACCGGCGACCTGGGGCACTACGACCAGAACGGCCTGCTGTTCATCTCCGGCCGGGCCGACGACATGATCGTCTCCGGCGGGGAGAACATCCACGCCGGTGAGGTCGAGGGCCTGCTCGGGGACATGTCCGGGGTCAAGGAGGCCGCCGTCGTCGGGGTCGACGACGAGGAGTACGGCCAGCGCCTCGCGGCGTACCTCGTGCTCGAGGACGGGGCGAAGCTGTCCGCCGACGAGGTCCGCGACCACGTCAAGAACCACCTGGCCCGCTTCGCGTCCCCGCGCGACGTGGAGTTCGTCGACGAGCTGCCGCGCAACCAGACCGGGAAGGTGGTCAAGTCCGAGCTCGGTTCGTGACGTTCCGGCAGGTAGAACGGATCTCGACTCCCCCGCTCCCCTTGGAGACCCTGAGGTCATGAGCGTCCACCCCCCGGACCTGACGCTCGGCAGTGATCCGCTCGCGCTCGCGCGCGGGGCCGCCGAGATGCTGCTGGAGAACGCCGCCGACAGCGACGACCCCGCCGTCGGCGTGCAGCGGTGCCTGCTGCGCTGGCTCGCCGCGCAGGGGCTCTACGGCGTCGCCGCGCCCGCCGAGCTGGGCGGGCTCGGCCGCGACGAGCGCACGCTCGCCGAGGTCGAGGAGATCCTCGCGGGCGCCGACGCCGCCACGTGGTTCGTACTCACCCAGCACCGGACGCCGCAGAAGCTGACGCTGGACTCGACCCACCCCGCCGCCGAGGAGTACCGCGAGGCGCTCTGCCGGGGCGACGAGCTCGGCGGCATCGCCGTGGCGCACCTGCGCCGGCCGGGTCCGCCGGCGATCCGGGCCGTTCCCGACGGCCGGTCCGGGTGGCGGTTCTCGGGTCGGGCGGAGTGGTGCACCGGCTGGGGCCTGGTCGACCTCGTGCTGATCGCGGGGGTCGCCGACTCCGGCGAGGTGGTGTTCGCGCTGCTGCCCGCGCACGAGCGGCGCGGTCTGCGGGCGTCCGAGCCGTACTCGCTCGCCGTCATGGGCGGGACGCGCACGGTCGGGCTGACACTGGACGACGTGCCGGTGGACGCGTCCGAGGTGGCCGCGGTGGTGCCGGTGGACCAGTGGCGGCGCCGCGACGCGGGGACCGTGGTGGACACGAAGCCCGCGACCCTGGGCCTGCTCCTGCGGGTCATCGACGAGACGCTGCGGACCGGCCACGAGCGCGACCGCCCGGCCGCCGTCGAGGAGGCCCGGGCCCTGGCATCGACGGCGTGGCCGCTGCGGGAGCGGGCCTACGAGCTGCGGTTCTCCCCGGAGCGCGACCGCTTCGTCGACGAGCGCCTCGAGCTGCGCGGCCGGATCGCGGAGCTCACCGTCCGGGCGGCGGCCGGGCTCGTCGCGGCCCGCGGCGGGTCCGCGATGTACTCGTCGTCGCACGAGCAGCGCTGGTCGCGGGAGGCGATGTTCCACCTCGTCCAGGCCCAGACCGACGACGTGCGGGCGGCGCAGCTGGCGGCGTTCTCGGGCTCCTGACCGGGCACGGTCGCGGGAGGCGCCGTTCACATTTGTTGACGGACCGCATACGTCTGCATACGGTCGCGGCATGACGGCGACCGGGTTCGGCCTCCTGGGGGCGACCGTCGTGTACGCCGCGGGGAGCCCCGCCCGGCAGCTCCCCCGCAAGACGACCCAGCTGCTGGCGATGCTGCTCGTCGGGCGCGGCGAGTTCGTCGCCACCGACCGGATCGTGGGCGCGCTCTGGGGCGAGGAGCCCCCGAGTTCCGCGCGGACCATGGTGCGCGAGCACGTGCAGCGGGTGCGCTCGGTGCTCGGCCCGGCCGACCGGGAGTGGCTCTCCACCGGCCGCAACGGCTACGTGCTCAGCGCTCCCCCCGAGGCGGTCGACGCCCGGCGGTTCGAGAGCGGGCTCGAGGCCGCCGCCGCCCAGCGGGCGGTCGCCGACCCCTGGGCCGCCGCCGCGACGCTGCGCGAGGCCCTCGCGCTGTGGCGGGGCACCAGCGCGTTCGCCGACGTGCTCGACGTGCCGGCGCTGCGCGTCGAGGCCACCCGCCTCGACGAGCGCCGCCAGTCGGCCCAGCTCGCCCTGGCGGAGTGCCTGATCGAGCGGGGGACCGCCGACGCCGCGCTCCCCGTGCTGCGGGCCCTCGTCGAGGCGCACCCGGACCGGGAGCGCCACTGGGCGGTCCTGATGCTCGCCGAGTCCGCCCTCGGGTGCCGCCCGGAGGCCTCCGCCTCCTACCGGCGGGCGCGGCGGTCCTTCCGCGACCGGCACGGCATGGACCTGTCCGCGGACGTGGACGCCCTGCACTCCGCAGTGCTGGCGGGCCGCTCGACGGCGGAGCTGGCGCGCCTCGCCGGGCTCCGGCTCGCCGCCGAGAGCGCCGACCGCCCCGCCGTGCTGTCCTGAGTCACACCGACAGCGGCAGGAGGTCCTCGATGTCGTCGGCCGCCTGCCCCGGCCCACCGGCGTCGTCGATGTCGTCGCGGAAGCGGCGCAGGGCGGCGGCCACGGACGGGTCGTCGGTGACGGCGTCGACGGCGTCGACCAGGTCGGCGGGCGAGGAGCCGGCGTAGGACCGGGTGGTCCCGAGGCCCAGCTCCTCGATCCGGCGGGCGATCGCGGCCTGCTCGGGGGTCTTCGGGGTGGCGACGAGCGGGACGCGGTGGAACAGGCCCTCCATCGTGCTGCCCATGCCGGCGTGGGTGACGAACGCCGAGGCCCCGGCGAGCACCGCGGGCTGCGGGACCGAGGGCGCGGCCTCGGCGTGCGGGCCGAGGTCGCCGAGGGCCTCCGGCGGGACCGAGCCGGTGGAGACGACGGGGTACCGACCGGCGTCGACGAACGCCCGGGTCCGGTCGCGCAGGAAGGCCGCGTCGGCCCGCGGCTCCTCGGTCCCCCACGACAGGAGGACCACCGGGCGCCCGTCGGCGGGAGGTGCCCACGTGGCCTCGCCGCGCCGACCGCCGGGCCGGGAGCGGTCGAGGGCGGGGCCGACGAACCGGAAGCTCGGGTCGAACGCCTCCGCGCCGGGCTGGAAGCGGCGCGGGACGAACACGACGCTGCGCTGCTCCGCCTGCTCGGCGAGCTCCTCGGGGGTCCGCGCCGGGCCGCCGGCGTCGGTGAGGATCTCGCGGGCGAGCCGGTGGAACTCGACGAGCGCCGGGTGCCCCGGGTCGACCGACACCGCCGACCCGCCGTCGTCGTCCGGGTCGGGCAGGTGCTCGGTGAGCGAGAACCCGGGGGCGGAGGCGAACGAGGGGAACACCTCGACCCCGACGAGGCCGTGGGCGTGCGCGAGGGAGCGCGCGACCACGCGGGTGGTGGTGTCGTAGACGAGCAGCGAGACGTCGTCGGTCTCGTCGAGGTGGCGCCGGGCGGCCGGGATCTGGGCGGCCGCCTCGGTGAGCATGACCAGCGGGGCCCAGGCGGCCACCTCGCTCGCGTCGACGTCGGTCGGCTGGTCGCCGCCCTCGGCGCCGCGGGCGCTCCAGCTGGTGGCGTACAGGATCGGCTCCGCCCCGGCGGCGGCGACGGTGGCCGCGTGCGACGGGGTGCTCAGGTAGCTCACCGCGTGGCCGCGCCCGACGAGGGCCTCGACGACGGCGAGCGTCGGGGTGATGTGCCCCTGCGCGGGGATGGTCATCCACAGGATGCGTGCCATGGTCTGCGGCCCTCCTCCTCGGTGGCCGTGTGGTCGGTCGCTCGGGGCGGGGTCAGCGCCGCTTCGGCTTGGCCGGGTAGTGCGGCGACCCGGGGACGAGGCCGGTGGCGCGGCTGTAGGCGAAGCTGATCGCGAACAGCGCGACGAGGAGCACGGCGTACTGGATGCCGTTGAGCAGCGGCACCGAGTCCACGGGCAGGGTGTAGGCCATGATCACCCGGATCGCGGAGTCGAGGATCATGCCGACGCCCCAGATCACCGTGTGGACCCGCATGCCGTGGCGGAACTTCGACGACCGCCCCCAGCACTCCTCCCAGGAGGCCCGCTCGGCCGCGCCCATGAACGCCGTCGAGAACGTGTAGATGAACGGCCGTGCCAGGGCGAGCGTGGCCAGGATCCAGATCCCGACCACGGCCGTGATGACGCCGTCGCGGGCCAGCGCGAACCGGGCGTCACCGGTGAGCAGCGAGGTGACGACCGTCAGCCCGATCACCGAGAGGGTGAGGGCGCCGATGGCGTCGAGGGTGCGGTGGCGGACCACGACGTAGATCGTGCGCACCGCGGGGGCGATCGCGCCGGCCAGCAGGGCGAGCACCTGGCCCACCCCGACGCCGCGGAGCACGTAGAAGATGACGATGGGGGCGACGACGTCGACCAGGATCGAGACCAGGGCCGAGTGCTGCGGGGCGTCGGTCGCCGCGGCGGGGCGGGCGGGCGCGGTGCGGGTCATGGTGTCCTCGGGATCCTCGGTGTCCTCGGTGTTCCGGGGTCGTGGGCGCTGGGGTCCGGGTGTCGCGGTCACGGCGCACCTCCGGTGGTGGCGCGGGTGAAGATCAGCACGAGCTGATCCGCGTAGGCGTGCACGTCGAGGGACGGGAACGCCGTCATCTGGGGTGGCACGGCGTCGACGGCGGCCCGGATGGTGCGGGCCATGACCGTCGCGTCGAAGTCGGTGAACTCCCCGTCCGCCTGTCCCTGCCGCAGCAGGGTGACCAGGGGCTCGACGACGGGGTCGGTGGAGCGGACGTCGTAGGCGAGGTCGCCGTCGTCGCCCCGGAAGGTGGAGAAGATGTCGATCAGGGCCCGGACCCGCTGCGGGTTGCGGGCGAGGAACGAGAGGTTGCCGCGCAGGTAGGCGGCCAGGCGCTCGGCGTGCGACGCCGCGTCCTCGACGTCGGGGCGAGCGCCCTCGGCGGCCTCGGTGTACACCGCGGTGACGACCTCGCGGATCAGCTCGTCCTTGCCGGTGAAGTGGTAGGAGATCACGCCCTTGCTGATCCCGGCGCGCGCCGCGATGCGGGCGAGGGAGGCCTGCTGCAGGCCGTCCTCGGCGATCACCGCCACGGTCGCGTCGATGATCTGCGAGCGGCGGGCGCGCTCGATGAAGGAGCGCTCCCCGTCCTGGCTGGACGGACGATTTTTTGTCCGCATGGCCAAATTTTGGCACGGACGGCCAGAGAGGTCAACGGCATCACGCCGTCCCGGCGGCCGGGTCCGCCTCGCGGGGGCTCACGACGGCGATGCGGTCGCCGGCCCGCACGGTGTCCGCGGGGACCACGTCCACGGCGGTCACGACGCCGTCGACCTCGCTGACCACCGGGATCTCCATCTTCATGGACTCCAGGAGCATCAGCTCGTCCCCGGCGGCCACCGGGTCGCCCGTGCCGACGGCGACCTCCGCCACCGTGGCCGGGATCTCGGCCTGGATCTCCTCGTCCATCGCGGCGACACCCTTCTCGTCCGGACCGGTGTGCCGCCGACCCTAGGGGCGCCGGGGCGTCACCGACCCCGGTCTAGGGGGCCGTCCGTGCAGGTCAGGGGGTCAGACGCCGACGGTGACCGGCTCCGCGGCCGCCTCGGCGCGGGCCGCTCGCGCACGCTTCGCGGCCTGGTCGAGCCGGAAGGCCACGACCCAGGCGACGGACCCGGCGACGACGCACACGACGATGACGATCCAGGCGAGGGCGTCGGGCAGGTAGCGGGCCAGGAACCAGGCGCGGGTCGCGCTGCCGGTGAGCTCGAGGACCGCCGGGATGATGCCCTGGGCGACGAGCACGAGCCCGCCGCCGACCCAGAGCAGCAGCTGCAGTGCGATGCCGGCGGGGCCGTGCGGGGTGGACGCCGCGTAGGCCTCGGCGACGCTGCGGGCGTCGGCGCGGTCGGCTCCGGCCCGCCCGCGGCCGCGGACGGCGGCCAGGACCTCCGGGCCGGTCGCCGCGAGGCGCCGGGCCGCCGCCGCCCCGCCGGCGAGTGCGACCGCCACGCCGACCACGGCGCCCACGGCCACGCCCGCCCAGGTCAGGGCGGGTACGTCGAGCACCCGGCCGACGACGGAGACGGCGATCCCGGGGGCCACCACCGCCAGCATCGCCGGCACGTAGGTGAGCAGGGCGGCGGTGACGGACCCGCCGTTGCCGCCGGTGCCGAGCCGGAAGGGCAGGCGGGCCGAGATCCAGGGGAACAGTCCAGCCGCGCCGCCGAGGGCCGCGACCAGGGCCGCGAGCGCCGTCGGGTCGCCGACCCCGGAGAGCCCGGCGACCAGCGGGGCCGCCGTGAGCACCAGGGCGATCGGCCCGGCCACGAGCAGGAACGCGAGCTGCCGGCCCCGCACGTCCGCGCGCTCGGCCCCGGGGGCGACCAGGACCGGCCAGAAGTCCCCGCCGGGCGCCCCGGGACGGTCGGTCGCCCCGTACGCGTTGGTGAGCCGGAGGGTGACCCAGAACAGCCAGCTCGCGCCGACCCAGCCCGCGAGGCCGGGGACCACGAAGAGCCAGGCGGACTCCGCGGTGGACGCCACGGCGTAGATGCGGCGGTTGCCGTCGCGCAGCCAGGTGCGCACCTCGACGCCCGCCGCGGCCCCCGTCGGGGTCGCCGGCAGGATCCGCCGGGGCGGACCGCCGGTGCGGCGCGACCCGGCGTGGCCGGTCCGGGTGGTGAGCCGGCGCTCGACCAGGACACCCCAGGCGAGGACCAGCAGCACCGCGAGCACGGCGAGGCCCGCCAGCGGCGCGACGACGAGGACGACGTCCCCGCGGGCGGCGGCCGTGACCGCCACCGCCGACCACGCCGACGGCAGGGCGAGTGCGACCCCGGAGAGCTCGGCGGCACGACCCTCGACGAGCGCCGGGACCAGGCCCTCGACCAGGTAGTGCAGGGAGAAACCGGCGGCGCAGAGCAGCACCACCAGGGCGAGCCCGAACACCTCGCCGCGCCGCGACCCCATCGCCGAGCCGATGGTCGCGTCGAGGACGACCGCGACGAGCACGACGACGGCGAGCTGCAGGACGGCCGCCGGCACCGCGACCAGGGCGGCGGTGACGCTCCCGGTGCCGATGCCGAGTCCGACGAGCGCGGCGAGCCCCAGGAGCGTCACCAGGGGGCCGACGCCGACCCCCTTCGTCACGAGCAGGCCGCGGGCGAGGCGCCGGGGCGGGATCGGCAGGAGGGCGAAGTGCTCGGGGCGCATCGACTCGTCGCGCCCGATCGGCGTCATCGGTCCCACCGCCCAGCCGACCGCCCACACGAGCAGCACGATCGCGACCAGGCCGCCGGTGGCGTCGACGAGCGCCGCCCACCACGTGACGGCGGCGAGGCCGAGCCCGAGCACCAGGCCGAGCGCGACACCGGCGGCCCGGCCGCCGGACAGGGACCGCCGCAGCACCGCCAGCCGCATCCGCACGAGGGTGCCGGTCATGTCAGCGCCCGAGCCAGGTGAGCTCGTCGGCCCCGGACGCCGAGCCGCCGACGAGGGCGACGAAGGCGTCCTCGAGGGTGCCGCCGCCGCGGACCTCGTCGGTGGTGCCGGCCGCGACCACGCGGCCGTCGGCGATCACCGCGACCCGGTCGCAGACCTGCTCGACGACGGCCATGACGTGGCTGGAGAGGATGACCGACCCGCCGTCGTCGACCACGCGGCGCAGCATCGTGCGGATCGTCGCGGCCGAGACCGGGTCGACCGCCTCGAACGGCTCGTCGAGGACCAGCAGCCGCGGGGTGTGCAGCAGGGCCGCGGCCACCCCGACCTTCTTGCGCATGCCGGTGGAGTAGTCGCCGACCGCGGTCTCCTCGGCGCCGCGCAGGTCGAGCACCCCGAGCAGGTCGTCGACGCGGCGGTCGACCGTCGCGCCGTCGAGGCCGCGGAGCAGCCCGAAGTAGGTCAGCACCTCGCGGCCGGTCAGCTTCTCCGGCAGCGACAGCCCGTCGGGCAGCACTCCCATGAGCGCGCGGGCGCGCCCGGGGTCGGACCACACGTCCACCCCGTACACCGCCGCGGAGCCGGCGTCGGGCCGCAGCAGGCCGACCGCCATGGACAGCGTGGTGGTCTTGCCCGCCCCGTTCGGCCCGACCAGGCCGAAGAACGAGCCCGCCGGGACGTCCAGCCCCACCCCGTCGACCGCGACGGTGGCGCCGAAGGCCTTGCGGAGGCCCGCGAGGTGCAGGGCGGGGGCCGGCAGCGCCACGGTGTCGGTCACGACGCCTCCTTCGCAGGGGGTGGGGACCCGTGATCATCCCGGGTCGGACGGTGTTTCACGACCCCGCCGGGCCGTTCGTCACCGAGAGTTCGTGCGCGCGACGCGGCTCGACCTCGGCGCGCAGCCAGTCGTGGACCAGCTCCGCGGCCTCCGGGGAGTGCTCGGTGAGCATCGAGAAGTGGTTCCCGGGCGCGTCCACGGCGGTGTGCTCATAGGGCCAGCGGGACTGCCAGCCCTCCTCGTGGGTCCACGGGCCGAGCGGCTCGGAGGCCCGCACGAGCAGCGTCGGGACGACGTTCGGGCTGGGCACCCACTCCTTGAGCAGGTCGAACCACGCGCCGGTCGCGGTGAGCCGGGTGTCGTCGACCGGCACGTAGCTGCGCTCCCGGACGAACATGCCGCCGGTCAGGTCGTCCTGCCACTCCTGCATCACGTGCATCGTCTCGCCGGTGTAGGTGTCGGCCATGACGAGCGCCGCGAGCGGGCTGCCGGTGCGCTCGAGGTGCACGGCGAGGGCGTGCGCGACGATCGCGCCCGCGGAGTGCCCGAACAGGACGAAGGGCCGGTCCCCGACGGCCTCGGCGACCGCACGCTCCAGGGTGGCCATGGCGACGTCGGCGTCGGCGGGCAGCAGCTCCCCCTCGTTGTAGCCCGGGAGCGAGAGCGCCCACACGTCGCGGCGCCCCCGCAGGGTGGCGGCCATCCGCGCGAACTCGTGCGGTCCGGCCACGGCGGCCATCCCGCTGCAGCACACCAGCGGGAGCGGCCCGCCGTCCCCGCCGTCCTCCGGTCCGCGGGCCAACCGCAAGGTGCCCGCCGACCTCGCCTGCGCCGGGTCGGTGTAGCGGGGCCGGAAGCGCGCGACGTCGGTGAGCATCGTCATCAGCTCGGTGGTGTGCCCGCTGCCGACGGACTCCTGGTAGAGCGAGGTCAGCAGGCCCCGGCCGCCCTCGCCGGAGGCCCCGGCCCGCTCGCCGAGCAGCACGTCGGTGAGGTGCTGGGCGAGGACCGTCGGGGTCGGGTGGTCGAACAGGACGGTGGGCGCGAGCTCGACGCCGGTGTCCGCGCGCAGCCGGTTGCGCATCTCCACCGCGGTCATGGAGTCGAAGCCGGTCTCGAGGAACGGGGCGTCGGGCTCGACGTCGTCGGGTGCGCCGTGGCCCAGCACGGCGGCCGCCCGCCGGCGGACGAGGTCGAGGAGCAGCTCGAGCCGTTCGCTCGGGCCCGCCGCCCGGAGCCGGTCGGCCAGGTCCCGGGCGTCGGTGGCCGCGTCCTCGACGACGCGGCGGTGCTCGTCGGCGTGCGCCCGGGCCTCGGGCAGGTCCGCGACCAGCGGGCGGGGTGCGCCGGAGGTGTAGCCGGGCAGGAAGGCCGACCAGTCGACGTCGACCACGGCCACGACGCCCGCGTCCTCGGTCAGCGACGTCGCCAGCACGTCGAGGGCGGTGTCGGGCGCGACCACGCCGATCCCCCGCCGGCGGAGCTCCTCCGCCGCGCGGATCCCCAGGTCGTCGTCCTCGGCGGGCGTCCAGGGTCCCCACGCGACGGCGAGGGTGCGACCGCCGCGGGCCCGACGGCGGGCCGCGAGCGTCTCCAGCGCCGCACCGGCCGCGGCGTACGCGCCCTGGCCGCCGCTGCCCCAGACCCCGCCCATCGTCGCAAACAGGACCAGGGCCGTCCCCGGAGCGACAGCGGCGTCGAGGACCTCCGCCCCGCGCAGCTTGGCGTGCAGCGCGTCGTCGAGGTCGTCGGGCGCGAGGTCGTGCAGCCCGGCCATCCGGTCGGTGCCCGCGGCGTGCACCACGGTGTCCGGCCGGACCTCGTCGACCAGCCCGCGCACGGTGGCCGCGTCGGTGACGTCACCGGTGACCAGCCGGACGGGGGTCCCGTCGGCGGTGATCGCCGCGACGGCGGCGGCGGTCGCCGGCGAGGGGTCCCGACGGCGGGTCAGGACGACGAGCGCGTCGGACCGCGCGGCGAGCCCGCGCAGGAGATCCGGCCCGTGGCGGCCGGTGGCGCCGGTGACGAGCACCGTCCCGAGCCGGTCGTCGGCCGATGCCCCGGACCCGGACCCGGCGGGGACCCGGTCGAGGCGGGCGACCAGCGCCCCGCCGTCGCGGATCGCGACGACGTCCTCGACGGCGCCGGAGAGCACCGCGGCGAGGAGCGGGCCGTCGTCGGGCCGGTGGCCGTTCGTGCCGTGGCCGTTCGTGCGGTGCCCGTTCGTCCCGGGCCCGTTCGTGCCGTGGCCGTTCGTGCGGTGCCCGTTCGTGCGGTGCCCGTCGGTCCGCTCCCGCGGCGGGAGGTCCACGAGCCCGCCCCAGCGGGCGGGTTGCTCGAGGGCGACGACGCGGGCGAGGCCCCGGACCGCGGCCTGGTCGGGGTCCGCGAGCCGCGCGGTCGTGGCGTCGGTGGCCGCTCCCCCGCGGGTCACGAACCAGACGCGGCCGGGGACCGCCGCGTCGGCGAGCGCGTCGAGGGACAGCAGGGCCGCCCCCGCCGCGTCCCGGCCCGCCCCGTCCAGGACCACGACGACGCCGTCGGGGCGCGCGGCGGCCAGGGGCCGCAGCACGTCCACGGCGGCGGCACGCCCGGCGGGCAGGGCGACGGTGGTGGGGTCGACGGGGCCCTCCAGGGCGCCGCGGACCTGCTCGGCCGTCCCGGTGTCGGCGCCGGGCGCGGTCACGACGAGCCACGACCCGGTGGGGCGCGACGCCTCGGTCCGGGCCGCGGGGACCCAGGACACGCGGTAGCGCAGGGCGGCGCTCACCGCGCGGGCCTCGTCCCGCCGGGTCCGTGCCGCGAGGGCGGGCACGACCTCGGCCAGGGGCGCGTCGGGGTCGACCGCGAGGGCCTCGGCGACCTCGGCGACGTCCCCGCGCGCGACGAGCGCCGCGAGGCCGGCGGGGTCGGCGGGGAGTGCCGTCGTCGTGGTCGGCTCGGGCCAGAAGCGGCGGTGCTGCCAGGGGTAGGTGGGCAGGTCGGCCGGGGTGCCTCCGAACGCGTCGCGGGCGGGGGCGTGGCCGCGCACGAACAGGGCACCGAGCGCGGTCAGGAGGTCGGCGACCTCGTCGCGGTCGCGGCGCAGCGAGGGGACGGCCGCCTCCGCGCCGAGGAGCTCGCCGACGGCGGGGGTGAGGACGGCGTCGGGGCCGAGCTCGAGGACCGTCCCCGCGTCGAGCGCCCGCACGGTGTCGGCGAACCGCACCGTGTCGCGGACGTGGGCCACCCAGTGCTCGGGGTCGGTGACACCGTCGCGGCGGCCGTTGGAGATCACCGGCAGGTGCGGCTCGTGGAAGGTCAGGCCGGACACGACGCGGCGGAGGTCGTCGAGCACCGGGTCCATGCGCCGCGAGTGGAACGCGTGCGAGACGGTCAGGGGCCGGGTGCGGCGCCCGAGCGCGCGGAACTCCTCGGCGACGGCGGCCACCGCAGCCTCGTCACCGGAGATCACGCACGCCTGCTCGCCGTTGACGGCCGCGAGGTCGACCCCGTCCCGGAGGTGCTCGCGCACCTCGGCCTCGGAGGCGGCCACCGCGACCATCGCCCCGCCCTCGGGGAGGTCCTGCATCAGTCGGCCGCGCGCGTCGACGAGCCGGCAGGCGTCGTCGAGGTCGAGGACCCCGGCCACGTGCAGGGCGGTGATCTCGCCGATCGAGTGCCCGCCGACGACGGCGGGGGTGATCCCGTGCGCGGCGAGGAGCCGGTAGAGCGCCGTCTCCACGGCGAACAGCCCGGCCTGGGCGTGGCGGGTGCCGGCCAGCGCCCCGGCGTCGTCGCCGAGCACGACGTCGCGGACCTCGGTGGGGAAGCGGGCGCAGACCTCGTCGAACGCGGCGGCGAACACCGGGAACGCGGCGGCGAGGGCGCGGCCCATCCCGGGGCGCTGCGACCCCTGGCCGGTGAACACGACCGCGAGGGAGCCGGAGACCGGGGCGCCGGGGCGGGTCGCGCCGGTGGCGATCGCGTCCAGGCCCGCGAGCAGGGCGTCGCGGTCGCCGGCGACGGCGGCCCGGGCGGCGAACGGCGTCCGCGCGGCGAGGGCGGAGGCCACGTCGCGGGGCGCGGCCCCGGGGTGCTCGTCGGCCCAGCGGCGCAGCGCGCGGGCACCGGCGGCGAGCGCCTCGTCGGTGCGCGCCGACAGCAGCCACAGCGCCGGACTCTCGTCCGGGGCGGGCGCCGGGTCCTCGGACGTGGACTCGAGGACGACATGGGCGTTGGTCCCGGAGATCCCGAAGGAGGACACCGCGGCCCGGCGCGGCCGGTCGACCGCGGGCCAGGGGCGGCTCGCGGCGAGCAGCGACACCGCGCCGGCCGACCAGTCCACGTGTCCCGACGGCGCGTCGGCGTACCGGGAGGCCGGCAGGACCCCGCGGCGCAGCGCCTCGATCATCGTGATCACGCCCGCGACACCGGCCGCGGCCTGCGTGTGTCCGATGCTCGACTTCACCGACCGCAGCCACAGCGGCTCGCCGTCGCGACCCTGCCCGTAGGTGGCCATGAGGGCCTGGGCCTCGATGGGGTCGCCGAGGGCGGTGCCGGTGCCGTGGCCCTCGACGACGTCGACGTCGGCGGGGCTGAGCCCGCCGGCCGCGAGGGCGGCGCGGATGACCCGCTGCTGGGCGGGGCCGTTCGGGGCGGTGAGCCCGTGCGAGGCCCCGTCCTGGTTGACCGCGCTCCCCCGCACCGTCGCGAGGACCCGGTGGCCGTGCCGGCGGGCGTCGGAGAGCCGCTCGACGAGCAGCACGCCGACGCCCTCGCCCCAGCCCGTGCCGTCGGCGCCCTCGGCGTAGGACCGGCACCGGCCGTCGGAGGCCAGCCCGCCCTGCCGGTGGAACTCCGCGAACAGCGCGGGGGTGGACATCACGGTGGCGCCGCCGGCGAGCGCGAGGTCGCACTCCCCGCGCTGCAGGGCCGTGACGGCGAGGTGCAGCGCCACCAGCGACGCCGAGCAGGCGGTGTCGACGGTCAGCGCCGGGCCCTCGAGCCCGAGGGCGTAGGCGACGCGGCCGGAGACGACGCTCGCGGCGTTGCCGGTGCCGAGGAACCCCTCGGCCTCGGCGAGCTGCGGGGACGCGGTGAGCAGCGCGGTGTAGTCCCCGCCGTTGGTACCGGCGTAGACCCCGGTGCGGCTGCCGCGCAGGGTCCGCGGGTCGATCCCGGCCCGCTCGACGGCCTCCCACGCGGTCTCGAGGAGCAGGCGCTGCTGCGGGTCCATGGCCACGGCCTCGCGCGGGGAGACCCCGAAGAACTCGGCGTCGAACCCGGCGACGTCGTCGAGGAACCCGCCCTCGCGCACGATCCCGTCGTGACCGAGGGCGCCGGCGTCCCACCCGCGGTCGCGCGGGAACGGGCGGAACGCGTCGGTGCCGGCGGCGACCACGTCCCACAGGGCCTCCGGCGAGTCCGCGCCGCCGGGGAAGCGGCAGGCCGTCCCGACCACGACGACCGGGTCGTCGTCGAGGGCGGCCGCAACCGGCCCGGCGGTGGTGGCGCCACCGGCCCCGGTCCGCTCGAGCAGGTGACGGGCGAGCGCCGTCGGGTCGGGGTGGTCGAAGACGACGGTGGTCTCCAGGGCGAGCCCGGTGGTCGCGGCGAGGCGGTGGCGCAGCTCGACCGCGGTGAGGGAGTCGACGCCGAGGTCGGCGAAGGCCCGGTCGGGCTCGACGTCCTCGGCATAGCCCAGGACCGTCCGGACCGCGTCCTGCACCGCGGCGAGCGCGGACTCCGGGGTCGCCGTGTCGGCCCAGGTCCGGGCCGCCTCGTCGGCGCCCGAGGGCGCCGACGGGGTCGCATCCGCGCGGGCGCGACGCACGGCGGGGATCCCGTCCAGGACGCGTGCGGGGTGCGCCACGGCGAACACCGGCCAGTCGACGTCGGCGACGACCACGGTGGTGTCGCCGCGGGCGACGGCGGTGTCGAGGGCGCGGACGGCGGCGGTCGGGGCCATCGGGACGATACCGCTGCGGCGCAGCCGGACCGCGACCTCGTCGGCGGCGGCCATGCCGTCGCCCGCCCAGGCGCCCCAGGCGATCGCCGTCGCCGGCCGTCCGGTGGCGCGGCGGCGGGCGGCGAGGGCGTCGAGGTGGGCGTTGGCGGCGGCGTAGGAGCCCTGCCCCGGCCCGCCGACGGCCCCCGCGAAGGCCGAGAAGAGCACGAAGGCGGCGAGGTCGGCGGCGGCGGTGAGCTCGTCGAGCAGGACCGCCGCGTCGACCTTGGCGCGCAGCACCGTCGCGAGCCGGTCGGCGTCGAGGGCGTCGAGCATCCCGTCGTCGAGGACGGCCGCGGTGTGCACGACGGCGCGCAGCGGGACGTCGGCGGGCACGGCGGCCAGGGCGGCCGCCAGCGCGTCGCGGTCGGCCGCGTCGGCGGCGGCCAGGGTCACCCGGGCGCCCCGCTGCTCGAGGTCGCCGCGCAGCGCCGCGGCGCCGGGGGCGTCGGCGCCGCGGCGGGAGAGCAGCAGGACGTGCTCGGCGCCCGCGTCGACGGCCCAGCGCGCGACGTGCCCGCCGAGCGCACCGGTGCCCCCGGTGACGAGGACGGTGCCGTCGAGCCGGACCGGCGCGGTCTCGCCGCCGGCGGGCTCGGGGCGCAGCCGGCGGGCGAGCACCCCGCGGCCGCGGACGGCGAGCTCGGTCTCGCCGTGTGCGCCGGTGAGGCAGGCCGCCAGGGCGGTCGCGGGGTCGGACGTGGCGGGCAGGGCCGGCAGGTCGACCACGCCGCCCCACCGCTGGAGGTGCTCGAGGACCGCGACGCGGCCGAGCCCCCAGAGCTGCGCGGCGGCCGGGGACACGACCGGGTCGTCACCCGCCGTCGTGACCGCCCCGCGGGTGACGCACCACAGGCGGCCGGCACCGGCCTGCACCAGCGCGAGGGCGGCGGTCGTCGCCGCGGGGACCGTCGCGGGGTGGGTCGGGTCGGCCCCGACGACGAGCACGATCCCGTCCGGGGCGCCGTCGGGCAGGGCGTCGGTCGCGACCGCGACGACGTCGGCGCCGGTGCCGGTGAGGGCCCGGCGGACGAGCTCGGCCTCCGGTCCGTCGGTCCCGCCGTCGGGCGTGACGAGCCACCAGGTGCCGCCGGCCGTGGGCGGCCCGGGGTCGGCCGGCTGCCAGGTCTCGGCATGCCGCCACCGCTCCGGGCCGGTGCGCCGGCGGGCCTGGCGCCACGCGGCCAGCAGCGGCACGGCCGGGGCCAGCGCCGCGGCCGGCTCGACGATGACCCCGCCGCCGACCTCCGCCGGCCCCACCCCGAGGACGTCGGCGACGGCGTGCGGGTCGCCCGCGTCGACCGCGGCCCAGAAGCCGGCCTCGTCGGCCGAGGCCGCCGGCAGCGCGGCGGGGTCGATCTCGGGCCAGAAGCGGCGCCGGCGGAAGGGGTAGGTGGGCAGGTCGACGTGGCCCGCGCCGGGCAGGACGGCGTCCCAGTCCGGGCTGCGCCCGGCGACGTGCAGCTGCGCGAGCGCGGTGGTCAGCGCGCGGGTCTCGGGCTGCCCGTCGCGCAGGGTGGTGACGACGTGGGCGTCGGGCACCACCGTCCGCGCCATCGCGGCGAGGACGGCGTCGGGCCCGACCTCGAGGTAGGTGGTGACGCCGCGGCCGCCCAGCGCGGTGAGCGCGTCGGCGAAGCGGACCGTGCCGCGGACGTGGCGCACCCAGTGGCCGGGGTCGGCGAGCTCGGCCGGGTCGACGACGTCGCCGGTGAGGGCGGACACCACGGGCACGGTCGCGGGCCGGGCGGTCAGGCCGGAGGCGGCGGGCCGGAAGCGGTCGAGGACGGGATCCATGTGCGGCGAGTGGAAGGCGTGGCTGACGGTGAGCGCCCGGCTGCGCCGGTCGCCGAGGGCCGCGACGACCGCGGCGACCTCGTCCGGGCCGCCGGCGACGACCACCGCGCGCGGGCCGTTGACGGCGGCGAGGTCGACGCCGTCGCGGCCGGCGAGCAGCGGGGCCACCTCCTCGGCGGACGCCTCGATCGCGGTCATCGCCCCGCCGGCCGGGGCGGCGGCGAGGATCGCGCCGCGGGCGACGACGAGCGCGACGGCGTCGTCGAGGTCCAGGGCACCCGCGACGTGCGCGGCGGTGATCTCGCCGACCGAGTGGCCGGCGACGACGTCGGGCCGGATCCCCCACGCGGCGAGCTGCCGGGCGAGGGCCACCTCGAGCGCGAACAGGGCGGGCTGGGTGTACTCGGTGCGGTCGAGCAGCGCGGCGTCCGCAGTGCCGGGGTCGGCCAGGACCAGGTCGCGCAGCGGCCGGTCGAGGTGGCGGTCGGCGGCGGCGCAGATCTCGTCGAGGGCCGCGGCGAACACCGGCAGGGCCGCGTACAGCTCCCGCCCGGCCCCTGCACGCTGCGCGCCCTGCCCGGTGAACAGCATGGCGAGGCGGGTCCGGCCCCGGGCCCGCCCGACGACGGCGTCGGGCGCCGGTTCCCCGCCCGCCAGGGCGGTGAGGCCGGCGCGCGCCGCGGCCGGGTCGTCGGCGACGACGACGGCCCGGTGCTCGAGGTGCGCCCGGTCGAGGGCGGCCGCGCGGGCGAACACCGGCAGGGATCGGTCGGGGACCGCGGCGGCGAGCCGGCCGGCGGCGGCCGCGAGGGCCTCGGGGTCGTGCCCGGAGACCGGGATCGCGACCGGCCCCGACCCGCCGTCGGGAACGGGGATCGGCTCGTCGACCGGCGGCGCCTCCTCGAGCACCGCGTGCGCGTTCGTGCCCGAGACCCCGAAGGCGGAGACGCCGATGCGGCGCGGGCGGGCGGGGTCGCGGGGCCAGTCGACGGCGTCGGTGAGCAGCCGGACGTCCCCGGCGGACCAGTCGACGTGGGTGGACGGGGCGTCGACGTGCAGGGTGCGCGGCAGCCGGTCGTGCTGCAGGGACAGGACCGCCTTGACCACGCCCGCGACCCCGGCCGCGGCCTGCGTGTGGCCGAGGTTGGACTTGACCGAGCCGAGCCAGAGCGGCCGGTCGCGGTCGCGGCCGTAGGTGGCGAGCAGGGCACCGGCCTCGATCGGGTCGCCGAGCGTGGTGCCGGTGCCGTGCGCCTCGACGGCGTCGACGTCGCCGGGGGCGAGCCCGGCCGCGGTCAGGGCGGCCCGGATGACGCGCTGCTGGGCCGGGCCGCTGGGCGCGGAGAGGCCGTTGGAGGCGCCGTCGGAGTTCATCGCCGAGCCGCGCAGGACCGCGAGGACCGGGTGCCCGCGGCGGCGGGCGTCGGAGAGCCGCTCCACGAGCACGGTCGCGGCGCCCTCGCCCCAGCCGGTGCCGTCGGCGGCGTCGGCGAACGGCTTGCACCGGCCGTCGGCGGCCAGGCCGCGCTGGCGGGAGAAGCCGATGAGCATGCCGGGGGTGGACATGACGGTGACGCCGCCGACGAGGGCGAGGTCGCACTCGCCGCCGCGCAGGGCCTGGGCCGCGAGGTGCAGCGCGACGAGCGAGGCGGAGCAGGCGGTGTCGACGGTGACCGCGGGGCCCTCGAGCCCGAACGTGTAGGCGACCCGGCCGGAGATGACGCTGCCGGCGCTGCCGGTGACCATGAAGCCCTCGGCGCCGTCCTGCGCCGCCATCCCGAGCAGCGACGGGTAGTCCTGGTAGTTCACGCCCGCGAACACGCCGGTGGCGGAGCCGCGCAGCGACGTCGGGTCGATCCCGGCGCGCTCGAAGGCCTCCCACCCGAGTTCGAGCAGCAGGCGCTGCTGCGGGTCCATCGCGAGGGCCTCGCGCGGGCTGATGCCGAACAGGCCGGGGTCGAAGTCGGGGGCGTCGCGGACGAAGGCGCCGGCCCGCACGTAGGAGGTGCCGCTGGCGCCGGGGTCCGGGTCGTAGAGGGCGTCGAGGTCCCAGCCACGGTCTTCGGGGAGGTCGCCGACCGCGTCGACCCCGTCCGCGAGCAGGTCCCACAGGGTCTCGGGGCTGTCCGCCCCGCCGGGGAGCCGGCAGCTGACCGCGACGACCACCACGGGGTCGTCGGGGTCGACCGCGACCGGCGCGGGGGCGGTCGGGACGGTCTCGACGGTCGCGTCGCCGGTGAGCTCCAGGAGGTGGCCGGCGACGGCGGCCGGTGTCGGGTGGTCGAAGACGAGGGTCGACGGCAGTGCACGCCCGACGGCGGCCCCGAGCGAGTTGCGCAGCTCGACCGCGGTGAGCGAGTCGATCCCGAGGTCGCGGAAGGGACGGTCGGGGTCGAGGTCGGCCTCGGCGTGGCCGAGCACCGCGGCGGCGCGCTTCGTGACGAACGCCGTCGCCGCGGCGGTGCGCTCCCCCGCGGGCAGGTCGGCGAGCAGCGCGGACCAGGGCGAGGCGTCCTCCGGCGCGTCCTCCTCGCGGTCCGCGGCGTAGGCGGCGAGCAGCGGGGACGGGCGGGCGGCGGTGAAGCCGGCGGCGAAGCGGGGCCAGTCGACGTCGGCGACGACGAGCGTGGTGTCCCCCGCGGTGACGGCGTCGGTCAGGGCGGTGCTCGCGCGGGCGGGGTCCATCGGGCGCAGCCCCGCGCGGCGCAGTCGCTCCTCCTGCGGTCCGACCTCCGCCAGCCCGCCGCCGCCCCACGCGCCCCACGCGATCGCGGTGGCCGGACGGCCGTCGGCGCGGCGGCGGGCGGCGAGGGCGTCGAGGACGGCGTTCGCGGCGGCGTAGTTGCCCTGCCCGGCGCTGCCGATCGCGCCGGCGAGCGAGGAGAACAGCACGAACGCGTCGAGGTCGCCGGTCAGGGCGTCGAGGTGCTCGGCCGCGGCGACCTTGGGCGCGAGGACGGTGGCGAACCGGTCGGGGGTCAGGGCGTCGACGACCCCGTCGTCGAGGACCCCGGCGGCGTGCAGGACGGCGGAGAGCGGCCGGTCCGCGGGCACGTCGTCGAGGAGGGCGGCGAGGGCGTCGCGGTCGGCGACGTCGCAGGCGGCGACGGTGACCTCGGTGCCCTGCGCGGCGAGCTCGGCGACGAGGTCGTCGACGCCGGGGGTGTCGGGCCCGCGGCGGCCGGTGAGGAGCAGGTGCGGGGCACCGAGCCGGGCGAGGTGACGCGCGACCTGGCTGCCGACGCCGCCGGTGCCACCGGTGATCAGCACGGTGCCGCGGGGCGTCCACGCGCCGTCGACGTCGGGCGCCGGGGCGGGTTCGAGTCGGCGCACCGACACGCCGGTCGGGCGCAGGGCGAGCTGGTCCTCGGTGCCTGCCGCGAGCGCGTCGGCGAGGCGGGCGACGGCGCGGTCGTCGAGCGCGTCGGGCAGGTCGACCAGGCCGCCCCAGCGGTCCGGGTGCTCGAGGGCGACGACGCGCCCGAGGCCCCAGAGCGCGGCGCCGGCGGGGTCGGTCACCCGGTCCGCACGGCCGGTGGTGACCGCGCCGCGGGTCGCCACCCACAGCCGCGCCGCACCACCCGCGTCGGTGAGGGCCCGGACCGTCGTCGCGAGCCGGGCCGCGTGGGTCGCGGCGCGATGCGCGGTGTCGCCGTCGGCGGGGCCGAGCGCGAGCAGGGAGAGCACCCCGTCGGGGGCCTCGGCGACGAGGCGCGCGGCGAGGTCGGCGCGGTCGACGTCCTCGGGGACCGTGAGCACGGTCGCGTCGTCGAAGGCCGCCGCGAGGTCCGGCCCGTCCGGCGGGGTGAGCAGCAGCCACCGGCCGGCGGGGCGACCGTCCGCGGAGGCCCGGGGGGTCCAGCGCTCCCGGTGGCGCCAGCCGTCGAGCGTGGCCCGTTCGCGACGACCTCGGCGCCAGCGGGCGAGGTCGGGCAGGGCCGACCGGACGGGGTCGGTGAGCTCGCCGTCCAGGGCGGCAGCCAGGGCGTCGGGGTCCTCGGACTCGACGGCGGCCCAGAAGGCGGCCTCGTCGGGGTTCGTGGCCGCGGCGACGGTCGCGGCCACCGCGGCGGGGTCGACGGTCGGCCAGTAGTGACGGTGGTCGAAGGCGTAGGTCGGCAGGCCTGTGACCGGCTCGGCGTCGCCGATGACGGCATCCCAGTCGGGGGTCACGCCGCGGACGTGCAGGGCGGCCAGCGCCAGCAGGGCCTGCCGGCGGGTGCCGTGATCGCGACGCAGGGTCCCGACCACCAGGGCGTCCGGGGCGGTGTCCCCGACCGGCCCGGTGAGCACCGGGTGGGGGGAGACCTCGACGAAGATGCCGTGGCCCTGCTCGGCAAGTGCTTCGACGGCTTGCTGGAGCTGGACGGGGCGTCGGAGGTTCTCCGCCCAGTAGCCCGCATCCATGTCTGCGGTGTCCAGCAGCTCTGCTCGGACGGTGGAGAACAGCGGAATGGCGCCGGTGACCGGGCTCAGCCCGTCGAGCTCCCTGGTGATCGTGTCGACGACCGCGTCCACGTGCTGCGAGTGCGACGCGTAGTCCACCGCGATCCGCTTCACCTCGACCGGGGACTGCGCGATGAACGCCTCGACCGCTGGGACGTCACCCGAGACCACGGTGCTGGCGGGCCCGTTGACTGCCGCGATCGACAGGCCGTCGGGAAGCTCGAGCTCTCCCGCGGGCAGCGGCACCGAGGCCATCGCCCCGTGCCCCGCCAGGTGCTCCCGGATCACCGTCGCGCGACGCGCCACCACCCGAGCGCCCTGCTCGACGCTCAGCCCACCGGCCACGACCGCCGCGGCGATCTCACCCTGGGAGTGGCCCACCACCGCCGAGGGCATGACACCCCACGAGCGCCACAGCTTGGCCAGGGCGACCATCACCGCCCACGACGCGCACTGCACCCCCACGACGTCGAACGACTCATCCCCACCGTCGACGAGTGCGGCATACAGGTCCCAGCCGAGCATCGGTTCGAGCGCGGCGCAGCACTCTCCGAGCGCGTCGGCGAACACCGGCTCCTCGCCGACCAGCGCGGCAGCCATCCCCACCCACTGCGCCCCCTGACCCGGGAACACGAACACCACCGACGGATCCGGGTCGCCGCGCAGCACGCCGGAGACCGCCGACGGCGCGGGCTCGCCGAGGGCGACCGCGTCCAGGCCGGCCAGCAGACCGTCGCGGTCCCCCACCACCACCGCTCGGTGCTCCAGCGACGCCCGCGTGCGCACCAACCCGGCCGCCACACCCGACGTCAGGAACCCGCTGTTCTCCCGGGCCCACGCGGCCAACCGCCTCGCCTGCCCGGCCAGCGCCCCCGCCGACCGCGCCGAGAGGACCCACGGCTGTGCGAGTGGAGCCGTTCTGACGTCAGACGTCAGCAACGGACCATCGCTGACACCGGAGGTGGCCGGCGGCGCCTCCAGCACCACGTGCGCATTCGTCCCCGACACCCCGAACGACGACACGCCCGCCCGGCGGGGGCGGTCGCCGGTCTCGGGCCACGCCCGGGACGCGGTCAGCAGCTCCACCGCGCCGGCGGACCACTCCACGTGCGGCGACGGCTCGTCGACGTGCAGGGACGCGGGCAGCACTCCGTGCCGCAGCGCCTCCACCATCTTGATCACGCCGGCGACGCCCGCCGCGGCCTGGGTGTGCCCGATGTTCGACTTCACCGAGCCGAGCCACAGGGGTTCGGACCGCTCGACGGCGCCGTAGGTCGCGAGGAGGGCCTGCGCCTCGATGGGGTCGCCGAGGGTCGTGCCGGTGCCGTGCGCCTCGACCGCGTCCACGTCGGCGGGGCCCAGCCCGCCGGCGGCGAGCGCGGCGCGGATGACCCGCTGCTGCGACGGGCCGTTCGGCGCGGTCAGGCCGTTCGACGCCCCGTCCTGGTTCACCGCGGACCCGCGGACCACGGCCAGCACCTCGTGCCCGAGCCGCTCGGCGTCCGACAGCCGCTCGACCAGCAGCATGCCGATGCCCTCGGAGAAGCCCGTCCCGTCGGCCGCGGCGGCGAACGCCTTGCACCGGCCGTCGACCGAGAGGCCGCGCTGCCGGGCGAACTCGACGAACAGGCCCGGCGTGGCCATCACCGTCACGCCGCCGACCAGCGCCGCGGTGCACTCCCCCGACCGCAGCGCGTGCGCGGCCCAGTGCAGGGCCACCAGCGACGCCGAGCAGGCCGTGTCCAGCGTGACCGCCGGCCCCTCGAGCCCGAAGGTGTAGGACAGCCGCCCGGACAGCACGCTGGCGGTGTTGCCGGTGGCGACGTAGCCGTCCGAGCCGCCGGCGCCGACGAGCAGGGCCCCGTAGTCCTGGCCGTTGGTGCCGATGAACACGCCGGTCCGGGTGCCGCGCAGCGAGGTCGGGTCGACGCCCGCCCGCTCGCACGCCTCCCACGCGGTCTCCAGCACGAACCGCTGCTGCGGGTCCATGCCGAGTGCCTCGCGCGGGCTGATGCCGAACAGGGACGCGTCGAAGGCGCCCGGGTCGTCGAGGAACCCGCCGGTGCGGGTGTAGGTCGTGCCGGGGTGGTCGGGGTCGGGGTCGTGGAGCCGGTCGAGGTCCCAGCCCCGGTCGGCCGGGAAGTCGGACATGAGGTCCCGGTCGGCGACGAGCGCCTCCCACAGGGCCTCCGGGGTGTCGACGCCCCCGGGGAAGCGGCAGGCCATGCCCACGATCGCGATGGGGTCGTCGTCGGTGGCGGGCCCGACGACGGCGGGGGTCGGCCCGACGCCGGCGTCGGTGCCGGTGATCCCGGCGGCGAGGTGGTCGGCGAGGGCCCGCGGGGTCGGGTGGTCGAAGACGAGGGTGACCGGCAGCCGCACCCCGGTCGCGGTCCCGAGGCGGTTGCGGAGCTCCACCGCGGTGACCGAGTCGAAGCCGAGGTCGGAGAACGCCCGCTCGGCGGGGACGTCCTCGGCGCCGGTATGCCCGAGCACGGCGGCGACCTGGTCGCGGACCAGCCCGAGGAGGGCACGGTCGCGCTCGGCGGCGGGGAGGGCCCGCAGGCGGGAGGCGACGTCGTCGCCGGGCTCGTCGCCCGTCGTCGTGGTCGCACCGAGGGCCACGACGTCGGGGATCTCGGAGAGCAGCGGGCTCGGGCGGGTGGCGGTGAAGGCGACGTGGAAGCGGTCCCACTCGACGTCGGCGACCGTGAGGAACGGCTCGTCGTGCTCGACGGCCTGCTCCATGACGGCGAGCGCCAGGTCGGGCGCCATCTCGGGCATGCCGTGACGGGAGAGCAGCTCGCCGAGCTCGCCCTCGGCCATGCCGCCCTCGGCCCAGGCGCCCCAGGCGATCGCGGTGGCGGGCAGGCCGAGCCCGCGGCGGTGCACGGCGAACGCGTCGAGGAAGGCGTTCCCCGGCGCGTAGTTGCCCTGCCCCGGGGTGCCGAACGACGCCGAGATCGAGGAGAACAGGACGAACGCGTCGAGGTCGCGGTCGCGGGTCAGCTCGTCGAGGTGGGCGGTGCCGGCCACCTTCGGCCGCAGCGCGTACTCGACCTCGACCGGCGTGAGCGCCTCGATCACGGAGTCGTGCAGGGCCGCGGCGGTGTGGACGACGGCGGACAGGTCGTCGATCCCGTCGAGCAGCGCGGCGAGGGCGTCGCGGTCGGCCACGTCGCAGGCGGCGATCGTGACGCGGGCGCCGAGCGCGGCCAGCTCCTCGCGCAGCTCGGCGGCGCCGGCGGCGGCGTCGCCGCGGCGGCTCGTCAGCACGAGGTGTGCGGCACCGCGGCGGGCAGCCCAGCGGGCGACGTGCCCGCCGAGGGCGCCGGTCCCGCCGGTGACCAGCACGGTGCCGTGCGGGTTCCATGACCGTGTCGGCGTCGCGTCGCGCAGCGGGGCCCGGTCGAGACGGCGCGCGAGGACGCCGGAGGGGCGGATCGCGAGTTGGTCCTCGGTCGGCCCGGCGACGACGGCGGCGAGCCGGTCGGCCGCGGTCGCGTCGAGGTCGGGCGGCAGGTCGACCAGCCCGCCCCAGCGCTGCGGGTACTCCAGGCCCATCACCTGCCCGAGGCCCCACACGAGCGCCTGATGCGGGTGGTCGAGTCCCTCGGCGCGCGAGGTCGCGACGGCCCCGCGGGTCAGGCACCACAGCGGCGCCCCGACCTTCGCGTCCCCGAGTCCCTGGACCAGCGCGAGGGTGGCGGCGAACCCCGCGGGCACGGCGGGGTGCCCCGGCAGCGGGGTCTCGTCGAGCACCAGCAGGGACAGCACGCCCGCGACCGGCTCCTCGTCGACCGCGTCCCGGAGCGCGTCGGCGACGGCACTCCGGTCCTGCGTCGGGGTGGCGACGACGACGGGGGTCGCGCCGGCCCGGGTCAGGGCGTCGCCGATCACCTCGACCCCGTCGACCCCGGCCTCCAGCACCACGACGAGCCAGCGGCCGGTCAGGGCCGGACGCGGCAGGTCGGTGACCGGGCGCCAGGCGATCCGGTAGCGCCAGCCGTCCACGGTCGCGGTGCGGCGGGCGTCGCGGTGCCAGTCGGCGAGGGCGGGCAGCACCTCGTGGAGCGGACGGTCGGTCCCGACGGCGAGGGTGGTGCCGACCGCGTCGACGTCGCCACGCTCCACGGCGTCCCAGAACCGTTGCTCGACGGCCGAGCCGCCGATCCCCGGGGCCGGGTCCGCCCACGCCGGCGTCTCGGGCCAGTAGTGCCGGCGGTCGAAGGCGTAGGTCGGCAGGTCCTTGACCGGGGTCGCCTCGCCGATGACAGCGTCCCAGTCCGGCGTGATCCCGCGGACGTACAGGGCGGCGAGTGCGAGGAGGGCCTGCTGACGGGTGCCGTGGTCACGGCGCAGGGTCCCGACCACCAGGGCGTCCGGGGCGGTGTCGCCCACCGGCCCGGTGAGCACCGGATGCGGCGAGACCTCCATGAAGATCGAGTGACCGCGCTCGACGAGGGCCTCGACGGCGTGCTGGAGCTGCACGGGACGGCGGAGGTTCTCCGCCCAGTACCCGGCGTCCATCGCTGTGGTGTCGAGGAGTTCTGCTCGGACCGTGGAGAACAGTGGGGTGGTGCTCGTCTGTGGTGTGAGCCCGTCGAGCTCGGTGGTGATCGTGTCGACGACCGCGTCGACGTGCTGCGAGTGCGACGCATAGTCGACGGCGATCCGCTTGGCTTCGACCGGGGACGCCGCGAGGAACGCCTCGACGGCTTCGACATCGCCGGAGACCACGGTGGAGGCGGGCCCGTTGACCGCAGCGATCGAAAGACCGTCCGGCAACTCGAGTTGCGCAGCGGGCAGCGGCACCGAGGCCATCGCCCCGTGCCCGGCGAGGTGCTCGCGAATGATGGCGGCGCGGCGCACGACGACCCGGGCGCCCTGCTCCACCGTGAGCCCACCGGCCACGACCGCGGCGGCGATCTCACCCTGCGAGTGACCGACGACCGCCGACGGCGTGACACCCCACGACGCCCAGAGCTTCGCCAGGGCGACCATCACCGCCCACGACGCACACTGCACCCCCACCACATCGAACGACTCATCGCCGCCGTCGAGCAGCGCGGCGTGCAGGTCCCAGCCCAGATGCGGCTCCAACGCCGCACAGCACTCGGCCAGCGCCTCGGCGAACACCGGCTCCTCGCCGACGAGCGTGCGGGCCATTCCCGCCCACTGCGCCCCCTGACCCGGGAACACGAACACGGGGCCGGGGCGCACCGACCCGGCGAGCCCGCTCACTGCCTGACCGGTCGGCTTCCCCTCCGCGATCGCGTCCAGGCCGGCCAGCAGCTCGTCCCGATCGCCGACCACGACCGCCCGGTGCTCCAGCGACGCCCGCGTGCGTACCAACCCGGCCGCCACACCCGACGTCACGAACCCGTCGTGCTCTCGGGCCCAGGCGGCCAACCGCTCGGCCTGGCCGCGCAGCGCGCCCGACGACCGTGCCGAGAGCACCCACGGCTGCACCAGCCGTGGCCCACCACTGACACCCAATGGCAGCCGTGTGCCACCACTGACATCCGGCTCTCCACCGTCGGCCAGTGGCCGTGTCCCGTCGCTGACACTCGACGGCAGCCGTGTGCCACCGCTGACACCCGGCGCCGACTCCAGCACCACGTGCGCGTTCGTGCCGCTGATCCCGAACGACGACACCGCCGCCCGCCGCGGGCGGTCACCGACCTCCGGCCACTCCCGGGCCGACGCCAGCAGCGACACCGCGCCCGCCGACCAGTCGATCCGGCTCGACGGCTCGCCCGCGTGCAGCGACGCCGGCAGCACGCCGTGCCGCATCGCCATGATCATCTTGATGACGCCGGCGGCTCCGGCCGCGGCCTGCGTGTGCCCGAGGTTCGACTTCACCGAGCCGAGGAACAGTGGCTCGTCGCGCTCGGCGGCACCGTAGGTGGCGAGCAGGGCCTGGGCCTCGATCGGGTCGCCGAGGGTCGTGCCGGTGCCGTGGGCCTCGACGGCGTCCACGTCCACGGGGGTGAGGCCGGCGGCCGCGAGGGCGTCGGCGATGACCCGCTGCTGCGACGGGCCGTTCGGGGCCGTCAGCCCGCTCGAGGCGCCGTCCTGGTTGACCGCCGAGCCCCGCACCACCGCGAGCACGGGGTGCCCCAGCCGCTGGGCGTCGGAGAGCCGCTCCACCAGCAGCATCGCCGCGCCCTCGGACCATCCGGTGCCGTCCGCGGACTCCGCGAACGACTTGCACCGACCGTCCGCGGCCAGGCCCTTCTGGGCGCTGAAGTTGACGAAGGTCGTCGGGGTCGCCATGACGGTGACGCCGCCGGCGAGGGCGCGGTCGCACTCCCCCGCCCGCAGCGCCTGGCAGGCCAGGTGCAGCGTCACCAACGACGACGAGCACGCCGTGTCCACGGTGACGGCGGGTCCCTGCAGGCCGAGGACGTAGGAGACGCGGCCGGAGATGACGCTGCCGGTGTTGCCGGTGCCGACGAAGCCGGCCGAGGCCTCCGGGATCGCGACGAGCCGGGAGGCGTAGTCGTGGTACATCACGCCGGCGAACACCCCGGTCCGTGATCCCCGGGCGGTGGTCGGGTCGATCCCCGCCCGCTCGAACGCCTCCCACGAGGTCTCCAGCAGCAGCCGCTGCTGCGGATCCATCGCCAGCGCCTCGGCCGGCGAGATGCCGAACACCGCGCCGTCGAAGCGGGGCGCGTCGTAGAGGAAGCCGCCCTGGTCGGAGTAGCTGGTGCCGGGGTGGTCGGGGTCGGGGTGGTAGAGCCGGTCGAGGTCCCAGCCACGGTCGGTCGGGAAGCCCGCGACCGCGTCGGCGCCCTCCTCGACCAGCGCCCAGAGGTCCTCCGGCGAGGCGACCCCGCCCGGGTAGCGGCAGCCGATCCCGACGATCGCGATCGGCTCGGTCCGCGCCGCCTCGACGTCGCGCAGCTCCTGCCGGGTCTGGTGGAGGTCGGCGGTGACCCGCTTCAGGTACTCGCGGAGCTTGCCCTCATCGGCCATGGGATCCTCGCGGGGTCTCGGGTCGGGCGGGACGCGGGCGGGTCATCGCGCCCGGTCGCCGAACTCGCTGTCGATGAAGTCGAAGAGCTCGTCGTCGGAGGCCTCGTCGAGACCCTCGACCGTGCCGTCGTCCGGCCCCGGCTCGGAGCGCGGTACGCCGTTCCCGACGAGCCCGAGCAGGTGCTCGAGCCGGGCGGCGATCGCGCCGCTGCGGCCGTTGCCGCCGATCGTCGCCAGCGTCGACCCGATGCGGTCGAGCTCGACCAGCACCGACTCGGCCGCCTCGCCGGGGTCACCGGCCCCGGACGCGTCGAGCGCGCCGAGGAGGTGTGTGGCGAGCTCGGCCGGGGACGGGTGGTCGAAGACGAGCGTCGTCGGCAGCGTCGCGCCGGTCGTGGCCTGCAGACGGTTGCGGAGGTCGACGCCCATGAGGGAGTCGAAGCCCAGGTCGAGGAACCCGGTGCGCTCGTCGAGGGTCGCCGGTGACGGGTGGCCGAGCACGTCGGCGACCTGGCGCAGGACGTGGTCGAGCACCGCGTCCGCCCGGGCCGGGCCGTCGAGCCCGTCGAGAGCCAGGGCCGTCGTCGTCCCCGTCGTCGTGCCGGAAGTCGTGCCCGGTGCCGTGGCGGGGACCAGCGCCCGCAGCGCCGCCGCGACGTTCCGGCCGGACGCGCGCAGCGCCGCGACCTGGACCGGCAGCGGGGCGACGACGGGCACGCCCGCGCCGAGAGCCCGGTCGAACGCGGCCAGGCCCTCCTCGGCCGTGACCGGCGCGATCCCGGACCGCTGCATGCGGGTGCGGTCGGCGTCGTCGAGCGAACCGGCCATGCCGGCGTCGGTCCCGAGGTCCCACGGCCCCCACACCAGCGACAGCCCCGGCCGGCCTGCGGCCCGGCGGTGCTGGGCGAGGGCGTCGAGGAAGGCGTTCGCCGCCGCGTAGTTGGCCTGGCCGGGCGCGCCCAGGACTCCGGCGGCCGAGGAGAACAGGACGAGCGGCACGTCCTCGTCGCGGGTGGCCTCGTGCAGGGCCCAGGCCCCGTCGACCTTCGGGCGCAGGACCGTCGCGAGCCGCTCGGGCGTCAGGTCGTCGAGCAGGCCGTCGTCGAGGACGCCGGCCGTGTGGACGACGAGCGAGGCTCCACGGGTGAGGTCGCGGGCCGCGGCGCGGTCGGCGACGTCGCAGGCCACGACCTCAACCTCGGCGCCCGCCGCCCGCAGCTCCTCGACCAGGTCCGGGACGCCCGGGGCGTCGGCGCCCCGCCGGCCGGCCAGCACGAGCGAGCGCACGCCGTGGGCGAGGACGAGGTGGCGCGCCACCCGGGTGCCGAGGGCCCCCGTCGCACCGGTGAGGACGACCCGGCCACGGAGCTCGACCCGCTCGTCGTCGGGCCGGGGGGTCAGGCGGACCGCGAGGACCCGGCCGTCGCGGACCGCGACCTGCGGTTCGGCAGCGGCCCCGGCCGCGGCCACTGCGGCGCGCAGGAGCGGGGCGGGGTCGGTGACGTCGCGGTCGAGGTCGACGAGCAGCAACCCGTCCGGTCGTTCGGCCTGGGCGCTGCGCACGAGGCCGGCACAGGCCGCCACGGCGGGGTCGGGGTCGTCGGTGTCGGCGGCGAGCCCGTTCCGGGTCACGACGACGACGAGGCCCGCCCGTTCCTGCTGCAGCGTGCGCAGCAGCGTGGCGGTCGCCGTGTGCGCGGCCGCGGCGGGGTCGGGTCCGTCGGTGTCGACGGCGACGACGAGGACGGCGGGCTCGGTGCCGGGTTCGTGCGGCACGGCGTCGAGCCCGGGGAGCTCGCCGAGCAGGGACCAGTCGGTGGCCGGGTCGCCGACGGAGGTCGGGTCGCCGGCCGGCAGCTCGTGCCAGGTCGGGGCGAGCAGCGGGTCGGTGCGGGCGGCGCGTGCGGCGGCCACCGCGTCGTCGGGCAGGGGGCGGAGCACGAGCCCGCCGACGGTGGCGACCGGTGCTCCGTCGTCGGGGTCGACGAGGGTGAGGGTGACGGTGTCCGCGGCGTCGGCGGCAGTCAGGCGGGCGGTGACGGCCCGCCCGGCCGTCCGGTGCAGCGTCACGTCCTGCCAGGTGAAGGGGAGCCGGGCCCGGCCGTCGTCGGGGAGGAGGCCGAGCCCGACGGCCTGCGCGACGGCGTCGAGCAGGGCCGGGTGCAGGAGGTGCCCGTCGGTCGCGACGGGTTCGGGGAGCCGGGCCTCGACGACGAGGCCGTCGTCGGTGCGACGGGCTGCCCGCAGTCCGCGGAACGCGGGTCCGTAGGTGAGTCCGGCGCTCGCGAGTCGGTCGGCGAGCTCGGTGACGTCCGCGGGGTCGCCGCCGGTCGGGAGGTCGCTGGGGGTGGTCGTCGGGGTGGCGGTGAGCGTCCCGACGGCGTGACGGGTCCAGCCCGCGTCGGTGCCCCCGGGGCGCGAGTGCAGCGCGACGGTGCGGGTGCCGTCCACCGGGGCACCGACCTCGAGGTGGATCGCGACCCCCTCGTCGTCGGGGACCACGAGCGGCAGTTCCAGGGCGAGGTCGGCGACGTGCGGGGTCCCCACCCGGGCTCCGGCGTGGAGGGCGAGCTCCAGCATCGCCGTGCCGGGCAGCAGGACCGCGCCGGCGACGACGTGGTCGGCCAGCCACGGGTTGGTGGCCGTCGAGACCCGGCCCGTGAGCAGGCACCCGCCGTCCGGTCGGTCGATGGCCGCGCCGAGCAGCGGGTGCTCCCCACCCGTGAGCCCGACGGCAGGGAGGTCGCCGGCCCGGCGGGGCGGCGCCGGGGGCCAGAAGCGTTGGTGCTGCCAGGGGTAGGTGGGTAGGTCGGTGGGCTGTGCTCCAGGCAGGACCTGGGGCCAGTCGACGTCGACGCCTGCGGCGTGCAGCTGTCCCAGCGCCTTCATGACGTCGGGCTGGGCCGGGATCCCGTGCTCGGCCAGCGCGCTGAGCGTGGCGTCGGGCCCGAGTTCGAGGACGACCCCGGCGTGCATGGTCTGCAGGGTGTCGGCGAACCGGACGGTGTCCCGGACGTGGGAGACCCAGTGCTCCGGGTCGGTGATCTGCTCGGTCGACCCGTTGGAGACCACGGGGATCTGCGGTGCGTGGAAGGTCAGCTGCTGCACCACGGCGCGGAACTGGTCGAGCATCGGCTCCATCCGCGCCGAGTGGAACGCGTGGCTCACCGTGAGCTGCTTCGTGCGCTCGAAGTGGCTCGCGACCTCGGCGACTGTCTGCTCGTCGCCGGAGATGACGCATGCCCGGGGTCCGTTCACCGCCGCCAGGTCCACGCCCTCGGTGAGGTGTGCGCGGACCTCGTCCTCCGAGGCCGCGACCGCCACCATGGAGCCGCCCGCCGGGAGTTCGCCCATCAACCGGCCACGGGCCTCCACCAGCCGGCACGCATCGTCCAGGTCCAGCACCCCCGCGCAGTGCAGCGCGGAGATCTCCCCGATCGAATGCCCACCGAGCACAGCGGGCGTGACGCCCCACGACTCGAACAGCCGGAACAGCGCCACCTCCAGCGCGAACAACCCCGCCTGCGCGTTCTGCGTCTGCGCCAGCAGCTCCGCGTCGTCGCCGAACACGATCCCGCGCACATCGCTGGGGAAGCGCTCGCACACCGCGTCGAACGCCGCCCGGAACACCTCGAAGCCCTCGTACAGGTCGCGGCCCATCCCCGGCTGCTGGGAGCCCTGCCCGGTGAACACGATCCCCAGCTCGCCACCACCGGCTCGTTGCGGCGACACCGACCGCAACGCCCTCTGCAGCTCCTCGACCGAGGACCCGGTCACCACCGCCGACCACTCGAACCGGCTCCGCGTCGTCGCCAACGAGTACGCCACATCCGCCGCCGACTCCACCGGCCACGCATTCAGCGCCGCCGCCTGCGCCGACACCGCCTCCGGGGTCCGCCCCGAGAGCACCCACGGCACCGGCTGCGCGAGTGGCGCCTCTCTGACGTCAGATGTCAGCGACGGACCATCGCTGACATCCACGTCCGGCACCGACCGTGTCCCGCCACTGACACTGGACGTCCACCGTGTGCCACCACTGACATCCGGCGCCCCGACCTCCGGCACCGAGCGTGTCCCGCCACTGACATCCGACGTCAGCCGTGTGCCACCACTGACACCCGGCGCCTCCAGCACCACGTGCGCGTTCGTCCCACTGATCCCGAACGACGACACCCCCGCGCGGCGCGGACGATCACCGACCTCCGGCCACGGACGCGACTCCGCGAGCAACGACACCGCCCCGGCCGACCAGTCCACCTTCGACGACGGCTCCCCCACATGCAGCGACGCCGGCAACGTGCCGTGCTGCATCGCGAGCACCACCTTGATCACACCCGCCACCCCGGCGGCGGCCTGCGTGTGACCCAGGTTCGACTTCACCGACCCCAGGAACAGCGGCTCCACGCGATCCGACGCCGACCCGTACGTGGCCAGCAGCGCCCCCGCCTCGATCGGATCACCCAGCGACGTCCCCGTCCCGTGCGCCTCCACCACATCCACATCCGACGCCGACAACCCACCCGCCGCCAACGCCGCCCGGATCACCCGCTGCTGCGCCGGACCATTGGGCGCGGTCAACCCGTTCGACGCCCCGTCCTGATTCACCGCCGAACCCCGCACCACCGCCAACACCCGATGACCGAGCCGCTCCGCGTCGGACAACCGCTCCACCAGCAGCATCCCCACGCCCTCGCCGAACCCGGTGCCGTCCGCCGTGTCCGCGAACGCCTTGCACCGGCCGTCGGGAGCCAGGCCCCGCTGGCGGGAGAACTCGCCGAGCACCCCGGGCGTGGCCATCACGGTCGCGCCCCCGGCGAGCGCCAGGGAACACTCGCCGCGCCGGAGCGCCGCCACCGCGAGGTGCAGCGCCACCAGCGACGACGAGCACGCCGTGTCCACCGTCAGCGCCGGTCCCTCCAGCCCCAGCGCGTACGCGACCCGGCCGGAGGCGACGCTGCCCGCGGTGCCGTTGCCGAGGTGTCCCTCGACGCCCTCCATCGCGTCGAGCGACGCGATCAGCACCGATTCGTAGTCGTGGCTCATGACGCCGGCGAACACACCGGTCGCGGAGCCGCGCAGCGACGCCGGGTCGATCCCCGCCCGCTCGATCGCCTCCCACGACGCCTCCAGCAGCAACCGCTGCTGCGGATCCATCGCCAACGCCTCCCGCGGCGAGATCCCGAAGAAGCCCGGGTCGAAGTCGGCGGCGCCGTCGAGGAAGCCGCCGACCCGGGTGCTGATGCCGCGCTCGGCGTCCGGGTCGTCGGCGTCCGCGCCGAGGTGCCAGCCGCGGTCGTCGGGGAACGCGGCCAGCCCGTCGGCCCCCGCCGCGAGCAGGTCCCACAGCGATTCTGGAGAAGACACCCCGCCCGGATAACGGCACGCCATGCCGACGATCACCACCGGCTCGTCGTCGACCGGGCCGACCACTCCCGCCGTCGGGACCTCCGCCTCCGCGCCCCCGAGCTGCGCGTCGAGGTGGTCGACGAGGGCACCGGGGCTCGGGTGGTCGAAGACGAGGGTCGCGGGCAGGCGAAGCCCGGTCGCGGCCTGCGTGCGGTTGCGGAGCTCGACGGCGGTGAGGGAGTCGAAGCCGAGGTCGCGGAAGGCGGCATCGGTGTCGACGGCGGCCGCGTCCGCGTGGCCGAGCACGGCGGCGACGAGGCCCCGGACCACCTCGAGCAGCCGGCGACGGCGCTGCGCGGACGGCAGCGCCGCGAGCGTGCCGTCGTCGCGGGCGGGGGCCGCAGCCGACCGACGGGTCGTCCGGCGGACCAGCGAGGAGAACAGCGGCGGGAGCACGCCCTCGCCGGCCATGCGCGTGAGACCGCCCCGGGCGAGCTCGATCGGGACGAGCACGGGGGCCGGGTGGGCGAGGGCGTCGTCGAACAGGGCGAGGCCGTCGGCCGTGGACATGGGCGCGACACCGCCGCGAGCGAGGCGGTCGCGGTCGACCGCCTCCGTCATCTCGCCCGCCTGCTCCCAGAGGCCCCACGCGAGGGAGATCGCCGGCAGGTCGCGGTCGTGGCGATGGCGGGCGAGGGCGTCGAGGTAGGCGTTGGCGGCGGCGTAGTTCGCCTGACCGGGGGCACCGATCGTGGCCGAGGCCGAGGAGAACAGGACGAACGCGGCGAGGTCGTGGGTGAGCTCGTGGAGGTTCCACGCGGCGTCGACCTTCGGGCGGAGCACCCGCTCGAGCCGCTCGTCGTCGAGCGAGGCGAGGGTGGCGTCGTCCAGGACGCCCGCGGAGTGGACCACCGCCGTCAACGGATGGGCGGGGTCGACCTCGGCGAGGACGCCGGTGAGGGCGTCGCGGTCGGCGGCGTCGCAGGCCACGAGACGAACGGTCGCCTTATGGCCCTGCAGCTCGGAGACCAGCGCCTCGGCGCCCGGCGCGTCCGGACCACGGCGTGAGAGCAGGAGCAGGTGCCGGACGCCGTGCTCGACGGCGAGGTGGGTCGCGACCAGCGCACCCAGCCCACCGGTGGCCCCGGTGACCAGGACGGTGCCCTCCGGGTCCAGGTCGGCGACCCGGTCGGCCGGCTCGGCGCGGACCAGCCGCGGCACGCGGAGCGCCCCGGAGCGCACGACGAACTGCTCGTCCCCGTCGGCGGATGCGGCGAGGGCGGAGCGGAGGACCGCGGCGAGGTCGTCGGGGGCCTCGGCGGGGTCGAGATCGACCAGCACGATCCGTCCGGGGTCCTCGGCCTGGACCGAGCGGACGAGGCCGGGCACGGTCGCGCCGGCGAGATCGACCGGTGCGCCCGCGAGGGCTCCCCCGGTGAGCACGACGAGGCGGCGGTCCGTCTCCTCGTGCTGCTGCAGCAGGTGCAGGGCCTCCCGCGCGGCGGTGTGGGGATCGGTCGCGCCGCGCAGGTCCGCGACGACGGCGACCGGCTCGTCGTCGGTGACGGGCAGGCCGGGATTCGTCCCGACGACGGCGAAGGCCCCGTTCCCGACGGCGGGCGGGGCCGGGACGGGCTCCCAGGCGACGGTGAACATCCGGTCGCCGCCCGGCCGCTCGACCGCCGTGTCGGCGACCGGGCGGAGCGCGAGCCGGCCGACGTCGAGCACGGGGGCACCCTCGACGTCGGTGGCGCTGAGCCGGATCCCGTCGCTGCCGGTGGCGGTGAGCCGGACGCGCAGGGCGGTGGCGCCCGTGGCGTGGACGGTGGCGCCGGCCCAGCTGAACGGCAGCCAGGCGCGCGTCGCGCCGGACCCGTCGTCGAGCAGGCCGCCGGTGGCGAGGGCGTGCAGGGCGGAGTCGAGCAGGGCGGGGTGCACACCGGCCCAGGGAGCGGCGGGCGGGTCGGCGTCGTCGGGCAGGGAGACCTCGACCAGGACCTCGCCGTCGCGACGCCAGGCGTCCCGCAGTCCCCGGAAGAACGGGCCGTAGTCGAGTCCGAGGCCGGCCAGGTCGTCGTCGAGGTGCTCGACGTCGAGCGGCTCCGCATCCTCGGGTGGCCACGCGCCGGTCGGGTCGGCCGGGGTGTCGCCCTCGGCGAGGGTGCCGTCGGCGTGGCTGGTCCACGCCTCCGGGTCGTCCTCGGGGCGGGAGTGCACGGCGACGGCCCAGCGGGTCGGGTCCTCGGTCGGGGTCACGCCGACCTGCAGCACCGTCGGGGTCCGGTCGAGCACCAGCGGGGCGTGGAGGGTGAGTTCCTCGACGCCGGTCGCGCCGACCTCGTCGCCGGCGCGCACGGCGAGCTCGAGCAGGGCGGTGCCCGGCACGACCACCCGGCCACCCACCGTGTGCTCGGCGAGCCACGGGTGCGTCGTGGTCGAGAGGCGACCGCTCAGCACGACCCCGCCCGCTCCCGCGATCGCGACGACCGCCGGCGTCAGGGGGTGCGTGGTCGCGGCGAGCCCGGCCCCGGCGATGTCACCGAGGAATGCCGCGGGCTTCGGCCAGTAGTGCTGGTGCTCGAAGGCGTAGGTCGGCAGGTTCTTGACCGGGGTCGCCTCGCCGATCACGGCGTCCCAGTCCGGCGTGATGCCGCGGACGTGCAGCGCTCCCAGTGCCAGCAGCGCCTGCCGGCGGGTGCCGTGATCGCGACGCAACGTCCCGACCACCAGGGCGTCGGGAGCGATATCCCCGACCGGCCCGGTGAGCACCGGGTGCGGGGAGACCTCCACGAAGACGTCGTGACCGTCGGCGGCCAGGGCTTCGATCGCCTGCTGCAGCTGCACGGGCCGGCGGAGGTTCTCCGCCCAGTACCCGGCGTCCATCGCCGCGGTGTCCAGCAGCTCTGCTCGGACCGTGGACAACAGCGGGGTGCTGCCGGTGACCGGGCTCAGCCCGCCCAGCTCTCCGCGGATGGTGTCGATGACCGCGTCGACGTGCTGCGAGTGCGACGCGTAGTCGACCGCGATCCGCTTCACCTCGACCGCCGACTCCGTGACGAACCGCTCGACCGCGTCGACATCACCTGAGACCACCGTGGACGCGGGCCCGTTGACGGCGGCAATCGAGAGGCCATCTGGCAGCTGGACCTGATCGGCGGGCAGCGGCACCGAGGCCATCGCCCCGTGCCCCGCGAGGTGCTCGCGGATCACCGTGGCGCGGCGCGCGACGACCCGCGCCCCCTGCTCGACGGTCAGACCACCCGCCACGACCGCGGCGGCGATCTCACCCTGCGAATGCCCCACCACCGCCGACGGCGTGACACCCCACGACGCCCACAACTTGGCCAGGGCGACCATCACCGCCCACGACGCACACTGCACCCCCACCACATCGAACGACTCATCACCGCTCTCGAGCAGCGCGCCGTGCAGGTCCCAGCCCAACTGGGGTTCCAGCGCGGTGCAGCACTCCCGGAGCTGCTCGGCGAACACCGGCTCCTCGGCATGCAGCGCGGCCGCCATGCCCACCCACTGCGCCCCCTGCCCCGGGAACACGAACACCGGCCCGGCACCCACCGACTCCGCCGCACCGGACACCAGATTCCCGGCCGGCTCACCAGCAGCCAGCGCGTCCAGCCCCGCCAGCAGCGTCTCGCCGTCGCCGACCACCACCGCCCGACGCTCGAACCGCGACCGACCCACCAGACCCGCCGCCACACCCGACGTCACGAACCCGCCGTTGCTCCGGGCCCACGAAGCGAGCCGCCGCGCCTGCCCGGCCAGCGCCCCCGCCGACCGCGCCGACAGGACCCACGGCTGTGCGAGTGGCGCCGTTCTGACGTCAGACGCCAGCAACGGACCATCGCTGACACTCGGCGCCGACTCCAGCACCACGTGCGCATTCGTCCCGGAGATCCCGAACGACGACACCGCCGCCCGCCGCGGACGATCCGCCTCGGGCCAGGAGCGCGCCTCGGCCAGGAGGGAGACCGCGCCCGCCGACCAGTCCACCTGCCCCGTGGGCTCGCCGAGGTGCAGGGTCGCGGGCAGCGTGCTGTGCCGCATCGCCTGGACCATCTTGATCACGCCCGCCGCGCCGGCCGCGGCCTGCGTGTGCCCCAGGTTCGACTTCACCGACCCCAGCCAGAGCGGCTCGTCCCGCTCCACAGCGCCGTAGGTCGCCAGGAGGGCCTGAGCCTCGATCGGGTCGCCGAGCGGGGTGCCGGTGCCGTGCGCCTCCACGGCGTCGACGTCGGCCGGCCCGAGCCCGGCGACCGCCAGCGCGTCGCGGATGACCCGCTGCTGCGACGGGCCGTTCGGCGCGGTCAGACCGTTCGACGCCCCGTCCTGGTTCACCGCCGAACCCCGCACCACCGCGAGCACCTCGTGGCCCAGCCGCTCGGCGTCCGAGAGTCGTTCCACCAGCAGCATCCCGACGCCCTCGGCCCAGCCGGTGCCGTCGGCGTCGGTGGAGAACGACTTGCACCGGCCGTCCGAGGACAGCCCGCCCTGGCGGGAGAAGTCGACGAAGGTCGCGGGGGTGGCCATCACGGTGACGCCGCCGGCGAGGGCCAGCGAGCACTCGCCACGCTGCAGGGCCTGGACGGCCAGGTGCAGCGTCACCAGCGACGACGAGCACGCGGTGTCCACCGTCAGCGCGGGGCCCTGCAGCCCGAGCACGTAGGCGACGCGGCCCGAGGCGACGCTGCCGGAGTTGCCGGTGCCGAGGTAGCCGAGGGCGCCGTCGGGCAGCGTCCCGAGCTGGGAGACGTAGTCGTGGTACATGACGCCGGCGAAGACCCCGGTGCGGGTGCCGCGCAGCGCCGCCGGGTCGAGCCCGGCGGACTCGACCGCCTCCCACGCGGTCTCCAGCAGCAGGCGCTGCTGCGGGTCCATCGCGAGCGCCTCGCGCGGGGAGATGCCGAAGAACCCGGCGTCGAACCACGCGGCGTCGTGCAGGAACCCGCCCTCGCCGGTGTCGGACGCGCCGGCGGCGAGCAGGTCGAGGTCCCAGCCGCGGTCGGTGGGGAACGGCCCGATGCCGTCGGCGCCGTCGGCGACGAGCCGCCAGAGGTCGTCCGGTGAGGCCACGCCGCCCGGGTAGCGGCAGGCCATCCCGACGATCGCGATCGACTCGTCGGAGGTCCCGACCGTCGTCGTGACCGACGCGAGCGCCCCGTCGTCGCCGACGAGCTCCGTGAGCAGGTGGGCGGCGAGGGCTTCGGGGCTCGGGTGGTCGAAGACGAGGGTCGCGGGCAGGCGCAGGCCGGTGGCCGCGGCGATGCGGTTGCGCAGTTCGACGGAGGTCAGCGAGTCGAACCCGAGGTCGGAGAAGGCGCGGGACGGCTCGACGGCGGCGGGCCCGGCGTGCCCGAGCACCCCCGCGACCTGGGTGCGGACCACGTCGAGGACGGCTTCGGCGCGCTCGGCCGGCGGGAGGGCGCGCAGCCGGTCGGCGAGCGGCGTGTCGGCACCGGTGGGCGTCGCCGCCCGGCGTGTGGGGGCGGGCACGAGCGTCGAGAACAGCGGCGGGAGGGTGCCGGAGCGGGCGTGCTCGCGCAGGGTCGCGAGCTCGAGGCGGACCGGGACGAGCAGCGCGGGGGCGTCCTCGGCGTGCAGCACGCCGAGGGCCGAGTCCAGCAGGGCCAGGCCGTCGTCGACCGCGAGGGGCAGGACGCCCGAGCGGGCGATCCGCGCGCGGTCGGCGGCGTCGAGTCCTCCCGCCATCCCGCCCTCGGTGTCCCAGAGCCCCCAGGCCAGGGCGAGCGCGGGCCGGCCCGCGGCGCGCCGCCGGGCCACGACCGCCTCCAGGGCCTGGTTCGCCGCCGCGTACGCGGCCTGACCGGGCGCCCCGGCGAGGCCGGCGAACGCGGAGAACGCGACGAGGGGCACGTCCCGGTCGCCGAGGGCCGCGTCGAGGACGTGGGCCGCGTCGAGCTTGGGGGCGAGGACGGTGTCGAGGCGCTCGGCGGTCAGGGCGGTCAGCAGCCCGTCGTCGAGGACACCGGCGGTGTGGACGACGAGGCCGAGGGCCGGGTCGTCGAGCAGGTCGCGGACGGCGACGGGGTCGGTCACGTCCACCGCGACGGAGGCCGCGTCGACACCCGCCGTCGCGAGCTCGCTCAGCAGGGTCGCAGTGCCCGGGGCGGACTCGCCCCGGCGGGAGGCCAGCACGATCCGCCGGGCGCCCCGACCCGCGAGATGGCGCGCGACCGCGGCGCCCAGCTCCCCCGAGGCGCCCGTGACGACGACGGTGCCGAGCTCGGCCTCGCGCCCGGCGGGCACGTCGGTCCGCACGATCCGGGGCACGTGCGGCGTCCCGCCGAGCACCGCGACCTGTCCCTCCGCGCCGGCGGCGACGGCCAGGGCGAGATCGTCCGGGTCGTCGAGGTCGACGATCAGGACCCGGCCCGGGTTCTCCGCCTGCGCGGACCGGGCGAGGCCGGTCGCGGCCGCCCCGGCGGGGTCCGGTCGGGTGGTCGGTCCGGTGGTCGCTCCGGTCACGACGACCGCGAGCGCGTCCGGGTCCGCGAGCACGGCCTGCAGCCGCGACAGCAGGTCGGCCGTGCGGGCGTGCACGGCGGCCGGGTCGTCGGACGGAGACACGGCGAGGACGACGACGGGGTGCCCGGCCGGGTCGGTGACCACGGGCAGTCCCAGGTCCACCCCGTGCTCACCGGGCAGCGCGACGGCGTCGAGCGCCGGGACCACCGCCGGGACCGGGACCGGGGTCCACGACCAGCCGTACATCGGCGGCCGGGGGGTCGTCGGGGTGGCGACCGGCCGCAGTCCGAGGGCGTCGACCGTGAGGACCGGCTGTCCGTCGGCGTCGGCGGCCAGCAGGGTGACCGTGTCGGCGGCGTCGGCCGGGGCGAGGCGCACCCGCAGGGTGTCGGCGCCGCCCGCGTGCAGCGTCACCCCCTGCCAGGCGAACGGGAGACGCGGCGCGCCGGTGTCGGTGTCCGGGAGGACGCCGAGCGCCGTGGTGTGCAGGGCGGCGTCCAGCAGCGCGGGGTGCAGGCCGAGCGCGGGGTCGGTGGTCCCCTCGGGCAGGGCGACCTCGGCGAACACCTCGCTCCCCCGGCGCCACGCGGCCCGCACGCCCCGGAAGGTCGGGCCGTAGTGCAGGCCGAGGGCGTCGAGGTCGTCGTAGAGGGCGGCGACGTCGACCGGTTCCGTGTCCGGCGGGGGCCAGGCGGCGAGGGCGGTTCCCGCTGCAGCAGGTCGGGTGGTGATCGCGCCGTCCGCGTGCCGCACCCAGGGGTCCTCGCCCCGGCGGGCGTGGACGGCGAGCGGGCGGGCACCGTCCGGGCCGGGGGCGTCGACGGTGATCTGCACGTCGACCGTCTCGCCCGGTGGGAGCACGAGGGGTGTCGCGAGGGTCAGGTCCTCCACCCCGCTCCCGCCGACCTCGTGCGCCGCGTGCAGCGCGAGCTCGAGGAAGCCGGTGCCGGGCAGGAGCACGACGTCGCCCACGACGTGGTCGCCGAGCCACGCGGGCCGCGTGGCGGCGAGTCGGCCGGTGAACACGACCCGGTCGCCGTCGGCGAGCGCGACGCGCGCCCCCAGCAGTGGGTGCCCGGCGTGCGCCAGCCCGACCGCCCCGAGGTCACCGGTCCACGTCCCGGACAGGTCGGGCCAGAAGCGCCGGTGCACGAAGGCCGTGGTCGGGACGTCGGTCCGCCGGGCGTGCGGCAGGACCGCCTGCCAGTCGATCTCGACGCCCGCCGCGTGCAGCTGACCGAGCGCCTTCATGACGTCGGGTCGGGCCGGGAACCCGTGCTCGGCCAGCGCCGACAGCGTGGCGTCGGGCCCGAGTTCCAGGACGACGCCCGCGTCCATCGTGGTGAGGGTGTCGGCGAAGCGAACCGTGTCCCGGACATGCGACACCCAGTGCTCCGGGTCGGTCACGTGCTCGGTGGATCCGTTCGATACCACCGGGATCCGCGGCTCGTGGAACGTCAACTGCTGCACGACCTGGCGGAACTGCTCGAGCAGTGGCTCCATCCGCGCCGAGTGGAAGGCGTGGCTCACCTGGAGCTTCTTCGTCCGCTCGAATTGGCTCGCGACCTCGGCGACCGCATCCTCGTCACCGGAGATCACGCACGATTGAGGGCCGTTCACCGCCGCCAGGTCGACCCCGTCGACCAGGTGCGCCCGGACCTCGTCCTCGGACGCCGCCACCGCGACCATCGACCCGCCGTCGGGAAGCTCCCCCATCAACCGGCCGCGGGCCTCCACCAACCGGCACGCGTCGTCGAGATCCAGCACTCCGGCGCAGTGCAGCGCGGAGATCTCGCCGATGGAGTGCCCACCCAGCACCGCGGGCGCGACACCCCACGACTCGAACAGCCGGAACAGCGCCACCTCGAGCGCGAACAACCCCGCCTGAGCGTGCTCGGTGCGCGCGAGCAGCTCGGCGTCGTCCCCGAACACGATGCCGCGCACGTCGGTCGGGAACCGGTCGCAGACCGCGTCGAACGCCGCCCGGAACACCTCGAAGCCGTCGTACAGCTCCCGGCCCATCCCCGGCCGCTGCGAGCCCTGCCCGGTGAACACGATCCCGAGCCGACCCGACCCGGCCCGCTCCGGCACCACCGACCGCAACGCCGTCTGCAGCTCCTCGGTTGACGACCCGGTCACCACCGCCGACCACCCGAACCGGGTCCGCGTCGTCGCCAACGACAACGCCACATCCGCCACCGACCCCACCGGCCACGCAGCCAGCGCCGCCGCCTGCGCCGACACCGCCTCCGCCGTGCGCCCCGAGAGCACCCACGGCACCGGATGTGCGAGTGGCGCCTCTCTGACGTCAGGTGTCAGCGATGGACCACCGCTGACACCGTGCGCCTCCAGCACCACGTGCGCGTTCGTCCCCGACACCCCGAACGACGACACCGCCATCCGGCGTGGGCGGTCCACCTCCGGCCACGCCCGCGCCGAGGTCAGCAGCGACACCGCACCGCGGGACCAGTCGACGTGCGGGGTGGGCGCGTCCACGTGCAGCGAGGCCGGGAGCACCCCGTGCTGCATCGCGAGCACCGACTTGATCACCCCGGCGACCCCGGCCGCGGCCTGGGTGTGCCCGAGGTTCGACTTCACCGAGCCGACGTAGAGCGGCTCGTCGTCCCGGTCGCGGCCGTAGGTGGCGAGGAGGGCGTCGGCCTCGATGGGGTCGCCGAGCCGGGTCCCGGTGCCGTGCGCCTCGACCGCGTCGACCTCCCCGGGCCCGAGCCCGGCGTCATCGAGGGCCGCGCGGATGACCCGCCGTTGGGACGGGCCGTTCGGCGCGGTCAGCCCGTTCGACGCCCCGTCCTGGTTCACCGCCGAGCCGCGGAGGACGGCGAGCACCGGGTGCCCGAGACGCTGCGCGTCGGCCAGCCGCTCCACGAGCAGCATGCCGGCGCCCTCACCCCAACCCGTGCCGTCCGCGGCGGCGGCGAACGCCTTGCAGCGGCCGTCGGCGGCGAGGCCGTTCTGGCGGGAGAACTCGACGAACGCGCCGGGGGTCGCCATGACGGTCACGCCGCCGGCGAGCGCGAGCGTGCACTCCCGACGACGGAGCGCCTGCGCGGCCCAGTGCAGCGCGACGAGCGACGCGGAGCACGCCGTGTCCACGGTGACCGCGGGCCCCTCGAGGCCGAGCGCGTAGGCGACCCGTCCGGACACGACGCTCGCGGCCGTCCCGGTGCCGCCGTACCCCTCGGCGGCCGACGGCGCGGCGGCGAGCACGGAGGCGTAGTCCTGGCCGTTGGTGCCCGCGAACACCCCGACGGGGGCGCCCCGCAGCGTCGACGGGTCGATGCCCGCGCGCTCGATCGCCTCCCACGACACCTCGAGCAGCTGGCGCTGCTGCGGGTCCATCGCGAGCGCCTCGCGCGGCGAGATGCCGAAGAAGTCCGGGTCGAAGGCGGAGGCGTCGTCGAGGAAGCCCCCGACGGCCGCGGCCGACCGGCCCGGGTGCTCCGGATCGGGGTGGGTCAGGCGGTCGAGGTCCCAGCCCCGGTCGTCGGGGAAGGAGCGGTAGCCGTCGCGACCCTCGGCGAGCAGGGCCCAGAGGGCCTCGGGCGTGGCGACGCCCCCGGGGAACCGGCAGGCCATCCCGACGACGGCGATCGGCTCGCGACCGGCCGCCTCCAGCTCCCGGACCCGCTCCCGGGTCTCGTGCAGGTCGGCGGTGACGCGCTTGAGGTAGCCCAGGAGCTTCTCGTCGTCGGCCACGTGCGCCGCTCCCCTCGTGTTCTCCCGGACGCGTGCGCGCTCAGCGCCCGAACTCCTGGTCGATGAATGCGAAGACCTGCTCGGCATCGGCGTCGCCGAGCCGGTCGCCGACCGAGCGGTCGTCGTCCGGGGCCGCCGACCCGCTCGCCTCCCAGGTCGCCACGAGCTCCGCGAGTCGCGCGCCGATCCGCTCGCGGGACCCGTCGTCGGGACCGACCGTCCCGAGCGCCCGCTCGAGGCGGTCGAGCTCCGCGAACACCGACGGCCCGTCGTCGGGGGCCTCCCCGCCCACCTCGGCCGCGAGGTGGGCCGCGAGGGCCCCCGGGGTCGGGTGGTCGAAGAGCAGGTGCGCGGGCAGGACGAGTCCGGTGGCGGCCTCGAGCCGGTTGCGGGTCTCGACCGCCGTGAGCGAGTCGAAGCCCATGTCGGAGAACGCGCGGGCGGGGTCGACGTCGGCGGCGTCCGCGTGTCCGAGGACGACGGCGACGGTCGTCCGGACCAGGGCGAGCGCGCCCCGCTCGCGGTCGGCCGGGGCCAGCGCCGCGAGGTCGACGGTCCCGGGCCGCGGCCCGGCCTCCGCCGTCGGGGTCGCCGCCTCGGGGAGCCCGGCCAGCAGCGGCGCGGGGCGCAGGCCGGTCAGGGCGGGGGCGTAGCGCGTCCAGTCGACGTCGGCCACCGCGACGACGGGGTCGACGCCGCCGAGCAGGCGGTCGAGCACCTCGAGCGCGGCTGCGGGGTCGAGCTCGGTGACGCCGCCGCGGGCGAGCCGGTCGGCGAACCCGTCGTCGGCGGCCATGCCGGCGTCGGCCCAGGGACCCCAGGCGATCGACAGCGCGGGGAGCCCCGCCGCACGACGGGTCCGGGCGACGGCGTCGAGACCGGCGTTCGCGGCGGCGTAGTTGCCCTGTCCGGGTGCGCCGACGAGGCCGGCGAAGGAGGAGAACAGGACGAAGGCGTCCAGGTCGCGCTCCCGGGTCAGCTCGTCCAGGAGGCGGGCGGCGTCGAGCTTGGGGGCGAGCACGGCGTCGAGGCGGGCCGGGTCGAGACCGGCGATCGTGCCGTCGTCGAGCACCCCGGCGGTGTGCACGACCGCCCGCAGGTCCGGCAGGCCGTCGATCAGCGAGGTCAGGGCGCCGCGGTCGGTGACGTCGCACGACTCGACCGTGACGCCGGCGCCCCGGCTTCGGAGGTCCGCGACGAGGTCCTGCGCCCCCGGCGTCTGCCGCCCGCGCCGGCCGACGAGCACGAGATGGTCCGCCCCCCGGTCGGCGAGGTGACGGGCGACGGCGGCACCGAGCGCCCCGAGTCCGCCGGTGATCAGCGTCGTCCCCCGCGGGACGTCGATCGGGGTCACGGGGGCGGTGGCCCGCACGAGACGCCGGGCGGTGCGGCCCTGGGCGCGTACGGCGACCTGGTCCTCGCTACCCGCCGCGACGGTGCCGACCACGCGGTCCGCCGCCCGCTCGTCGAGCGTGGTCGGGAGATCGATCAGACCGCCCCAGCGCTGCGGTTCCTCCAGCGCCGCGACCCGCCCGAGGCCCCAGACCGCGGCGGCCGCCGGATCGGGCTGCTCGTCGGCGGCACCGTGCGTGAGGCACCAGAGCGGCCCGGCGTCCCTGGCCTGCCAGGCCTGTATCGCCTCGAGGGTCCGCGCGAGCCCGCTCGGGAGGAGCAGGACGCCGGACGGGCGGTCCTCGGGCAGGTCGTCGACGGTGGTCACGACGGGTGTCGCCCCGGCCCGGGAGAGCGCGGCGACGAGCGGACCCGTGTCGGCTCCGGTGTCGGTGAGCACCCACCACGGGCCGTTCAGGACGGCGGGTGCCGGCTCGGGCAGGGCGGTCCACGACTCGCGGTAGACCCACGCGTCGCCGGCCGTGCGCTCCTTGCGGGCGCGGCGCCAGGTCGAGAGCAGCGGGAGCACCTCGTCGAGGGCCTCGCGGGCGCCGTTCTGCGGGCGCAGGGTGGCGGTGATTTCCTCGAGGTCCTCGCGCTCCACCGCGTCCCAGAACGCCCGGTCGACCGGGTCGGAGGAGGCGAGCGGGCGCTCCGGCATCTCCGGCCAGAACCACCGGTGCTGCCAGGGGTAGGTGGGCAGGTCGACCCGCTGGGCCTCGGGCAGGACCCGCTCCCAGCTCACGTCGACGCCCGCGGCGTGGAGCTGTCCCAGGGCCTTCATGACGTCGGGCTGGGCCGCGATCCCGTGCTCGGCCAAGCTGCTCAACGTCCCGTCGGGGCCGAGCTCCAGGACGACGCCCGCGTCCATGGTCTGCAGGGTGTCGGCGAACCGGACGGTGTCCCGCACGTGGGACACCCAGTGCTCCGGGTCGGTGATCTGCTCGGTCGACCCGTTCGAGACCACCGGAATCTGCGGTGCGTGGAAGGTCAACTGCTGCACCACGGCGCGGAACTGCTCGAGCATCGGCTCCATGCGCGCCGAGTGGAACGCGTGACTCACCTGGAGCTGCTTGGTGCGCTCGAAGTGGGCCGCGACCGCCTGGACGGCGGCTTCGTCGCCGGAGATGACGCACGCTCGTGGGCCGTTCACCGCCGCGATGTCGACCCCGTCGGTGAGGTGTCCGCGGACCTCGTCCTCGGAGGCGGCCACCGCGACCATCGCCCCGCCGTCGGGAAGCTCGCCCATCAACCGACCGCGGGCCTCCACCAGACGGCACGCGTCGTCGAGATCCAGCACCCCGGCGCAGTGCAGGGCACTGATCTCGCCGATGCTGTGCGCACCCAGCACGCTCGGGGTCACACCCCAGGACTCGAACAACCGGAACAGCGCCACCTCGAGGGCGAACAACGCCGGCTGCGCCCATTCCGTCCGGTTCAACATCTCCGCGTCATCGCCGTCGAGCACCGGGCGCACATCACGATCGAAGCGGTCACACACCGCATCGAACGCCCCCGCGAACACCGGATACACGGCATGCAATCCAGCACCCATCCCGAGGCGCTGCGACCCCTGACCGGTGAACACCACCCCTAGAGCCCCACCCCCCGACCGCACCGCCGACACCGACCGCAACCCCGCGCCGAGCTCCGCACCCGACGACCCAGAGACCACCGCCGACCACTCGAACCGCGACCGCGTCGTCACCAACGACCACGCCACATCCGCCACCGACTCCACCGGCCACGCACTCAACGCCGCCGCCTGCGCGGTCACCGCCTCCGGCGTGCGCCCCGAGAGCACCCACGGCACCGACCGTGTCCCGCCACTGACACTGGACGTCAGCCGTGTGCCACCACTGACATCCGGCTCCCCCACGTCCGGCACCGACCGTGTCCCGCCACTGACACTGGACGTCAGCCGTGTGCCACCGCTGACACCCGGCGCCTCCAGCACCACATGCGCGTTCGTCCCGCTGATCCCGAACGACGACACCCCCGCCCGCCGCGGACGCCCCACCACCTCCGGCCACTCCCGCGCCGAGGACAGCACCCGCACGGCACCCGCCGACCAGTCCACCTTCGACGACGGCTCCCCCACGTGCAGCGACGCCGGCAACACCCCGTGCCGCATCGCCAACACCATCTTGATCACCCCGGCGACACCCGCCGCGGCCTGCGTGTGACCCAGATTCGACTTGACCGACCCCAACCACAGCGGCTCCGCCCGTTCAGACGCCGACCCGTACGTCGCCAGCAGCGCACCCGCCTCGATCGGATCCCCCAGCGACGTCCCCGTCCCGTGCGCCTCCACCGCATCCACATCCGACGGAGACAGACCGCCCGCCGCCAACGCCGCCCGAATCACCCGCTGCTGCGCCGGACCGTTCGGCGCGGTCAACCCGTTCGACGCCCCGTCCTGGTTCACCGCCGAACCCCGCACCACCGCCAGCACCCGATGACCAGCAGCCCGAGCATCCGAGAGCCGCTCGACCAGCAGCATTCCCACGCCCTCCGACCAACCCGTCCCGTCGGCGTCGTCGGAGAACGCCTTGCACCGGCCGTCCGGAGCCAGCCCGCCCTGCCGCGCGAACTCCACGAAGGCGCCCGGGGTGGACATGACGGTCACCCCGCCGGCGAGCGCCAACGAGCACTCCCCGCGCTGCAGCGCCTGGACGGCCATGTGCAGCGTCACCAACGACGACGAGCACGCCGTGTCCACCGTGACCGCCGGCCCCTCCAGACCCAGCGCGTACGACACCCGGCCGGAGAGCACCGACCCGGCGTTGCCCGTGCCCTGGTGGCCGGCGAGGTCGTGGACGGAGATGCCGAGCAGCGCCGTGTAGTCCTGGCCGTTGGTCCCGGCGAACACCCCGGTCGGCGTGCCGCGCAGCGACGCCGGGTCGATCCCGGCGCCCTCGATCGCCTCCCACGAGGTCTCCAGCAGCAGGCGTTGCTGCGGATCCATCGCCAACGCCTCCCGCGGCGAGATCCCGAAGAAGTCCGCGTCGAACCGGCCTACCGCGGGCAGGAAGCCGCCGGTGCGGGCGTAGGTGGTGCCGGGGCGGTCGGGGTCGGGGTCGAGGAGGGCGTCGAGGTCCCACCCGCGGTCGGTCGGGAACTCGACCATGCCGTCGCCGCCGGACTCGAGCAGCGCCCACAGCGAGGCCGGGGAGGTCACGCCGCCGGGGAAGCGGCACGCCATCCCGACGATCGCCACGGGGTCGCCGTCGACGACGGCCGCCGTCGTCGGGGCCTCCGCCACGCCGGTCCCGCCGAGCTCGCCGTCGAGGAAGCGGGCCAGCGCCTCCGGGGTCGGGTGGTCGAAGACCGCGGTGGCCGGGACGGTGATCCCGGTGGCGACGCCGAGCCGGTTGCGCAGGTCCAGGGCGGTCAGCGAGTCGACGCCGAGGTCGGTGAAGGCCTTGTCCGCCCCCACCGCGTCGGTGCCGCGGTGCCCGAGCACGGCCGCCGCCTGGTCGCGCACCAGGTCGAGCAGCCGGCGGCGGCGCTGGTCCGCGGGCAGTCCGGCGAGCTCACCGGCCACGCCGGACGCCGGGCTCGCGCTCGGCTCAGTGGGCTCGGGCACCCCGGGGATCTCGCTGACGATCGCCCGCCCGCCGGCCGCGACGAGTCCGGCACCGAACCGGTCCCAGGCCACGTCGGCGACGACGACCGTCGTGTCGTCCGCGAGGAGGGCGCGTCCGAGCGCCTCGACGGCGCGCGCCGGGTCCATCGGGGGCAGCCCCGCCCGGTCCAGGCGTTCGTCGTCCGCGGCCATCCCGGATCCGGCCCACGGTCCCCACGCGATCGACAGCGCGTGCCGGCCCGCCGCGCGGCGCCGGCGCGCGAGGGCGTCGAGGTGGGCGTTGGCGGCGGCGTAGTTGGCCTGCCCCGGGGAGCCCACGGCGCCGGAGAGCGAGGAGAAGAGCACGAGCTCGGCGTCGGGACACAGCGCATCGAGGTGGTCTGCGGCGTCGGCCTTCGCGGCCCGCACGACGGCGAGCCGCTCCGGGGTGAGGGCGGAGAGCACGCCGTCGTCGAGGACGCCCGCGGTGTGCACGACCATCCGTACGTCGACGTCCGCGAGCGCGGCGGCCAGCGCGTCCCGGTCGGTGACGTCGCACGACAGCGACCGCACACGGACGTCGGAGCCGTCGAGATCCTCGAGGTCCCGTGTCGCGTCCGGTCCGCGGCGGGACAGCAGCAGCAGGTCGCGGGCGCCGTGCTCGACCAGCCAGCGGGCGACGCGTCCGCCCAGTGCGCCGCTCGCGCCGGTGACGACGACGGTGCCGTCCGCGGGCGCGGTCCACGGCCCGGTGACGGCGGCGGCCCGGCGCAGGCGCCGGCCGAGCGGGCCGCCGCGGCGCACGGCGACCTCCGGCTCGTCGCCGGCGAGCGCCCCGAGCAGGGCGGGGGTGGTGCGGTCGTCGGGGGCCGCGTCGAGGTCGACGACGTGCCCGGCCCGCGCCGGGTCCTCCCGGGCGAGCGTGCGGGCGAGGCCGAGGACCTCGGCCGCGGCGGGATCGGTCGCCGCGTCGCGGGTGACGAACCGGACCGGGCCGGCGGTCCCTGCGTCGTCGAGTCCCTGGACCAGGGCGAGCACCCCGACGGCGTCCGGGAGGGTCGCGACGACCCCCTCGACCTCTCCGGCCGCGCCCAGCGCGGCGGCGGCACCGGCGCGGTCGTAGGGGACGGCGACCTCGACGGCGTCGATGCCGTGCCCGCGCAGCAGGGCGGCGAGCCCGGGGACGGTCGGTTCGCCCCCGGCCGGCACCGCGACGAGCTGCCGCCCGCGCGGCGCGCCCGTCGTCGGGACCGGGACCCAGGCCTCGCGGTAGCGCAGGTCGTCGTCGGCGCCGGCCTCGGCGAGCAGCCCGAGGTCGGCCAGGGACGGCGCCTCCAGCCAGAAGCGGGACCGGTGGAAGGCCGAGGTGGGCAGGTCGACCCGGCGGGCGCCGGGCAGCAGCGCGTCCCAGTCGGGTTGGGGTCCGCGCACGACGACGGCGGCGAGGGCGTCCGCGAGGGCCTCGGGTTCCGGGCGGTCGCGCCGCAGGGTGGCGACGGCGGCCGCGGGGTCGTCGAGGACGCCGGCGACGGCGCCGGTCAGGACGGCGTCCGGGCCGACCTCGAGCAGGGTGCGCGCCCCCTCGGCCCGCAGCGTCGTCACCGTGTCGGCGAACCGGACGGTGTCGCGGACGTGGGCGACCCAGTGCTCGGGGTCCGTGACGTTCCCGGTGGACCCGTTGCTGACGACGACGAGCTCCGGCTCGCGGAACCGGAGCCCGCGCACCACGGCGCGGAACCCGTCGAGCATCGGCTCCATCCGTGCGGAGTGGAACGCGTGGCTGACCGTCAGCCGCCGCGACCGCTCGAAGCCGGCCGCGACCCGCGCGACCGACTCGTCGTCCCCGGAGATGACGCAGGCCCGGGGGCCGTTGACGGCGGCGAGGTCGACGCCGTCGACCAACCGGTCCCGCACCTCGGCCTCCGCGGCCTCGATCGCCACCATCGACCCGCCGTCGGGAAGGTCCTGCATCAGTCGGCCGCGGGCGTCGACGAGGCGGCAGGCGTCGTCGAGGTCGAGGACGCCGGCGACGTGCAGGGCCGCGATCTCGCCGATCGAGTGCCCGCCGACCGCGCCCGGGTGCAGTCCCCAGCTCCCGAGCAGCCGGACGAGCGCCACCTCGAGCGCGAACAGTCCGGCCTGGGCGAACCGCGTCCGGGCGAGCTGCTCGGCGTCGTCGCCGGCGAGGACGGTGCGGACCTCGTCGTCGAAGCGCGCCAGCACCTCGTCGTGGGCCCGGGCGAACGCGGGGAAGGCGGCGGCGAGCTCCCGGCCCATGCCCGGGCGCTGGGCGCCCTGGCCGGTGAAGACGTAGGCGAGGTCGCCGTCGACCACCTCGCCGACCGCGGCGCGCGGGTGCGGACGGCCGGCGGCGACGGCGGCGAGCGCCTCGGGGTCGGCGGGGACGACGGCCCGGTGTTCGAGGGCGGCTCGGCCGGTGCCGAGGGACCAGGCGACGTCACGGGGGTCGCGGTCGGGGTGGGCGAGGACGTCGGCGCGCAGCCGGGCGGCCTGGTCGGCGAGCGCCTCGGGGCTGCGCGCGGACAGCAGCCAGGGCACGGGGGCGTGCGGGTGCGCCGCGGGGACCGGCTCGTCGGTGGCGGGCGCCGGTGGGGCCTCCAGCACCACGTGCGCGTTCGTGCCGCTGATCCCGAACGACGAGACGGCGGCGCGGCGGGGGTGGTCCGCCTCGGGCCAGGCGCGGGCCGTCGTCAGGAGCGAGACGGCGCCGGCGTCCCAGTCGACGCGGCGCGCGGGGGTGTCGACGTGCAGGGTGGCCGGCAGGACGCCGTGCCGCATCGCCATGATCATCTTGATGACGCCGGCAGCTCCGGCCGCGGCCTGCGTGTGCCCGAGGTTCGACTTCACCGAGCCGAGGAACAGCGGCTCCGCGCGCTCGGCGGCGCCGTAGGTGGCGAGCAGGGCCTGGGCCTCGATCGGGTCGCCGAGGGTCGTGCCGGTGCCGTGGGCCTCGACGGCGTCCACGTCGGCGGGGGTGAGGCCGGCGGCCGCGAGGGCGTCCGCGATGACCCGCTGCTGCGACGGGCCGTTCGGAGCCGTGAGCCCGCTCGAGGCGCCGTCCTGGTTGACCGCCGAGCCCCGCACCACCGCGAGCACGGGGTGCCCCAGCCGCTGGGCGTCCGAGAGCCGCTCCACCAGCAGCATCGCCGCGCCCTCGGACCATCCGGTGCCGTCCGCGGACTCCGCGAACGACTTGCACCGCCCGTCGGCGGCGAGGCCGCGCTGGCGGGCGAAGTCGACGAACGTGCCGGGGGTGGGCATCACGGTGACACCGCCGGCGAGGGCGCGGTCGCACTCCCCCGCCCGCAGCGCCTGGCAGGCCAGGTGCAGCGTCACCAACGACGACGAGCAGGCCGTGTCCAGGCTCATCGCCGGCCCCTGCAGACCCAGGACGTAGGCGACGCGGCCGGACACCACGCTGGTCGCGCCGCCGGTGCCGAGGTAGCCCGCGACGTCGTCGGGCACGGCGAGCAGGCGGGACGCGTAGTCGTGGTACATCACGCCCGCGAACACCCCGGTCCGCGACCCCCGTGCCGTGCTCGGGTCGATCCCCGCCCGCTCGAACGCCTCCCACGAGGTCTCCAGCAGCAGCCGCTGCTGCGGATCCATCGCCAACGCCTCGCGCGGCGAGATCCCGAAGGCGGCGGGGTCGAACAGGGCGGCGTCGTGCAGGAAGCCGCCCTCGCGGGTGTACGTCGTGCCCGGGTGGTCGGGGTCGGGGTGGTAGAGCCGGTCGAGGTCCCAGCCACGGTCGGTCGGGAAGCCGGTGATGCCCTCCCCGCCGTCGGCGACGAGCGACCACAGCTCCTCGGGCGAGGTGATCCCGCCGGGGTAGCGGCAGCCGATCCCGACGATCGCGATCGGCTCGCGTCCTCGGTCCTCCAGGTCACGGATGCGACGGCGGGCCTCGCGCAGGTCGGCCGTGGCCCGGCGCAGGTAGTCGAGGTACTTCTCCTCGGTGGTGTCCGGCTCGTTCACGCGTCCGCTCCCGGGGAGGTGCCGAGCTCGGCGTCGAGGAGCTCGAAGAGGTCGTCGGCCGAGGCGGACGTGAGGTCCACGTCGTCCTCGGAGTGGCCGTTCCCGTGGCCGTGGCCGTTGGTGTGGCCGTTGGCGTGGCCGTTGGTGTGGCCGTTGCCGTTCTGGTGGCCGTTGCCGGGGGTCGCGTCGGTCCACCAGTCCAGGAGGTGGCGGAGCCGGTCGGCGACCTGCTCGCGGTCGTCGCCGGCGCCCGCCGAGCGCAGCGACGCCTCGAGCCGGTCGAGCTCCGCGAGCGGGGCGAGGGTGTCGACCTGGGTGGCGGCCGGCCCGAGGTCGTCGCCGATCTCCCCGCGCAGGTGGACGGCGAGTTCCCGCGGGGTCGGGTGGTCGAAGGTGACCGTCGCGGGCAGTCGCAGGCCGGTGGCGGCACCGAGGCGGTTACGCAGCTCGACCGCGGTGAGCGAGTCGAAGCCGGACTCCAGGAACCCCTGGTCGGGGTCCACGGCGTCGGGGCCGGCGTGGCCGAGCACCGCGGCGACCTCCCGGCGGACTCGGTCGAGGACCACGCGGTCGCGCCGCCCGGGTGGGGTGCCGGCGAGCTTCGCCCGCAGGTCCTCGGCGGGCTCGTCGACGCGCGCCGCTCCCTCGGCCGGCGGGGGCACGAGCACCCGGAGCAGGGGCGGGACCACCGCCGCCCGGCGCAGCGCCGGGAGGTCGAGCCGGACCGGGACGAGCAGCGCGCGCTCGTGGTCGAGCGCCGCGTCGAACAGCGCGTGGCCCTCGGCCTCGTCGAGGGCACCGACCCCGCCGCGGGCCATCCGGGCGCGATCGGCCTCGTCGAGGGTGTCGGCCATGCCGGTGTCCCAGAGCCCCCAGGCGAGCGCGGTGGCCGCACGACCCCGCGCGCGGAGGTCGGCGGCGAGGGCGTCGAGGAACGCGTTGGCCGCGGCGTAGTTCGCCTGTCCCGGGCTCCCGACGATGCCCGCGAACGCCGAGTACAGGACGACCCGACCGGGGTCGAGCGCCTCCACGAGGTGTCGGGCCCCGTCGACCTTCGGGTCCAGGACGCGGTCGAGCCGGTCGAGCGTGAGCCCGTCGACGAGCCCGTCGTCGAGCACGCCCGCGGTGTGGACGAGCGTCGCCACGGGGCGGTCGAGGCCCGCGGCCAGGGCGTACACGGACGCGCGGTCGGCGACGTCGCACCGGGCGACCCCGACGCGTGCTCCGGCGTGCTGCAGCTCGGCGGTGAGCTCGGCGAGCGGCTCGGTGCGGCGGGCGACCAGCAGCAGGTCGCGGACCCCCCGCGCGTCGACGAGGTGGCGCACGAGCCGTCGTGCGAGGCCGCCGGTGGCACCGGTGACGACGACGAGCCCGTCGAGCTGCGGGGGCTCCGCCGGGTCGGCGCGCACGAGCCGGGGCACCATCGGCGCGCCGTCGCGGACGGCGACCTGGGGTTCGTCGCCGAGGCCGGCGAGGAGGGCCGGAAGGTCGGGGAACGGAGCGCCGTCGGCGGGGTCGAGGTCGACGAGCACGATCCGCCCCGGGTTCTCGGACTGTGCGGCGCGCACGAGACCCCACACGGGTGCGACGGCGGGCCGCGGCGTCGTGCCCGCGTCGACCGCGCCCCGGGTGACGACGACGAGCCGCTCGCCCGGCGCCGTCGTGACCGTCTCGAGAGCCCGGGCGGCCGCGCGGTGCGCGGCCGTGAGGAGCTCGTCGTCGGGAACGTCGACGGTGACGACGGCCGTGGACCGGTCGCCCGGGTGGTCGGGCAGCCCGAGGCCGAACACGTCGTCCCCGACGAGGCCCAGGGGTGCGGGCGGCGTGGGGACGGTCGGCGCCGGGAGCCAGTCGACGGCGTGGAGCGAGCGCGGGCGGTCGGCGGCGACGGCCCGCAGGACGAGGCCCTCGACGGTCGCGACAGGGACGCCGTCGGCGTCGGCGAGATCGAGGCGGACCGCGTCGTCGGCGACCCGGGTGATGCGGGCCCGGAGGGCGGTCCGGCCGGGGGCGTGGACGGTGACGCCGGTCCAGGAGAACGGCAGGCGGCCGGCGTCGTCGAGGACGTCCAGGCCGACCCCGTGGAGCACCGCGTCGAGCAGGGCGGGGTGCACCTCGCAGCGCGCGGCGCCGGCGTGCTCGGACTCCGGCAGCCCGACCTCGACGAACAGCTCCTCGTCGCGACGCCAGGCCGCGGTGAGCCCGCGGAAGGCCGGGCCGTAGCCGAACCCGCCGTCGGCGAGGGTCGGGTAGAGGTCGGTGACGTCGACCGACTCGGCGTCGGCGGGAGGCCACGAACCGAGGTCCGCCGGCGGCTGCTCGTCCTCCGGCGCCAGGCTGCCGGTGGCGTGCCGCGTCCAGGTGCTCGTGCCCTCGGGCCGGGCGTGGACGCCGACCGTGCGGTGGCCGTCGGGAGCGGCCGCGTCGACCGCGACCTGCACGTCCACCGGACCGTCGAGGACCAGCGGGGTCTCCAGCGTGAGCTCGGCGACCCGCGGCGCGCCGACCGACCGACCCACGTGGGCGACCAGGTCGAGGAAGCCGGTGCCGGGGAACAGCACCGCGCCCAGGACCTCGTGGTCGGCCAGCCACGGGTGCGTACGCGGCCCGATGCGGCCGGTGAACCACGCGGCGTCACGGTCGGCGGGGCGCACCGCGGCGCCGAGCAGCAGGTGCCCGGTGGCGTCCTGCCCGAGCCCGGTCGCGTTGCCCGGGGTGGGCGCCGCCATGGTCGGCCAGTAGCGGGCGTGCTGCCAGGGGTAGGTGGGCAGGTCGGTCGGCCGGGCGTCGGGGAGGACCTGGCGCCAGTCGATCTCGATGCCCGCGGCGTGGAGCTGACCGAGCGCCTTCATGACGTCGGGTCCGGCTGCGATCCCGTGCTCGGCGAGGCTGCTGAGTGTGGCGTCGGGACCGAGTTCGAGGACGACGCCGGCGTCCATCGTGGTGAGGGTGTCGGCGAACCGGACCGTGTCGCGGACGTGGGAGACCCAGTGCTCCGGGTCGGTGATCTGCTCGGTCGACCCGTTGGAGACCACCGGGATGGTCGGCTCGTGGAAGGTCAGCTGCTGCACGACGTCGCGGAACTGGTCGAGCATCGGCTCCATGCGCGCCGAGTGGAACGCGTGACTCACCTGGAGCTGCTTGGTGCGCTCGAAGTGACTCGCGACCGCCTGGACGGCGGCTTCGTCGCCGGAGATGACGCACGCTTGTGGGCCGTTGACCGCCGCGAGGTCGACGCCGTCGGTCAGGTGTTCGCGGACCTCATCCTCGGACGCCGCGACCGCGACCATGGAGCCGCCAGTGGGAAGCTCCCCCATCAACCGGCCACGTGCTTCCACCAGATGGCACGCGTCATCCAGGTCCAGCACCCTGGCGCAGTGCAGGGCACTGATCTCGCCGATGCTGTGCCCGCCGAGCACCGACGGCTGGACGCCCCAGGACTCGACGAGCCGGAACAGCGCCACCTCGAGGGCGAACAACCCGGCCTGGGCGTGTTGGGTCTGCGCGAGCAGCTCCGCGTCCTCGCCGAACACGATCCCGCGCACATCGTCGGGGAACCGCTCGCAGACCGCGTCGAACGCCGCCCGGAACACCCCATAGGTGTCGTAGAGCTCGCGACCCATCCCCGGCTGCTGCGACCCCTGCCCGGTGAACACGATCCCGAGCTCGCCCGACCCCGCGCGCACCGGCGACACGGACCGCAACGCCGTCTGCAGGTGCTCGGTCGCGGACCCGGTGACCACCGCCGACCACTCGAACCGCGACCGCGTCGTCGCCAACGAGAACGCGACGTCAGCGACCGACTCGGTCGGCCACGCAGCCAGGGCCGCCGCCTGCGCCGTCACCGCCTCCGCCGTACGCGCCGAGAGCACCCAGGGCACCGGATGCGCGAGTGGCGCCGTTCGCACGTCAGGTGTCAGAGATGGACCATCGCTGACATCCGACGCCCCCACCTCCGGCACCGACCGTGTCCCGCCCCTGACACTCGACGGCAACCGTGTGCCACCACTGACATCCGGCGCCCCGACCTCCGGCACCGACCGTGTCCCGCCACTGACACTGGACGGCAGCCGTGTGCCACCGCTGACATCACCCGGCGGCGCCTCCAGCACCACATGTGCGTTCGTCCCACTGATCCCGAACGACGACACCCCCGCCCGCCGCGGACGCCCCACCACCTCCGGCCACGGACGCGACGCCGCCAGCAGCGACACCGCCCCCGCCGACCAGTCCACCTTCGACGACGGCTCCCCCACATGCAGCGACGCCGGCAACACCCCACGCTGCATCGCCAACACCATCTTGATCACCCCGGCGACACCCGCCGCGGCCTGCGTGTGACCCAGGTTCGACTTGATCGCACCCACGTACAGCGGCTCACCCGCACGCTGCCCGTACGTGGCCAACAGCGCCCCCGCCTCGATCGGATCACCCAGCGACGTCCCCGTCCCGTGCGCCTCCACCGCATCCACATCCGCCGCAGACAGACCGCCCGCCGCCAGCGCCGCCCGGATCACCCGCTGCTGCGCCGGACCGTTCGGCGCGGTCAACCCGTTCGACGCCCCGTCCTGGTTCACCGCCGAACCCCGCACCACCGCCAACACCCGATGACCAGCAGCCCGAGCATCCGAGAGCCGCTCCACGAGCACCATGCCGACGCCCTCGCCCCAGCCCGTGCCGTCGGCGTCGTCGGAGAACGCCTTGCACCGCCCGTCGGGCGCCAGACCGCCCTGGCGGGAGAACTCCACGAATGCCGTCGGCGTCGACATCACCGTGACCCCGCCCGCCAGCGCGAGGTCGCACTCCCCGCGCTGGAGCGCCTGGACGGCCATGTGCAGCGTCACCAACGACGACGAGCACGCCGTGTCCACCGTGACCGCCGGCCCCTCCAGACCCAGCGCGTACGACACCCGGCCCGACACCACGCTCGCCGCGTTCCCCGTGCCCTCCTGGCCCTGCAGCTCGTGTGCGGCCCCGGCGAGGAGCGCTGTGTAGTCCTGGCCGTTCGTGCCCGCGAAGACGCCGGTCCGGGACCCGCGCAGCGACCGCGGGTCCAGCCCTGCCCGCTCGATCGCCTCCCAGGAGGTCTCCAGCAGCGACCGCTGCTGCGGATCCATCGCCAACGCCTCCCGCGGCGAGATCCCGAAGAAGCCCGGGTCGAACGCCGCCGCGTCGTCGAGGAACCCGCCGACGCGGGTGTCGGTGTGCAGGGCGTCGAGGTCCCAGCCGCGGTCGTCGGGGAAGCCGGCGATGCCCTCGGCGCCGCGCTCGAGCAGCGCCCACAACGACTCCGGGGAGGTCACCCCGCCGGGGAACCGGCAGCCCATCCCGACGATCACCACCGGGTCACCCGCGACCGCCGTCGTCGTCGGGACCTCCTCGCCGGCGTCCGACCCCGCCACGAGCTCGTCGAGGTGGGCGGCGAGAGCCTGCGGCGTCGGGTGGTCGAAGACGAGGGTCGTGCCCAGCGTCAGGCCGGTCGCGGCCGTGAGGACGTTGCGCAGCTCGACCGCCGTGAGCGAGTCGAAGCCCAGGTCGGTGAAGGCGCGGTCCGCCTCGACGGCCGTGACCGAACGATGGCCCAGCACCGCGGCGACCCGTTCCCGCACCAGTTCCACGAGCCGGCGGCGACGCTCCCCCGGCGCCAGCGCGGCCAGCTCGTCGCCCCACGACGACGGGCTGCTCTCCGGCGCCGCCGCCTCCCCGACCTCCGAGATTCCGCCGAGCAGCGGACTCGGCCGTGCCGCGGTGAAGCCGGGCGCGAACACGTCCCAGCGGACGTCGGTGACGACGAGCGTCGTCGCGTCCTCGACGAGCGCCTGCCCCAGCACCGTGAGGGCGGCGTCGGGGTCCATCGCCGCGACCCCGGTGCGCTCCAGGCGCCCGTCGTCACCGACCATCCCGCCACCGCCCCACGCTCCCCACGCGACGGCGAGCGCGTGCCGGCCGTGGGCGCGGCGACGCGAGGCCAGGGCGTCGAGGTGGGCGTTGGCGGCCGCGTAGTTGGCCTGGCCGGGCGAGCCGAGCGCGCCGCTCGTCGAGGAGAACAGGACCAGCGCGGCGTCAGGGCACAGCTCGTCGAGGTGTTCGGCCGCCCGGGCCTTCGGGTCGAGCACGGCGGTCAGGCGGTCCGGGGTCAGGCCGGACACGACGCCGTCGTCGAGGACGCCCGCGGTGTGCACGACCACCCGCACGTCCACCCCCGCCAACGCGGCGGCGAGAGCCTCCCGGTCGGCGACGTCGCAGCGCACCGACCGCGCGGTGACCCCGTCGGTGGTGATCTCGGCGGCCAAGTCGTCGGTGCCGCGCCGGGACAGCAGCAGGACGTCGCGGGCGCCACGCTCCACCAGCCAGCGCGCGACCCGTCCCCCGAGCGCGCCACTGGCCCCGGTCACCACGACGGTGCCGTCCGCCGGGGCGGTCCACGGCTCCTCGGGACCCGAAGCGACCCGCCGGAGTCGGCGCCCCAGGGCACCCGTGTCCCGCAGCGCGACCTGGTCCTCGTGCCCCGCGAGCACGGCGGCGAGGTCGCGCGGATCGGGGTCGGCTCCGAGGTCGATCAGCCCGCCCCAGCGGTCCGGGTCCTCGAGGGCCACGGTGCGGCCCAGGCCCCACACCTGCGCCGCGGCCGCGTCGGTGACCGGGTCCATCGGCCCGGTCGTCATCGCACCCCGCGTGAGGCCCCACACCGGCGCGCCGAGCGGGGCCTCCTGCACGACCCGCAGGACCTCGGTCGCATCCGCGGGGAGCACGACGATGCCTGCCGGGACCTCGTCGGGAAGAGCCGTCCCGACGAGCCGCGGTGTCGCCCCGCCGAGCTCCAGGGCGTTCATGACGGCGGGTACGGACGGGTCGTCCGCGGACCCGACGATCCACCAGGTCCCGGTGAGGCGTGCGGTGCGGTCGAGCGTGAGCGTCTGCCACGCCTCGCGGTAGCGCCACCCGGCCCGGGCGGTGTCCTCGTGCCGACGCCGGCGCCACGCCGCGAGCAGGGGCACGGCCTCGAGCAGCGGGCCGGGCTCGGTGTCGACGGTCGCCGCGATCGTCTCGAGGTCCTCGCGCTCGACGGCGTCCCAGAACGCCTGCTCGACCGGGTCATTCGCCTGCTCGGGCGCGGGCTGCGACTCGAGCCAGAACCGCTGGTGCTGCCAGGGGTAGGTGGGCAGGTCGGTGGGCTGGGCTCCGGGGAGGACCTGGCGCCAGTCGACCCCGACGCCCGCGGCGTGGAGCTGTCCCAGGGCCTTCATGACGTCGGGCTGGGCCGGGATCCCGTGCTCGGCGAGAGCGCTGAGCGTGGCGTCGGGTCCGAGTTCGAGGACCACGCCCGCGTCCATCGTGGTGAGGGTGTCGGCGAACCGGACGGTGTCGCGGACGTGGGAGACCCAGTGCTCCGGGTCGCCGATCTGCTCGGTGGACCCGTTGGAGACCACCGGGATCTGCGGTGCGTGGAAGGTCAGCCCGGCCACGACCTCGCGGAACTGGGCGAGCATCGGCTCCATCCGCGCCGAGTGGAACGCGTGGCTCACGGTGAGCTGCTTCGTCCGCTCGAAGTGGGCGGCAACCTCGGCGACCGCCTGCTCGTCGCCGGAGATGACGCATGCTTGGGGGCCGTTCACCGCCGCCAGATCCACGCCCTTGGTGAGGTGCTGTCGGACCTCGTCCTCGGATGCCGCGACCGCCACCATCGACCCGCCGTCAGGAAGCTCCCCCATCAACCGGCCACGGGCCTCCACCAACCGGCACGCATCGTCGAGATCCAGCACCCCGGCGCAGTGCAGCGCGGAGATCTCCCCGATCGAATGCCCACCCAACACCGCGGGCGTGACACCCCACGACTCGAACAGCCGGAACAGCGCCACCTCGAGCGCGAACAACCCCGGCTGGGCGTGCTCGGTCCGCGCCAACAGGTCGGCGTCGTCCCCGAACACGATCCCGCGCACGTCCTCGGGGAACCGCTCGCAGACCGCGTCGAACGCCGTCCGGAAGACCTCGAAGCCGTCGTAGAGCTCGCGGCCCATCCCCGGGTGCTGCGAGCCCTGACCGGTGAACACGATCCCCAGCTCGCCCGATCCCGCCCGCACCGGCGACACCGACCGCAACCCCTCACGGAGTTCTTCGACCGAGGACCCGGTCACCACCGCCGACCACTCGAACCGCGACCGCGTCGTCACCAACGAGAACGCGACATCCGCCGCCGACTCGACCGGCCACGCACTCAGCGCCGCCGCCTGCGCCGACACCGCCTCCGGCGTCCGCGCCGACAGCACCCACGGCACCGCCGTACCACCCACCTTTGTGCCGTCCAGTGTCAGCATGGCCGCACTGCTGACATCACCCGGCGGCGCCTCCAGCACCACATGCGCATTCGTCCCGGAGATCCCGAAGGACGACACCCCCGCCCGCCGCGGACGCGCCGCCACCTCCGGCCACGGACGCGACTCCGCGAGCAACGACACCGCCCCGGCCGACCAGTCGACCTCGTCGTTCGGCCGCTCGAGGTGCAGCGAGGCCGGCAACGTCCCGTGCCGCATCGCCATCGCCATCTTGATCACGCCGGCCACACCGGCGGCGGCCTGGGTGTGGCCGATGTTCGACTTGATCGACCCCAACCACAGCGGCTCGGTGCGCTCCGGGGCCGCGCCGTAGGTCGCGAGCAGCGCCTGCGCCTCGATCGGGTCGCCGAGCGGGGTGCCCGTCCCGTGCCCCTCGACCGCGTCCACCCCGGCCGCGTCGACCCCGCCCGCGGCGAGTGCCGCGCGGATCACCCGGCGCTGGGACGGGCCGTTGGGCGCCGTCAGGCCGTTCGACGCCCCGTCCTGGTTCACGGCCGATCCCCGCACCACCGCGACGACCGGGTGCCCCAGACGCTGCGCGTCCGACAGCCGCTCCACCAGCAGGACCCCGACGCCCTCGCCCCACCCGGTGCCGTCGGCGTCGTCGGCGTAGGACTTGCACCGACCGTCGGCGGCGAGGCCACGCTGCCGGGAGAAGTCGACGAACGTGCCCGGGGTGGCCATCACCGCGACCCCGCCGGCCAGCGCGAGGTCGCACTCCCCCGCGCGCAGTGCCTGCGCGGCGAGGTGGAGTGCGACCAGCGACGACGAGCAGGCCGTGTCCACGGTGACCGCCGGGCCCTCCAGACCGAGCGCGTAGGCGACCCGCCCGGAGAGCACCGACCCGGCGCCGCCCGTGCCCAGGTAGCCCTCGACGCCGTCGGGGAAGTCGGTGATCCCGGCGGCGTAGTCGTGGTACATGACCCCGGCGAACACGCCGGTGCGGGAGCCGCGCACGTGCGCGGGGTCGATCCCGCCCCGCTCGAGGGCCTCCCACGACGTCTCGAGCAGCAGCCGCTGCTGGGGGTCCATCGCGAGCGCCTCGCGGGGGTGGATGCCGAAGAACGCGGCGTCGAACCCGGCCGCGGTGTGCAGGAAGCCGCCTTCCCGGGTGTAGCTCGTGCCGGGGTGGTCGGGATCGGGGTGGTAGAGCCGCTCGATCTCCCACCCGCGGTCGGTCGGGAACCCGGTGATCCCGTCGACGCCGTCGGCCACCAGGCGCCACAGGTCCTCCGGCGAGGTCACCCCGCCCGGGTAGCGGCAGGCCATCCCGACGATCGCGATCGGCTCCGCCGGGTCGATCGGGGTCGCGACGGCGGGGGCGGCCGGCTCGTCGAGGTCGTCGCCGGTGAGCTCGGCGAGCACGAGGTCGACGAGTGCGGCGGAGGTGGGGTGGTCGAAGACGAGGGTCGCGGGCAGCCGCGTGCCGAGGGCGGTGGAGAGCCGGTTGCGCAGCTCGACCCCGGTCAGGGAGTCGAAGCCGAGGTCGGTGAAGGCGCGTTCCGGGGCGATCGACGTGGCGTCGGCGTGGCCGAGCACGGCAGCGACCTCGCCGCGCACCAGGTCCAGCACCAGGCCCCTCCGGTCGGCGGGCGAGGCGCCCAGCACCCGCGCCGCCCACGACCCGGCCGCCCGCTCCGTCGTCGCGGCCCGGCGAGGACGAGCACGGACGAGAGCCCGGAAGAGCGGCGGGACACCGTCGTCGGCGCGGGCGGCGACGGCGGCGAGGTCGAGGCGGGCCGGCACGAGGAGCGCGGGGCCGTCGGCGTTCGAGCGGGCGAGGGCGGCGTCGAGGAGGGCGAGCCCGTCCTCGGCGGTGAGGGCGTCGACCCCGCCCCGGTCGATGCGGGCGCGGTCGGTGTCGTCGAGCCCGGCGGCCATGCCCCCGCCGTCCCACAGACCCCACGCGAGCGCGGTCGCCGGCCGTCCGTGGGCGCGCCGGTGGGCGGCGAGGGCGTCGAGCGCGGCGTTCGCGGCGGCGTAGTTGCCCTGGCCCGGTGCGCCCGTCGTGCCGGCGACGGAGGAGAAGAGCACGAAGGCGCTGATCGGGGCGTCGACGGTGAGTTCGTCGAGGTGACGGGCGGCGAGCGCCTTCGGCGCCAGGACAGCCGCGAGGCGCTCGGGGGTGAGGCCGTCGAGGGTGGCGTCGTCGAGGACCCCGGCCGCGTGCACCACGCCGGTGATCGGTCGCGTCGCCCGGGCCAGTGCGGCGGCCAGCGCGTCGCGGTCGGCGACGTCGCAGGCGACGACCGTGGCGCGCGCGCCGCGCACCCCGAGGTCGGCGACGAGCTCGACGGAAGTGGGTGTGGAGGGGCCGCGTCGGGAGAGCAGCAACAGGTCGGTGACGCCGTGCTGCGCGACCAGGTGGCGGGCGACGAGGCCGCCCAGCGCCCCTCCGGCCCCGGTGATGACGACGGTGCCGGCCGGGTCCCAGACGAGCACGTCCGGCGACGCGCCTCCCGCCCGGACGAGGCGCGGAGCGAGGACGTGCCCGTCGCGCACGGCGACCTGGCTCTCCCCCGCCGCCGCAGCGGTGGCGATCGCCCGCCCGGTCTCCGCGGCGGTGGCGTCGACCAGCAGGATGCGCCCGGGGTGCTCGGACTGGGCGCTGCGGACCAGGCCGACGACGGCGGCCCCCGCCAGGTCGGGGACGTCCTCGTCGGGACCGGTGGCGACGGCGCCCCGGGTCCAGACCACCACCGGGGCGTCGGCCTCGAGCGCTGCCCGCAGTGCCGGCAGGACCGCGCTCGTGGCCGCGACCGCGTCGTCGTGGCCGGTGGCGTCGAGGAGGGTCGTGGGCTCGTCGGGGCCCGCCGCGTCGGCCGGCGCGACCGGCACCCAGTCGACGGTGAACAGCGCGTCCCGCTCCGGCCCGACGGCCGTGGGGGCGGCCGGCGGGCGCAGGACGAGCGCGCCGACGGACACCACCGCGCCGCCCTCGGGGTCGGTGAGGGTCAGCGTCACGGTGCCGGGCCGGACCGGTGCGATCCGCACCTGCAGCGCCGTCGCGCCGGTCGCGTCGAGCCGGACGTCGGTCCACGAGAACGGGAGGTGTCCGCGGGCGGCCTCCTCGGCGTCGACGAACGCCCCGAGCCCGACCGTGTGCAGGGCGGCGTCGAACAGCGCCGGGTGGACGCCGAACCCGGCCGCGGCGTCGTGGTCGTCGTCGGGCAGGGCGACCTCGGCGACGACGGCCTCGCCGTCGCGCCACGCCGCCCGCAGCCCACGGAAGGTGGCGCCGTAGTCGAATCCGATGCCGGCGAGCGCGTCGTAGAGACCGTCGACGTCGATCGGCTCACCGCGGTCGGTGGCAGGCGGGACGGGCGGCGCCACGGGCCCGACGGCTCCGTCCGCGTGGCGGGTCCAGTCGTCGTTCCCGTCGGGTCGGCTGTGGATCGCGATGCTCCGCACGCCCTCGTCGTCCGGACTCCCGACGAGGACCTGGACGGCCACCCCGCCCTGCTCCGGCAGCTCGAGGGGCGCGCCCAGGGTCAGCTCGCGGACCCCGTCGGCGCCCGCGGTGGCGGCCGCGTGCAGGGCGAGCTCGAGGAAGCCGGTGCCGGGGAACAGGACCGCACCGCGGATGGCGTGCCCGGCCAACCACGGCTGGGCCGTCAGGGAGAGCCGTCCCGAGAGGAGCAGGCCGTCCCCGTCGCCTGCGATCGCGACCGCCGCACCCAGCAGCGGGTGCCCGGCCGCCGCGAGTCCGAGCGCGGCCGGGTCCCCCGGCCGTCCGGCCGCGACGGTCGAGGGCCAGAACCGCTCGTGCCGGAACGGGTACGTGGGCAGATCGACGCGATGCGCTCCGGGCAGGACCCGTCGCCAGTCGACGTCGACGCCCGCCGCGTGGAGCTGACCGAGCGCCTTCATGACGTCGGGTCGGGCCGGGATCCCGTGCTCGGCCAGCGCGGACAGCGTGGCGTCCGGGCCGAGTTCGAGGACGACCCCGGCGTCCATCGTGGTGAGGGTGTCGGCGAACCGGACCGTGTCCCGCACGTGGGAGACCCAGTGCTCCGGGTCGGTGATCTGCTCGGCGCACCCGTTCGACACCACTGGGATCCGCGGCTCGTAGAACGTCAGCCCCGCCACGACCTCGCGGAACCGGTCGAGCATCGGCTCCATCCGCGCCGAGTGGAACGCATGGCTCACGGTGAGCTTCTTCGTGCGCTCGAAGTGGCTCGCGACCTCGGCGACCGCGGCTTCGTCACCGGAGATCACGCAGGCCTGCGGGCCGTTCACCGCGGCCAGGTCCACGCCCTCGGTGAGGTGCTCTCGGACCTCGTCCTCGGACGCGGCCACCGCGACCATCGCCCCGCCGTCGGGAAGCTCCCCCATCAAACGACCGCGCGCCTCCACCAACCGGCACGCGTCATCGAGGTCGAGGACCCCGGCGCAGTGCAGGGCACTGATCTCGCCGATGCTGTGCCCCCCGAGCACCGAGGGCGTGACGCCCCAGGAATCGAAGAGCCGGAACAGCGCCACCTCCAGGGCGAACAACCCGGCCTGCGCATGTTGCGTCTGCGCGAGCAGCTCCGCGTCGTCGCCGAACACGATCTCGCGGACGTCCTCGGGGAACCGCTCACAGACCGCGTCGAACGCCGTCCGGAAGACGTCATAGGTGTCGTACAGGTCGCGACCCATCCCCGGGCGCTGCGACCCCTGCCCGGTGAACACCACCCCGAGCCGGCCACCACCCACCCGACGCGCCGCCACCGTCCCCAGCGCCGACCGCAACTCCTCGACCGACGACCCGGTCAACACCGCACCGAACTCGAACCGGCTCCGCGTCGTCGCCAACGACAACGCCACATCCGCCACCGACCCCACCGGCCACGCAGCCAGCGCCGCCGCCTGCGCAACCACCGCCTCCGGCGTCCGCGCCGACACCACCCACGGCACCGCATGTGCGAGTGGCGCCTCCCTGACGTCAGGTGTCAGCGATGGACCATCGCTGACACCCGACGGCGCCGCCTCCAGCACCACGTGCGCATTCGTCCCCGACACCCCGAACGACGACACCCCCGCCCGGCGGGGCCGGTCGACGTCGGGCCACGGGCGGGTCTCGGTGACCAGCTGCACGGCGCCCGACGCCCAGTCCACCCGGGTCGACGGCCGGTCGGCGTGCAGGGTCGGCGGGACCTCGCCATGCTGCAGGGCGAGCACCATCTTGATCACGCCGGCGACGCCCGCCGCGGCCTGGGTGTGCCCGATGTTCGACTTCACCGACCCCAGCAACAACGGCTCGACCCGCTCCGCCGCCGCCCCGTAGGTCGCCAGCAACGCCCCGGCCTCGATCGGATCCCCCAACGAGGTCCCGGTCCCGTGCGCCTCCACCACATCCACATCAGCCGGAGACAACCCACCCGCCGCCAACGCCGCCCGGATCACCCGCTGCTGCGACGGACCGTTCGGCGCCGTGAGGCCGCTGGAGGCGCCGTCGGAGTTGACCGCGGAGCCGCGGACCACCGCCAGGACCGGATGCCCGGCGGCCACCGCGTCGCTGAGCCGCTCGAGCAGCAGCACGCCAGCGCCCTCGCCCCACCCCGTGCCGTCCGCGGCGTCGGAGAACGCCTTGCACCGCCCGTCGGGGGCGAGGCCGCGCTGGCGGGAGAACTCGACGAACGCACCCGGCGTCGCCATGACCGTGACCCCGGCGGCGAAGGCCAGCGAGCACTCGTCGCGACGGAGGGCCTGGCAGGCCAGGTGCAGCGCGACCAGCGACGCCGAGCACGCCGTGTCCACCGTCATCGACGGGCCCTCGAGGCCCAGGACGTAGGAGAGCCGGCCGGAGAGCACGCTCGCGGCGTTGCCGGTGCTGAGGTAGCCCTCGTGCTCACCGGTGCCGTCCGCCGTCGCGAGCAGGACCGACGCGTAGTCCTGGCCGTTGGTGCCGGCGAACACCCCGACGGGGCGGCGGTGCAGGGACCGCGGGTCGACACCCGCACGCTCGGCCGCCTCCCACGCGGTCTCGAGCAGCAGCCGTTGCTGCGGGTCCATCGCGAGCGCCTCGCGCGGCGAGATGCCGAAGAGCTCGGCGTCGAAGCCGGCGGGGTCCGCGACGAAGCCGCCCTGGTCGGAATAGGAGGTGCCGGGGTGGTCGGGGTCGGGGTCGACGAGGGAGCCGAGGTCCCAGCCGCGGTCGTCGGGGAAGGAGCCGATCCCGTCGCGCCCCGCCCGGAGGAGCTCCCAGAACGCCTCCGGGGTGTCCGCCCCGCCGGGCAGCCGGCACGACATCCCGACGACGGCGATCGGCTCGCCGTCCCGCTCGGTGAGCTCCCGGTTCTGCACCCGGAGTCGCTCGGACTCGACCAGCGCCGAGCGCAGGGCCTTGACGAGGTCGTCGTGGTCGGTCGCCATGGGCGGGCTCCGTTCAGGAACGGGAGTCGTCGAGGGCCAGCCGGATGAGGTCGTCGACGTCCATCGCGGCGATCGCGTCCTCCCCGGGCCCGTCGTCGGCGCGGGGGGCGGGCACCGGCTCCGGGTCGCGCCCGGGGCCCCCGAACTGCTCGACGAGGTGCTCGGCGAGGGCCTCGGGGGTGGGGTGGTCGAACACGAGCGTGGCGGGCAGGCGCAGGCCGGTCGCCGTCGTCAGGCGGGTCCGCAGTTCGACGGCCTGCAGCGAGTCGAACCCGAGGTCGAGGAAGCCCCGCCGGGGGTCGACGTCGTCCGCGCCGCGGTGGGCGAGGACCGCCGCCGCGTGCGTGCGCACGAGGTCGAGGGCGAGCCGACGACGTTCGTCGGGCGCGGCGGCGCGCAGCCGCCCGGCCTGGTCCTCGACGGCGGCCTGCACCGTCTCCGTGACGCGGGCACCGGGGAGGTCGCGCAGCAGGTGGCGGACCCGGACGGCGTTGAGGGCGGTCGCGAGGGCCGGGCGGTCCAGGTCGGCGGCGAGCACCACCGGCCGGCCCGACGAGACCGCCCGCTCCAGGGCGTCCAGCGCGCGGGCGGGTGGCAGGGCGCGGTCGGTGTCGGCGCCGGTCGCGGTGGCCATGCCACCCTCGGCCCAGGCACCCCACGCGACCGACGTGGCCGGCCGTCCGGCCGCGACCCGCCGTCGTGCGAGGGCGTCGAGGCGGGCGTTGGCGGCGGCGTAGTTGCCCTGGCCCGGGCTGCCGAGGATCCCGGCGGCCGAGGAGAACAGGACGAACACCTCGGCGTCGCCGCAGAGTTCGTCGAGGTGCTCCGCGGCGTCGACCTTCGGCCCTGCGACCGCGGCGAACCGCTCGGGGGTGAGCGCGGTGAGGACGCCGTCGTCGAGCATGCCGGCGGTGTGGACGACGCCGCGGACGTCGTGCCCGGCGAGCGCCGCGGCGAGTGCCTCGCGGTCGGCGACGTCGCACGCGGCGAGGAAGACGGTCGCGCCCCGGCGACGGAGGTCGGAGACCAGCGCGTCGGCACCGGGGGCGTCCGCGCCGCGACGCCCCAGGAGCAGGAGCTCGGGCACGCCGGCATCGGCGAGCCGGCGGGCCACGTGCGCGCCGAGCGCCCCGGTGCCCCCGGTGACGACGACGACGCCCTCGGTCGGCCACGGGTGCGGACCTGGTGCGGTCTCGAGCGGCACGATCCGACGTCCGGTGACCTCGTTCGGGCCGGCGACGACGACCTCGTCCTCACCCTCGAACGCCCCGCCCGGGGCCATGGCGGCGACGGCGGCGACCACGACGTCGGCGGACCGCTCGTCGAACTCGCCGGGCAGCTCCACGAGCCCGGCCCACCGGTCGGGCGCCTCGAGGATGGCGACCCGGGCGAGGCCCGCGAGTCCGGCCCGGCCCGGGTCGTCCGCCGTGGGCGGGGTGAGGACGGTCAGCGGGGCGGCGGTCCCGGCTTCGACGAGGGCCGCCGCGACGAGGGCCGCGGTCACCTCGGGCCGGTCGTCGTCGGGCAGGAGGACGACACGGTCGACCGGGTCGTCAGCGCGGTCGCGCAGTCGCGCCGCGAGGTCGGTGCGGGTGCCGACCGGCTCGACGGTGGCCCGCCCGCCGGCCCGCACCACGGCGGCGGCGACGGGGTCCGCGGCGGCTCCGACCCCGAGGACGAGCCATCGCCCGGGGGCGAGCGCACCGCGCGGCGGGGCGAGCGGGGCGGCGATCTGCTCGGCGAGCAGCTCGGACGGGTCGCGGTGCCGCCACGCTGCGAGGGCGGGCAGCAGCTCGCGGAGCGGCGTGTCCGGGCCGACGTGGAGGTCGGCGGCGAGGTCGTCGAGCGCCCCGCGCATGACGGCGTCCCAGAAGCGGGCGTCGACCGGGTCGGTCGAGACCGCCGGCGTCGCGGGCTCCGGCCAGTACCGACGGTGCTGCCAGGGGTAGGTGGGCAGGTCGGTCGGCTGGGCGTCGGGGAGGACCTGTCGCCAGTCGACGTCGACGCCCGCGGCGTGGAGCTGTCCCAGGGCCTTCATGACGTCGGGTCGGGCTGGGATCCCGTGCTCGGCCAAGCTGCTCAGTGTGGCGTCGGGGCCGAGTTCGAGGACGACGCCGGCGGCCATCGTGGCGAGGGTGTCGGCGAACCGGACGGTGTCGCGGACGTGGGAGACCCAGTGGTCCGGGTCGGTGACGTGCTGGGTCGAGCCATTCGAGACGACCGGGATTCGCGGCTCGTGGAACGTCAGCCCCGTTACGACCTGGCGGAACTCGTCGAGCATCGGCTCCATCCGCGCGGAGTGGAACGCGTGGCTCACGGTGAGCTGCTTCGTGCGCTCGAAGTGGCTCGCGACCTCGGCGACCGCGTCCTCGTCACCCGAGATCACGCAGGCCTGGGGCCCGTTCACGGCCGCGAGATTGACGCCCTCGGTGAGGTGTGCGCGGACCTCGTCCTCCGAGGCCGCCACCGCCACCATCGACCCGCCGTCGGGAAGCTCCCCCATCAACCGGCCGCGGGCTTCCACCAACCGGCACGCATCGTCGAGATCGAGGACCCCGGCGCAGTGCAAAGCACTGATCTCGCCGATCGAGTGCCCGCCGAGGACTGATGGCTGCACGCCCCAGGACTCGACGAGTCGGAACAGCGCCACCTCGAGGGCGAACAATCCGGCCTGCGCGTGCTGGGTCCGCGCGAGCAGCCCGGCGTCGTCGCCGAACACGATCCCGCGGACGTCCTCGGGGAACTGGACGCAGACCGCGTCGAACGCCGTCCGGAACACCTCGAAGCCCTCGTACAGGTCCCGGCCCATCCCCGGGTGCTGCGAGCCCTGACCGGTGAACACGATCCCGAGCTCGCCCGACCCCGCCCGCACCGGCGACACCGACCGCAGCCCCTCACGGAGCTCCTCCACCGACGACCCGGTCACCACCGCCGACCACTCGAACCGCGACCGCGTCGTCACCAACGAGTACGCGACGTCGGCGACCGACTCGGTTGGCCACGCAGCCAGGGCCGTCGCCTGCGCCGACACCGCATCGGGCGTCCGCGCCGAGACCACCCAAGGCACCGACCGTGTCCCGCCACTGACGTCGGGCGTCAGCCGTGTGCCACCACTGACATCCGGCTCCCCGACCTCCGGCACCGACCGTGTCCCGCCACTGACATCCGACGTCAGCCGTGTGCCACCACTGACATCCGGCGCCTCCAGCACCACATGGGCGTTCGTCCCGGAGATCCCGAACGATGACACCCCCGCCCGACGCGGACGATCACCGACCTCCGGCCACGGACGCGACTCCGTCACCAACGACACCGCGCCCTGCGACCACTCGACCTGTACGGACGGGGCATCCACGTGCAGGGTCGCCGGGAGCACCCCGTGCTGCATCGCCAGCACCATCTTGATCACGCCCGCGACCCCGGCGGCGGCCTGCGTGTGGCCGATGTTGGACTTCACCGCACCCACGTACAGCGGCTCACCCGCACGCTGCCCGTACGTGCCCAGCAGGGCGCCCGCCTCGATCGGGTCGCCCAGCGACGTCCCGGTGCCGTGCGCCTCCACCGCGTCCACGTCGGCCGTCGACAACCCACCCGCCGCCAACGCCGCCCGGATCACCCGCTGCTGCGCCGGGCCGTTGGGTGCGGTCAACCCGTTCGACGCCCCGTCCTGGTTCACCGCCGATCCACGCACCACCGCCAGCACCCGATGCCCCGCCGCCCGAGCATCGGAGAGCCGCTCCACGAGCACCATGCCGACGCCCTCGCCGAACCCGGTGCCGTCCGCCGCGTCCGCGAACGCCTTGCACCGGCCGTCGGGAGCGAGCCCGCCCTGACGGTCGAACTCGGCGAACAGGGCCGGGGTGGACATCACCGTCACCCCGCCCGCGAGGGCGCGATCGCACTCGCCGCGACGCAGGGACGCCGCCGCGAGGTGCAGCGCCACCAGCGACGACGAGCACGCCGTGTCCACGGTGAGCGCCGGGCCCTCCAGCCCGAGCGCGTAGGCCACGCGCCCGGAGAGCACGCTGCCCGTGCTGCCGGTGCCCGCATGTCCCTCGGTGTCCGTGTCGGAGCCGGCGAGGACGGACGGGTAGTCCTGGTAGTTCGTGCCGGCGAACACGGCGGTCGCCGTCCCGCGCAGCGACGCCGGGTCGATCCCGGCCCGCTCGATCGCCTCCCACGACGCCTCCAGCAGCAGCCGCTGCTGCGGATCCATCGCCAGCGCCTCCCGCGGCGAGATCCCGAAGAAGTCCGCGTCGAACCCGGCGACGTCGTAGAGGAAGCCGCCGGAGGGCGGGGCGCCGTCGGGACCGACGGGCAGGTCGGCCCGGCGCCAGCCCCGGTCGTCGGGCAGGGCCGAGATCGCGTCCCCGCCGGTGACGAGCAGCTGCCAGAGGTCCTCGGGCGACCGCACGCCCCCCGGCAGACGGCAGGCCAGGCCGACGATGGCGACCGGCTCGTCCTCCGCGCCCGGCCCGGGCGACGTCGGCCGCTCGCCGACCGCGCCGGCGAGGTGGCGGGCGAGGGCGGCGACGGTCGGGAAGTCGAAGGCGAGCGTGGCCGGCAGCCGTTCCCCGGTGTCGGCGGCGATGCGGTTGCGCAGCTCGACGGTGGTGACCGAGTCGAAGCCCAGGTCACGGAAGGGGCGCTCGACCGGAACGGCGGAGGCGTCGGCGAACCCGAGGACCGCGGCCACGTGCCCGCGGACGATCTCCGCAGCGATCTTCCCGCGCTCGGCCGGGTCGGCGGCGGCGAGGCGCCCGACCGACCCGTCGTCACGAACCTCCGTCAAGACGGGGAGGGCGGCCCGCACCTCCGGGAGGTCGGCGAGCAGGGGACGCGGGCGTCCGCCCGCGGCGCCCGCGGTGAGGCCGGTCCAGTCGACGTCGGCCACCGCGATCGTCGTGACGTCCCGCGCGAGGATTCGGTCGAGGACACCGAGGGCGCGGTCCGGGTCCATCTCCCGCCCACCGCGCCGCCGCAGGGCCTCCTCGGCCCGACCCTCGGCGATCCCGCCGCCGGCCCAGTGGCCCCACGCGATCGCGGTGCCCGCGAGCCCGGCGGCCCGACGACGGCGGGCGAGGGCGTCGAGCATCGCGTTGCCCGGGGCGTACCCGGCCTGGCCGGGGATGCCCAGCACGCCCGCGAAGGAGGAGAAGAGCAGGAACAGCGCGAGGTCGGCGTCGCGGGTGAGCTCGTCGAGGACCACCGCCGCCTCGACCTTCACCGACAGCACGCGGTCGAGCTGCTCGACCTGCAGCGCGTCGACCACGGCGTCGTCGAGCACCGCGGCGGTGTGCACGACCCCGACGAGCGGGTGCTCCACCGGGATCCCGGCGAGCAGCGCGGCGGTGGCGTCGCGGTCGGCGAGGTCGCAGCCGACGACCCGGGCGGTCGCGCCGAGCCGGGCGAGCTCGTCGACGAGGCCGTCGTCGTCGCGACCCCGCCGGTTGACCAGCAGCAGCTGCTCGACCCCGACCGTCGCGAGGTGTCGGGCCACCCGGGCCCCGAGCGCCCCCGTGCCGCCGGTGACCAGGACGGTGCCGCGGCGCTCGCGCACCACGGCGAGGGGGTCCGCGGCGGGCCGACGGTCGAGGTCGGCGTGGGCCAGGCGTCGGCGGTGCAGCCCGGTCGGGCGGACGGCGAGCTCGTCCTCGCCGTCGTGCCCGGAGAGCGCGAGGGCGAGCAGCGGGGCGGTGCGCCCGTCGAGCCGGTCGGGCAGGTCGACGAGACCGCCCCAGCGTTCGGGGAGTTCGGCGGCCGCGACGCGGCCGAAGGCCCACACCGCCGCGCCGGCGAGGTGGGCGGGGGCGTCGGTGGTGTCGACGGTGGCGGCGCCGCGGGTCGCGACCCACAGCGGCGCGTCGCCGTCGAGGGCCTGGACGAGCGCCAGCGTGTCCGTCAGGGCACGGGGCACGGCCGGATGTCCGGGCGCCGTGCCGTCCCGGAGCGCGAGCAGCGACAGCACGCCGCGCCACGGTCCGGGCTGCGCGTCGGCTGCGGTGGTGACCTCGGCCCCGTGGTCCTCGAGCGCGGCGACGACGTCCGCCGGGTCCTGGTCGGGGGCGTGCACGACGAGCCAGCGGCCGGCGACGTCGGGACGGCGGGTGCGGTCGGCGACGCTCCACGTCACCTCGTGCAGCCACGCATCGGTCTCCGCGGTCTCGGCGCGACGCCGCCGCCACGCCGCGAGGGCGGGCGCGACCGTGGCGAGCGCGGGACGGTCCGCGGGGTCGAGGGCCAGGTCGTCGGCGAGGGCGTCGAGGTCCCGCTCGAGGTGGTCCCACAACTGCTCGTCCGAGGTCCCGACGACGGGGCCGGCCGGCTCGGCCGGCTGCGGCCAGTAGTGCTGGTGGTCGAAGGCGTAGGTCGGCAGGTCCGTGACCGGGGTCGCCTCGCCGATCACAGCGTCCCAGTCCGGCGTGATCCCACGGACGTGCAGCGCTCCCAGTGCCAGCAGGGCCTGCCCGCGGGTGCCGTGATCACGGCGCAGGGTCCCGACCACCAGCGCGTCCGGCACGGTGTCCCCCACTGCTCCGGTGAGCACCGGATGCGGCGAGACCTCCACGAAGACGCCGTGGCCCTGCTCGACGAGAGCCTCGATCGCCTGCTGCAGCTGCACCGGCCGGCGGAGGTTCTCCGCCCAGTAGCCCGCATCCATGTCTGCGGTGTCCAGCAGCTCTGCTCGGACGGTGGAGAACAGCGGAATGGCGCCGGTGACCGGGCTCAGCCCGTCGAGCTCAGTGGTGATCGTGTCGACGACCGCGTCGACGTGCTGCGAGTGCGACGCGTAGTCGACGGCGATCCGCTTGGCTTCAACCGGGCAGGCGGCGATGAACTGCTCGACCGCGGCGACATCGCCGGAGACCACCGTGGAGGCGGGCCCGTTGACCGCGGCGATCGACAGGCCTTCCGGGAGCTCGAGCTCTGCCGCCGGCAGCGGCACCGAGGCCATCGCCCCGTGCCCGGCGAGGTGCTCGCGGATCACGGTCGCGCGGCGGGCCACCACCCGGGCGCCCTGCTCGACGGTGAGACCACCCGCGACCACGGCGGCGGCGATCTCACCCTGCGAATGCCCCACCACCACAGCCGGTGTGACACCCCACGACGCCCACAGCCTCGCCAGGGCGACCATCACCGCCCACGACGCACACTGCACCCCCACCACATCGAACGACTCATCCGAACCGTCGAGCAGCGCTGCCTGCAGGTTCCAGCCCAGGTGGGATTCCAGGGCGGTGCAGCACTCGGCCAGCGCGTCGGCGAACACCGGCTCCTCGGCATGCAGCGCGGTAGCCATGCCCACCCACTGCGCCCCCTGCCCCGGGAACACGAACACCGGACCCGAAGCCGGGCCGGCCTCACCAGACACCAGGGTCGCCGCCGGCTCACCCGCAGCCAGCGCATCCAACCCCGCCAGCAGCGCCTCGCCCTCGCCGACCACCACCGCCCGACGCTCGAACCGCGACCGACCCACCAGACCCGCCGCCACACCCGACGTCACGAACCCGCTGTGCTCCCGCGCCCACGCCGCGAGCCGCTCGGCCTGGCCGCGCAGCGACCCCGCCGACCGCGCCGAGAGCACCCACGGCTGTGCGAGTGGCGCCGTTCTGACGTCAGACGTCAGCAACGGACCATCGCTGACACCCGGCGCCGACTCCAGCACCACGTGCGCGTTCGTCCCCGACACCCCGAACGACGACACCGCCGCCCGCCGCGGACGATCACCGACCTCCGGCCACGGGTGTGCCTCGGTGGCCGGCGAGACCGCGCCCCGCGTCCAGCCGACGTGGGAGGTGGGTCGCGCGACGTGCAGGGTCGGCGGAATCGTGGCGTGCCGGAGGGCCTCGACGGCCTTGATGACCCCGGCGACCCCGGCCGCGGCCTGCGTGTGGCCGACGTTCGACTTCACCGAGCCGAGCCACAGCGGTTCGCCGCTGCGGTCGCCGTAGGTCGCGAGCAGGGCCTCGGCCTCGATCGGGTCACCGAGGGTCGTGCCCGTGCCGTGCGCCTCGAGCAGGTCGACCTCGGAGGGCTCTACCCCGGCCGCCTCGAGCGCGCGGAGAATCACCCGCTGCTGGGCCGGGCCGTTCGGCGCCGTCAGCCCGTTCGACGCTCCGTCCTGGTTGACCGCCGAACCGCGGAGCACCGCCAGCACCTCGTGCCCCAGCTGCTCGGCGTCCGACAGCCGCTCGACCAGCAGCATCCCGACGCCCTCGCCCCAGCCGGTCCCGTCGGCGTCGTCGGAGAACGCCTTGCAGCGCCCGTCGGCGGCGAGCCCGTTCTGGCGGGAGAACTCGACGAAGGCGCCCGGGGTGGCCATGACGGTCGCGCCGCCGGCGAGGGCGAGCGAGCACTCCCGGCGGCGCAGCGACTCGGCGGCCAGGTGCAGGGTGACCAGGGACGCCGAGCAGGCCGTGTCCACCGTGACCGCCGGGCCCTCCAGCCCGAGGCAGTACGCGACGCGCCCGGAGAGGACGGCGGCGGTGTTGCCGGTCGCGAGGTAGTCGCCGGCGCCGCCCGCGGAGGCGAACAGCACGGCGGAGTAGTCCTGGCCGTTGGTGCCCGCGAACACGGCGGTGTCGGTGCCGCGCAGGGCCAGCGGGTCGAGACCGGCGGACTCGACGGCCTCCCACGAGACCTCGAGCAGCTGCCGTTGCTGCGGGTCCATGGCGAGCGCCTCGCGCGGGGAGATGCCGAAGAACCCGGCGTCGAACTCGCCGGCCCCGTCGAGGAAGCCGCCCTCGAGGGCGACCGACGAGCCGGGCCCGCCGCGACCGAGGGCCTCGAGATCCCAGCCGCGGTCGGCCGGGAACGGTCCGATGCCGTCGCGGCCCTCGACGACGAGCCGCCACAGGTCCGCGGTCGACGTCACGCCCCCGGGGAAGCGGCACGCCATCCCGACGATCGCGATCGGCTCCCGGCTCTCGGCCTCCTTCTCCTCGAGCCGGCGCCGGGTGCGCCGCAGATCGGCGGTGACCCGCTTGAGGTAGTCCCGGATCTCGGCGTCGTCAGCCACTCAGGTTCTCCTCCCGTGTCGCCGCACGCCCCGCCTCACCTCGCCTCGCTCCCGCGACGCTAGGAAGCCCCGACGTCGGGTCGGGACCCCTAGCGGCCCCTAACGCCCCCTGCGGAGCGGCAGGTCAGCCCTCGCCGAGGTCGCGGCGCACGGCCGCGAGCAGGTCGTCGTCGTCGAGGTCGGCGAGCTCGTCGTCGAGGTCGGTGACGGCCTCGTCGTCGGCCTCTGCCCGTCCGCCGTCGAGGGCGGCGAGCACCCGGCGCAGGCGGACCGCGAGACGGCCGCGGGTGAGCTCGTCGAGCGTGGCCGCGTCGACCGCCGTCGCGAGCCGGTCGGCGTCGTCGAGCACCGAGGGCTCCGTCGCACCGACGAGGCCCCCGACGTGCTCGGCGAGCGCGGCCGGGGTCGGGTGGTCGAACACGAGCCCGGCAGGCAGTTCGACGCCCAGCTCCGCGGCGAGCCGATTGCGCAGCTCGACGGCGGTGAGGGAGTCGACGCCGAGGTCGCGGAAGGGGCGGTTCGGTGCGACCGCGTCCGTGCCGGCGTGGCCGAGCACGCCCGCCACGACGCCGCGGACCCCGTCGAGCAGGACACGGGCGCGGTCGTCCGTGCTCGCGAGGGCGTCCGCGAGGCGACCGGAGGTGGACGGCGCCGGGGTCCCGACGGCGGCCTCGGGCAGGTCGGCGAGCACGGGCTGCGGGCGCTGCGCGGCGAGCGCCGGGGCGTAGCGGGACCAGTCGACGTCGGCCGCGACGACCACCGGCTCGTCACCCGCGGCGAGCCGGTCGAGGAGGGCGACGGCCCGGTCTCCGGCGAGCTCGCGGACACCGCCCCGGCGGAGCCGGTCGGCGACGACGTCGTCGGCGGCCATCCCGCCGTCGGCCCACGGCCCCCACGCGATGGTGAGCGCCGGCAGTCCCCGGGCGTGCCGGTCACGGGCGAGCGCCTCGAGGTAGGCGTTGCCGGCCGCGTAGTTGCCCTGCCCGGCGGCCCCGAGGGACCCGGTGAGCGACCCGAACAGGACGAAGGCCCGCAGGTCCGTCCCGTCGGTCAGCGCGTCGAGGTGCCGGGCGGCGACGACCTTGGTCCGCAGCACGGTGGCGAACCGCTCGGGGGTGAGGGCGTCGACCACGCCGTCGTCGAGCACCCCGGCGGTGTGGACGACGGCCCGCAGCGGGTGCTCGTCGGGGACGGACCGCAGGGCGGCGGCGAGCTGGTCGCGGTCGGCGACGTCGACCGCGAGCAGCTCCGCCCGGGTGCCGTGACCGCGCAGCTCCTCGAGCAGCTCGTCGGCCCCGTCGGCCTCCGGCCCCCGTCGGCTCAGCAGCAGCAGCGACGCGGCTCCCTGCTCCGCGAGGTACCGCGCGACCTGCCGGCCGAGCGCGCCCGTACCGCCGGTGACGAGCGTCGTACCCTCGCGCGGGAGGCCCTCGGCCGCGGTCGCCGGAGCGGTCCGGACGAGACGGCGGGCGAGCACGCCGGCGGAGCGGATCGCGACCTCGGTCTCCGCACCGCCGAGGACGGCGACGAACCGGCGGGCGGCACGCTCGTCGACGTCCGCGGGCAGGTCCACGAGGCCGCCGAACCGGCGAGGTTCCTCCAGGGCCGCGGTCCGGCCGAAGCCCCACGCGAGAGCGGCGGTCGGATCGGTCGGGCCGCTGGACGTCGCGCCTCGGGTCCCGACCCACAGCGGCGCGTCGACACCACGGTCACCCAGGGCCTGGAGCAGGGCGGCGACGTCGGACGCGGCGGTGTCCCGGTGGCTCGCCGGGAGGACCACGACCCCGTCGAGTCCCTCGACGTCCCCGCTCAGCGCACGGGCGCGGTCGGCGCCCGGCACCAACGCGGCGGTCTCGACGCGGCCCCCGGCGGACCGGAGTGCCGCCGCGACGGCATCGGCCGCCGGGTCGTCGGGCTCCGCCACGAGCAGCCAGGTCCCGACGACGCCGGGCGTCGGCTCCGGGACCGGGGCCCAGGTCTCGCGGTAGCACCAGGTGCTCTCGGCGGACCGTTCCCGCCGCTCCCGCCGCCACGCTCCGAGGGCGGGGAGCACCGCGTCGAGGGGTTGGTCCGGCGCGACCCTGAGCGTGCCGCTGACCTCGGCCAGGTCCCCCTCCTCGACGGCCGCCCAGAACCGCGCCTCGGTCTCGTCGAGCTCCGGCGCCCGCGGGGTGGGCGACTCGGGCCAGTAGCGCTGGTGCCGCCAGGGGTAGGTCGGCAGGTCGGTGGGCTGTGCTCCGGGCAGGACGGCCCGCCAGTCGACGTCGACGCCCGCCGCGTGGAGCTGACCGAGCGCCTTCATGACGTCGGGCTGGGCCGGGATGCCGTGCTCGGCGAGGCTGCTGAGCGTCCCGTCGGGGCCGAGTTCCAGGACGACGCCGGCGTCCATGGTCTGCAGGGTGTCGGCGAACCGGACGGTGTCCCGGACGTGGGACACCCAGTGCTCCGGGTCGGTGATCGCCTCGGTCGACCCGTTCGACACCACCGGCATCTGCGGCTCGTGGAACGTCAGCCCCGCCACGACCTCGCGGAACTGGTCGAGCATCGGCTCCATGCGCGCGGAGTGGAAGGCGTGGCTCACGGTGAGCTGCTTCGTGCGCTCGAAGTGGGCGGCGACCTCGGCGACCGCCTGCTCGTCACCGGAGATGACGCACGCTTGGGGGCCGTTCACCGCCGCGAGGTCGACCCCCTCGGTGAGGTGCTGTCGGACCTCGTCCTCCGAGGCCGCGACGGCCACCATCGACCCGCCGCCAGGGAGCTCGCCCATCAACCGACCGCGGGCCTCCACCAGGGCGCACGCATCGTCGAGGTCCAGGACTCCGGCACAGTGCAGGGCACTGATCTCGCCGATCGAATGGCCACTGAGAACCGACGGCTGTACGCCCCAGGACTCGAAGAGCCGGAACAGCGCCACCTCCAGCGCGAACAGCCCCGCCTGCGCGTGCTCGGTCCGCGCGAGCAGCTCGGCGTCGTCCCCGAACACGATGTCCCGCACGGGCTCCGGGAACCGCTCACACACCGCGTCGAACGCCGTCCGGAACACCTCGTAGCGCTCGTACAGGTCGCGGCCCATGCCCGGGTGCTGCGACCCCTGGCCCGTGAATACGATCCCGAGCTCGCCCGATCCCGCCCGTTGCGGCGACACCGACCGCAACGCCGTCTGCAGCTCCTCGATCGAGGACCCGGTCACCACCGCCGACCACTCGAACCGCGACCGCGTCGTCACCAACGAGTACGCGACATCCGCGACCGACTCGGTCGGCCACGCAGCCAGGGCCGCCGCCTGCGCCGCCACCGCCTCCGGCGTCCGCGCCGAGAGCACCCACGGCACCGCCGAGATCAGCCGTGGCCCACCACTGACATCCGACGTCCACCGTGTGCCACCACTGACATCCGGCTCCCCGGACACCTCGATCGAGCGTGTCCCGCCACTGACACTGGACGTCAGCCGTGTGCCACCGCTGACATCAGCCGGCGGCGCCTCCAGCACCACGTGCGCGTTCGTCCCACTGATCCCGAACGACGACACCCCCGCCCGACGCGGACGCCCCACCACCTCCGGCCACGGACGCGGCTCCGCCAGCAGCGACACCGCGCCAGCGGACCAGTCGACCTTCGACGACGGCTCCCCCACGTGCAGCGAGGCGGGCAACACGCCGTGCTGCATCGCCAGCACCATCTTGATCACACCGGCGACACCGGCAGCGGCCTGCGTGTGCCCGAGGTTCGACTTGATCGCACCCACGTAGAGCGGCTCACCCGCACGCTGCCCGTAGGTCGCCAGCAACGCGCCGGCCTCGATCGGATCACCCAGCGACGTCCCCGTCCCGTGCGCCTCCACCGCATCCACATCCGCCGACGACAAGCCCCCCGCCGCCAACGCCGCCCGAATCACCCGCTGCTGCGCCGGACCGTTCGGCGCCGTCAACCCGTTCGACGCCCCGTCCTGGTTCACCGCCGAACCCCGCACCACCGCCAACACCCGGTGACCGAGCCGCTCCGCGTCGGACAACCGCTCCACCACGAGGACCCCGACGCCTTCACCCCAGCCCGTGCCGTCGGCGTCGTCGGAGAACGCCTTGCACCGCCCGTCGGAAGCGAGCCCGCCCTGCCGGGAGAACTCCACGAACGCCGTCGGGCTCGCCATCACCGTCACGCCCCCGGCCAGCGCCAGGGAGCACTCCCCGCGCTGCAGCGCCTGCACGGCCATGTGCAGCGTCACCAACGACGACGAGCACGCCGTGTCCACCGTGACCGCCGGCCCCTCCAGACCCAGCGCGTACGACACCCGTCCGGACAGGACGCTCGCCGTCGTCCCGGTCGCGAGGAAGCCCGCCACCTCGTCGAGCTGCGGGGACGCGGTGAGCACGCCCGTGTAGTCCTGGCCGTTCGTGCCGGCGAAGACGCCGACCGCCTCGCCCCGCAGCGACCGGGGATCGCTCCCCGCCCGCTCGATCGCCTCCCACGAGGTCTCCAGCAGCAACCGCTGCTGCGGGTCCATCGCCAACGCCTCCCGCGGCGAGATCCCGAAGAAGTCCGCGTCGAACGCGTCCGCGCCGTGCAGGAACCCACCGGCGTGTGTGTCGGACCGGAAAGCCTCGACGTCCCACCCGCGGTCGGGCGGGAACGGGACGATGCCGTCGCCGCCGACGTCGAGCAGCTCCCACAACGACTCCGGCGAGCTCACTCCGCCCGGGAAGCGGCATCCCATCCCGACGATGACCACCGGGTCGCCGTCGGTCACCCCGACCGGAGCCGTCGTCGGGACGACCGCGCCCGACCCACCCAGCTCGCCGTCGAGGAACCGCGCGAGGGCCTCCGGCGTCGGATGGTCGAAGACCGCGGTCGCGGGGAGCGACAGGCCTGTCAGCCCGCCGAGCGCGTTGCGCAGCTCGACGGCCATGAGGGAGTCGAACCCGACGTCGGAGAACGCGCGGTCGGCCGGGACCGCATCGGACGTCCGGTGCCCCAGGACCGTGGCGGCCCGTTCCCGGACCAGGGCGAGGAGCCGTCGGGGGCGTTCGCCCTCGTTCCAGCCGCGCGGGTCGTCGTCGGTCCGGGGAGCGGGGACGACGGCGAGCGCCTCGACCGCCGTCAGGATCTCGCCCAGGAGGGGCCGCGGGCGGGCCGCGGCGTAGCCCGGGGCGAAGGTGCCCCAGTCGACGTCCGCGACGGCCACCACGGTGTCGTCCGCGGCGATCGCCCGCGCCATCGACCGGAGCGCGTCGGCCGGCTCGAGTGGTCGGACGCCACCGCGGGCGGCCCGGGACCCGACGACGTCGTCGGTCGCCATGCCGCTGCCCGCCCACGGACCCCAGGCGATCGAGAGGCCGTGCCGGCCGGTCGCCCGCCGTCGGCGCGCGACGGCGTCGGCGTGCACGTTCGCGGCGGCGTAGTTCGCCTGGCCCGCCGAGCCGATGAGCCCGGTCAGCGACGAGAAGACGACGAACCGGGCGTCCGGGCAGAGCGCGTCGAGGTGCTCCGCGGCCACGCCCTTCGCACGGATCACCGCGTCGAGGCGCTCGGGGGTCAGGCCGGCGAGGACGCCGTCGTCCAGGACCCCGGCGGCGTGGACGACGGTCCCCACCCGCACCCCGTCGAGGGCCGCGGCGAGGTCGTCGCGGTCGGCGACGTCGCAGGCCACGGCCCGCGCGGACGCACCCGCGGCGGTGAGCTGGTCGACGAGCGCCACGACGCCCGGTGCCGTCGGGCCGCGCCGTCCCAGCAGCAGGATCTCGCCGGCCCCCTGGTCGGCGACCCACCGTGCGACGTGGTTGCCGAGCGCACCCGTGCCGCCCGTGATGACCACCGCGCCGTCGGGGAACGGCACCGACGGCTCGTCGTCGGGAAGCGGGGCGGGGCGGAGCCGACGCACGCGCACCGCGCCCGACCGCAGGACCACCTCGTCCTCCCGCTCGCCGGTCGGTCCGCGCATCCCGGCGAGGACCGCGGCGAGCGTCGACGGGGTCGCGTCGAGGGGCAGGTCGACGAGCCCGCCCCAGCGGTCGGGCTCCTCGGCGGCGGCGACGCGGCCGAGACCCCAGACCTGGGCCGCCCGCGGGTCGACCGTCTCCGCCGCGTCGGCGACGACGGCCCCGCGCGTCACGCACCACAGCGGCGCCCGACCGTCGACCTGCTGCAGCGCGACGAGGGCGTCGGTGGCGTCGGCGGTGAGGGCGAGGACACCGATCGGCGGGGAGGCCGGGAGGTCGCCGCCGGGCGTCACGACAACGGCGTCCGCACCCGCACCCTCGAGCACCGCGACGACCGGGCGTGCCGCGATCGAGTCGGGGGCCAGCACCCACCAGGTGCCGTGGAGGACGGCAGGTGCGGCCGTCGCCGGGACCCACACCTCGTGCAGGCGGTGGCCGTCGAGGGTGCGTCGCCGTTGCCGGTCCCGACGCCAGGTGGACAGGAGCGGGAGCACCTCGTCGAGGGCCTCCCGGGCGCCGTTCTGCGGGCGCAGCGTGGCGGTGAGCTCCTCGAGGTCCTCCCGCTCCACCGCGTCCCAGAACGCCTGGTCGACCGGGTCTGCGGCCGGACGGCGGGTCCGGACCCAGTAGCGCTCGTGCTGCCACGGGTAGGTAGGCAGGTCGACCCGCCGGGCCTCGGGCAGGACCGCCTGCCAGTCGATCTCGACGCCCGCCGCGTGGAGCTGTCCGAGGGCCTTCATGACGTCGGGCTGGGCCGGGATCCCGTGCTCGGCCAGGCTGCTCAGCGTGGCGTCAGGGCCGAGTTCCAGGACGACGCCCGCGTCCATGGTCTGCAGGGTGTCGACGAACCGCACCGTGTCCCGGACGTGGGAGACCCAGTGCTCCGGGTCGGTGATCGCGTCGGTCGACCCGTTGGAGACCACGGGGAGCTGCGGTGCGTGGAACGTCAGTCCCGCCACCACCTCGCGGAAGTCGTCCAGCATCGGCTCCATCCGAACCGAGTGGAACGCGTGACTCACCTGGAGCTTCTTCGTCCGCTCGAAGCGGGCCGCGACCTCGGCGACCGCATCCTCGTCACCGGAGATGACGCACGATTGAGGGCCGTTCACCGCCGCCAGATCCACCCCGTCGACCAGCTGTGCACGGACCTCGTCCTCCGACGCCGCGACCGCGACCATCGACCCGCCGTCGGGAAGCTCCCCCATCAACCGACCGCGAGCCTCCACCAGCCGACACGCGTCGTCGAGGTCCAGGACCCCGGCACAGTGCAGGGCACTGATCTCGCCGATGCTGTGCCCACCGAGCACAGCCGGCCGCGCGCCCCACGACTCGAACAGCCGGAACAGCGCCACCTCCAACGCGAACAACCCCGCCTGCGCGTGCTCGGTCCGCGCGAGCAGCTCCGCGTCGTCCCCGAACACGATGTCCCGCACCGGCTCCGGGAACCGCTCGCACACCGCGTCGAACGCCGCCCGGAACACCTCGTAGGCGTCGTACAGCTCCCGGCCCATCCCCGGCTGCTGCGACCCCTGACCGGTGAACACCACCCCGAGCCGACCCGAGCCGGCCCGCTGCGGCACCACCGACCACAACGCCGTCTGCAGCTCCTCGACCGAGGACCCGGTGACCACCGCCGACCACTCGAACCGGCTCCGCGTCGTCGCCAGGGAGTACGCCACATCGGTTGCCGACTCCACCGGCCACGCGCTCAGGGCCGCCGCCTGCGCCGACACCGCCTCCGCCGTGCGCGCCGACAGCACCCACGGCACCGAGCGTGTCCCGCCCCTGCCATTCGACGTCAGCCGTGTGCCACCACTGACATCCGGCTCCCCGGGCACCTCGACCGAGCGTGTCCCGCCACTGACACTCGACGGCAACCGTGTGCCACCGCTGACACCCGGGGCCTCCAGCACCACGTGCGCGTTCGTCCCCGACAGCCCGAACGACGACACGCCGGCCCGCCGAGGCCGGCCCACCCGCTCCGGCCACTCGCGCGCCTCCGTCACCACCGACACCGCGCCGGCGGACCAGTCCACCCGGGACGACGGCGCGTCCACGTGCAGCGACGCCGGGACCACCCCGTGCTGCATCGCGAGCACCATCTTGATCACGCCCGCCACACCGGCCGCCGCCTGCGTGTGACCCAGGTTCGACTTCACCGACCCCAGCAGCAACGGCTCCGCCCGATCAGGAGCCGCCCCGTAGGTCGCCAGCAGCGCGCCCGCCTCGATCGGGTCCCCGAGCGAGGTGCCCGTCCCGTGCGCCTCGACCGCGTCGACGTCCCCCGGTGAGACGTCCGCCGCCGCGAGGGCCTCCCGGATCACGCTCTGCTGCGCGGGACCGTTCGGTGCCGTCAGTCCGTTCGACGCCCCGTCCTGGTTCACCGCCGAACCCCGCACCACCGCCAGCACCCGGTGTCCGGCGGCCTCGGCGTCCGAGAGCCGTTCCACCAGCAGCACCCCGACGCCCTCGCCCCAGCCCGTGCCGTCCGCGGACTCGGCGAACGCCTTGCATCGGCCGTCGCCGGCCAGGCCGCCCTGCCGGGCGAACTCGAGGAAGGCGCCCGGCGTCGACATCACCGTCACCCCGCCCGCGAGCGCCATCGTGCACTCGCCGCGCTGCAGCGCCTGCCCGGCGAGGTGCAGCGCCACCAGCGACGCCGAGCAGGCCGTGTCGACCGTGACGGCCGGGCCGGTGAGCCCCAGGGCGTAGGAGACCCGACCGGAGACGATGCTCGCGGAGTTGCCGGTCGCGACGTGCCCGCCGAGGTCGTCGGCCGCCGAGAGCAGCAGCGTCGCGTAGTCCTGCCCGTTGGTCCCGGCGAACACCCCGGTCCGCGTGCCGCGCAGCGAGCGCGGGTCGATCCCGGCGTGCTCGATCGCCTCCCAGGACGTCTCCAGCAGCAGCCGCTGCTGCGGGTCCATGGCGACCGCCTCGCGCGGGGAGATCCCGAAGAACTCGGCGTCGAAGTCACCTGCGCCGGCGACGAAGCCGCCCTCGGCGCGGACGGCTGCGTCACCGAAGGCGGTGAGGTCCCACTCGCGGTCGGTCGGGAACGGGCCGAAGCCGTCGCGGCCGTCGCGGAGCAGCTCCCACAGCGCCGCCGGGGAATCGGCTCCCGGGAAGCGGCAGGCCAGGCCGACGATCGCGAGCGGCTCGTCCGACGCACTGCGCCCGGAGACCGTCCCGACGACGGAACCGCCCCCGGCGAGCTCGACGAGACGACCGGCCAGCGCCGAGGCGTCCGGGTGGTCGAAGACGACGGTGGTGTCCAGCGTCAGTCCGGCCGCGGCCGCGAGCCGGTTGCGCAGCTCCACCGCGGTGAGCGAGTCGACGCCGAGGTCGCGGAAGGCGCGGTCGGCGGCCAGGGTGGCAGGGTCGACGTGGCCGAGGACGGCGGCCAGCTCCCGCACCACGAGACGGCGGGCGTGCGCCGGGCGGTCGGCGGGGTCGACACCGGCGAGACCCGTCGCGTCGGCGTCGGACGACGGGACCGAGCGCCGCGCGGCGCGGACCCCGGGCTCGTCGTCGAGCAGGGCGTCGCCACGGCCGGCCGCGACGACCGGCCAGTCGGCGTCGGCCACGACGAGCGCCGGCTCGCCCGAGGCGACCGCCCGCTCCATCGCCTCCACGGCGCGTGTCGGGTCCATCGGCCGGATGCCGCCGCGGTGCAGGCGGGCCCGCACGACGTCGTCATCGGCCATGCCCTCCCCGGCCCAGGCACCCCAGCCGATCGCGGTCGCGGGCCGGCCGGCGGCGTGACGGGCCCGGGCGAGCGCGTCGAGCGCGGCGTTCGCGGCGGCATAGGCGCCCTGACCTGCGCCTCCGACGACGCCGGCGAGCGCGGAGAACAGGACGAACGCGTCCAGCTCGGCGTCGGCGGTCAGCTCGTCGAGCAGCAGCGCCGCGTCGAGCTTCGGCGCGGCCACGGCGTGCAGGCGCGCGGCGTCGAGCCCGTCGAGCACCCCGTCGTCGAGCACGGCCGCGGTGTGGACGACCGTGCGCAGCGGCACGTCGTCGGGGACCGCCTCGAGGACGGCAGCGAGGGCAGCGCGGTCGGTGACGTCGACGGCGGCGAGGGTGACGCGCACGCCTCGCGACTCCAGCTCGGCGCGCAACTCCTCCGCGCCCGGGGCGTCGGGGCCGGAGCGACTGCACAGCACCAGGTGCTCGGCACCGGCGTCGGCCGCGCGCCGGGCGACGTGGCCGCCGAGCGCGCCCGTGCCGCCGGTGATCAGGACGGTCTCCCGCCACGCCAGCGACCCCGCTGACGGCGGGGCGGGCACCAGGCGGCGGACCCGGGCGCCCTCGGCGGTCAGCCGCACCTCGGGCTCGTGCCGGTCGACCAGGACGGCGGGGAGCGCGGTCAGGTCGGCCGTGGGATCGACGTCGACGACGCCGCCCCACCGGTCCGGGTGCTCCGCCGCCGCGACCCGGCCGAGCCCGACCGCGGCGGCCTGCGCCGGGTCCTGCGCGGCTCCCCGGGTCAGCGCGAACACCGGCGCGTCGACCCCGGCCTGCAGGACCTCGAGCAACCGCGCCGTCGGATCGTCCTGCCCGGCGAGGGAGACGAGGATGCCGTCCGGGGAGTCGTCGGGGGTGTCCGTGACCCGGGCACCGGCCCCGGTGAGGACGTCCGCCACCGCCGGGTCGCCGTCCGGGCCCGCGACGAGCCACCACGTGCCGTCGAGGGTGGCCGGCTCGGTCGGGTGCGGCCGCCACACCTCGTGGTGGCTCCAGGACGCGTCGCGTGCCGGGGCGGCGGGCCAGTAGCGCTCGTGCTGCCAGGGGTAGGTCGGGAGGTCGACGCGCCGGGCCGCCGGCAGCAGCGTGGCCCAGTCGGGGCCCTGCCCGGCGAGCTGCAGCCGACCCAGGGCCGTCATGACGTCGGGCTGGGCCGGGATCCCGTGCTCGGCCAGGCTGCTCAGTGTCCCGTCCGGGCCGAGTTCGAGGACGGTGGCGACGCCGTGCTCGGCGAACGCGGCGAGCGTGTCGGCGAAGCGGACGGTGTCCCGGACGTGCCGCACCCAGTGCTCCGGGTCCCTGATCGCGTCCGTCGACCCGTTCGTGACGACGGGGATGGTCGGCTCGTGGAACGTCAGCTGCTGCACGACCTGGCGGAACCGGTCGAGCATCGGCTCCATCCGCGCCGAGTGGAACGCGTGCGACACCGTCAGCTGCTTCGTGCGCCCGAACCGGCTCGCCACCTCGGCGACCGCGTCCTCGTCACCGGAGATCACACACGCGTGCGGGCCGTTCACCGCGGCCAGATCCACGCCGTCGACGAGCTGTGCACGGACCTCGTCCTCCGACGCCGCGATCGCGACCATCGACCCGCCGTCGGGAAGCTCCCCCATCAAGCGACCGCGGGCCTCCACCAGCCGGCAGGCGTCGTCGAGGTCCAGGACCCCGGCGCAGTGCAGGGCACTGATCTCGCCGATGCTGTGCCCGCCCAGCACGCTCGGCGTCACACCCCACGACTCGACGAGCCGGAACAGCGCGACCTCCAGCGCGAACAGCCCGGCCTGGGCGTGCTGGGTCCGCGCGAGGAGCTCGGCGTCGTCGCCGAACACGATGTCGCGCACCGGCTGCGGGAAGCGCTCACAGACCGCGTCGAACGCCGTCCGGAACACCTCGAACCCGTCGTAGAGCTCGCGGCCCATCCCCGGGTGCTGCGACCCCTGCCCGGTGAACACCACCCCCAGCCCACCGGCCGTCGTCGGGCTCGCGCCCCCGCCACGGGCGAGCGCGGTCAGGCCCTCGCGCAGCGCGCCGCCAGGGACGACGGCCCCGTGGTCGAGGACGGCCCGCGTCGTGGCGAGCGAGAAGGCGACGTCGTCGGCCGTGACCCGATCGGCTTCGACGTCGTCGAGCACCGGGAGCAGGCGCCGCGCCCGGGCCCGGAGCGCCTCCGGGGTGCGGGCCGAGAGCACCCACGGCGCCGCATGTGCGAGTGGCGCCTCCCTGACGTCAGGTGTCAGCGATGGACCATCGCTGACACCCGGCGCCGCCTCCAGCACCACGTGCGCGTTCGTCCCCGACACCCCGAACGACGACACCCCCGCCCGGCGCGGCCGCTCCACCGCCGGCCAGTCCCGGGCCGTGCTCAGCAGCTCCACCGCGCCGCGGTCCCACTCGACGTGCGGCGTCGGGTCGTCGGCGTAGAGGGTCGGCGGCAGGACGCCGCGCTCCAGCGCCAGCACCGTCTTGATCACGCCTGCGACCCCGGCGGCGGCCTGGGTGTGCCCGAGGTTGGACTTGACCGAGCCGAGGTAGAGCGGCGCGATCCGGTCCGGGGCCGAGCCGTAGGTCGAGAGCAGGGCGTCGGCCTCGATCGGGTCGCCCAGTGGGGTCCCGGTGCCGTGCGCCTCCACCACGTCCACGTCGGCGGGAGTCAGACCGCCCGCCGCGAGTGCCGCCCGGATGACCCGCTGCTGCGACGGGCCGTTCGGCGCGGTCAGGCCGTTCGACGCGCCGTCGGAGTTCACCGCGGACCCGCGCACCACGGCCAGCACCTGGTGCCCGGCAGCTTGCGCGACGGAGAGCCGCTCCACGAGCAGGACCCCGACGCCCTCGCCCCACCCGGTGCCGTCCGCGTCGGCGCCGAACGCCTTGCACCGGCCGTCCGCGGCCAGGCCCCGCTGCCGGGAGAACTCCACGAAGGCACCCGGCGTCGCCATCACGGTGGCCCCGCCCGCGACCGCGAGGTCGCACTCGCCGCGCTGCAGCGCCTGCACGGCCAGGTGCAGGGCGACCAGGGAGGCCGAGCAGGCGGTGTCGACGGTGAGCGACGGACCCTCGAACCCGAACACGTACGACAGCCGGCCGGACACCACGCTCGCCGCGTTGCCGGTGAGGAGGAACCCGTCCAGCCCGGTCTCGGACCCGAGCAGCGCCCCGTAGTCCTGACCGTTGGTGCCCGCGAACACCCCGGTGCGGCTCCCGCGCAGGGACGACGGGTCGAGCCCGGCCCGCTCCAGCGCCTCCCAGGTGGTCTCGAGCAGGAGGCGCTGCTGCGGGTCCGTCGCGAGCGCCTCGCGGGGGGAGATGCCGAAGAAGCCGGCGTCGAAGTCGCCGGGCGCGTCGAGGAAGCCACCCTCGCGGGCGTAGCTCGTGCCGGGGTGGTCGGGGTCGGGGTGGTAGAGCGCGGCCAGGTCCCAGCCGCGGTCGTCGGGCAGGGGCCCGACCCCCTCCCGGCCCTCGACGACGAGCCGCCAGAGGTCCTCCGGCGAGCCCACGCCGCCGGGGAACCGGCAGGCCATCCCGACGATGGCGACCGGCTCGTCGCCGCCGACGGCCCCCGTCGTCGGGACGTCCTCGACCGGACCCTCGCCGAGGTCGAGCTCGGCGAGCAGGTGCGTGACGAGCGCGGCCGGCGTCGGGTGGTCGAACACGACCGACGCGGGCAGGCGCAGGCCGGTGGCGCTGCGCAGCCGGTTGCGGAGGTCGACCGCCGTGAGCGAGTCGAAGCCGAGGTCGCGGAACGCCCGGCCGGGAGCGGCGTCAGCAGGATCGGCGAGCCCGAGGACCGCGCCGACGAGCCGCCGGACCTCGGCGAGCATCGCCTGGTCGCGAGCCGGTCCGGCGAGCGCCCGCAGCCGGGCGACCAGCCCCTCCTCGGCGTTCCCGACGGCGGGGGTGGTCGCCTCGGGGATCTCGGCGACGAGCCCGGCGAGGCCGGCCTCGGTGTAGGCGCCGGCCAGGTGCTCCCAGCGCAGGTCGGCGACGACGGCGTGCGGCTCGGACGACCCGAGGACCACCTCCAGCGCGTCGAGCGCCGGCTCGGGATCCATGAGCCCGACCCCGCGGGCGAGCCGAGCGCCGTCCCCGGCGACGGCCTCGGCGAGCCCGCCGCCGCCCCAGGCGCCCCAGGCGATCGCGGTGCCGCGCTCGCCGTCAGCGTGGCGGCGGGCGACGAGCGCGTCGAGGGCGGCGTTCGCGGCCGCGTACACCCCCTGGCCGGCGTTGCCGAGGGTGCCGGCGGCGGAGGAGAACGCCAGGAACCAGCGCGCGTTGGCCTCCCGGGCGACCTCGTCCCACACCCGGGCCCCGTCGACCTTCGGCCGCCACACCGGTGCCCACGAGTCGGGGGTGAGCCCGTCGAGGACGCCGTCGGCGACGACCCCGGCCGCGTGCACGACGCCGCTGAGCGGACGGTCGGCGGGCAGGTCGGCGACGACGGCCCGGGCCGCGTCGAGGTCCGCCGCGTCGGCGGCGACGACGCTGACCCGGGGATCGTCCGCGAGGTCGCCGGGCGCCTCGCCGCCGGAGCGGGAGAGCAGGGCGACGTGCGCCGCACCCTGCTCGAGCAGCCGCCGCGCGACCCGCGCGCCGAGGGCCCCGGTCCCCCCGGTCACGACGATCGTGCCCTCGGTCGGGATCCTCGGCGTCCCGGGGTCCTCCGCCGGCGCCGTGGGCCGGAGCCGGCGGGCGAGCACGGTCGTGCCGCGCAGGGCCAGCTCCCGCTCGTCGTGCCCGGCGGCGAGGGCGCCGACGAGCGCGTCGACGGTGTCCGGGTCGGCATCGTCGGTGACGTCGAGGGCGCCTCCCCACCGGGCGGGGTCCTCGAGGGCGACGACCCGGCCGAGCGCCCAGACCGCGGCGGAGAGGGGGTCCGGTGCGGCGTCGTCGGCGGTGACCGTGACGGCCCGCTGGGTCAGGACGACGAGCCGGCCCGGCGCCCCGAGGTCGCCGAGGGCCTGGACGAGCGCGACGACCCCCTGCAGGGCGTCGGGGTGGTCGGTGGGGGTGCACGGACCGGCGTCGAGATCGAGGAGGACGGGGGCGCCCTCGCGCAGGACGTCGCCGTGCGGCTCCAGGCGGGCCCGGGCCTCAGCGCGGTCGCGGCAGTCGGAGAGGTCGACGGTGTGGTCGCCCCAGCCGGTGCGGACGGGTGCCGTCGCGTCCGCGCGCACGGGAGGGACGGCCACGGGCGCCCAGGCGACCCGATAGCGCCACGACCCCGTCGCGGCGTGGCGCCTCGCGAGCCGGTGCCGGGCGGCGCGCGCGGCGACGATCGCGTCGAGGTCGGCGTCGGCCTCCAGCCCGAGCCCGGTCGCGAGACCGGCCAGGTCGCCGCGTTCGACGGCGTCCCAGAAGTCGTCGTCAGCGGCCGTGACGTCGGCGGCGGGGGTGGCCGGGTCGAGCCAGTAGCGGCGGTGGTCGAAGGCGTAGGTCGGCAGGTCCTTCACCGGGGTCGCCTCGCCGATCACGGTGTCCCAGTCCGGCGTGACTCCGCGGACGTGCAGCGCTCCCAGTGCCAGCAGCGCCTGCCGGCGGGTGCCGTGGTCGCGGCGGAGCGTTCCGACGACGAGCGCGTCGGGGGCGGTGTCGCCCACCGCGCCGGTCAGTACCGGGTGCGGGGAGACCTCCACGAAGACGTCGTGGCCCTGCTCGACGAGAGCCTCGACGGCCTGCTGGAGCTGGACCGGCCGGCGAAGGTTCTCCGCCCAGTACCCGGCGTCCATCGCTGCGGTGTCCAGCAGCTCGCCGCGGACCGTGGAGAACAGTGGGATGGTGCTGCTCGCGGGGCTCAGCCCGTCCAGCTCGCTGGCGATGGTGTCGACGACCGCGTCCACGTGCTGCGAGTGCGACGCGTAGTCCACCGCGATCCGCTTGGCTTCAACCGGGCAGGCGGCGATGAACTGCTCGACCGCGGCGACATCACCCGAGATCACGGTGGACGCCGGGCCGTTGACCGCCGCGACCGACAGGCCGTCCGTCAGCTGGACCTGCTCGGCGGGCAGCGGCACCGACGCCATCGCGCCGTGCCCCGCCAGGTGCTCACGGATCACCGTCGCGCGCCGCGCCACCACCCGGGCGCCCTGCTCGACGCTCAGCCCACCCGCGACGACCGCGGCGGCGATCTCACCCTGCGAGTGGCCCACCACGGCCGAGGGGTGCACACCCCACGACGCCCAGAGCTTCGCCAGGGCGACCATCACCGCCCACGACGCACACTGCACCCCCACCACATCGAACGACTCATCCGAACCGTCGAGCAGCGCTGCCTGCAGGTTCCAGCCCAGGTGGGATTCCAGGGCGGTGCAGCACTCGGCCAGCGCGTCGGCGAACACCGGCTCCTCGGCATGCAGCGCGGTAGCCATGCCCACCCACTGCGCCCCCTGCCCCGGGAACACGAACACCGGACCCGAAGCCGGGCCGGCCTCACCAGACACCAGGGTCGCCGCCGGCTCACCCGCAGCCAGCGCATCCAACCCCGCCAGCAGCTCGTCCCGGTCCCCGACCACCACCGCCCGACGCTCGAAACGCGACCGACCCACCAACCCCGCCGCCACGCCCGACGTCGAGAACCCGCCGTTGCTCCGGGCCCACGAAGCGAGCCGCCGCGCCTGATCGGCCAGCGCCCCCGCCGACCGCGCCGAGAGCACCCACGGCTGCACCAGCCGTGGCCCACCACTGACACCCAATGGCAGCCGTGTGCCACCACTGACATCCGGCTCTCCACCGTCGGCCAGTGGCCGTGTCCCGTCGCTGACACTCGACGGCAGCCGTGTGCCACCGCTGACACCCGGCGCCGACTCCAGCACCACGTGCGCGTTCGTCCCGGAGATCCCGAACGACGACACCGCCGCCCGCCGCGGACGGTCACCGACCTCCGGCCACTCCCGGGCCGACCCGAGCAGCGACACCGCGCCCTCGGACCACTCCACGTGCGGCGACGGCTCGTCGACGTGCAGCGTCGCCGGCAGCACCCCGTGCCGCAGCGCCTCCACCATCTTGATCACGCCCGCGACACCCGCCGCAGCCTGGGTGTGGCCCATGTTCGACTTCACCGAGCCCAGCCACAGGGGGTCGGTCCGCTCGACGGCGCCGTAGGTGGCCTGCAGGGCCTGGGCCTCGATCGGGTCGCCGAGCTGCGTGCCGGTGCCGTGCGCCTCCACCGCGTCCACGTCGGCCGGCGTCAGGCCGCCCGAGGCCAGGGCCGCCCGGATGACCCGCTGCTGCGACGGGCCGTTCGGCGCGGTCAGCCCGTTCGACGCCCCGTCCTGGTTCACCGCCGAACCCCGCACCACGGCCAGGACCTCGTGCCCGAGCCGCTCCGCGTCCGACAGCCGCTCCACCAGCAGCATCCCGACGCCCTCGGCCGGCCCGAACCCGTCGGCACCCGCCCCGAACGCCTTGCAGCGACCGTCGGCGGCCAGGCCGCGCTGGCGGGAGAACGCGACGAGCACCGACGCGTCGGGCATCACCGTGACCCCGCCCGCGACGGCGAGCGAGCACTCCCCCGCGCGCAGGGCCCGCACCGCGAGGTGCAGCGTGACCAGCGACGACGAGCACGCCGTGTCCACCGTCAGCGCCGGGCCCTCCCACCCGAAGGCGTAGGAGAGCCGTCCGGAGACGACGCTGGTGGCGCTGCCGGTGAGCAGGTGGCCCTCGAGCCCGCCGGGCACCTCGAACGCCTGCCCGCCGTAGCCGGAGGACGCCGCCCCGACGAAGACGCCAGTGTCGGTCCCGCGCAGGGACACGGGGTCGATGCCGGCCCGCTCGACGGCCTCCCACGTCGTCTCGAGCAGCAGCCGCTGCTGCGGGTCCATCGCCAGCGCCTCGCGCGGGGAGATGCCGAAGAACCCGGCGTCGAACCCGGTCGCGCCGTCGAGGAACCCGCCCTCGCGGACGTAGCTGGTGCCCTCGTGGTCGGGGTCGGGGTCGTAGAGCCGGTCGAGCTCCCAGCCGCGGTCGGTGGGCAGGGGCCCGACGACGTCGCGGCCGGCGGCGACCACGTCCCACAGTGCGTCCGGCGAGTCGACGCCGCCGGGGTAGCGGCAGGCCATCCCGACGATCGCGATCGGCTCGGACGCCGCGTGCTCGACCTCGCGGAGCCGGTCGCCGGTGGCGGTGAGCTCCGCGGTGACACGCTTGAGGTAGTCGCGCAGCTTCTGTTCGGTCGCGGTCCGGGTCTCACCGGTCGGCCGGTCGTTCGCCATGGCGGGCTCCACTCGAGGGATCAGTCGCCGAGCTTCTGGTCGATGAAGTCGAAGAGGTCGTCGTCGGAGGCGTCCGAGAGCTGCTCGGCGACGCGGGCGGTCGCGGCGTCCGGCCGGCTCTCGGTCCAGGCCTCGACGAGGGCGCGCAGCCGGAGCGTGACCGCGTCCCGGGCCGCCTCGTCGGGGGCGATCCCGACGACGTCGTCGCTGGTCAGGGCGGCCAGCGCCGCCTCGAGACCGGCGATGCGGCCGTCGAGCGAGGACGGCTCCTCCGCGGGCTCCGGGGCGTCGCCCGGGTCGATCCGCGCGAGGACCTCGCCGGCGAGCGCGGATGGGGTGGGGTGGTCGAACACGGCGGTCGCGGGCAGCCGGAGCCCGGTGGCCGCACCGAGGCGGTTGCGGAGCTCGACCGCGGTGAGCGAGTCGAACCCGAGGTCGGAGAACGCGGCACCGGCCTCGAGCCGACGTGGGTCGTCGTGCCCGAGCACCGCGGCGACGTGGGCGCGGACGACCTCGAGGACGACACCGTGGCGCTCGTCGGCCGGGGTTCGGGCGAGCCGGGCGGCGAGGTCGTCGGTCGAGTCGGTCCCGGCCGCCGCCCGTCGGCGAGCCGGGGCCCGCACGCTCGTGAGGTCGGCGAGCAGGGGCGGGAGGGTGCCCGCCCGGGCGTGGGCGGCGAGCGCGCCGCGGTCGAGCGCGGCAGGGACGAGGACCACGTCGGGCAGCTCGAGCGCCGCGTCGAACAAGGCCATGCCGGCGTCGGCGGACAGCCCGACGACCCCGCCGCGCGCCATGCGGGTGCGGTCCGCATCGGTGAGGTGACCGGTCATTCCGCCGTCGACGTCCCACAGGCCCCACGCGAGCGAGCGGCCCGGCAGCCCGCGCCGGGCCCGCCCTCGCGCCCAGGCGTCCAGGGCGACGTTGGCGGCCGCGTAGGACGCCTGGCCGGGACCGCCGCTGATGCCGGCGTAGCCCGAGTACGCGACGAAGAACGCGAGGTCGGCGTCGACGGTCGCGGCCTCCAATGCCGCCACCGCGTCCAGCTTCGCCGCCACCACCGCGTCGACCCGCTCCGGGGTCAGCGACCCGACCACCCCGTCGTCGAGGGTCCCGGTCGCCGCCACGATGCCCACCACCGGACGACCCAGGTCGGCGACCAGACCGGCCACCGCCGCCCGGTCGGTGACGTCGCACGCCACGACCTCGACGGCCGCACCCGCGGCCCGCAGGTCGTCGAGCAGGGCGTCGTCCACCCGGCCCGAGCGGCTGAGCAGGACCACGTCGGAGACCCCGTGGCGCTCGACCAACCGTCGTGCGGCGAGCGCACCGAGTGTCCCGGTGCCGCCCGCGACCAGCACCGCCCCGTCGTCGGGAACGGCCTGCGGGATCGTCAGGACCACCTTGCCCACGTGCCGGGCCTGGGAGACGAACCGGAAGGCCTCCCGTGCCTCCCGCACGTCCCACGCGGTGACGGGGAGCGCGCCCTGCGCGGCCATCACGTCCCCCACCGTCCGGAGGATCTCGCCGAGCCGGGCGGTGCCCGCGTCGTTGACGTCGAAGGCGCGGTAGGTGACTCCGGCGACCGTGGCGGGGTCGCGGACGTCGGTCTTGCCCATCTCGAGGAACACGCCGCCGGGGCGCAGGCAGCGCAGCCCGGCGTCGACGAGGTCGCCGGCGAGCGAGTCGAGGACGACGTCGACGCCCTCGCCCGCGGTGGCCGCGTGCACCATCGCCTCGAAGGACGCGTCGCGCGAGGACGTGATCTCGTCCTCGGCGAACCCCATCCCCCGCAGCACCGGCCACTTCGCCGGTGATGCCGTGGCCAGCACCCGCGCACCGAGCGAGCGGGCGAGGTGGACCGCGGCCGTCCCGACGCCGCCGGTCGCCGCGTGCACCAGCACCGTCTGTCCGGCGGCGAGCCCGCCCAGGTCGACGAGCGCGTGGTAGGCGGTGGTCCAGGCGACGGGCGCCGCGGCGGCCTCGGCGAAGGACCAATCGGTGGGCATCGGGACGAGCAGGCGGTGATCGGCGATGGACGTCGGGCCGAAGGAGCCTCCGACGATGCCCGTGACCTGGTCGCCGACGGCAAGGTCGTCGACGTCCGCGCCGACCTCGACGACCACGCCGGCCGCCTCGCCGCCCATCGCGACCTGCCCGGGGTAGAGGCCGAGGGCCAGCATGACGTCGCGGAAGTTGACCCCGGCCGCGCGCACCGCGACCCGGACCTCGTCGGCCGCCAGGGGACGGTCGAGGTCGGGGGCGGCGAGCAGGTCGAGGGCGTCGATCGTGCCGGGGTCGGTGCTCTCCAGGCGCCAGGCGGCGACGTCGGGTGGGGTGAGGGTGTCGGCCGGGGCGTCGGCGGACAGGCGCAGCCGGTGCACCGCCCCGTCGCGCAGGGCGAGCTGCGGTTCGCCGGAGGCGAGCGCGGCCGGGAGCGCTGCGAGCGAGGCGTCGCTGCCGTCGGTGTCGACGAGGACGAGGCGGTCGGGGGCCTCGGTCTGGGCCGAGCGGACCAGGCCCCAGACGGCCGCGGCCGGTTCGTCGGGAGCGTGGCCGGTGTCGGGTCCGACGGCGCCGCGGGTCACAACGACCAGCCGACGGCCGTCGTCCTCGCGGTCGAGCCAGTGCTGCACGAGGGCGAGCGCGTCGTGGAGGGTCGCGTGGGTGGCCTCGGGGTCGCGGTGCGCTCCGCCGCGGCCGACGGCGACGAGGACGTCGGTGGTGGCGGACCCGAGGTCGTCGACGACCGGGTGCGCGCCGAGGCGGCCGTCGGCGTCGTCGCCGTACCGGGCGAGTGCGGACGCCGCGTCCCCGTCCGTCTCGAGGACCGGCCACGCGAGCCGGTACAGCGCACCGGTCCCCGGGGTCGCGGTCGGGGTGGCCGCGGCCCGCAGGACGAGCGAGTCCACGGAGAGGACGGGGGCGCCGGAGGGGTCGGTGGCGTGGACGGAGACACCGTCGTCGCCGGTCGGGCGCAGCGTGACGCGGAGGGCCGTGGCTCCCGTGGCGTGCACCCGGACCCCGCTCCAGCTGAAGGGCAGGCGGGGTCGCGGGTCGTCGCCGTCCGCACCGGCCGCGAGGGCGTGCAGGGCGGCGTCGAGCAGCGCCGGGTGGACGCCCGCCCAGCCGGCGGCCTCGGCCCCGTCGGGCAGCGTGACCTCGGCGTGGAGGGTGTCGCCGTCGCGCCACACCGCGTCCAGCCCGCGGAAGGTCGGCCCGTACTCCAGGCCCGCGAGGGCCAGCCCGTCGTACAGGGCGTCGGCGTCCACGACCTCGGCCGCCGGCGGCCAGGGGCCGGTCACCGGGGTGGGCGGCTCGACGGGGGTGGTGCCGAGGACCCCGTCGGCGTGGCGGGTCCAGGCGTCGGGGTCGTGCTCCGGGCGGGAGTGGACGCCCACGTGCGCACGCCCGTCCCCGTCCGGCTCGACGTCGACCTGGACCACGACGGCCCCGTCGAGGACGAGCGGGGCGTGCAGGGTGAGCTCCTCGACGGCGGTCGCGCCGATCTCGTCGCCGGCGCGCACGGCCAGCTCCAGCAGGGCGGTGCCCGGGACGAACACCCGCCCGCCGACCACGTGGTCGGCGAGCCAGGCCTGGGCCCCGGCGGTCGAGATCCGGCCGCTGAGCACGACGGCGTCCCGCCCGGCCAGCCCGACCGCGGCGGCCACCAGCGAGTGCGCCGTGTCGGTCATGCCGGCGGCGGTGACGTCGCCGGCGCCCGGGGCGGGGCGAGGCCAGAACCGGCGGTGCTCGAAGGCGTAGGTCGGCAGGTTCTTCACCGGGGTCGCCTCGCCGATCACGGCGTCCCAGTCCGGCGTGATGCCGCGAACGTGCAGCGCTCCCAGTGCCAGCAGGGCTTGCTGGCGGGTGCCGTGGTCACGGCGCAGCGTCCCGACGACGAGCGCGTCCGGGGCGGTGTCCCCCACTGCGCCGGTGAGCACCGGGTGGGGTGAGACCTCGACGAAAATGTCGTGGCTCTCGGCGGCCAGGGCTTCGATCGCCTGCTGCAGCTGGACGGGGCGGCGGAGGTTCTCCGCCCAGTAGCCCGCGTCCATCTGCTCGGTGTCGAGGAGCTCGCCGCGGACGGTGGAGAACAGTGGGGTGGTCCCCGCCGCCGGGGTCAGCCCATCGAGTTCAGAGACGATCATGTCCATGACCGCGTCGACGTGCGCGGAGTGCGACGCGTAGTCCACCGCGATCCGCTTCACCTCGACCGGGGAGTGCGCGATGAACGCCTCGACCGCGTCGACGTCACCGGACACCACGGTGCTGGCGGGCCCGTTGATGGCCGCGATCGAGAGCCCGTCGGGGAGCTCGAGCTCGGCCGCGGGCAGCGGCACCGAGGCCATCGCGCCGTGCCCGGCCAGGTGCTCGCGGATGACGGTCGCGCGCCGTGCGACGACCCGCGCGCCCTGCTCCACCGTGAGCCCACCG
>NZ_JBBEGN010000014.1:0-155098 GCF_037401875.1 Actinomycetospora aurantiaca | reverse complement strand
CTGTTCCGGGGGAACCAGCCGCACCTGCACGCCACGGTGACGCAGCCATGCCGCCAGCGCCACCCACGCGTTGCGGGTCGGTTCCATCACGACCATCACCGGCACGTCACCCTGATCGGCGCGAACCGCCTCGACCGCCTTCCAGAGCGCCTCGAGATCCTCCTTGCCGGTCCGGAAGCGGCGGTTGGTCCACAGCAGCGCGCCGGTCTCATCGGCCAGCGCGGCGCGATGGGCCTCCCGGCATGCCACGTCGATACCCAGCCGGAGCTCGTGCACGGGCAGCCCTTCCTCGTCGTCTCCTCGATCCCCGGCTGACACCGCGACCGCAGCAGGCTTCGACCCGGACATCTGAGCAGGAGTCCGCAACGCGGCTCCGCGTTCCCAACAAGGCCCGCCCGACACGGCCGCGGCACGGGCGTCTCGACGATCAGTGCAAAGGACTGTCGATCCAGTCGGGGCCAGCCGTAGACACCCGCACCGCGAACCTCACCCCAGACCACCTGGAGCTGTGACCAAAGCTAGATGTCGGGGGTTCGCTCTACAGTTCGAATCATGGCCGGGGTGCTGCTCACCGAGACGCCCGGCGGGGACCCGTTCGCCGAGGTCGCCGCCGGGCCGGTGCTCGCAGCCGTCCTGGCCGAGGTGGTCCCGGCGGCGTTGTCGGGGCAGCACGCGGCGGCGTTCATGCGGGCCGCGGCCAGGCAGCGCAACCACGACGACGCGGTGCTGCTGCGTGCCCTGCAGCAGGCGTGCCGGGCGCGGGCGGACACCGTGGAGCGGGTGCACGACGGGCAGTTCGCCCCCGGGATCGCCGCGGCCGGGCTGGGCTGGTCGGAGACGATGGCCTCGACGCGGTACATGCTGGCCGACCACGTGTTCGACCGTGTCCCCGCACTGGGTGAGGCGATGGACTCGGGCTACCTCGAAGAGCGCAAGGCCGCGATCTTCGCCTCCGCGACCGAGGGCCTCGACGACGCCCAGTGCGCCCGGGTCGTGCAGATCGTGCTGCCCGAGGCCGGCGGGCTGGGCTACGCGGCGCTGCGGGAACGGATCCTCGAGGTCGCCCGCGCGGTCGACCCGGACTGGGCCGCCGCCCGCCTGGCCGCTGCCGTCGCCGCCGCGCGGGTCTCGGCGCGCACCGCGCCCTCCGGCGCGGTCGACCTGACCGGGCACGACCTCCCCCCGGACCTGGCCCAGGACGCCAAGCTCCACCTCGACGCCCTGGCCGGCGAGCTGCGCACCCGGCTGGTGTTCCTCGGCAGCGACATCGGTCTGGGGTTCATCCGCGCCCGGCTGTTCCTGCGCCTGCTCGACGGCACCCTCGCCGGCGCCGACGACCACACCGTCCTCGACGCGGTGTTCACCGAACTCTGCAGCGGCATCCCCCGCGACCCCGGCGACGGCCCGCCCGACGAGCCGGACGGTCCTGGGCCAGACGACCCCGGCCCAGACGACCCCGGCCCAGACGACCCCGGGCCGGACGACGGCCCGACCGATGACGGCACGCCCGACGACACGGCCGACGGCCCGCGCCGCGAGCCGGACGACCCCGGACCGGACGACGGTTCCGGAGCCACCGGGCGCGACCGGGAGCCGGACGAGCCCGTCCCGGCTGTGCTCGCGCACCGACGAGGAGTCAGCCTGCGGATGCGGCTGTCCACCCTGCTCGGCCTCGACGACCACCCCGGCGCCTTCCCCGAACTCGGGGGCACCCCCGCCGCATCCGCCCGCCGCGCCGCCGCCGAACTCGGCGCCGCCACCTGGCACGTCCTCGTCCACGACGAGCACGGCACCCTGCGCCACCTGCTGGTCCTGCGCGCTCCACCGCACTGCGCGAGGAACGCACGACACCGCCGGCGCACCGTCGAGATCACCGCCCCGGCGGCACTGCTCGACGCCCTCCTCGAGGACGCACCCGCCGAGCCGTGGCTCGCCGCCCTGCTCACCGCCTACCAACGCTCCCGCGACCTACCGCCCGATCAGCACCCCGCCACCACCACCCGCGACCGCGACCGCCGCCTGCCCGGCGCCGCCCTCGCCCGCTGGATCGACGCTCGCGACGAACGCTGCATCGCCCCCGGCTGCCGCGCCCTCGCCGCCCGCTGCGACCACGACCACACCCTCGACCACCACCTCGGCGGCCCCACCCAGGCCGACGGGCTCGGCAACCTCTGCCGCCACGACCACCGCGCCAAGCACGAAGGCGGCTGGCACTACCACCAACCCGAGCCCGGCCGCTTCGTCGTCACCGACCCCACCGGCACCGTCCACCACACCGGCAGCCGCGTCACCCACCCACTGCCCGACCCCGTCGCAGCCGAGACCCCCGTGCCCCGCTCCATGCTCGAGCACCGCCCCGCCCCCGAACGCCCCGACTACACCGCCCGTCCCACCCGCGACGGCCACTACACCCCGCAGTCCCTCGCCACCGCCGCCCACCTCGCCTGACGACTCGCCGACCGACACCCACCACCACCCGGTGAGGAGGACGACGACCCGCCCTTCTAGGAGGTGCGCTACGTTCTGGGTCTCTCGTCGAAACTCAGGAGGTCCGGTGAGCACCGAGGTCACGCCCGTCGTCCGGGAACGCGCCTACACCTGGGAGGACCCGCGGGCCCTCGCCGCGGCCGCCGGCGGGCGGAGCGGCCTGGAGTTCCTACAGGCGCTGGTCTCGGGCGAGCTCCCGCCGCCGCCGATCATGGCGACGATCGGCGCCGGGGTGGAGTCGGTCGAGGCCGGGCGGGTGGTGTTCACGCTGACCCCGGCCGAGTACCACTACAACCCCATCGGCTCGGTCCACGGCGGGATCTTCGCGACGCTGCTCGACTCGGCCTGCGGGTGCGCCGTCCAGTCCACGCTGCCGGCGGACGTCGGCTACACCAGCCTGGACCTCAGCGTGCGCTTCCTCCGCCCGATGTCCTCCGACACCGGCCCGGTGCGCTGCGAGGGCGTGGTGGTCTCGGCCGGGCGGAGGGTGGTGCTCGCCCGCGCGTCGATCACCGACGCGCGCGGCAAGCTGCTCGGCGAGGCGACGTCGAGCTGCCTCATCCTCTCCTGATGGCGCCCGGCCCGGGCTCGACCCGCACCCGGTCGGTGGGGGCGAGCACGTGCCCGTCCTCGCAGACCTCGCGCAGGTGCACCGGCGCCCCGCAGTCGTGCACCGGGACCGCGGGCGGGCCCTCCGGGCCGGCCCGGTGCCGGTCGCCGAAGGCCATGAGGGCGAGCAGGACCGGACGGAGCTCGTAGCCGGTGGCGGTCGGGCGGTACTCGAGGCGGGTCCGACGCCCCGGCTCGCGGTACTCCCGGGTGGCGACGAAGCCCGCCTCCACCAGGGCGTGCAGCCGGCGCGTCAGCACGTTGCGGGCGATGCCCAGGTGGTCGACGAGCGCGTCGAACCGGGACACGCCGTTGAGGACGTCCCGCAGCACGAGCACGGTCCACGGCTCGCCCAGCACCGTCATCGTGCGCGCGATCGAGCACGTCGCCGAGTCGTACTCCCGCCAGTCCATGGGCCCCAGCGTAGGTGAGTGGCGCGACGAGACTCAGCGTGTCGCGGCCACGGACTCCCGCACCCGCGTCACGAACAGGTCGTGCAGCCGGGCGTCGCCGGTCTGCTCCGGGTGGAAGGCGGTCGCCATCACCGGTCCCTGCCGCACGGCGACGACCTTCCCCGACGCCGGGCCGCTGATGCTCGCGGGGATCCGCGCCAGCACGTCCACCCCGCGCCCCACCGACTCGACCCACGGCGCCCGGATGAACACCCCGCGCATGGGGCCACCGCGGATGCCGGTGACCGACAGGTCGGTCTCGAACGACTCGGTCTGACGCCCGAACGCGTTGCGCCGGACGACGACGTCCAGCGCGCCGAGCTGGTGCTGGTCCGGGCGCGCGTCGATGGCCTCCCGGGCGAGCAGGATCATCCCCGCGCACGACCCGAACGCCGGCATGCCGTCCGCCAGCCGCGCCCGCAACGGCTCCAGCAGGTCGAACGCGACCAGGAGCTTCGAGAGCGTCGTCGACTCGCCGCCGGGCAGGACCAGCCCGGCGACCTCCTCGAGCTCACCCGCCCGCCGCACCGCCCGCGCGTCCGCACCGCACGCCCGCAGCGCGTCCAGGTGCTCGGCGACGTTGCCCTGCAGGGCCAGCACCCCGACGGGGGGTCCCGCCACGGTCGTCATCGTCCCTCCGTCACTGCCGGGAACTACGTGTCCGTCCGCCCCGGGAACCGCGCGCGGTACTCCTCCAGGTGCTGGCTGGCGCACATGCGCTGCTCCTGCTGGCCGTTCGCCTGCGCCATGCACTCGTCGAGGGTGAGTCCCGCGCCGAACTCGCCGGAGCCGACCAGGGTCGGCACGACGACGGCGAGCCCCCAGACCAGTCCGACGATACCGAGCGCGAGACCGGCGAGGGCTGCGCCGCCGGAGCGCTGCGGGTCGCGGAACGCCTTGCGAGCCCCGATGAAGCCGATGACGACGGCCGTGAGCCCGGCGACGACACCGACCCAGCCGACCACCCAGGCCGTGCCGGCGGCGATGACGCCGAGGACCAGCGCGGGCGAGCCCCACCCGCCGAGGCCCCGGCCGTCGTCTCGGCCGCGGACGTCGGCGGGGCGCGAGGTCGTCATGCGCAGGATGGTCCCACGACCCCGCGGCGGGCTACTCCGCGGCGTTCGGGAACCGCTGGTTGAACTCCGTGATGTGCTGCGACTTGCACATGTGCATCTCGTGGGCGCCGTAGGCCTGCTGGAGGCACTGGTCGAGGGTCAGGCCGTCGCCGAAGGTCCCGGTGCCGAACAGGCTCTGCGACACCACGACCGCGCCCCACACCAGACCCACCGACGCGAGGGCCAGGCCGCCCAGGGACAGGGCCCCGTCGGTCGCCAGGCCCTTCCAGGCGCGGCGCGCACCCAGGTAGCCCGCGGCCGCCCCGAACAGACCCAGCACCACACCGGCCCAGCCGCTCCACGCGGTGCCGGCGGCGAGCAGCCCGAGCACCAGCGCCGGGGTGCCCATGCCGTTGCGGCGCTCGACTTCCTCGGCCGGGGCCTCCGACTCCACCGACCGTCCACGCGGCCGACGGGCGGCGGGCGGGACGGGTCCGGCGGGCGGGACGGGTCCGGCCGGCCGGACCGACGCGTCGACCCTCGGCAGCACGTCGGTCGGCGCGTCGACCGGCTGCATCGGGACCACCCGCCGGCGGCCCTCGTTCGTCTCCGCGGTCATCGCGCGTGATCCTCCCACCCGACCCGTGCGGTCGTCACCAACCCCTGGTCGCCAGGCGCTCGGCGGCGGGCAGGTCGGCCGTGGTGCGACCCACCATCGCCTCGCCGAGGCCGGCGGAGACCTTCGCGATGACGTCCGGGTCGTCGTGGAAGGTGGTCGCCTTGACGATCGCCTCCGCCCGCCGGGCGGGGTCGCCGGACTTGAAGATGCCGGAGCCGACGAACACGCCCTCGGCGCCGAGCTGCATCATCATCGCGGCATCGGCCGGGGTCGCGATCCCGCCGGCGGTGAACAGGACGACCGGCAGCCGTCCGGACTCCGCGATCTCGCGCACGATCGGCAGCGGCGCCTGCAGCTCCTTGGCCGCGGCGTAAAGCTCCTGGGTGTCCATCCGCGCGAGGCGGCGGACGTCCGCGCGGATCGCCCGCATGTGCCGGGTCGCCTCGACCACGTTGCCGGTCCCGGCCTCGCCCTTGGAGCGGATCATCGCCGCGCCCTCGCCGATCCGGCGCAGCGCCTCGCCGAGGTTGGTCGCGCCGCAGACGAAGGGGACGGTGAACGCCCACTTGTCGATGTGGTGCGCCTCGTCGGCCGGGGTGAGGACCTCGGACTCGTCGACGTAGTCGACGCCCAGCGACTGCAGCACCTGCGCCTCGACGAAGTGCCCGATGCGCGCCTTGGCCATGACCGGGATGGAGACGGCGTCGACGATGCCGGTGATCATGTCGGGGTCGGACATCCGCGCGACCCCGCCGTCGGCCCGGATGTCGGCGGGCACCCGCTCCAGGGCCATGACGGCCACCGCGCCGGCGTCCTCGGCGATCCTCGCCTGCTCGGGGGTGACCACGTCCATGATCACCCCGCCCTTGAGCATGTCGGCCAGGCCGCGCTTGACGCCGTCGGAGCCGGTCCGGGACGGGCTGGGCTGGGTGGGGCTGGTCATGCGCCCGATGCTAAACGCGACCGCGGGCGACGTCAGTGGTGATGGCCGCTACTGGATCGGCACCGGCGGGTCGGCGGGCGCGATCGAGCCGGGGTCCCCCAGCAGGTCGCCGAGCTGGCGCGGGTAGACGACGTCGACCGTCGCCGCCAGCTCGGTCCGCGTCCACCACCGGTGTCGGCGCACGGTGCGGCGCTCCAGCTCGGTGAACCCCGAGACGTCGATCTCCGGGGCGTCGTCGGGCACCCGCAGCAGGAAGAAGAGCTCGCGGGCGGCGTAGGCGACGCCGTCGTGGCTGAACATCACGTCGCGCACCCACACCGGGCCGTCGAGGTCGCCGGATCCGTCGGCCTCCATCCCGGTCTCCTCCCGCAGTTCGCGCACCGCGGCCTCGACCGGCTCCTCCCCCGGCTCGACCCCGCCGCCCGGGGTGAACCAGAACGTCTCGGTGGGGCGGGCCGGGTCGACGCCCTCGAAGAGCAGGACGCGCTCGTCGGGGTCCAGGACGACCACCCGCGCCGCGTCCCGGGCGACCGCGGGGTCCACCGGCTCGTCGGTGGGGGCCGGCGGCGCCGACGGCTCGGCGATCTCGAAGTACTCCGGGTACGGCGCCGTCCCGGCGAGGCGCAGCGCCCGGACCATCCGGCGCCCCCGCAGCGCCCGGGTGTCGCGGACGGCGTCGTTGTGGATCCGCCGCGCGACCACGACCCGGGCGTCCGCGTCCGCGAGCTCGGCCGACAGGTCCGGCGGCAGCGTCGCGCACTCCAGCGGCGCCCGCCGGGCGACCAGGTCGTTCTCCGCGACCTCCCGCGCGTCCCCGTCGCCCGCCGCCTCGGCGGCCCGGGCCGACGCCCGCAACGCGCGCCGGTCGGTCGGGGAGAGCGCGGACGACGGGGCCGTCGCGGCGACCGCGCGCACGACGGCGGCCCGCCGGTCCAGCGCGGCCACGAGGCCGAGCCGGGCGGCATCCACCCGGACGTGCAGCCGGTCCAGGCGGCGGGCGCGGCCCACCGCGATCAGGGCCGTGACCAGCAGGAACACGACGACGATCGCGACGACGACGACCAGGAGCCACCCACCCGGCCCGAACACGTTCACGCGCCACTCCCCTGTCCCGACCGCCTGCCCGAGGAGATTACTGCCGGTTCGTCGCGGGCCTCGACGCGGCGGGGATCGGCGGCCACGGCCACCTCGTAGACCCGCAGCACGGCCGCGGCCACCGTCGTCCAGTCGAAGGCCCGGACCCGCCGCCGGCCGGCGGCGGCGTAGGCGGCCCGGCGGGCCGGGGCGTCGAGCAGGGCGCGCAGGCCCGCCGTCCACGCGGCGGGGTCGTCCGGCGGGAGGAGCAGGCCCGCCTCCTCGCCGGTGTCGGGGTCGGTGAGCACCCGGCGGAACGCCTCGATGTCGCTCGCGGCCACCGGGGTGCCCGCGGCGAGCCCCTCCGCGACGACGATGCCGAAGCTCTCGCCCCCGGTGTTCGGGGTCGCGAGCACGTCCATCGCGCCGAGTGCCCGGGCCTTGGTCCGCTCGTCCACCGCGCCGAGGACGTCGACCCGGTCGGCCAGCGCGGCCGGGAGCCCGGCGCGCAGTTCGTCGGTGTCTCCCCGCCCGACCACGAGCAGCCGGGCGTCGAGCGGCACCAGCGACTCGAGCAGCGTCGCCATTCCCTTGCGCGGCTCGTCGAAGCGCCCGACGAACCCGACGGTGCGGCTCCCGGCCGGCCGTCCCAGCGGCTCGGCGGCGGCGGTCGCGAGGGCCGCGACGTCGACCCCGTTCGGGATCTCCACGGCGTCCCCGCCGAGGTGCTCGACGTAGACCTGGCGGGCGAGCGGCGAGACCGCGATGCGGGCGGTCACCCGCTCCAGCAGCGGCCGCAGGACCGGCTGGAAGGCCAGCATGGTGCGTGAGCGCGGCGTCGAGGTGTGGAAGGTGGCGACGACGGGTCCCTCCGCGACCGCCAGCGCGAGCATCGACAGGCTGGGGGCGGTCGGTTCGTGCAGGTGCAGCACGTCGAAGTCCCCCTGCGCGAGCCACCGCCGCACCCGGTGCATCGACACCGGCCCGAAGGTCAGCCGGGCGACGGAGCCGTTGTACGGGATCGCGACGGCGCGCCCGGCCCGCGTCACGAAGTCGGGGACCGGGGTCGACTCGCTCGCGGGGGCGAGCACGTCGACGTCGTGCCCGAGCCCGATCAGCGCGCGGGCGAGGTCCAGCACGTGCGCCTGCACCCCGCCCGCCACGTCGAGCGAGTAGGGGCAGACGATGCCGACGCGCACGGGTCCAGTCTGACGGTCCCGTCCCGGCGCTCAGCGCAGGGAGGCCGACACCCGGCTCACCCACAGCATCGCCGCGATCACGCCGAACCCCAGCGTCATCGAGCCGTACGCGCCGCCGGTCATCGCCCAGGCGTTGCCGACGACGACGGTGGTCGCCCCGAGCACGGAGACGGCCGCGGCCCCGGGCCGCCCGTTGCGGCGGAGGTGGCCGGCCAGCGCGAGGCACGCGGCCGCCAGGGCCACGAAGGCGAGCGTGCCGGTGAGCATGTGCCCGACCGCGTGCCAGCTCAGGCCGGCGCTGCCGGCCGGGTCCATCACCAGCACCCCGGCCCCCACGAAGCCCAGGCCGCAGCCGGCGGTGAGGCGGCCGACCCACGGGGCGTCGGGCAGCGCCCGCCGCAGCCCGACCCCGCCGAGGAACACCAGCGTTCCGGCGGCGACGAAGTTCGCGATCTGCACCCATCCCCACGGCCCGGTCGACAGCATGCTCAGCGGCTGGACCGAGAAGTCGAAGTCCGGGCGGACGGCGGCCTGGGCGAGGGCGACGGCGGTCCACAGCGGGGCGCCCACCGCTCCGGCGGTGAGCAGGCGGCGCGTCGTCCGGCGGGCGGCGGTGGCGGTGGTGATCTCGAGCGTGGCGGTCATGGCGTCCTCCTCGGGGTGACGTGCTGTCGGCAGGACGTCGGGCACCGCGATGTGACAGGGAACGGCTACATTCCCTGTCACATCGCCCCGCCCGACGTCATGACGACCGACCCGCTCCACCCAGGGAGACCACGATGCGATTCCTCATGACCACGGGCGAGAACAGCCGGCGGCCCGACGAGGCCCTCTTCGCCGACATGGGTGCGTTCATCGAAGAGATGACCGCTTCCGGGCACCTCGTCATGACCGGCGGCCTCGGCCCGGACACCCGCCGCATGGAGAGCTCCGGCGACGAGGTCACCGTCACCGACGGCCCGTTCGTCGAGGCCAAGGAGGCCGTCCTCGGCTTCGCGATCATCGAGGCCGGGACCTGGGACGAGGCCCTCGAGGTCGCGCGGCGGTTCCGCGCGATCGTCGGGGACGGCCAGTCGACGATCCACCAGGTCTTCGGGCCCTGATGGACCCCGGAGAGGTCGCCGCCGCCGTCTGGCGCTCCGAGTCCGCGACGATCGTCGGGGGCCTGGTGCGGATGGTTGGCGACGTCGGCCTCGCCGAGGAGCTCGCCCAGGACGCCCTGGTCGCCGCCCTCGAGCAGTGGCCGGGCGCCGGTGTCCCCGACGCCCCGGCGGCGTGGCTGACCACGGTCGCCCGCCGCCGCGCGATCGACCACCTCCGGCGCACGGACCGACTCACCGACCTTCCCGACGACGGGCCCCCGCCCCACACCACGGCCGACCCCCCGGACCCGGACGACGTCCTGCGCCTGGTGCTGCTGACCTGCCACCCTGACCTGGCGCGCGAGGAACGCACCGCGATGACGCTGCGGCTCGTCGCGGGGCTGTCGACCGCGGAGATCGCCCGGGCGTTCCTGCTGCACGAGCCGCAGGTCGTCGCGCGGATCGCGCATGCGAAGCGGACGCTCGCGGGTCTGGGCGTCGAGCCGCCGGACCAGCTCGGTGCGCGGCTCGCGTCCGTGCTCGAGGTCGTCTACCTCGTCTTCAACGAGGGCTACACGGCCACCGGCGGCGACGACCTGCTCCGGCCGGCCCTGACCGGCGAGGCTCTCCGCCTCGGCCGGCTGCTCGCGGAGGCGGCCCCCGACGAGCCGGAGGTCCACGGCCTCCTCGCCCTGATGGAGCTGCAGGCCTCGCGGTCGGCGGCGCGGACGGACGCGACCGGGGCCCCGGTCCCCCTCGACGAGCAGGACCGCTCGCACTGGGACGACGCGGCGGTGCGCCGCGGACTGACGGCCCTGCTGCGGGCGCGCGAGGTGCAGCACGGGCCGCCGGGGCCCTACGTGCTGCAGGCCGCGATCGCGGTCGCGCACGCACGCCCGGGGCCCACGGACTGGCCGCAGGTCGCGACGCTGTACGACCTCCTGGCGGCCGTGCTGCCGACGCCGGTCGTGCGGCTGAACCGGGCCGTCGCCCTCGGGCGGGCCCGCGGCCCCGAGGCGGGGCTCGCCGCCGTCGAGGAGCTCGAGACCGAGGGCGGGCTGCGCAGCTACCACCTGCTCCCCGCCGTCCGCGCCGACCTCCTGGGGCGGCTCGGGAGGGACGCGGAGGCCCGGATCCAGTGGCGGCGGGCCGCGGCCCTGACCGGGAACGGGGCCGAGCGCGCGGTGCTGTTGCGCCGGGCCGACGCGCTGGCGGCCGTCGCGGCGACGGGCCCGACGCTCGGGCCTGCGGTCCACCGGTTCCTCGCGCGTGAGGACCTCTCCCCCGCCTCGCGCCGCTCCTACGGCCAGACCCTGCACCGGCTGCTCGGCGCGCTGGGCGACGCCGAGCCGCTCTCCGCACTGGACGCGGACGGGGTGGCCGCGGTCGTCACCACCGCCTGGGGCGTCGTCTCGCCCGCGACGTGGAACCGGCACCGGTCCACCGTCCGGACGTTCGCCGCCTTCATCGGGCGCCCGGAACTCGCCGCGGGGCTCCCCGCCCGACCGGTGGCGGCACGGGCGACGCGACCCGCGACCCCGGTCCCGGACGGACCACCGCGCGAGCGCGCCCTGTGGACCCTGCTCGCCGAGTCCGGCGCGAGTGTGACGGCGGTGCTCGCGCTCGACGTCGCCGACCTCCCCCGGGTGACCTGCTCGCCGACGACCGCGGAGCTGCTCGCGGCCCTCGTCGGGACCAGGAGCGCCGGGCCGGTGTTCCTCTCCGACCGCCGACCCGGACCGACGCGAACGCCCGGTGCGCGGGACCTGTGTCCGCACACCGGGCGTCGCCGACTCTCCTACGAGCGCGCCGAGTACCTGTTCAAACGGGCCTCCGGCGGCTCGACGTTGACGTCACTGCGTCAGGCCGTCATCTCCTCCAGCTCCTTGCCCTTGGTCTCCGAGATCGACCGGTAGACGAAGAAGAAGGAGATCAGCGCGAAGGCCGTGTAGAGGCCGTACGCCAGGGTGAGCCCGATGTCGGCGAGCGACTGGAACGTCACCGTGATGAGGAAGTTCGCGATCCACTGCGCAGCGGCCGCGACGGAGAGCGCGGCGGCACGCAGGTAGTTCGGGAAGATCTCACCGAGCAGGACCCAGACCACCGGACCCCAGGTGATCGCGAACGCGACGACGAACAGGTTCGCCGCCACCAGGGCGATCGGGCCCCAGGCGCCAGGAAGGCCCACGGTCGCCTCGCCGCTCTCGCTCACGGTGGGCACCGACTGCGAGAACGCGACGGCCATGACGCCGAGCGTGACCGTCATGCCGAGCGAGCCCGCGAGCAGCATCGGGCGGCGGCCGACCCGGTCCACGATGAGGATCGCGACGATCGTCGACAGCACGTTGATCAGACCGTTGATCACCGAGGCGGTGAACGAGTCGGACTCCGAGAACCCGACGGCCTGCCACAGCGTCGTCGAGTAGTAGAAGATCACGTTGATGCCGACGAACTGCTGGAACACCGACAGCAGGATGCCGACCCAGACGATCGGCTTGAGGCCGAAGCGCTCGCCGGAGAGGTCGCGCAGCGACGGCTTCACGTCGCGGCGCAGCGAGTCCGCGATCTCGGTGATCTTGTGCTGGACGGACTCCCGCGAGCGGGCCTCCACCGACGCGAGCACCTCGGTCGCCTTCTCCATCTGCCCCTTGGCGACGAGGTAGCGCGGCGACTCCGGGATGCGCAGGGCGAGGACGGCGTAGATCACCGACGGGATGACCCCGACGATGAACATCCAGCGCCAGGCCTCGAGCCCGATCCAGAACTCGTTCGCCGCGCCGCCCGCGACCCCGGCCAGCAGGGCGTCGGAGAGCAGTGCGACGAAGATGCCGAGCACGATCGCCATCTGCTGCAGCGAGGCCAGCCGGCCGCGGATGTGCGCGGGGGCGATCTCGGCGATGTAGGCCGGGGCGATCACGGACGCGATGCCGATGCCGATGCCGGCGATGATCCGCCAGATGATGAGGTCCCAGACGGCGAACGCGAGGCCGGACCCGATCGAGCTGATCGCGAACATCGCGGCCGCGATCAGCATGACCCGGACGCGGCCGTAGCGGTCCGCGACCGGGCCGGCGAACCAGGCGCCGACCGCGGAGCCGAGCAGCGCACAGGCGACCGCGAACCCGGCCAGCAGGGGGCTGTCGTTCAGGTTGAACTGGTTGTTCAGGGCGTCGACCGCGCCGTTGATGACGCTGGAGTCGAAGCCGAAGAGGAAGCCGCCGACGGCGGCCACGATGGAGACGAGGATCGCCTTCGTCGTGGTCTTCGGCTGGTTCCCGGAGGCTCCGGGCGAGACCGACGAGCCCCCCGGCCCGACCGGCTGATCAGTGGTCATGACGTGGTACCTCTCGTGACAGCGGTGTCGGGATGAGTACGTGCCAGGTCGGCCGCGCCGACCATGCCCGCCTCCCAGCCGAGCTCGGCCAGGCGGACCTCCGCCACCGGACGGTGGCCGCGGCCGGTGAGGTGGCCGCGGAAGGTCGCCTCGACCCGCGACCGCAGCACCTCCCCCGCCTCGGACACCCCGCCACCGATGACGAACAACGACGGGTCGAGCACCGCGGCGAGCTGGGCGCACCCGAGCCCGATCCAGCGTCCGATCTCGTCGAAGCAGTGCAGGGCCCCGACGTCGCCCTGCTGGGCGAGCTCGGTGACCATCTCCCCGGTGATCGCGTCCGGCTCTCCGCCGGCGCGCTCGAGCAGCCCCGCGGCGAACGCCGGCGAGTGCCGGGCGATCTCGCGGGCCTCGGTGACCAGGGCGCGCCCGGACCCGTACTGCTCCCAACACCCCTGCAGGCCGCACCCGCACCGGCGGCCGTAGGGGACCATCGTGATGTGGCCGATCTCCGCGGCCACGCCGAAGCCGCCGCGCAGCAGCCGGCCGCCGACCACGATGCCGCCGCCGACCCCGGTGCCGATGGTGATGGCCACGAGGTCGTCGTGGTCGCGGCCCGCGCCGAAGCGCGACTCCGACCACGCCACCACGTTCGCGTCGTTCTCCACCACGACGGGCAGGTCGAGCGCGGCGGTGAGCTTCGACCGCAGGTCCTCGTCGCGCCACGCCAGGTTCGGCGCGAACATCACCGTGGACCGCTTCGCGTCGACGAACCCGGCCGCGCCGATGCCGACCGCGTGCACCTCGTGCGCCCCGGCCAGCTCGCGGACCGCGTCCGTGATCCCGGACAGCACACCCTCGGTCGACTGGGCGGGCGTCTCGCGCCGGGTGTGCGCGATCAGCTTCCCGTCGCCGTCGACGACGCCGGCGGCGATCTTCGTGCCGCCGACGTCCACCCCGACGGTCAGGCCGTCGTCGGGGACCTCCCCCGGTTCGGTCATCCGAGCACCTACTTCGTCGCGAGCTCGTGGGACGCCAGCTTCGCGACGTCGATGGTGCCCATGTCGGTGACCACGATGTCGGCTCCCTCGCCCGCCAGCGCGTCGGTGTCGTCCGCCCGGGCGACCCCGATCGCGGCGAACTCGCCGGCCTTGGCCGCCTGGATGCCGTTCGTGGCGTCCTCGCAGACGAACGCGTCGCCGGGGTCGACGCCGAGTTCCTTCGCCGCCGTCAGGAAGATCTCCGGGTGGGGCTTTCCCTGGGCGAAGTCGCGGCCGGAGACGTCGACGTCGAAGACCTCGTGGAGGTTCCCGGAGCCGCCGTAGTTCGCGAGGTCGATCTTCTCCAGGAAGAGCTTCGCGTTCTTCGACGACGAGGCCGCGGCGATCGGGATGCCCGCCTCCTTCACCGCGATCACGAAGCGGACGGCGTCCTCGTAGGCCGAGAACCGTCCCTCCTTGATGAGGCGGATGATCATCTCCTGCTTGTACTCGCCGTACTCGGCCACGCGGGCCTCGACGTCGGGCACGCCGAAGTACTCCAGCGCCGCCGTCGCGCCGGCCTTGCGCGGCTTGCCCGACATGCGCTGGTGGTAGACCTCGGAGGTGAAGGCGTCGCGACTCCACGACGTCTGCTCGCGGATGTCGGACCAGGGGCCCTCCATCAGCTCCTGCAGGGACTCCCGCCACGCCTGCTCGTGCGGCGAGTCGACGAGCACGCCGTCGACGTCGAAGATGCCGCCTCGAAAGGCACCGTTCGCTGCCACTTCTCCTCCTCAGACGTGCTCGAGCTCGGTGGGACCGGGAATCTGCGTGGGGTCGTCGACGAGGCGGACCGCGGCCCGGTCGCCCGCGCCCATCTCCCGCACCTCGCCGCCGATCCCGACGCGGATCGGGTGCGAGAAGCCCTCGGTGGCGACCTCGACGACCAGCTCCCCGCCGGTGACCGACACGTGCAGCGACGTGCCCTGGAAGACCATCGAGTAGCGCAGGCCGTCGAGTCGCGTGGTCACTCGCGGCTGGAAGTGCAGGACCCCGTCGCGCACGTCGCACCCGACGTACGCGCGCTGCAGGAGGTCGAGGGTCCCCGACATGACACCCATGTGGATGCCCTCCTTGGTGGTGCCGCCCTGCACGTCGCCGACGTCGGACTCGAGCGCGACCATGAAGCGCTCCCACGACGACGACGGGTCGATCCCGGCCAGGACCGCGGCGTGCGCCACCAGCGACAGCGTCGAGCCGTGCGAGGTGCGGTGGTCGTAGTAGTCGATCGCGCGGCGGGCGAAGTCCGGGTCGTCGGCGATCTCGCCGTAGCCGAGCCGGTCGAGCGTCTCGCGCAGTTCGACGTCGGAGAACAGGAAGAACAGCATCACCGCGTCGGCCTGCTTGGCGACCTTGTAGCGGTCCGGGTCGTCGCCCTCGGCCTTGAGGATGCGGTCCATGCGCTGGATGTTGGTGTGCTTCGCGCGGTAGCCCTCCCAGTCCAGCTCCTCGAGGGCCTCGTAGCCCTCGAACTGGCTGACCACGCGGTGCCCGTCGCCGACGTCGTGGGTCGGGACGTACATCAGCCGCGTCATCTCCTCCCAGCGCGCGATCTCCGCGTCGGTGATGCCGAGGCGGCTGCGCAGGGCGCGGCGGCGGCTCCCGGTCAACAGGTCGAGCACCTTGGGCGCGGTGGAGCAGATCCACGCCACCATGACGTTGGTGTAGGCGTTGTTGCGCAGCCCGCCGGTCTCGGCACCCGGGTAGCCCTCGTGGAACTCGTCCGGCCCCATGACGCCGTGGATCTCGTAGCGGCCGGTCTGCGGGTTCTTGTGGGCGATCGAGGCCCAGAACCGCGCGATCTCGAGCATCAGCTCGGCGCCGTAGTCGCGCAGGAACTCCAGGTCGTCGGTGGCCTGGTAGTACTGCCAGACGTTGTAGAAGATCGCCGCGTTGACGTGGCGCTGGTTGTGCGAGTGGTCCGGGTCCCACTGCCCCGAGAGCGGGTTGAGGTGGACCACCTGGGTCTCCTCGGTGCCGTCCGACCCGGACTGCCACGGGAACATCGCCCCCGAGTAGCCGGCCTCGGCCGCCGCCGCCCGGGCCTCCGCGAGGCGCCGGTAGCGGTACATCAGCAGCCCGCGGGTGATCTCCGGGAGCCGGAAGTTCAGGAACGGGTAGACGTAGAGCTCGTCCCAGAAGACGTGGCCGCGGTAGGCCTCGCCGTTGAGCCCGCGGGCCGGCACCCCGGCGTCGTGGCGGGCGGTGTGGCGGGAGCAGACCTGCAGGATGTGCGCGGTGTGGAAGCGCAGCAGCAGCTGTACGCGGGGTTCCGACGGCAGGTCGATGGCGCAGACGTCCCAGAGCTCGGTCCAGGCCGACTCGTGCTCGGCGAAGGCCTCCGCGAAGTCGGGGTAGCGCTCGACGTGCCGGCCGGCCGCGGTCAGCGTCTCGGTGATCGCGTTGTCGTGGCTGGTGAAGAACGAGACCAGCTTCTCGACCTTGATGGCCTCACCCTCGTGCGCCTCGAGGTCGAGCACCTGCTGGATGTAGTCGTTCATCTGGTGCAACGTGCGCTTCGGCTCGACGGCCTGCCACGAACGACCGCGGCTGCGCGCGATGCGCGTGCGGGCGGCCTCGGAGACGTAGAGGTTCGACTGCCGCGTGCGCACCTTCAGCGCGATGATCTCCGGGCCGAACGTCCGCGGGGTGACCGGGTCGAGGTGGCGTCCCTCGAGGTCGCGGTAGCGGGCGACCATGGTGTTGTCGACGCGCCCGTCGATCGCGGTGACGATGCCGATCTGCCCGGACCAGTTCTCCGGGGTCAGCACCCACTCCAGCGCGGCCTGGTGGCTGTGGGCCATCGACACGAAGCGGCGGCTGCGCAGCGTCGTCTCGCGACCCTTGCGGTCGCGGAAGCGCATCGTGCGCGTGACCAGCGCGGTGCGGATGTCGTAGGTGTGCTCGTAGTCCAGCACCTCGACGTTGTCGAGGGTGATCGCCTCCTCGCCCTCGATGCGCAGCATCAGGGTGAGCCAGTTCGGGAGGTTGACCAGGTCCTCGTTGAGCACCGGGCGCCCGCCGAGGATCGTCGTCTCGCGGTTGTAGGCGCCGTGGGCGTAGGTGCCGGCGTAGTGCTTCGGCGGCTCGGTCTCCTCCCACTCCGCCGCACCGCGGGTGCAGAAGTAGCCGTTGCCGGTCGAGGACAGGGCCTCGCGCAGGCCCTCCTCGTCGGGATCGAGGCCGCGCCAGGTGAGGGTCCAGCCTTCGGACTGCTCGTCGGTGGTCACCGTCGTTCTCCTCCTACTGCCTGACTCGGGTGTCAGCGGGCGAGCGAATCGAGGAAGGCACCGACCGCGTCGACGTCGGCGAGCACCGCGGCGGCGGTGGTCTCGCGGGCGTCGGCGTCGGCCGGGTCGATCACGAGGACCCCGAGCCCGCCGTCGGCGATGCTCGGGGCGGCGAAGGCGTCCTCGTCGGTGATGTCGTCCCCGACGTAGATCGGCAGGACGCCGGGGCGGCGCAGGTCGAGCACGTCGAGGAGGTGCTCGACGGCCTTGCCCTTGTTCCAGTCGATCTTCGGCTGGATCTCGTGCACGAACTTGCCGGGCGTCACCCGGAGCTCGCCGGGGTGCGCGGCGAGCACGTCGTCGACGAGCTGCTGCACCTGCGGGTGGGCCGACGGGTCGACCGCCCGGTAGTGCAGGGCGACCGACGCGTGCTTGGGCTCGACGAGCGTGCCCTCGACGCTCCCGGCGCGCTCCTGGACCTCCCGCGTGACCTCGGCGACGAGGTCCTCGAAGCCCTCCGAGGCGTCGTGGGTGATCCGGCCGGTCTCCGGGCTGTGGATGTCGAACCCGTGGCTGCCCGCGACCACGAGGTCGTCGAGCCCCATGAGCTGGGAGATCACCGGCCGGTCGCGGCCCGAGACCACGCACACGCTGGCCCGCTTCGCGAGCTCGGAGACGATGCGGCGCATCTCGTCGGTCATCACGGCGTCCATCGGCCGGTCCACGATCGGGGTGAGGACGCCGTCGTAGTCCAGGAAGACCGCGTAGGACGGGTCCGCTGCGCCCCGCTCGGTGAGCACCGTCCCCGGATCGGGCAGCTGCGACGCTCGTGCGCTCATCGATGCGACCTCCACGTCGGCGGGCGCCCGGTTCCGCCGGGAAAGTTCCCCGACGCCTTGTGACGCTGTTCACAGGCTAATTCGAGCACGGTTCGCGGTCAACGGATGAACGCGACGAGCCGATCTTGACATGCGCCGTATGCCCCGTCCCGAGCCCGCATACACCGGGCCTCAGCGCGCGTCGAGCACGTGCTCGAGGGCCAGGGCGACCGCCCCGAGGACGTGCGCGTGGGCGCCGAGGCGGGCCGTCGTCAGCTCCACCCCGTCCGCCGCCCCGGGCAGCGCCCAGCGCTCCAGCGCGGCGCGCATCGGGTCCAGCAGGAGCTCCCCCGCCTGGGCCAGCTCGCCGCCGACCACGACGCGCGCCGGGGTGAGGACGCTGCAGAGCCCGCCGATCGCACGACCCACCTGCCCGCCGGTGTCCGCGAGCACCCGCCGCGAGGGCGCGTGTCCGCCGCGGGCACGCGCCACCACCTCCCCGACCGTCAGCGGGGCGCCGAGCAGGGGCTCGAGCAGGCCCACCACGGTCGCCGTCGAGGCCCAGGTCTCCAGGCACCCGCGGTTGCCGCACCGGCACACCGACCCGCCGGGCGGGCCACCCGAGTCGTCGACGACGACGTGCCCGATCTCGCCCGCGGTCCCGGCGCGTCCCCGGTAGGGCCGGCCGCCCAGCACCAACCCGGCCCCGACGCCGTCCGAGAGCTTGAGGTAGATCCCGTCGTCGACGCCCTGGAGCGCCCCCCATGCCTGCTCGGCGAGGGTGCCGAGCATGGCGTCGTTGTCGACGACGACGGGTACGCCGAGGCGCTTGCGGGCCAGCGCGGCCGCGTGGATGCCGACCCAGCCCGGGAGGATGCCGGGCTCGCCGACGGCGCTCGTCCGGGCGTCGACCGGGGCGGGCAGACCGATCCCGACGGCGAGCAGGTCGGTCCGGGCGACGCCGGCGTCGGCGAGGGCGTCGTCGAGCAGCCCGGCCGCGGCGTCGAGGCCGTGCGCGGCCTCGTGCCCCTCGGCGAGGTCGGTGCTGCGCTCGGCGAGCAGCCGGACCGAGGCCCCGTCGTCGTCCGCCGGGTCGCGGACGCCGGCCATCGTCGTCGCGCCGATCCCGACGCGGACGTGCCGGTGCCCGAAGTCGATGCCCGCGACGACCCCGGGCAGCGGGGCGAGGCGCACCGCGCGCACCCGGCGGCCGCCCCGGACCGCGGTCGAGGCGCTCAACCTGCCCTCGCGGCACAGATCCCGCACGATGTTGGAGACCGTCGCGGGCGCGAGCCCGGTGGCGGCCGCGATCCCGGACTGGGTCGGTTCGCCCGCCGCCAGGACGGCGTCGAGCACGCGTCGACGGTTCGCCTCCCGCAGCCCGGCCGGTGAGCCGGGCCCGACCGTGTTCATCGGTTGAACGTAGCGCGTCGCTGTGGCTTGTGCCACGTTCTGCCCGTACACCGGCTGAATGCAGCCGCGGAGCGAGGCGGACAGAGGAGCGCTAGCGTCCGTCCGCGTGAGCGACTCGGACGCCGACCTCGCCGATCTGCGCCAGACCGTGATCGACGCCCTGGCCGCCGGGCGGACCGCGTCGCAGGTCTACGACCACGAGGGCCGGCTCCGGTGGGTCTCCGACCAGATGCTGGAGCTGGCCGGCGCGGACCCCGAGTCCGAGGTCGGCCACGGGATGCACGTCGACGAGGGCCTGGAGCTGCCGATCTGGCAGGCCATGCTCGGCGAGGAGACCCGGGCGGAGCTGCGGCGCGACCTGGGGCGGCGCCTCGACCCCGCGACCGACCTGCCGCCGGTCTGGGTCTCCACCGTGGAGCTGCACCTGGCCCACCGGGAGCGCCCGGTGGGGATGCTCGGCCTCGCCGTGCGCACCCGCGACGGGACGCTCGCCGGGACGGCGACCGTGTACGCGCCCCTGCTCCCCGCGCGGGTGCTCGCGCTGGTCAGCGAGGGCGACGAGGCCATGTTCACGCGGATGGCCGACCTGACCGAGCCGGGACGTCGCCCGACCGCCGTGCTGTTCGCCGACATCGACTCCTCGGGGCCCCTCGCCCGCCGGCTCCCCACCCCGGCGTACTTCGACCTCGTCCGGCGCTTCACGACGATGTTCGACGACCTGGTCGCCCGCCACGGCGGCATCGTCGGCAAGCACGCGGGCGACGGCGCGAGCGCCTTCTTCCTCGCCGAGGACACCGACTCGGCGGCCGCCCGGGCGGCGCTCGCGGTCGCCCTGGCCCTGCCCGGCGAGCTCTGCTCGATCGTCGCCGACCTCGCGGCGGACGGGGTGGGCGTGTCCGACGACGACTGCCGCATCAACGTGGGCGTGCACTGGGGCGCCGACCTCTACATCGGCCAGATCGTCACCGGCGGGCGCCTGGAGGTGACCGCCCTGGGCGACGAGGTCACCGAGTGCGCGCGGATGGAGCACGTCGCGTCCGGCGGGCAGACGCTCGCGTCCAAGACCCTGGTGGAGCGCCTCGTCGACGACGACGCCACCGCCCTGGGGCTCGACCCCCTGCGCCTGACCTACCGCCCGCTCGGCGACCTCGCGGTCGACGACCCGAAGGCCCGCCGCGACGCGGGGACGCTCGCCGTCGTGGACCTGACCCCCGCGGACTGAGTCCGAGAGCGACACCACGCAGGTCCCGGGGCACCAGAACCTGCCCCACGTCGCACTCGCGACCGGCGCACCCACCCGCCGCCGGACCCCTTCCTCCGAGAGCGACACCACGCAGGTCCCGGGGCACCAGAACCTGCCCCACGTCGCACTCGCGACCGGCTGACTGTCCCGCCGCCGGACCCCTTCCTCCGAGAGCGACACCACGCAGGCCCCGGCGCACCAGAACCTGCCCCACGTCGCACTCGGGTCCGGCTGACTGTCGGACCCCTCGGGCACAGTGCCCCCATGACCGATCTGCACGGGGCAGTCGTGGTGGTGGCGGGCGCGACGCGCGGAGCCGGGCGCGGGATCGCGGCCGCGTTCGGCGAGGCGGGGGCGACCGTGGTGTGCACGGGGCGGTCCAGCCGCGCCGGGCGCGCGGACGTGGTGTCGGACTACGCGGGGCGCCCGGAGACGATCGAGGAGACTGCGGAGCTGGTCACGGCGCTCGGGGGCACGGGCATCGCCCGCCAGGTCGACCACCTCGAGCCCGACCAGGTGGCGGCCCTGGCGGCCGAGCTGCGCGCGGAGCACGGCGGCATCGACGTGCTCGTCAACGACATCTGGGGCGCCGAGGACCTCAAGGGCGCACCCCCGGAGTGGGACACCCCGGTCTGGGAGCACGACCTCGCCGTCGGGCTGCGCATCCTGCGGCTGGCGGTCGACACCCACCTGATCACGTCGCACCACCTGCTGCCGCTGCTGCTGGCGCGGCCGGGCGGGCTGGTCGTGGAGGTCACCGACGGCACCACGGCCTTCAACGCGGAGAACTACCGGATCTCCGCGTACTACGACCTCGCGAAGGTCGCGGTGAACCGGCTCGGGTGGTCCCAGGGCCACGAGCTCGCCCCGCACGGCGCCACGGCCCTCGCGGTGACGCCGGGGTGGATGCGCTCGGAGCTGATGCTCGAGGCGTACGGCGTCACCGAGGAGACGTGGCGCGACGCGCTCGAGCGGGCGCCGGAGGGCTTCGCGCAGTCCGAGACGCCGCGCTTCGTCGGGCGCGGCATCGCGGCGCTGGCCGCCGACCCGGAGCGGGCCCGGTGGAACCAGGCGTCGGTGACCGCGGGCGAGCTGGCCCGCACCTACGGCGTGACCGACCTCGACGGGACGCAGCCGGACGCCTGGGCCCTCCACTGACGCGCGGTCACCAGCCGTGGGTCTCCAGCCAGTGCCGGCTCACCGTCCGCCGGACCTGGTTGCCCAGCGAGCTGACGCCGATGTCGTAGGCGTGGTTGGCGTACGGGATGCGGACGAGGGTGGCGTCCACCCCGGCCCCGCGGGCGGCGTCGACGAAGTCCGCCACGCCCTTCGGCGGCACCAGCTCGTCCTCGGTCGGCCCGAGCACCAGGGTCGGCGGGGCCGCGGGCGTGATCGCCGGGACGCCGGCGATCGCCGTGTAGCGGTCCGGGACCTGGTCGGGCGTGCCGCCGGTGTAGGTCTCCTGGAACCCCCGGGCGGCACCGCCGGGCTGTCCGGGGTAGTTGCCCTGCTCCCAGGCGCCCACCGGGTCCACGGCCGGGTACTGCACCAGGACGCCGCGCGGCACCGGGACCCGGCCGCCGCACGCGGAACGCTGGGTGCCCGAGGCCGCGCGGTAGGCGACCGACACCGCGAGCTGCCCCCCGGCCGAGTCCCCCGCGAGCACGATCCGTCCGGGGTCCCCGCCCAGGCCGGGCGCCAGCCCCGCGACCTGGGTGAGGGCGCACGCCACCTGGGCGCCCGCGACGTCCCAGGTCGGGCGGCCGGGGGTCGCGAGGGTGTAGCCGACGCTGATCACGAGCCGTCCCTGCTCGGCGAACCAGCGCATGTCCGCGGAGTTGTCGAGCTCGGAGCCGCCGACCCAGCCCCCGCCGTGGACGTACACGAGCACCGGCACCGGGCCGGGCGCCCGACCCGGTCGGTAGAGCGCGGCGTGCAGCGGTGCACCGTCGGGGCCGGTCCCGTACCGCGGGTAGCCGTCCGGCATCGACACCGCGCCGTGCGGGTCGACCGCGCGCAGCAGGTCCACCGATCCCCCGGCCTGCCCCGCCGCGCCGACCACCTGCCCGACGACGACGCCGAGCGCGACCGTGCCCACCACCCCGAGCACGGCCACCCCGGTGCCGGCCCGCCGCAGTCGCAGCCGCGTCGCCAGGGCGAGGAGCACCACGACGAGACCCACCACCACGAGGGTCGGCCCGTAGCCCTGGACGATCACGGTGGCGTGCCCGGACACCGCCCCCAGCCCGGGGACGAGGGCGCCCAGTGCCACCAGCGCCACCGCGACGGCGGCGGCGCCCAGCACGACCAGGGCGACCCCACCGAGGACGGCACCGGCGAGACGTCGGCGCGGGGCGCGGGTGGGCGTCACGGGCGCCGAGACTACGGGGACCGCGGCCGGGTGATCGGCACCTCGATCAGGTACCGATCGGCGCGCACGAGCGCGTCGACCCACTCGACGACCACGCCGTCCTCGTCGCGCGAGGTGCGCACGAAGCGCCAGGCGGGGCTCCCGGCGGCGACCCCGAGCAGCACCGAGTCCTCCTCGGTGACGAGGACCGGCTCGACGCCCTGGGTCCCGTCGACCACGCGGCGGCCGTGGCGTGCGGCCAGCAGGTCGTACCAGGACACCCCGTCGTCGAGCTCCCGGCCGTCGAGGTCCGGGGCGATCGACCGGGGCACGTGCAGCAGCTCGCGGGCCATCGGCTCGTCGTCGGCCAGCCGCAGCCGGGCCACGCGCAGCACCTCCGCGCCGGGCTCCAGGGCCAGCACCGCGGCCAGCTCGGCGTCCGCGCGGATCTCGTCGCACCACAGCAGCCGGCTGTCCGGGCGCAGCCCGCGCCGCGCCATGTCGTCGCGGAACGACAGCGCGTCGAGCGGCTGGGCCGGCGCGGTCCGCCGCGCGTAGGTCCCCGCGCCGTGCCGCCGCTCCACGACCCGTCGGCTCGTCAGTTCGGCGAGCGCCAGGCGCACCGTGGACCGCGAGACCGCGCACGTCTCGGCGAGCTCGCGCTCGCCGGGCAGCAGCGCCCCCGGTCCGAGGGTGCGACAGAGCCGCTCCACCACGGTCTGCACGTGGGAGACCCGGGACGGCGACACTCCCCGGTCCTACCACGACTTGCCGGTACCGCGGGTACCCGCAATCGGTTACGTGTCGCGCGCCCGACGTCGGGCCCGGTGGTTGGCGACGTTCACGCGGTTCCCGCAGTGCCCGGGCATGCAGTACCGACGCCGACCGGGCCGGCTGACGTCCACGAAGACCCCGGAACAGGTGTCGGACGCACACGGACGGAAGCGGTCCGATCCGAGGTGCCGCTGCACCGACAGCAGACCCAGGCCACCCACCACTCCGAGCACCTCGGCCGCGCCGGTGTCCTCGGCGAGCACCGCCACCCACGCGTCGCCGTCGAGCGCGACCCGGACCACCGGTTCGGTGAGGACCGCCGCGCCGGCCACCCGCCCCCCCGCGTCCGCGGTCTCGACCAGGGGACGCAGCCGCTCGCGCACGGCGTGCACGTCCGCGACGTCGTCCGCGGTGATCCGCGTGGCGCCCAGGCGGTGCCCGTCGAGGAAGTCCCGCAGGGCCGCGTCGTCGCCGAGCTGGTCGACGCCGCTCCACACGCCGGGGGCGGTGTTCACCAGGTCGGTCACGACGCTGCCCGACCACGAGTAATCGTCTAAAGGTACTTGCATCCCTTACCTCGCCGCCTCTACGGTAAGTGCTCCAACGACACTTTACCCCTTAACCTGGAGGTCTCCGTGCCATCCCTCCCGAGCGTCCTCGTCGTCCCCGCCCGACCCGACGATCGGGGGCGCGAGGCCGCGAGCCGCGCCGTGGACCTGCTCGCCGGGCTCGCCGATGCGCGCGTCGCCGACCCCTCCGAGCGCACGCACCCCGGGGCGGCCGACCATGTCGTCGTGCTCGATCCCGCGCGGTGGCGCGCACCCCTGACCCGGCACCCGGCCCTGACCGCGCCCGCCGGCTCGCGTGACCGGCTCGCGGTGCTGCGGGCGTTGCGCGACGCGCCGGGCCGGGTCCGCTGGATCGGTCGGCCCGACCAGTGGGAGGACCTCCGCGCCGTGCTGCTCGCCCGCGCGAGCGTCGCCTCGGCGGTCCTGCGATGAGCGCGTCCCGGCCGGCCGCCGAGGGCCTCCAGCCGGGCCACTTCCCGGGACCGCCCGTCGCCGCCGGACACGTGGAGCCCTGCCCCCGCCGGATCCGGGCCCGCGACGACGACGGTTGGGTGCTCGGCACGACCCGGGCGCTCTACGTCTGGGAGCACCCGTACTACCCGCAGTACGCGGTGCCGCTCGCCGACCTCGCCGACCGGCTCGCCGTCCGCGGGCACGCCGCCCCGGACCTGCCCGACCACCTCGTCGTCCCCCTGCACGAGGACCTCGCCTGGTTCGAGGAGTCCGAGCCGGTCCACGGGCACCCGCGCAGCCCCTACGTCCGCGTGGACGCGGTGCGCTCCGACCGCGCCGTCACCGTGACGATGCGCGGCACCGGGACCGTCCTGGCCCGGTCGACGGCCCCCGTGGCGGTGTTCGAGACCGGTCTCCCCCCGCGGTGGTACCTCGACCCCACCGACGTCGACCTCACCCGGCTCGCGCCGACCGACACCGTCACCCGCTGTCCGTACAAGGGCGTCACCACGGCCTGGTGGAGCTCGGGCGACCTGGCCGACGTCGCCTGGAGCTACGGCTCCCCGGCGCCGGCCCTCACCGCGATCGCCGGCCTGGTCGCGTTCGACGACACCCGGTTGGACGTCGAGGTGGGCTAACCGAGGTCCGGCCAGATCCGCTGCAGCATGTGCCAGTCCTGCGGGTGCTCGGCGATCTCGCCGGCGAACGCGTCCGCCATCGCCTGCGTCGCCGCCGGTACGTCCGCCTTCGAGGGGACGGTGATCGGCGGGTGGATCCGGAAGCCCCAGCCGCGTCCGGTGAACCAGCAGCCCAGCGGGAGCAGCGGGGCGCCGGTCGCCGCCGCCAGCGACGCCGGGCCGGGCGGCATCGCGGCGCGGTGCCCGAAGAAGTCGACGCCGACGCCGTGCCGGGAGAGGTCGCGGTCCGCGACCAGGCAGACGATCCGGCCCGCCCGCAGCGCACGCAGCAGGCCCCGGACGGGTGCCTCCCCCCCGGTCATCGGCAGGATCTCGAACCCGAGCGACTCGCGGTAGGCCACGAACCGCTGGAACAGCGACTCCGGGCGCAGGCGCTCGGCCACCGTCGCGAACCCGCCGTAGCGCTGCACCGCCCACGTCCCGACGACGTCCCAGTTCCCGGAGTGGGTCAGCCCCACGACGGCCCCGCGGCCGCGGGCGAGCGCGGCGTCCAGGTGCTCCCGGCCCACGACGTCGTCGTCGACCTCGTTCGCCAGGGCCTTCGCGTCCATCGACGGCAGGCGGAACGCCTCACGCCAGTAGCGCGCGTACGACCGGACGCCGGCCCGGGTCAGCTCGTCCAGCGCCTCGACCGAGAGATCCGGCCGCACCCGCGCGTAGTTCGCCCGCAGCCGCCGCACCCCCGGCCCGCCCCGCCGTGCGGCGAGGTCCGCCCCGAGGTCGAACGCGCCCCGGGCCACCGGCTCCGGCAGTCCCCGCACGAGCCGCCACCCCGCGGCGTACCCCAGATCGGCCGCCTGTTCGGCGGCGCTCACCCCACGTCCCGCGTGGGTTCCGGCGCGTCCGTCCGCCCGGTCGCTGCCCCGTACTGCTCACGGGCGCTGGCCCACACCGCGTGGATGCGCTGCCCGACGGTCACCAGCGACCCGACGGTGAGCAGCCACAGCGCGACGTCCACCGCCCACCACACCCCCAGGCCGGTCAGCCCGATCCCGGTGAGGCCGAGGATCAGCCGCTCCGCCCGCTCGACGACCCCGCCCCCGCCCTGGAGCCCGGACGCCTCGGCGCGTGCCTTGATGTAGGAGATCAGCTGGCCCGAGATCAGGCAGATCAGGGCCAGCGCGACGATCGTCCACCGGTCGTTCGCGGCCGCCCACCACGCGATGCCGGCGAACACGGTCCCGTCGACGATGCGGTCGCAGAGCGAGTCGAGCACCCCGCCGAAGGGGCTCGACACCCCGCGCGCCCGCGCCATCGCCCCGTCCAGGACGTCCAGCATCGCGAACCCCCACACGATCATGGAGGCGGCGAAGAGGTGGCCCGTCGGGATGAGCCAGATCGCGAAGCCGGTCGCACCGGCCGTCCCGAAGACGGTCATGGCGTCGGGGTGGATGCCACGCCGGACGAGCCACCGGCCCGCCGGTTCCAGGCTGCGGCTGATCGCCGCACGCCCCCACTCGTTGATCATGAGGACCACACCTCCGCCAGCCGTTCCCGGGTCTCGGCGAGCAGCGCCGGGATCACCTTGGTCTGGCCGATCACGGTGATGAAGTTGGCGTCGCCGCCCCACCGGGGCACGACGTGCTGGTGCAGGTGGTCGGCCAGCGATCCGCCGGCGACGTGGCCGAGGTTGATGCCGACGTTGAAGCCGTGCGGCGACGACATCTCCCGCAGGGCCCGGACCGCCTGCTGGGTGAACCGCATCAGCTCGGTCGACTCGTCGTCGGTGAGGTCGTCGAGCCGGGCCACGTGCCGGTAGGGCACCACCATGAGGTGCCCCGGGTTGTACGGGTGCAGGTTGAGCACCGCGTACACGGCCTCCCCGCGGGCCACGACGAGGCCGTCCGCGTCCGAGCGGCCCGGGATCGCGCACAGCGGGCACCCGCCGTCGACCTCGCCGGTGCCCTGCTCTCCCGCGATGTAGGCCATCCGGTGGGGCGCCCACAGGCGGCGGAACCCGTCCGGGGTCCCGGCCCCGGTCAGCTCGTCGGCCTCCGTCGGGTGCTCCGCGGGCACGCCGGACTCCGGCCTCCCGGGCTGGGGCGGGAGTCCCCGCTCGCCGGTCACCACACCCGCGGACCGAAGGACGCCTCGTCGGGCGACGTGTTCTCCCGGCCCGCCACCCACGCGGCCACGGCCTCGACGGCAGTGTCCACCGGCACCCCGTTGACCTGGCTGCCGTCGCGGAAGCGGAACGACACCGCCCCGGCATCGGCGTCCTTGCCGCCGGCCAGCAGCAGGAACGGCACCTTCGCCAGGGTGTGCGTGCGGATCTTCTTCTGCATGCGGTCGTCGGAGTGGTCCGCCTCGACCCGCAGGCCGCGGGCCCGCAGGTCCGCGACGATGCCGTCGACGTAGTCCGCCTGGTCGTTCGACACCGGGATCGCGACCGCCTGCACCGGCGCGAGCCACGCCGGGAACGCGCCGGCGTAGTGCTCGGTGAGCACGCCGAAGAAGCGCTCGATCGACCCGAAGAGCGCGCGGTGGATCATCACCGGGCGCTGCCGGGAGCCGTCCGAGGAGGTGTACTCCAGCTCGAAGCGGTCGGGCAGCATCAGGTCGACCTGGATGGTCGACATCTGCCAGTACCGGCCGATGGCGTCCTTGGCCTGCACGCTGATCTTCGGGGCGTAGAACGCGGCGCCGCCCGGGTCGTCGACGAGGTCGAGCCCGAAGCTCGACGCGGCCTCCCGCAGCGCGTCGGTGGCCTCCGCCCACTCCTCGTCGGACCCGATCGACTTCTCCGGGTTGCGGGTGGAGAGCTCGAGGTAGAAGTCGTCGAGGCCGTAGTCGCGCAGCAGGCCCAGCACGAACTCCAGCAGCGAGGTGATCTCCCCCGCCATCTGGTCGCGCGTGCAGTAGATGTGCGCGTCGTCCTGGGTGAACCCGCGGGCCCGGGTCAGACCGTGCACCACGCCGGACTTCTCGTAGCGGTACACCGTCCCGAACTCGAACAGCCGCAGCGGCAGCTCCCGGTAGGACCGCCCGCGCGACCGGTAGATCAGGTTGTGCATCGGGCAGTTCATCGGCTTGAGGTAGTAGTCGACGGCCGCCCGCTTCAGCTCGCCGTCGGGACCCCGCTCCTCGTCGAGCTGCATGGGCGGGTACATGCCCTCCGCGTACCACTGCAGGTGCCCGGACAGCTCGAACAGCGAGCCCTTGGTGGCGTGCGGGGTGTTGACGAACTCGTAGCCGGCCTCGGCGTGCCGCTGCCGCGAGTAGTCCTCGAGCTCCTTGCGGATCACCCCGCCCTTGGGGTGGAACACCGCGAGGCCGGAACCGATCTCGTCCGGGAAGCTGAACAGGTCCAGCTCCGAGCCCAGCCGGCGGTGGTCGCGCCGCTCCGCCTCGGCCAGGCGCTCCAGGTACGCGTCCTGCGCCTCCTGGGACTCCCACGCGGTGCCGTAGATGCGCTGCAGCTGCGCGTTGCGCTGGTCGCCGCGCCAGTAGGCCGCGGCGCTGCGGGTGACCTTGAAGGCCGGGATGTAACCGGTGGTGGGGACGTGCGGGCCGCGGCACAGGTCGCCCCACACCCGCTCGCCGGTGTGGGCGTGGATGTTGTCGTACGCGGTGAGGTCCCCCGCCCCGACCTCCATGATCTCGCCGTCGGCCTCGGCCTCGGCGGACCCCTTGAGGTCGACCAGCTCGAGCTTGAAGGGCTCGTCCTCCAGCTCCGCCCGGGCCTCGTCCAGCGAGGCGTACTCGCGGCGGGCGAACTTCTGCTTCGCCTTGATGATCTTCTTCATGGACTTCTCGAGGTCCGCGAGGTCCTCGGGGGTGAACGGGGTGTCCACCGCGAAGTCGTAGTAGAAGCCGTCGGTGACGGGCGGGCCGATCCCCAGCTTCGCGTCCGGGAAGCGCTGCTGCACCGCCTGCGCGAGCACGTGCGCGGCGCTGTGCCGGATGACGGCGCGACCGTCCTCGGTGTCCGCCGCGACCGGGGTGACGTCGACGTCCTCCTCGGGCGCCCACGCCAGGTCCTTCAGCGTGCCGTCCGGGGCCTTCACGACGACGACGGCCTGCGGGCCGCTGCCCGGGAACCCCGCCTCGCGCACGGCCGCGCCCGCCGTCGTGCCCGCCGCGACCCGGACGTGCTGGGTGGACGCGGGGCTGGCAGGCGAGGACACGGCGGAACTCCTGGGTCGAGGGTCCGGCGGGACCTCCCGCCGGTGTGTGACCAGCCTATCGACCGGGCCGGGGCGGCCGGTGCCCCAGCACCCCCACCAGGAACGCCTCGACCGCGCGGACCACCAGCATCGTGCGCGGCGTCGGGAGGGCGTCGAACCCGTGCTGGGCGTGCGGCAGCTCGGCGTAGGCCACCGGCGCGGCCGACACCGCCCGCAGCGCGCGCACGAAGTCCCGGCTCTGCGCCGGCACGACGACCGCGTCCCCCGTCCCGTGCAGCACCAGGAACGGCGGCGCGCCGCGGTGGACCCGGTGGGTCGGCGAGGCGCCGGCCCAGCCGGTGGGCGGCCCCGCCATCATCGTGTGCGCCAGGAGCTCGTCGAGGGTGCCGCTGCCATCGTCGGCGGTGAGGTCGTAGATGCCGTAGAGCGTGACCGCGGCGTCGACGCGCGTGTGGTCGTCGTCCCGCCCGGTCAGCGCGGCCAGCGCGGCCAGGTGCGCTCCGGCCGACCCGCCGGTGACGGCGACGAAGTCCGGGTCGCCCCCGTGGTCCGCGATGTGCGTGTGCACCCAGCCCAGCGCCGCCCGGACGTCGTCGATCTGCGCCGGCCACCGGTGCCGCGGGCCGAGCCGGTAGTTCACCGACACGCCGACCCACCCGCGGGCCGCGAGGAACGACAGCAGCGGGTTCGCGTCGCCCTCCTTGCGCCCGGACGACCACGCGCCTCCGTGGATCTCCACGACGACGGGGGCCCGGGCGTCGTCGGGCAGGGCGGGGTGGCGCCAGACGTCGAGGAGGTTCGCGACGCCGTGCGGGCCGTAGGCGACGTCGCGCGCGCCCGCCGCGCGGAACCGCCGGGGCGCGGCGACGGCGCGCGGCGACAGCCAGGCGGGCGGCTCGGGGTCCGGGGACGCGGTGCCCAGCGCCGCGGTCAGGGCGTCGCGCAGCACGCCGTCCGTGGCCCGGGCCCGCCGGTCCAGCTCCAGCAGCCCGAGCACGGACCCGGCCGCGAGCGCCAGCCCGACCCGGCCCGGCCCCGAGCGCCCGGCGCCGCGCCGGGCGGCCGACAGCGCGACGCCGGCGGTCAGCAGGGCGGTCGGGCGGGGCAGTTCGGTGGCGAAGGCGGCCAGCAGCGTCGCCGCGACCGCCGCCGGCCAGCGGCGGGTCAGCGGCCGGAACCCCGCCGCCGCGACGAGGGCCGCGGACACGCCCCCGAGCAGCGCGGTGACCGCGGCCCGCCTCCCGTGCTCCGGCACACCCGCCTCCTCGTCGTCCGTGATCGAGTCTGCGCCCCTGTGGCCCGGATCGCCGGTCTCCCCCGGTGGGCCCGGGTCTGGGTCACAATGGCGCCGTGGCGGACGGAGCGGGTGTCGAGGCGCACGTGCCGTTGCGCACCGTGGACGGCTGCGCGCACGACGATCCGGCCCGGCGGCATCCCTGGGCGGACATCCCGCCCGAGGCGGCCGACCGGATGCGCACGATGGTCCTCGACACCGGCGACGACATCATCGAGCAGGTCCGCGCCCAGGTGGCGGAGTACGCCCTGTCGATGAACGGCGTGTTCGGGCAGAACATCCGCCGGGGCGTATCGGTGGCCCTGGAGCAGTTCCTGCAGCTGCTCGGCACCGACGACGACCTGCCCGACACCCGCGTCTACTTCGAGCTCGGCCGCGTCGAGCACCGCCACGGGCGCACCATGGACGCGCTGCAGAGCGCCTACCGGGTCGGGTCGCGGGTGCTGTGGCGGCGCATCTCGGCCGGCAGCGACCTGTACGGCCTGGAGCCCGACGGCATCTTCCGGCTCGCGGAGGCGCTGTTCGAGTACATCGAGCAGCTCGCCGCGGCGTCGGTGGCCGGGTACGCCCACGAGCAGAGCCTGACCGCCGGGTCGCGCCAGGCGCGGCGCCACACCCTCGTCACCACGCTGCTGCGGACCCCGCCGCCGGAGGGCCCCGAGCTCGAGCGGCTCGCCCGCGACGCGGAGTGGTCCCTGCCGCGCTCGCTCGCCGTCCTGATCTGCGACGAGGAGGCGATGCAGGCGGTGTTCCGCCGCATGCCCCCGGACGTGGTCGGCTCGCGGGTCGACGGCCTCGGGGTCCTGGTGGTCCCCGACCCCGACGGTCCCGGCCGCGCCGACTACCTCGCCGACGCCACCGCGGGGGTGCCCTCCGTCATCGGCCCGACCGTCGCCGTCGAGCACGTCGCCCGGACCGTCGCGCGGGCACGGAGCGCCTGGCCGCTGGTCGCGGCCGGCGAGATCGCCGTGCCCGACGACCGCCCCTCCCGCGGCTCCCGGCCGCCGTCGGGGCTCGTGCGGGCGGACGACCACCTGCTGGCCCTGCTGCTGCACGCCGACGTGTCGGTCACCACGGACCTGGTGGCGCAGCGCCTCGAGCCGCTGCGGCGCATGACGTCGTCGGCCCGCGACCGGGCGGTGGAGACCCTGCGGGCCTGGCTGGACGCGCACGGCGACGTCGCCGAGGCGGCCGGCACGCTGCACGTGCACCCGCAGACGGTCCGCTACCGGCTCGCGCGGCTCAAGGAGTCGTTCGCGGGCGCGCTGGACGACCCGGTGGCCCGGCTCGAGGTGGCGCTGGCACTTCGCTTCGGCGGCGCGTTCGCCGCCGAGCCCGCCGTCGAGGGCTGACCCCTCCCTCAGCCGCCGTCGCGGTGCTCGCGCACCGTGAACTCGGTGGCCGGCCGGACGCCCAGCTCGGAGACGACCTCCGCGGGCGCGCCGTCGATCTCGACGCGGGCCCCGGCGGTCAGCCGCTGCACGCGGAGCTGGCCGAGCACCCGCACCAGGGCGGGACCGCACTCGCCCTCCAGCCCGGACAGGTCGATCACCAGCTCGGCCCACGCCTCCCGGGCGAGCTGCGGGCGGAGGTCCCGCAGCGCCCGGACCTGCGCGGGCCCGGCGGGTCCGACGACGGCGAGCGCCACGCACCCGTCGTCGTACCAGCTGGTCCCGATGCCGTCGACGGCGCGCCGGGACGCGGTCAGACGGGCGTCGCGACGCCGATCGTCGAGCCCGGCGGGGACGTCGTACTGGGTGGGTGCGGCCATGGGGACCTCCGGTGCGCGCGCGGACCACGACGGATCCCGCACGGTCTCCACGGGCGACGCATGACTACCCGGCACCCTACGTGACGCACACCCCCGTGCGCCCTGCGTGACCGATCTAGAGGTCGGCGCGGCGGCTCGCGAGGGTGGCGGCGAGGTCCCGGAGCTTGATGTTCAGCTCCTGGGAGGTGCGCCGCAGGGTGTCGAACGCATCGTCGGCGGACAGGCCGCGCCGCTCCATGAGGATGCCCTTGGCCTGGCCGATCACGTCCCGGGACTGCACGGCCTCCTTGAGCTGCGAGGCGCGCAGCTCGGCCGCCTCCACCGCCTGGGCCCCCTTGAGTGCGACCGCGGCGTGGGTGGCGAGCAGCAGCGCGGTGTCGCGGTCGACGTCGTCCAGACCCCCGACGCGACGCGAGTAGTAGTTGAGCGCACCCAGGCGGGGCCGGGCGTCCTCGCCGGGGAACATGCCGGTGGCGAACACGGCGTGGAGGCCGAGCTCGGCGGCCGCGGGGCCGAAGGACAGCCAGCGCGTGTCCCGGCCGAGGTCGCCGGAGGCGGCGTAGCCGATCCCGGCGTCGAGGGTCGCCTCCACGCACGGCCCCTCGGTGAACTCGTACTGCACCGCGTCGGCCTTGCTGGCCACCGGGTCGGTCTCCACCGGCGTGGTGAACCCGTCGCCGTCGCGCAGGGTCACCGAGACGACGTCGGCCCCGGTGATGTCCCGGGCGGCGTGCACGATGCGCTCGAGCACACCCTGCACCCCGTCCTCGACCGGAGAGCTGCACAACGACTGACCCAGGGTGACGAACTGCTCCGCCAGGGGTCCCAGCGCGTCGTCGGAGTTGCTGTCCACGAACCGGTCCCGATCCTCCTGCCAGCTGTGCTCGTCCACCACCACGGACGGATCATAGGCAGCTCGGGGCGCCGCGCGCGGACGGCGCGGGTCAGGCCGCCTGCGGCGTGACGCGATCGCGCAACCGGCGCAGCGTCGCGGCCGCCGTACGGCCCACGGGCAGCGCCCTCGTCCGGCGCTTCTCGATGGACCCGTGCCCGCCGGGGAACGAGAGGCGGGCGATCTTGGCGAGCACGCCGCCGTACTGCTTCCACATCGGACCCGAGTGGTAGGGCAGCCCGTAGCGCCGGCACAGGTCGCGGACCTTGGGCGCGATCGTGCCGTAGCGGTTGGAGGGCATGTCGGGGAAGAGGTGGTGCTCGATCTGGTGGGAGAGGTTCCCGGTCATGAGGTGCAGCAGCGCCGAGCCCTCGAGGTTGGCCGAGCCGAGCATCTGCCGGACGTACCACTCGGCCTGCGACTCGTTCTCCAGGCGCTCCTCGTCGAAGGTCTCCACCTCGACCGGGAAGTGGCCGCAGAAGATCACGGCGTGGGACCAGACGTTGCGGACGGTGTTGGCGAGCAGGCCGCCGACGAGGGCCGGGACGAACGACGGCCCGGACAGCGCGGGGAAGACCACGTAGTCCTTCAGCGCCTGCTTGCCCGCCTTGCGCAGCATCGTCTTGATCTCGGGCATCTTCTCGGCCCAGGTCTTCTCGCCGCGGGCCACCTGGTCGAGCTCCAGGTCGAACGCCGCGATGCCGTACTCGAAGATCAGGGCGAGCCCGAAGTTGGTGGCGGTCTGCCACAGGTAGGTCGGGTGCCACGGCTGGTCGGGGTCGACCCGCAGCACGTTGTAGCCGATGTCCCGGTCCTTGCCGTGCACGTTGGTGTAGGTGTGGTGCAGGTAGTTGTGCGTCTGCTGCCACGACGACGCGGTGGAGACGTGGTCCCACTCCCACGTGGTGGAGTGGATCTCGGGGTCGCGCATCCAGTCCCACTGCCCGTGCAGGACGTTGTGCCCGATCTCCATGTTCTCGAGGATCTTCGCGACGCCGAGCGACGCGGTCCCGAGCACGAAGGCCGGCGGGAACAGCGCGCCGAGCAGCAGGGCGCGGCCGGCGATCTCGAGCCCGCGCTGGGTGCGGATGACCCGGCGGATGTAGCGCGCGTCGGCCTCGCCCAGCGAGGACATGACCTCGTCGCGGATCGCCTCGAGCTCGGCGCCGATGCGCTCGACGTCCTCGACGGTCAGGTGCGCGGTGGACGCCGTGATGTGTGCCGTCGACGCGCCGGGGCGGCCGGGGCCGCTGGGCGTCTTGGCCTCGTTGATCCGCGTCACGTGCTCCGGGATCGTCTCCGGGTTCGTGAGCGGGCGGTGGTCCAGGGCGGTCATGAGGTCCTCCGTGCGCTGGGGAGCAGTGGTCAGAGGTCGATGGAGCACGCGCCGGCGGCGGCGGAGACGCAGGTGCGGACGATGACGTCGCCGTCCGCCTCGGCGGTCTCCAGCTCGCCGGTGTGCAGGTTGCGCACCGTGCCGACGCTCAGGCGCCCGACGCAGGTGTGGCAGATGCCCATGCGGCAGCCGCTGGGCAGCAGGGCGCCGGCGTCCTCGCCGGCGCGCAGCAGCGGGGTGACGGCGTCGGCCTCGGCGACGACCCCCGACGTCGTGAAGGTGACCGTGCCGCCGGTCCCGTCCGCGTCCAGCGGCTCGGGCGGGCGGAAGCGCTCCACGACGCAGGGGACGCCCGCCGCGTCCGCGGCCGCGGTGAAGGCGTCGATCATCCCGATGGGGCCGCAGACGAGCATCGTGCGGGCGCGCCAGTCCGGGACCAGGTCGTCGAGGTCGGCCGGGCGCAGGTGCCCCGCGGTGCTGTCGTGCCGGTGCACCACGGCGGGCAGGTCGTCCAGGTCGTCGGCGTGCACGTGCCCGCCGCGGCCGGAGTGCACCAGGACGGCGTCGGTGGTGACCCCGCCGCGCAGCAGCCCGAGCATCGGGGTGATGCCGCTGCCGCCGGAGACCAGCAGCAGCGGCCCCGTCGCGGTGAACTCCCCCGCCGCCGGGCCGAGCCCGACCAGGTCACCGCGCCGCGCGACCCGCGCGAGGTGGGTCGAGACGGAGCCGTCCGGGACGGCGGTGACGCTCACGGTGAGGTGTTCGGCGTCCGGCGCCGAGGTGATCGAGTAGGTGCGCCAGTGCCGGCGGCCGCCGAGGTCCACGCCGAGGCCGACGTGCTGGCCGGGTCGGTGCCCGTGCCAGCCGGCGCCGGTGCGCACGGTGAGCTCGGTGGTCGCGGGACCGACGGGGCGGGTCGCGACGATGCGGCCCTTCGGCGCACGGGCGGACCACAGCGGGTCGACGAAGGCCAGGTAGTCGTCGGGCAGCAGCGGCGTGGCCAGCACGCGCGTGGCCCGGGCGAGCACTCCAGCGATCACGGAACCGACGGTAAGGACGCCCTTGCCACGGTCTCTACAGCCGAAGCGACGACCCGGTCACGGGTTCTGTTGCATCTCGACAAATCAGTGCAGGGATCGCGTGAGCAGGCCCGCGAGCGCGCCCCGGTCGGCCGTCCGGGGGGCGTTCCGGCCCACCGGGTCGGCGGCCGCGGTGGCGGCCAGGGCCTCCACCTCGGCCGGGCCGAGCCCGAGCGCGGCCCGGTCGACGCCCGGCGGGACCCCGAGCGCGTCGGTCCAGCGCGCCAGCGCCCCGGGCAGCTCGCCGGGATGCGCCAGGCCCAGGAGCTCCGTGACCCGCGCCCAGGCCCCCGCCTCGGTGGGCGAGTCGTCCAGCGACCACGCCACCACCTCCGGCATCACCATGGCGAGCGCGCGACCGTGCACCACGCCGTGGTGGGCGGTGAGTGCGTGGCCCAGGCCGTGCACCAGCCCGAGCCCGGAGCGGGTCAGGGCCTGCCCGGCCAGGTGCGCGCCCAGCAGCATCTCGGCCCGCGCGGCGGGGTCGGAGCCGTCCGCGAACGCCACCGGCAGCCACCGCCACACCCGCCGCAGCGCCTCGGCGGCGAACGCCTCGGACACCGGGCTGCGCCCGCGGCTGACCAGCGACTCCAGCGCGTGGACCAGCGCGTCGACGCCCGTCGCGGCCGTGGCGCCCGGCGGCAGGCCGTGGGTGAGCAACGGGTCGAGCAGGGCGACCCGCGGCGTCGTCGAGGCGTCGCCGCAGTAGACCTTGCAGCGGCGCACCGGGTCCTCCAGCACGCCGAACCCGTTGGTCTCGGCGCCGGTGCCCGCGGTGGTCGGGACGGCGATCAGGGGCAGTCCCGGCCCGGTGGGGTCGGCCGCCAGGCGGGCGATCCCCTTCGCGGCGTCGAGGGCGGAGCCGCCACCGAGCGCCACGACCACCGGGCGGCTGCCCGGGAACGCCTCCGCGACGACCTGCGCACCGGCCTCGACCGCCGGCACCGTCGGGTTGCCCGGGATCTCGTCGACCACGACCGTCGGGCACCCCGCCGCGGCGAGCACGGTCAGGGCCTCGTCGACGATGCCGGTCGCCCGCAGCCCCGGGTCGGTGACCACGACCGCGCCGCCGGAGCGGGCCGAGGTGTGCACGTCCAGGACGTGGTCGCCGAGGCGGGCCAGCGCTCCGGGCCCGGAGTCGACGACCGGGCCGCCCTCGTGCACGAACGGCACGGCCGCCGGGCAGGCGCAGGTCACCGCCCGCTCCACCGCGCTCACAGCGCGAACCAGGTCGTCTTGGGCGCGGTGAAGGCGTCCAGCGCGGCCAGCGAGCGGTCGCGGCCGCCGCCGGTGTCCCCGCCGCCGCCGAACGGCGTCGTCACCGAGGCCGCGTCGAAGGTGTTCACCCACACCGTCCCGGCCCGCAGCGCGTCGGCGACCCGGTGGGCGGTGGTTACGTCCCGGGTCCACACCGACGCGGCGAGCTCGAACCGCGTCGCGTTGGCCAGGGCCACGGCCTCGTCGGGACCGTCGGCCGTGATCACCGACAGCACGGGGCCGAAGATCTCCTCCTGGGCGAGCCGGGAGTCGTTCGGCACCCCGTCCAGCACGGTCGGTTCGACGTAGGTCCCGCCCGGGACCGGCTCCAGCACCGACCCGCCGAACGCGACGTCCACCGTCCCGCGGGCCAGGTCGAGGTACCCGACGACGCGGTCGAGCTGGGTGCGGTCGACGATCGCGCCGAGCACGGTGTCCTCGTCGAGCGGGTCGCCGACGGTGAAGGTCTTGGCCAGGTCCACGACCCGCGCCACGAGCTCGTCGTGCACCCGCCGGTCGACGACCACCCGCGAGCCGGCGTGGCAGGTCTGGCCCGCGTTGTAGAAGATCCCCCACGCGATGGCGGAGGCCGCGGCGTCCAGGTCGGCGTCCGGCAGCACCACCTGCGCGGACTTGCCGCCGGCCTCCACCGCGACCGCCTTGCCGTTGGACTCGCCGGAGTACCGGTGGAACAGCCGCCCCACCTCGACCGACCCGGTGAACCCGATCTTGTCGATCCCGGGGTGGCGGCCCAGCGCCGCACCCGTCGTCGGGCCGTCGCCGGAGAGCGCCGTGAACACGGCGTCGGGCAGGCCGGCCTCCGCGGCGAGCCGGGCGAGGATCAGCGCGGACGACGGCGACTGCTCGGCTGGCTTGACGATCACGCTGTTCCCGACGGCGAGCGCGGGCGCGATCTTCCACGCGGTGATGATCAGCGGGTAGTTCCACGGCACCACCGCGGCGACGACGCCGAGCGGGCGGCGGGTGATCGTCGCGAGCGCGCCGGGACCGGTCGGGGCGATCAGGTCGTAGTGCTTGTCGATCGCCTCGGCGTACCAGGTGATCACGTCCGCGCAGCTCGGGACGTCGACGGTGCGCGACTCGCGGATCGGCTTGCCGGTGTCCAGCGTCTCGGCGAGCGCGAGCTCCTCGGTGTGCTCGCGCACCAGTTCCGCGAACCGCAGCAGGGTCCGTTTCCGCGCGGCGGGCGCGAGCCGCGCCCACCGGCCGTCGTCGTGCGCGCGCCGGGCGGCGGCGACCGCGGCGTCGACCTCGGCCTGCCCGGCGAACGGGACGGGCCCGAGCAGCGAGCCGTCGCGCGGGGTGTGGGCGGGCATGGTCGCGTCCGGGGTCACCTCGGCCCCGTCGATGAGCAACGTCCTGGGTGGGCTGAAGCCGGTCATCGGTCGCTCCCGAGCGAGGGGTGCAGGACGGCACCGAGGCCCGGTGCCTGGGGGACGGCGAGGGTGCCGTCGGCGGCGGGCCACAGCGGCTCGGCGAGGAGGAAGTCCCGCCGCTCCGGGGTCCAGCCACCAGCGGGGTCGTGGGGGAACTCCAGGTACGGCCCGCCGCCGACGCCCGCCGCGACGTGCAGGTTCGCGAGCAGGCCGAGCCCGTTGGACCAGGTGTGCGGGGTGAACCGGCGGTGCCGCGCGCGCAGCGCCTCGGCGAGGTGGCGGGTGCGAGAGATCCCGAGGGAGAGCACGACGTCGGTCTGCACCACGTCCAGCTCCCCGGTCAGGGCCGCGAGCTGCGTGGCGTCGTCGCACATCTCCCCGGAGGCGATCCGCAGCCCGTGGTTCTCGGCGCGCAGCAGCCGGTGCCCGGCGACGTCGTCGTAGGGCAGCGGCTCCTCGATCCAGCCGGGCTCGTACTCCGCGAGGCGGCGCACCAGGCGCCGGATGCCGACCAGCTCGACGGCGGGCCGCACGTCGCCGGCCATCCGCCAGGCCTGGTTGAGGTCGACCAGCACGTCCAGCCGGTCGCCCACCGCCTCGCGCACGGCCGCGACGGAGGCGACGCCGGGCTCCGGGTCGCGGGGGTCGACCCGCACCTTGACCGCCCGGAACCCCTGGGCGACCAGCTCGCGGGCATCGTGGGCGCGGCGCTCCGGTGGCTGCACCGAGCACCAGGACGCGTACACCGGAAGCCGGTCGGCGACCCCGCCGAGCAGCACCGACACCGGCAGGCCGGCGGCCTGCCCGACGACGTCCCAGAGCGCGGCCTCGAGCGGCCAGTACCGCCCGCCGTGGAAGGCGACGGACTCGATGCGGCGCACCTGGGTCTCGATCGCGAGCGGGTCGGTGCCCACGAAGTGGTGCACGTGCGGCGCGAAGCCCGCCATCGTGTCGCCGGAGCCGACGCCGACGATCCCGGCGTCGGTCTCGACCGCCACGAGCGTGGCCGCGAACTCGCGTCGGGGGTCCGGGTCCCACGCGGCCTGCATGGGCGGGTCCAGCTCGAGCGTGTGCTCGGTGATGCGGATGCCGGTGATTTTCATGGCGCCCGCAGTGCACGGCGTCCCGGACGCCGGAGCAAGGCGTTCTTGCGCTCAGCGCAAGTAGCCTGGCCGGATGGACGGGCTGCAGCGGGACGTGGACCTGCTGGCCGCCCTGACCTCCCCCGAGGCGCAGGGCGCCGGCCTCGGCGTCACGCGCCTCGCGGCGCTGACCGGCCGGACCGAGTCGCAGGTCTCGCGGGCCCTCGTCGCCCTGGCCGGCCAGGGCCTCGTGGAGCGCGACCCGCGGAGCCGCCGCTACGCCCTGGGCTGGCGGCTGTACGCCTTCGCGGCGCGCACCACGGAGGCACGGCTGGTCCGGACGGCGGGGCGGGTGCTGACCGCGCTCGCCGCGCGCTTCGGCGTCGGGGCGCACCTGTGCCGGCTGCACGGCGACGCCGTCGCGACCGTCCTGACGGTGGCCGGCGACGGCTCGGCGCCGCGGGTCGCCTTCGACGTCTCCGACGTGCCGATCGAGGTCAGCTCGGCCGGCCGCGTGCTGCTCGCGTTCCGCGACGAGGCGGCGCTGGCGCGGCGGCTCGGCGGGGCGGGCCTGGACCCGGGGATCGCCGGGCGCACCGTGGCCGACGGGGTCGCCGTCGTGGACGGCGAGCTCGACCGGCGGCTGGCGGGCGCGTCCGCACCGGTCCGCGACGTCCACGGCGGGGTCGTCGCGGCCGTCAACACGTCCGGTCCGGTGGCCCGGGTCCGGCCGGTCCTGGCCCGTCTCGCGGCCGCCACCGTCGACGCGGCGGCGGACCTCTCCACCCGGTTGGGGGCCTGACCCGCCGATCTCCGGCCGCCGCGCTCCGGATCTCCATCAGATGTACCAGTCGGCCGCAGTTTGAAGCGCGATCGGGCGAATGGGTGCCCGCGACCGGTCCCCTCGATCGGCGGTTCACCCCGCGAACCCCCCTGAGCAGGATGCTTCGCACGCACATCGACGGAGGTCACGTTGCTCTCTGGGGGCGTTCCCACGCCACGGGTCGACACCCGGGTCCCGCATCGCAGCTACTCGGTCCCGGGGACCGGTATCCGCATCGCCGTCACCACCCCGGAGAGCCATCCCGACCTGTGGGCCGCGCACCTCGAGGGCCTCGACCGGCTCTACACCGAGCACGGGGTGGGCGCCGCGGCGAAGGTCGACGAGCGCCCCACCTCCCTCGTGTTCACCGCGCTCGACCCGGACGGCCGCGCCGTCTCCGGCATCCGCTCGCACGGCCCCGTCGAGACCGCGGAGGACACCCAGGCCCTGGACGTCTGGGCGGGCGACCCGGAGGTCCGCGCCGTGATCGCGGGCTGGGTCCCCGACGGCCTCGTCGAGACCCAGGGTTTCTGGATGGCCCCGGACTTCTCCGGGCGCCGCGAGCTGATGGCCGCGATGAAGCGGACCCCCGTCGTCGCGAGCGCCGTCCTCGGGGCGCGCTTCGCGATGGGCACCGCCGCGCACACGATGCGCCTGTTCGTCTCCGCGGGCGCGGTCGTGGTCGACTCGATCCCCGCCGTGCCCTACCCCGATCCGCGCTACCGCACGACGCTGGCCTACTGGGACCGCTGGCACTGGTCGCCGGCCGTGTCCGGGGCCGAGATCCGGGCGGTCGACGACACGGTCGCGGAACTGGTCGAGGTCGCGGTGCCGGCGCCCCGGGGTGCGCGGTGACCGCCTGGCGGGCCGTCCCGGTCGACGGCGAGACCCTGGCCGCGCTGCGCGCCGACCCGACCGTCACCGTCCTCGACCAGCGCGACGCCCAGACCGCGGAGCTCGCGGCGCTCCGCGGGCCGCGGGTCCCGGCGGGGACCCGCTGGATGCACTTCCCCTGGCGGCGGGCCGTGGTCGGCCTCCTCGACTCCGAGCCCTACCGCCGGCTCCGCCTGGACCGCAACCGCAACAAGATCACCGCCGACGAACAGGACCGCCTCGACCGGCTGACCGTCGCCGTCGCGGGCCTGTCGGTCGGGCACGCGGTCGCGCACACGCTCGCGCTCGAGGGGCTCTGCGGGCGGATGCGGCTCGCGGACTTCGACGACGTCGCTGTCTCCAACCTTAACCGCATCCCGGTCGGGCTGTTCGAGGTCGGCGAGAACAAGGCCGTCGTCGCCGCCCGCCGGATCGCCGAGCTCGACCCGTACCTGGACACCGAGGCCGTCACGACCGGCGTGACCCCGGACGCGATCGACGACTTCCTCGCGGGTGTGGACGTCCTGGTCGAGGAGGCCGACTCGCTCGACGTCAAGGTGCTGCTGCGCGAGCGGGCGCGCGCGCTGGGCGTCCCGGTGCTGATGGCGACGAGCGACCGGGGCCTCGTCGACGTCGAGCGCTTCGACCTCGAGCCGGACCGCCCGCTCTTCCACGGGCTCGCCGGCGACCTGACCGCGGCCGCCCTCGCCGACCTCGACCCGCGCGACAAGGCCCCGTACGTCCTGCGGATCGTGGGCGCCGACCGGGTGTCCGCGCGGGCGGCCGCGTCGATGGTGGAGGTCGGCTCGACGTTGTCGACGTGGCCGCAGCTCGGCAGCGACGTCGTGCTCGGGGCCGCCACGGTCGCGGCCGCGGTGCGCCGGCTCGGCCTCGGCGAGCCGCTGCCGTCGGGACGCACGCGGATCGACCTCGACGAGCTGCTGGTCGACGTCGCGACGGAGTCCGCGCCGGCCGACCTCCCCGAGGAGACCGCCGACGACGAGCCCGGCGACCCCGTCCTCGAGGCGGTCCGGCGCGCGCCGTCGGGCGGCAACGTCCAGCCGTGGTCGGTCGAGCTCACGGACTCCGAGCTCCGCCTGTTCCTCGACCGCAGCCGCACCACGACGATGGACCTCGCGCACCGCGGCAGCTACGTCGCCCTCGGCGCGGCGCTGTTCAACGCCCGCGCCGCGGCGGCGCGGGAGGGCCGGCTGGGGCCCGTGGAGATCCTCCCGGACGCCACGTCGCCCGACCTCGTCGCGACGCTGCGGTTCGCCCCCGGCACCGACGAGCGCCTGGCCGCCGCGGACGTGCTCGCCCGCGGCACCGACCGGGCGCTGGGCCGGCCCCGCCCGATCGGCGTCGCCACCCGCCTCGCCCTCGTCGAGGCCGCCGGCGCCGAGGGCGGGCGGCTGCACCTGCTGGAGCCGGGCGAGGCGATGCACGCCGCCGGCGAGGCGATCGCGGCCGCCGACCGCATCCGCTACCTCACCGAGCGGCTGCACGGCGAGATGGTCGGCGAGCTCGTCGAGCACGGCGAGCCGACCGGCATCGACGTCGCGGCCCTCGGCCTGGGCCCCGCCGACGTCGCCACCCTGCAGATCGTGCGGCGGCCCGAGGTCATGCGGACCCTCGCCGGCTGGGGCGGCGGGTCCGCCCTCGCCGAGGACACCCGCACCCGGATCGCGTCCAGCTCGGCGCTCGCCGTCGTGACCGTCGACGGGACCGCGCCCGCCGACCTCGTCCGCGGCGGCCAGGCCGTCGAGGCGGTGTGGGTCGAGGCCCAGGCCCGCGGACTCGCGGTGCACCCGACGTCGCCGGTGTTCCTCTACGCGCACTCCGCGGACGACCTCGACGAGCTCTCCGGCGAGTTCGCCGACGAGCTCGCGGACCTGCAGCGGCGGTTCTCCCGCGCGGTCGGGCTCGCCGACGGGGAGGTCGTCGCGCTGGTGCTGCGGCTGGGCCACACCGCCGGTCCCCCGGTGCGCAGCCGACGGCGCCCGCTCGTCGACCTGACGCGGCCTCCCCGGATGGCGTAGGGGCAACTACCCTCGGTCAGGTGTGGGAGCCGACCGGGACGCCAGGGGTCACCGACCTCGACGGCCTGGTCGCCGCCGTGGCCACCCGGCTGATGGGCGCGACGTCGGCCGGGCTGGTCGTCGCCGTGCAGGACGTGCTGTCCCGGCTCGTCGCGTTCTTCGAGGTCGACCTGAGCTTCCTGCGCTTCCACGACCTGGCGCGGCGCACCACGAACCTCGTCGCCGAGTGGCCGCCGCGACCGGTCGTGCCCGACCCGGACCCGCTCGGCGTCATCCCCTTCGCCACCGCCGACCCGGTGTTCGCCGCCACCGAGCACCTCACCGCGATCGGCGTCCGCCGACCCCGCGACGCGGCGGACTACCAGGAGCGTGTGCGGCAGGGATCCGGGATCGCGGAGACGTCGGTCGCGATGGTCCCGCTGCGGGCGGGCGGGGTCACGACGGGCGGCCTCGGGTTCGTCAAGTACGGCGACCGCTCCTGGGAGGACGCCGAGCTGCGCGCGCTGACCACGATCGGGCTCCTCTTCGCGCAGATGCAGGGCCGGATCGCCGCCGAGGACCGGTTGCGCCACCTCGCCGACCACGACGAGCTCACCGGCCTGCCCCACCGGCGGACCCTGCTCGACCACCTGGCCCGCGACCGCACCGGCGCCCTGCTCGTCCTCGACGTCGACCGGCTGCAGGCCCTCAACGACTTCCTCGGCCACGAGGCCGGCGACCGGTTCCTCGTGACGACGGGCGAGCGGCTGCGCGCCGTGGTCGGTCCGGACGACGTCGTCGCGCGGCTCGGCGGCGACCGGTTCGCGGTCGCGCTCGACGGCCCGGTCGACGAGTCGCACGCCCGGGAGGTGGCGCGGTCGCTGCGCCACGCCGTGGCCGAGCCGGTGCTCCTGGCCGGGCAGTCGCTGACGCGGACGGCGAGCGTGGGCATCGGCCTCGCGGCGGCCGACCCGGAGACGGACCGGCTGCGGGGCGCGGAGGAGGCCGTGCTCGCCGCGAAGTCCCGCGGCGGCAACGAGGTCGCGGCGTTCTCCGCGGCCATGCTGGCCCGCGAGCGGATGCGCGTGGCGGTCGAGATGACGTTGCCCGCGGCGCTGCGCGGCGGTGCGCTCGGGCTGGCCTACCAGCCGATCGTCGACCTGGCGACCCGCGCCACGGTCGGGGTCGAGGCGCTGGCCCGCTGGGAGCACCCGACCCTGGGCGCCGTCCCGCCGGAGCTGTTCGTCGGGGTCGCCGAGGCCACGAACCTCGCCGCCGAGCTGGGCGACTGGGTCCTCGACCGCGCCTGCCGCCAGCTCGCCGCCTGGCGCGCCGCGGCGCCGGGCCTCGTCGTCTCGGTCAACCTCTCGCCCCTCGACCTGGTCGCCGACGACCTCGCCGACCGCGTGCGCGCCGCGCTGGTCCGGCACGGGCTCTCCGGCCGCGACCTCGTGCTGGAGGTCACCGAGCACGCGGTGGTCTCCGACGACGCCGCGGCGCTGCGCACGCTGCGCCGGCTGCGCGCCGAGGGCGTGGCGATCGCGATCGACGACTTCGGGACCGGCTACAGCTCGCTGGCCCAGCTCAAGGCGTTCCCGGTCACCGTCCTGAAGATCGACCGCCGCTTCGTCCGCGACCTCGGGACGGACGCCGACGACCTCGCGATCGTCCGCTCGATCGCGGGGCTGGCGGAGTCGTTCGGCCTGGACCTCGTCGCCGAGGGCGTCGAGTCCGAGCGCGCGGCGGCGATCCTGGCCGACCTCGGCTGCCGGCACGCGCAGGGCCACCTGTTCGCGCCGGCCCGCCCGGCCTGATCGGGGTACTCCTCGCGGCGTGCTGCTCCTCGTCGTCCTGGTCCTCCACGCCGCCGCCGTGTGGTTCTGCACCGGGCTGGTCTGGGTGGTCCAGGTGCTCGTCTACCCGGGCTTCGCGGGCCTGGACCGGGCGTCGTTCACCGCGTGGCACGACCGCCACACCCGGCTGATGGCGTGGACGGTCTCCGGGCCGTGGGCGGTGCAGGGGGTGACGACGGCGGTCCTGCTGGTGTGGCGTCCCGACGGCGTGCCGTTCTGGGCGGCGGCGCTGGCGGGCGTGTGCGGGGCGGCGACGGTGGCGGTGACCGTGCTCGTCTCGGTGCCGTGCCACCGGCGGCTCTCCGCCGGCTACGACGACGAGGTGCTGACCCGCCTCGTCGTCACGAACCGCTGGCGGGTGCTGGCGTGGACCGCGGGCGGGCTGGTCGCCGCGGGGATGCTCGTCGCCGCCGCGTGACAGGCTCAGCACCGTGCTGCACCTGCGGGTGGTGTGTCCGGCCGAGCGGACCGACGAGATCCTCGGATGGCTGCGGGAGGCGCCCGGCGTCGCCCACCTGACCGTGATGCGCGGCGCCGCGGTGGCCCCGGAGGGCGACGTCGTGGGCGCCGACGTCGCGCGGGAGGCGGTCGACGACGTCCTGGCCGCCCTGTGCGACCGCGGCGTCGACCGGACCGGCGGGATCACGCTGGAGCCGCTGGACACCGTCCTGTCGGACCGGGCGGACGCGGCCGAGGAGGCCGTCCCGGGTCTCGGGTCCGACGCCGTCGTCTGGGACGAGCTCGTGGGCCGGTCCGGCGACGACGCGCAGCTCTCGGCGAGCTTCGTGGGCTTCCTGACGATCGCGTGCCTGCTGGCCGCGGTCGGCGTCGTCACGAACTCGCCGGTGACGGTGGTGGGCGCGATGGTCGTGGGCCCGGAGTTCGGCCCGCTCGCGGCGCTCGCCGTCGGACTGGTCGGGCGCCGCGGCGACCTCGCGATCCGGGCGCTGCGAGCACTCGCCGTCGGGTTCCCGGTGGCGCTCGTGGTGACGGCGCTGGCCAGCCTGGCGGCCGAGGCGGCGGGCCTGGTCACCCTCAGCCCGCTGGAGAGCGCGGACCAGGTCGACTTCATCTACCAGGTCGGCCCGTTCTCGCTGATCGTCGCGCTGCTGGCCGGCGCGGCCGGGATGCTGGCGATGACCTCGGCGAAGTCCGCGGCGCTGGTCGGGGTCTTCATCTCGGTGACGACGGTGCCCGCGGCGGGCTACGCGGTCGTGGCGGCGACCCTCGGCGACTGGGCGCGCTGCCTCTCCTCGGTGGCGCAGTTGCTGATCAACCTGGTCGGGATCGTCGTGGCCGCGGCGGGCGTGCTGCTGCTGCGGACCCGCACGTACCGGCGTCGCGGGCTGGGCCGGAAGCTGTCGGAGGGTTGACGGGTCCTGCGGGGGTCCTACGCTGCCGCGATGGACGAGGGTCTGGACGTGGTCCGCCGTGCGTACTCCTCCATGTCCGGTCCGTACATCGGCCTGTTCGACGGCGGTCGGAAGGGTCATGCGGACGACACGGCCCTGGTGCGGCGGCATCTGACCGGCCTCGACGATCCTGTGCTCGACCTCGGCTGCGGACCCGGGCACTGGACGGCGTACCTGCACTCGTCGGGGGTCGACGTGACGGGAGTCGACCTGGTCCCCGAGTTCATCGCGCACGCCCGGGCGACGTACCCCGGGCCGGAGTTCCGTCTCGGCTCCATGACCGAGGTGGACGTCCCCGACCACTCCGTGGCCGGTGTCCTGTCCTGGTACTCGACGATCCACCTCACTCCGACCGAGATCGACAGCGTCCTCGTCGGCTTCCGGCGCCTGCTGCAGACCTCGGGGGTGCTCGTGATCGGATTCTTCGACAGCGACGACGACGTTGCCGCCTTCGACCACACGGTCCTCACCGCCTACCGCTGGCCGGTCGACGTCCTCTCCGACCACCTGGACCGGGCGGGCTTCATCGAGCTCGAGCGCCGGCAGCACCAGGTCCCGGAGCGCCCGGATCGCCGCTACGCCGCCACCGCCGCGCGGGCGGGCTGAGCCCAGCTCTCCCGAGATTGTCGGACCCTCGTACTAGTGTTCGAATCGTGGCCGCAGTCCTGGAGACCGAGACCCCCGGTGGTGACCCGTTCGCGGGCATCCCCGCTGGTCCCGCGCTCGCGGCCACCCTCGCCACGGTGGTCGTCGCCGAGCTGCCCGGTCAGCACGTCGCAGCCTGGATGCGGGCCACGTTCCGGCAACGCAACCACGACGACGCCGAACTCCTCGAGGCCATCCGGCAGGCGTGCCGCTCCCGCGCCGACACCTGCCGCCGCGTGTACGACGACGGGTTCGCCCCCCGGATCGCCGCGGCGAACCTGGGCTGGTCGGCGGTCACCGCGTCGGCCCGCTACGGCCTGGCGTGCTTCGTCCTCGAGGCCCAGCCGGCCCTCGGGGCGGCGATGCGCAGCGGCGAGCTGGAGGAGCGCAAGGCCGCGATCTTCGACGCCGCCACCGAAGGGCTCGAGGAACACCAGATCAGCGAGGTCGTGCGCATCGTGCTCCCCGAAGCTCCCGGGCTCGCCTACGGGGCGCTGCGCGAGCGGATCCTCGAGGTCGCCCGCGCCCTGGACCCCGCCTGGGCGGCCGGGCGGCTCGCCGCCGCGATCGCGCGGGCGCGGGTCACGGCCCGGGTCGCACCGTCCGGGGCGGTGGACCTGTGCGGCTACGACCTGCCGCCCGACCTCGCCCAGGACGCCAAGGCCCACCTCGACGCCCTCGCGCTGCGGGTGCAGGCCCGGATGGCGGTCCTCGGCGCCGACCTCGGCGTCGGGTTCATCTCCGCCCGCATCTTCACCCGCCTGCTCGACGGCACGCTGACCGGCCTGGACGACCCCGCCATCACCGACGCCATCGTCACCGAACTCTGCAGCGGCCCCCCGAACGACGACGATCCCTACGACGAGCCCGACGACGGCCCCGACGACGGCGGCCCCGACGACGGCGGCCCCGACGGACCGTCCGACGACCGGCCCGAGGACGGGCCGGGCGACGGCGGTCCCGGCGAACTGGCCGACGCGGGCCCCGACGGTCCACACGGGCCGCCCGACGAGCCACGCGAAGGACCCGGCGACGCACCCGGAGACGGTCGCTCAGGCGCTACGCCCGTGGTCGAGCCCTACCCGGCCGAGGTCGCGCTACGAATGCGCCTGTCGACCCTGCTCGGCCACGACCGACACCCCGCCGAACTCCCCGGACTCGGCGGCACCCTGCCCGAGATCGCCCACCGCCGCGCCCGCGAACTCGGCGCCGCCACCTGGCAGCTGCTCGTCCACGACGACCACGGGCGTCTCCAGCACCTGATCGGCCTGCGCGCCCCACCCCACGCCGGCCGCGACTCCCGCCACCGCCGACGCACCGTCCAGATCACCGCCCCGGCGGCACTGCTCGACGCCCTCGACCTGACGGGACAAGCCGGTGCCTGGCTCGCCGACCTGCTCGCCGCCTACCACCGCTCACGCGACCGTCCACCCCACGAGCACCCCGCCACGACCGACCGCGACGCCGACCGCCGCTTGCCCGGCGCTGCCCTCGCCCGCTGGATCGACGCCCGCGACCCCACCTGCGTCGCCCCCGGCTGCTCGGTGCTCGCGAAGCGCTGCGAACACGACCACACCCTCGACTGGCACCACGGCGGCCGCACCCGCGCCGAGGGCCTCGCCAACCTCTGCAAAGCCGACCACCGCGCCAAACACCTCGCCGGCTGGACCTACCACCAACCCGAACCCGGCCGCTTCCAGATCACCGACCCCACCGGAACCGTCCACCACACCGAAAGCCAGGTCGCCCGCCCCCTGCCCGACCCCCAGGAAACCCCACACGAGCCGTTCGGCGACTTCGACGTCCCACCACCCGCCGACTTCGCGCCCCGACCCACCCCCGACGGCCGCATCACCACCGCCGCCCTCGCGACCGTCGAATATCTGCAGGCCCGCCGCCCACCCCCATGGCAGCCGACACCGGCCACACGCGACGAGGACGACGACGAGCCGCCCTACTGACGCCGCCGCGACCCCACGGCGGCGCGCTCCGGGTCCAGCAGCGCCTCCTCGTCGAACAGGCCCCCGGCCGCCGTCGGGAAGGACACCGTGAGCGGGCCGACGCGCAGCACGCCCGAGCCGAGCACGGCGAACCGCACCCCGGCCCGGCCGCGCAGCAGCGCGTGGGCGCCCGGCGCGAGGACGGTGTCCATCCATGCGCACGGTGCGGCGGGCCGGCGGCCGCCGAGCAGGACCGGGCCGTCGCCGGAGTCGAGGAGCACGTCGGTCATCCGCAGCCGCTCGACGTCCAGGCCGCGGGTCACCACGGTGCGCCGGGCGAGCACCGGGTCGAACGGCGGCACGCCGAGCTCGGCGGCGACGGCCTCCAGCGCCTCCGCGGCGATGATCGTCAGCGCCGCGTCGCGGTGGGCGGCCCGGCCGGCGTAGCGGTCACCGACGACGCCGTGGCCCGCCCGGAGCTCGACCGCCGACGGCGACGTCGTCTCCGTCGGCGCGGGACCGTCCGACGGCCGCCCCTGATAGGCGTGCCCGGGCGACACGACGAGACGCTCGATCTGCACTGGTCCGTACCTCTTGCTTCACGGGAATCACAGGTCTATACCTCTCCCGTGGCCGTGACGCGATCGACGGAAGTGGGCGCCAAGGTCGCCGCGTTGTGCGCCGAGCTCGGCCCGGGCGCCATGCTGCCAGGCGAGCGGGACCTGTCGACCCGGTTCGGCGTCTCGCGCGCCACCGTGCGCAAGGCGCTCGAGGAACTGATGGCGCGCCGCATCATCGAGCGCCGTCACGGCGCGGGCACCTTCGTGCGCCGCCCCGCCGTCGCGCAGCCGCTCATGGCGACGTCGTTCGGCGACGACATGCGCCGCCGCGGGCTCGAGCCGTCGTCGCGCCTTCTGTGGTGGGACACCGTCGTCGCGGACACCGACCTCGCCGCGCGCCTCGAGATGCCCGGCGGCGAGGCGGTGCTGCGCGTGTGCCGGGTGCGGCTGGCCGACGGCGAGCCGATGACCCTGGAGACCCTGCACGTCCCGGCCGCGCGCGTGCCCGGCCTGACCGGCGACGACCTCGACGGCCCGTCCTCCTACTACGAGCTCCTCGCCTCGCGCTTCGACCGGCGGATCCGCTCCGGCACGCAGTCCGTCGCCCCGGTGGTGCTGGACGCCGGCGACGCCGCCCTGCTCGGGGTCGCCGCCGGCGCCGCCGCCCTGCGCTTCGTCCGCACCTCCCGCGACCACCGCGGCGAGGTGATCGAGCGGGTCGAGTCGCTCGCACGCGGCGACCGGTACCTGATCGAGATGGAGATCATCCCGCCCGGGGAGATCCCGTGAGCCCCGTCGTGGCGGTCGACCTCGGCCGCTCCGGCGCCCGGGTGCTCGCGGACGGCGGACGACGGGTGACGACGACGGGTGCGGGGCTCGGCGACCCGGGCGGCGCAGCAGCGGTGGCTGCCGTGGTGCGGTCGGCCGTCGGGCCGGTGCCCGCGGGGTGCGCCCTCGCCGTCGGCGTCCCGGGCGCGCTCACCCGGCCCGACGAGGCGGCCGCCCTCGCGGAGGCCCTGACGACGGGGTGGGACGGTGCCGCACCGGCATCCGTGCTGGTGACCTCGGACGTCGTCGCCTGGCACGCCGGGGCGTTCGGCGGTCACGGGGCGGGCGTGGTGCTCGCAGTGGGGACCGGAGCGGTCGCGCTCGGGGTGGACGGCGACGGCATCGTGCGCCGCATCGACGGGCACGGACTCCTGCTCGGCGACGCCGGCGGCGGGGCCTGGATCGGACAACAGGGTCTCCGCGCGGCCCTCCGGGCCGTCGACGGCGCCGGCCCGGACACCGCGCTCGTGAACCCGGCCCGTGCGGTGCTTGCCGGGCGGCCGTCCGCGCCGGGCGACCTCGCGGCCTTCGCCCCCGCGGTGCTGGAGGCGGCGGAGAGCGGTGACCCCGTGGCCGCGCGGATCGTCGACGAAGCGGTGACCCAGCTGGGCGCCACGGCGCGCGCGACGGTCGACGGTGCGGCTTCTGTGCCGTCCAGTGACAGCATGGCCGCACTGCTGACACCGGAGGTGCCCGTGGCCGTCGTCGGCGGCCTCGCGGAGGCCCTGACCGACCGGCTCGGCGGGACCGGCCTCACCCTGGCCGAGGCCGCGGGCGACGCCCTCGACGGCCTGGCGACCCTGGCCGCCGACACCGGCACCGCTCACGAGCCGACCGTGACCCGCCGTCGGGAACAGCGGTCGAACGGGACCGGCCCGGCCGCGGACACCGACCGGCTCCCCACGGAGGCCGTGCGGCCGGGGTCCGAGGACCTCGACGCGCTGCCGACCCCGGACGTCGTCGCCCGCCTGGTCGAGGGCCAGGCCGTGGCCCCGGCCGCCGTCGCGGCGATGACCGGGCCGATCGCCCGGGCGGCGGAGGCCGTGGGCGCCGCCCTGCGGACCGACGGACGGTTGGTCTACACCGGTGCCGGCACCTCCGGCCGCCTCGCGGTGCAGGACGCCGCCGAGCTGCCGCCGACGTTCGGCCTGGACCCGGACCGCGCGGTCGCGCTCCTGGCGGGCGGACGCGACGCCGCGGACGCGGCCGTCGAGGGCGCCGAGGACGACGACGTGGCCGGGCGGGCCGACCTCGAGCAGATCGGGATCGGGCCGCACGACGTGGTCGTCGGGGTCGCCGCGTCCGGCCGCACGCCCTACGTGCTCGGCGCCCTCGCCGCCGCCCGGGAGCACGGCGCGACCACCGTCGCCGTCGTGAACGCCGTCGCCTCGCCGGTCGCGGCCCTGGCGGACGTCGCGATCGAGCTGGTCACCGGCCCGGAGGTGCTGGCGGGCTCGACCCGCCTGGCCGCGGGGACCGCCCAGAAGATCGCCCTGAACACCCTGTCGACGGCCGCCCTGGTGCGGGCGGGCGCGACGTACGGGCCGTGGATGGTCGGGGTCCGGATCACCAACGCGAAGCTGCGCCGGCGGGCGGAGCGGATCGTGCGCGACGCGACAGGCGTCGACCTCGTCACCGCCCGGGCCGCGCTGGCGGCGGCCGGCGACGACGTCGCGGCCGCGGTCGTCGCGCTCCTCGCCGGGCTGGACGACGCGACGGCCCGCGACCGGTTGGCGACGGCGGGCTCGGTGCGGGCGGCGGTGTCGGCGGTGAGCTGCTCGTGATCGTCGTGGGGATGCTGTCCGGGACCTCGGCCGACGGGCTGGACGTGGCGGTGTGCTCGATCGAGGTCGGGGAGACCGTGCAGCTCGAGGTGCTCCGGCACGCGGGCGTGGCCTGGCCGGAGGGGCTGGGAGACCGGGTGCTCGCGCTGCTCCCGCCCGCGCCGACCACCGTCGAGGAGGTCTGCGCGGTGGACCACGCCCTCGGGCGGGCCGCGGCGGACGCGGCGGTGGACGCCCTCGACGGGCTGGACGGCGACCTCGTCGTGTGGCTGGGGCAGACCGTGTTCCACGGGATCAGCGACGGCCGGGCGACCGGCGGGCTGCAGCTCGGCCAGCCGGCGTGGATCGCGGAGGCGACCGGGCTGCCGGTCGTCAGCGACCTGCGCTCCACCGACATCGCCGCCGGCGGGCACGGCGCCCCGCTCGCGAGCACCCTGGACGCGCTGTGGCTCGCGGGCCCGGAGACGCGCGTCGCGCTGAACCTCGGCGGGATCGCGAACGTCACGGTGGTCGCACCGCACGGCGTGACCGCGTTCGACACCGGACCCGCCAACTGCTGGCTCGACGTCGTCGCCCACCGGGCCACCGGCGCCGCCTACGACGTCGACGGCGCCCTGGCGGCGCGGGGCACGGTCGACCGGGGTCTGCTCGAGCACCTCCTCGCCGAGCCCTACTACGCCGCTCCCCCGCCGAAGACGACCGGCCGCGAGCTGTTCACCGCGCCCGCGCTCGACGCGGCGGTGGCGCACGCGGCGCCGCACATCGACGCCCCGGGGCTCGCCGCGACCCTCGTCGCGCTGACCGCCCGCACGGTGGCCGACGCGTGCCGCGACGCCGTGGAGGTCGTCGGCGCCGGGGGTGGCATGGCGAACCCGGTGCTGCGGCGAGCGCTCGCCGAGGCCCTGCACCCGATCCCGCTCGTGTCCGCCGACGAGCGCGGGCTGCCCGCCGACGCGAAGGAGGCCGTCCTGACCGCCCTGCTCGGCGCCCTGACCTGGCACGGCGTGCCCGGGGTGCTGCCGGGGGCGACGGGCACGGCGACGCCCCGGGTCCTCGGCCGCATCAGCCCCGGCCACGCACCGCTGCGCCTGCCGGAGCCGGCGCCCGCCGTCCGCTCGCTGGAGGTGGTCGCATGAGGCTGGGCGTGTCCGCGGCCCTCGTCGGCGGCGTGCTGCACCGCGGCGACGTGGCGGTGGTGGACGGACGGGTCGAGGCGGTCGGGCTCTCCCCCGCCTGCGGCGCCGGGATCGCGGTGCCGGGCCTGGTCGACGTGCAGTGCAACGGGTACGCGGGCGTCGACCTGACGGCGGCCACCGACCCGGACGAGGTGCGCCGGTTCCGGCGGGCCCTCGCGCAGGACGGCGTCACCGCCGTGGCACCGACCGTCATCACCGCCGCCCCGGACACCACGACGACCGCGCTGCGGCTCCTCGACGCGGCCCGCTCCGGCGACGCGGGCGCCCGCCTGCTGGGCGCGCACGTCGAGGGCCCGTTCCTGTCCCCGAAGCGGCCCGGGACGCATCCCCCGCAGTTCCTCCGCCCTCCGGACCCCGGGTTGTTCGAGGCGTTCCGGACGGCGGGCGCGGTCGCGATCACCACCGTCGCGCCGGAGCTCGACGGCGCGGACGCGGTGATCGCGTCGGCCCTGCGCGCCGGGGTCACGGTGATGGCCGGCCACAGCGACGCTCCCGCGGCCGAGGCCCACGCGGGGTTCGACGCCGGGGTCGCGGGCGCCACGCACCTGTTCAACGCCATGAGCGGGTTCGACCACCGGTCGCCCGGGCTCGCGGCCGCGGCGCTGGCGCACCCCGGTGCGGTCGTCACCGTGATCGCCGACGGGCACCACCTCGACCCCGACGTCCTCCGCGTCGTCGCCGCGGCCGCGCCCGGCCGCTGGGCGCTCATCACCGACGCGACCGCCGCCGCCGGCATGCCGGACGGGACGTTCCGGCTCGGCGACGTCGAGCTGACCCTCGCCGACGGCGCGGTCCGCAACCCCGACGGCACCCTCGCCGGCAGCGCCGCGACGCTCGCCGGCTGCGTGCGCGTCGCGGTCTCCGCCGGGATCGGGCTCGCCGACGCGCTCACCGCCGCCACCGCGACGCCCGCTCGGCTCGTCGGCCCGGCCCACCGGCCGCACCCCGACCTCGGCGTCCTGCGCCCCGGCGGGGTCGCCGACGTGACCGTGCTCGACGACGCGCTCGCCGTGACGCGGGTCCTCGTCGGCGGGGCGGAGGCCGCATGACCTCGCTGCTCGAGTCCGAGCTCTACGCCCAGCCGCGCGCCCTCCGCTCCTTCCTGACGACGGGTGACGCCGTCGCCGGGGCGGTGCGCGACCTCGCCGACGGCACCACCGGGGTCGTGATCGCCGCCCGCGGGAGCTCCGACAACGCCGCCCGCTACGCGCAGTACCTCGTGCCGCTCGTCGGCGAACGCGAGGTGACCCTGGCGACGCCGAGCCTCGTCACCACCTACGGCGCCTCGCCGGACGTGTGGCGCCGCCTCGTCGTCGGGGTGTCGCAGTCCGGCAGCTCGCCGGACATCGTCGCGGTGCTCCGCGACGCCCGCGAGCGGGGCGCGCCCACGCTCGCCGTCACGAACGACCCCTGCTCCGACCTGGCCGGGCAGGCGGATCTGGTCGTGCCGCTGCGGGTCGGCGAGGAGCGCTCCGTCGCCGCCACGGGCACGTACACCACGTCGCTGGCCGCGCTCGCGGTCGTCGCGGCCGGGCTGGCCCCGGAGCCGACGGCGGCCGCACTGCTGCGCGACCTCGACCGGACGCCGGACCTGGTCGCGGAGGCCCTCGAGGCCGACGTGGACGAGGCGGTCGAGACGTTCGCGGCGTCGTGGCGCGGGATCGCGGTCGGGCGCGGGGTCAACCTGGCGACCGCCCACGAGGCCGCGCTGAAGCTCACGGAGCTGACCGGGTCGCTCGTGACCCCCTTCTCCCCCGCCGACCTGCGCCACGGGCCGATCGGCGCGGTCGGCCCCGCGACCCCGGTGCTCCTGGTCGCCCCCGACGAGGCGGCGAGCGCCTCGGTGCTGGACCTCCGCGACGAGCTCGCGCAGCGGGGCGCACCCGTCGTCGTGATCGGCCCGGACCTGCCGGCGCAGACCCCGGGCCTCGTCTCGCCGATCGTGGCGGTCGTCCCGGCCCAGAAGCTCGCGTGGCGGCTCGCGCTGCGGCGCGGCGTGGAGGTCGACGCTCCCGGCGGCCTGCACAAGATCACCAGGACCGAATAGGAGCCCGGGATGCACGACGTCGTCAACCTCGCCGTCATCGTCGCCTACCTCGTGGCGATCGCGGTGATCGGCCTGAAGCTCTCCGGGCGGCAGCGCTCGGCCACGGACTACTTCACCGGCGAGCGGTCGCTGCCGTGGTGGGCGGTGATGTTCTCGATCGTCGCGACCGAGACCTCGACGCTCACCGTCATCAGCGTGCCCGGGGTGGCCTACGGCGGGTCGTTCTCCTACGTGGAGCTGGCCGTCGGGTACCTGGTCGGGCGCATCCTCGTGTCGTTCGTGCTGCTGCCGCTGTACTTCCGCGGCGGGTTCGTCTCGGCCTACCAGTACCTGGGCGAGCGGTTCGGGCGGCACACCCAGGGCCTCGCGTCGCTGACGTTCCTCGTGACGCGGCTGCTCGCCGAGGGCGTGCGGCTCTTCGCCGGCGCGATCCCGATCAAGCTGCTGCTCGCCGAGTTCGGCCTGGACGTCAACTACTTCGTCATCGTCCTCGCGATCACCGCCGTGACCGTGGCCTACACCTACGTCGGCGGCATCAAGGCGGTCGTCTGGACCGACTTCCTGCAGATGGGGCTCTACCTGCTCGGCGCGGTGATCTGCGTGGTCGTGCTGTCGGTGCAGGTCGGCGGCGGCGGGTGGGCCGCGGCGTGGGATGCGGGCAAGCTCACCGTCTTCGACTTCTCCAAGCCGATCCTGACGAGCCCGTACGCGTTCGTCACGGCGATCGTCGGCGGCGCGCTGCTGACGATGGGGTCGCACGGCTCGGACCAGCTGATCGCCCAGCGCGTGCTCTCCTGCCGGTCCCTGTCCGACGGCCGCAAGGCGATGATCGGCTCGGCGGTGGCGATCGGCGTGCAGTTCGCGCTCTTCTCGCTGGTCGGGGCGCTGCTGTGGGCCCGCAACGGCGGGGCGCCACTTGCATCGTTGGGCCTGACCAGCGACCAGGTGTTCGGCGAGTTCATCCTGCGCGACCTGCCGATGGGGCTCTCCGGCCTGCTCGTCGCCGGCATCCTCGCGGCGACGATGGGCTCGCTGTCGAGCGCGCTGAACTCGCTGTCGACCTCGACGATCGCCGACATCGTGCAGTCGTGGGCCGGCTGGCGGCCGGGCGAGCAGACGATGCTCAAGGTCGCCCGGTGGATGACCGGGGTGTGGGCGCTGGTGATGGTCGCGTTCGCCTCGCTGTTCACGACGACGGACGACCCGGTCGTCGAGCTCGGGCTCTCCATCGCGTCGTACACCTACGGCGCCCTGCTCGGCGCGTTCCTGCTCGGCCTGGTGGTGCGCCGGGCCGACGGCGTCGCGGCCTTCGTGGCGTTCGTGGCGACCCTGCTCGGTGTCGGCTGGGCGGCCCTGGGCATCTCCATCGACGGCCAGGCGCTCGCGTTCCCGTGGTTCGTGCCGCTCGGCGTCGTGATCACCTTCGTGGTCGGGGGCCTCATCTCGCTGGTACGGCCGCGCCGGGAGCCGACGCCCGAGCCGGAGCCGGTCGCCGTGGGGTGATCGGCTACGCGCGCAGGGCCGCGGCGATCTCGCCCGGCTCGTCGTCGGGACCCGGCTCCTCGAACGGGACGTCGTAGCGCTCCCGCAGGAGCCGCTCGGCGTAGAGGTGCTCGGCGTCGTCGACGACCTGCCGCAGGCTGCGGACCGTCCGCCGGATCACCAGCGCCGTCCCGAGCAGGGGCACGACCTGCGCGAACCGCTCCTGCGTGAGCCGCAGCGCGAGCGAGGTCGAGACCGTCCGGACGACGGCGCCCACCCGCTCCGAGGTCAGGCGCACGGCCTGTCGGCGGGCGAGGCCACGAGCGACGCCGGCGAGCTCCCGGTAGGCGGCCGCGCGGCGGGAGTCCTCCGCGAGGCCGAGCGAGAGCACGCCCAGGGCGAAGAGCCGCTCGTCGGGGTCGGCGACGTCGTAGCCGTGGTACGCGGCGACGTGCGCGACCGCCCGGGTGCTCACGAGCACGCCCAGCGCCGCGTCGACCCCGAGGACGGCGAGCACGGCGCCGAGGCCCGGCGCGGCGGCGACCCCGCCGGTCCCCGCCGCGAGCACCGTGCCGCTCGAGGTCACGAGGCTCGACCCGGCGCCCTGCACGGCGCCGCCGATCGCGTAGGGCACGCCCAGGTCCGGGGTGACGGCGCGGAGGTCGGCCAGCGGGAGGTCCCGGAGGTCGGAGAGCTCCGCGACCGGGTGCCCGCGCTCCCGGTGGGCGGCGACGATCGGACCGGTGCGCACCGAGGCCGCGGCCGTCCCCGTCCCGGCGTCGATCAACCGGCCGAGCCCGGACACGGCCAGCCGGCCGGCCTCGACGGCACCCGGGACGTACTCGACGACGGTCCGGACGTCGCCGGCGACGCGCCCGGCCGTGCGTGCCCACCAGCCCGGGGCCTCGGCCGGCTCGGCCAACCGGTGGGCCCTCCACTCCCGGAGGGCCCGCCACTCGTCGCGGTCGGCCGACGACATCAGCGCCATCTCGGTCATCCGGCACGCCTACCCCCGGCCGCCCGCGCGGGACACGTCGCGGTCGTTACCGTCCGGTACCCGGCGGGGACCGTCGGATCCAGAACCGATCGGAGAGAGGTGCATGTCCGTGCCGCACGGCAGGCTGACCGCGGTCTACGACGAGGTGGTCGCGCGCAACCCCGGGGAGGAGGAGTTCCACCAGGCGGTGCGGGAGGTCCTCGAGAACCTCGGGCCCGTCGTCGACAAGCACGCGGACCTCGCGGACGCCGAGATCCTCCGGCGACTCTGCGAGCCCGAACGCCAGATCATCTTCCGCGTGCCGTGGGCCGACGACGACGGGCGACCGCAGCTCAACCGTGGCTTCCGGGTGGAGTTCAGCTCCGCACTCGGTCCCTACAAGGGCGGCCTGCGGTTCCACCCCAGCGTGTACCTGGGCATCGTCAAGTTCCTCGGGTTCGAGCAGATCTTCAAGAACTCGCTGACCGGGCTCGCCATCGGCGGGGCGAAGGGCGGGTCCGACTTCGACCCGAAGGGCCGCTCCGACGCCGAGGTGATGCGGTTCTGCCAGTCCTTCATGACCGAGCTCCACCGCCACCTCGGCGAGCACACCGACGTGCCCGCGGGCGACACCGGCGTCGGGCAGCGGGAGATCGGCTACCTGTTCGGGCAGTACAAGCGCCTGACCAACCGGTACGAGTCGGGTGTGCTCACGGGGAAGGGCCTGACCTGGGGCGGCTCCCGGGTCCGGACGGAGGCGACCGGCTACGGCCTGGTGTTCTTCGTCGACGAGATCCTCCGGGCCTCCGGGAACTCGTTCGAGGGCCGGAAGGTCGTGGTCTCGGGATCGGGCAACGTCGCCGTCCACGCGATCCAGAAGGTCCACCAGCTCGGCGGGCGGGTGATCGCCTGCTCCGACTCGGCCGGGTACGTCGTCGACGAGGACGGCATCGACCTCGACCTCCTCCGGGACGTCAAGGAGGAGCGGCGGGGTCGGGTGAGCGACTACGCCGAGGAGCGGGGCGGGAACGCCCGCTTCGTCCAGGACTGGCCGATCTGGTCGGTGCCCTGCGACGTGGCCCTGCCGTGCGCGACGCAGAACGAGCTCGACGAGGCGGGCGCGAAGCAGCTCGCCGGGAACGGGTGCGGCGTCGTCGCCGAGGGCGCGAACATGCCGACGACACCCGACGCGATCCGGCTCCTGCGCGAGGCCGGCGTCACCTTCGCGCCCGGCAAGGCGGCCAACGCGGGCGGGGTCGCCACCAGCGCGCTGGAGATGCAGCAGAACGCCGCGCGCGACACCTGGACGTTCGAGCACACCGAGGAGAAGCTCGCCGGGATCATGCACTCGGTCCACGAACGCTGCCTCGAGACCGCCGAGGAGTACGGCAGCCCGGGCGACTACGTCGCCGGCGCCAACATCGGCGGGTTCCTCCGCGTCGCCGACGCCATGGCGGCGCTGGGCCTGGTCTGACCGGAGGTCCGGACGCACGAACGGCACTCCCGCAGCGCCCCGAGGTGCGCGGGAGTGCCGTTCGCCGCCGATCAGCCGGTCACGCGGCGACCGGCTCCTTCCGGTCCCGACGGGCCTCGGCCTCGGCCGACGGGGTGCTCGTGGCCTGGTCGCGCCGCAGCCCCTCCGACTCGTGGGCCTGCTGCTCGGCCGCGAACTTCTTGTTCGGCAGCGCGAGCCGCCAGATGGTGCGGATGGACTTCCAGAACTGCTTCGGGAACGGCCCGATGTTGTAGGGCAGGTCGTACTTGGCGCAGATCTCCTTCACCCGCTCCGCGATCTCCGGGTACCGGTTCGACGGCAGGTCCGGGAACAGGTGGTGCTCGATCTGGTAGCCGAGCGAGCCCGACATGACGTGCATCAGCCGGTTGCCGGTGAAGTTGGCCGAGCCGAGGAGCTGGCGCAGGTACCACTCGCCCTGCGTCTCGTTCTCGAGCTGGTCCTCGGTGAACACCTCGGCGCCGTCGGGGAAGTGCCCGCAGAAGATGATGGCGTAGGACCACACGTTGCGGATGAGGTTGGCCGCCATGTTCGCGGTGAGGGTCGTGATGAAGAACGGCCCGGTGAGCAGCGGGAAGAGGATGTAGTCCTTCCCCATCTGCTTGCGCATCTTGCGGCCGACCTGCTCGAGCTTGGCCTTGAACTCCTCCGGGTCCTGGATGTCCCGACGCAGCAGGCCCTCGATGTCGAGATCGTGGATCGCCACGCCGTGCTGGAACAGCAGCATCAGCAGGGTGTTGAAGACCGGCTGGCCGAGGTTGACCGGGTTCCACTTCTGGTCCGAGGTGACCCGCAGGATCTCGTACCCGACGTCCTTGTCCTTGCCGAGGACGTTCGTGTACGTGTGGTGCAGGTAGTTGTGCGAGTGCTTCCACTGCTCGGCGGGGCAGACGTTGTCCCACTCCCACGTGGCCGAGTGGATCTCCGGGTCGTTCATCCAGTCCCACTGGCCGTGCATGACGTTGTGGCCGATCTCCATGTTCTCGAGAATCTTGGCCACGCCCAGCAGGGCGGCGCCCGCCATCCAGAGCGGCGGGACGACGCTGCCGAACAGCGCGGCCCGGCCCGCGATCTCGATGCGGCGCTGAGTCTTGATGATCGACCGGATGTACTCCTCGTCGGCCGCGCCGCGCGACTCCTCGACGTCGCGGCGGATCGCGTCGAACTCCTCGCCGAGCGCCTCCACGTCGGCCTCGGTCAGGTGGGCGAATTCCTTGATGTCGGAGATGGCCATCTCGGGCTCCTCTCTCAGAGATCCACGGTGCAGTCACCGGCAGCGGCGGTGACGCAGGTCTGGACGGTGCGGGTGGACTGGTCGGTGTCGGCCACGCGGTGCTCGGACCCGTCGCGCAGGTCGCGCACGGCGCCGGAGCGCAGCGGGGCGACGCAGGTGTGGCAGATGCCCACGCGGCAGCCGAACGGCATCGGGACGCCGGCCTGCTCGCCGGCCTGGAGGACGGTCGCGGCGCCGTCGGACTCGACGGTGCGGCCGCTGCGGGCGAAGGTGATCGTCCCGCCCTCGGCGGAGCCGGAGAACGAGGCGGCGAACCGCTCGAGGTGCAGCGACTCCCCCACGCCCGCGTCCGCGAACGCCTTCTCGGCGTCGTCGAGCATCTCGGCCGGTCCGCACGCCCAGGTCTGGCGCTCCCGCCAGTCCGGGACGACGTCGTCGAGGCCGGCCGGGAGCGTCAGGTGGCCCTCGGTGCGGGTGTGGCGCTGCACGATCCGCCACGACGGGTGGCGGCGGGCGAGCAGGTCGAGCTCGTCGGCGAACAGGGCCCGCTCGGCGTCGGGCGCGGAGTGCACGAGCACCACGTCGTCGGCGGCGTCCGAGCGGCGGTCCAGCGACCGCAGCATCGCCATGACCGGGGTGATGCCGGAACCCGCCGTCAGGAAGAGGACCTTCGACGGCAGCGGGTCGGGCAGGACGAACTCCCCGGCCGGCGGGGCGAGCCGCACGACGGTGCCGGGCTCGACGCCGTTGACCAGGTGCTGCGAGGCGAACCCGTCGGGCATGGCGCGGACGGTGATCACCAGGCGCTTCCCGTCCCGCGCGGGCGGGGTGGTCAGCGAGTACGAGCGCCACACGAAGCGCCCGTCGATCTGCACGCCGATGCCGATGTACTGCCCGGCGGCGTGCGGGAACTCCCACCCCCAGCCGGGCTCGACGACGATCGTCGCCGCGTCCTCGGCCTCGGGGGTGACGCTGACGACCCGGCCGCGCAGTTCACGGGCGGACCACAGCGGGTTGATCAGGGTCAGGTAGTCGTCGGGCAGCAGCGGCGTGGTGAGTCGGGTCGCGAGGTCCCTCAGGCGCCGGGCGCGGGTCGAGAGTACGGCCGTCACGGTGTCTCCTCTGCCTGGAAAACTTCTAGGTACCAGGAGTACCGGAGACTTTCGGTTACCGCTACCCACGGTACCGCTTGCGGCGCACGATCCGGCTCACAGTCGACGGTGTGCGCGCGGTCACGGTGGTCCGCGACCTCGGTAAATAGTTCCCGACGACGGGGGCCCGCGGCTGCCGGGCGGTCGGTTGACTCGCTGGTGACCGACTCGGGAGGAGGACCCCATGACCCTCGTGGATCTCGTGGTGCTCGCCGTCGTCGCCCTCGCCGCGTGGCGGGGCTGGCGACGCGGGGGCACCGCACTCGTGCTGTCGCTGGCCGGGACCGCGGTGGGCGTCGTCCTCGGCGCCCTCCTGGCGGGCTGGTGGGACCCGTCGTCGCGCGGGTGGCTGATCGCCGGGGTCGTCGTCGGCGGCCTGATCGGGCTCGGCGCCGGACGCCGCCTCGCCGACGCGCTCGCCACGCGGGCCGGAGGCCGGGTCGCGCGTCCGGTGCTGGTGGACCGGGCGGTCGGGGTCGTGGCGCACGGCGGGCTCGCGCTGGTCGTGTGCGTGCTCGTCGGGGCGGCGGTGGTCGCCTGGGGCCCGGTCGGCCTCGCCCGCGCCACCGAGGACAGCGGGGTCCTGACGACGGCGGCCGACCACCTGCCGTCCGTCGGCCAGGTCGCGGGCCAGGTCCCCGGTCTCGTGACGGCCGCCCGATGAGCCGGGGCAGGCTGGTCGCCGGCGGGGTCGTCGCCGCGGCGCTGTTGCTGTGGTGGACGACCGGGTCGCTGCTGGTGGCCCTGCTGATCCTCGGGCTGGTGGCGCTCGCGGCCGGGCTCGCCGTCGTCGTGAGTGCCTGGGCGCGGCCGCGGCCGGACCCGCTGGCGACCCCAGTCGGCACGACCACCGTCGACCTCACCGTCGCGCCCTCGGCCGCCGCTCCCGTGCGCCGCGCCCTGCGGACCGTGCTCGCCCGGCCGTGGGTCCACGGCGACGGCCTGCTGCGGGTGACCGCCCAGCGGCTCGACGGCGTCGACGCCCTCGTGTGGACCCCGCGCGGCCAGCAGGTCGCGGCCCCGCACCTGTGGGTGGAGTGGAACCCGGTGGACGGCGCCGAGGTCGCGCAGCGCCGGCCGCTCGAGTCCCTGGCCCGGGAGCTCGCCGAGGGCTACGTCGAGCACGGCCGCGAGCAGGGCGTGCGCCGGCTGGCCGAGCGGACGTGGGTGCACCTGCTCGTCTCCGACGACGTCCCGCTCGGCCGGGTCGTCGTCACCGCGGCCTTCTCCGAGCCGCAGCAGACCCCCGTCGCCGCCGCGTGCGCGTCGACGGCGGGCCCTCTCGCCCCGGCGCGGGGGGCGGGAGGAGGGCATCCGGCCGGCGCGGGGCAGCAGCGCCGGCCGGAGCTCGGGCCCGGGGGCGGGAGGCGCGTCCCCGGGCCCGTCGCCCTCGCGACCCGGGTGACGGCGGCCGTGCCCAAGCTGCGCACGCTCGTGGCCGGGGCCGGTCCGCGGGCGACGCTCGTGGTCGAGGACGCCGCGGGCACCCGACTGACGGACACGGACCTGACGCGGACCGTGGAGCTCGGGCGGGACCCGGCGGCCGGTCTGGTGGTCGACCACCCCGGGGTGTCGTGGCGCCACGTGCGGCTGAGCCCGGAGCGGGGCGGCTGGACCGTGACCGACCTGGGCTCGACCAACGGGACCCGCGTCGACGGGCGCCGGATCGACCGCCCGACCCGGCTGGTGCCGGGCGCGGAGCTCGCGCTCGGCGCCGACGGGCCGCGGCTGCGCCTCATGGCGGCCGAGACGGACCGGTCGGCGACCACGCAGGTCGTCGCGGGGCACTGAGCGGGTGGGGATACTGGCGGACGTGCGGAACGGGGCGGGTGCCGGGCGCGTCCTGCCGCTCGGTGGGCTGGCCCTGCTCGACGTCCGCTCCGAGCGCCGCATCTCGGTGCCGTGGGGCGAGACCGCCACGATCGGCCGGAACACCGCCGGCGACCGGCACGTGCAGGTGGACGACGACCAGGTCTCCCGCGTGGCCGCGGAGATCGAGATCCGGGACGACGCCTACCTCGTCATCAACCGCCAGCGCCACGGCGGTCAGCTGACCCTGGTGGTGCCGGGGGTGGCGGGCCAGGACCGGATCCGGCCCGGGAACGGGTTGCTGGTCCGCGACTCCCGCGCCTCGCTCGGGCTGTGGCTCGCGGACGGCCGCGAGGTCACGCTCGCCCTGCTCGCGTTCGCGCCGACGGCGGCCTCGGTCGGCCGCGCCGACCTGGCGGGCGGGAAGACGGTCAACGCCGCCCTGCCGACGGACGAGACGTGGTGGTCGGTCCTGGTCGCGGCCTGCGGACCCACCCTGATCGCCGCGGCGTCGAGCCCGGACGGCACGGCCCGCGACCACCACGGCGACGCCGACCAGATCGCCGCCTGGCACCGGGGCGCCGGTCGCCCCGTCCCGAGCCCGAAGACGCAGAGCGAGGCGTTCCGGCACGCCCAGCGGTGGCTGCGCGGGGTCCGGCTCAACGACAAGACGCGCGGGTGGCGGGTCGCGGTGGTGGACCAGGTGATCGGCCTGCGGCTGGTGACCCTGGACGACGTCCGGCGCCTCTTTCCCGGCGAGATCCCGCCCGGGCTCACGACCCGATCGGCCAGCATCTGATCGGACGCGTCCGTTCGGGTCTCGCGTCCTGACCGGGAAACGTCGTACCGTGATCGACGACGCAGCGCACACGCACTGTGCAGGGGGGCACGTCACCGTCCGCACCGGACGGGTGACGCGTAGTACGCGACGGACGGGAGACATGGTCGGCGCCGCCATCGGGGGCACTCCCCGTGACCGGCCGGTCCACCGTTCGACGCCCGGGGGAACGGGAACGACATGACCCGAGACGACACGAGGCCGACCACGCCGGAACCGCTCCGCGGAGCACCCGGGTTCCTCGTGCGGAGGCTCTACCAGGCCTACGCGGCCGCGTGGCTACGGCACGTGGACACCACGCTGACGGGGCCGCAGTTCGCGGTCCTCACCGCGGTCCGCGAGTACCCGGAGGTCGACCAGGGGTCGCTCGCGGCCTGCGTCGCCCTCGACCGCTCCACGATGGCCGACGTCTGCCGCCGGCTCGAGGACCGCGCGCTGATCCACCGGGGCACGGCACCCTCGGACGGACGGCGCAAGCTGCTGACGCTCACCGACGCCGGGCGGACCCTGCTCGACGACGTCAGCACCAAGGTCGGCCGCCTGAACGACCAGCTGATGGGCACCTCGCGCGAGGCCGACGAGCTGACCCGCGTGCTCACCGACCTCGACCGGCTCTCCGAACGCTGGGAGCGGGTCGCCGAGGGTTGACCGGTCAGGTGCCGCGGGCGAGCTCGGCGGCCTCGAGCCGCGCGAGCTCCTCCCGGCGGGCCCGCATCAGCAGCAGCCCGATGCCGGACATCCCGGCGATGACCATGAGGACCACCGCCACCAGGTACGGCAGCCACCCCTCGCTGACCAGCGCGAAGGTCAGCACGTAGACCGCGGCGAGCGTCGCCAGGGGGAAGGTGAGCCGGAACAGGAAGCGGTTCCGGTCGGTGTCCGGTGGGGGCCACTGGATCCAGCCGGTCAGCCGGCCGAGGAGCTCCGCGAGCATGGGGTGACGGTACGCGGGGCGTCACGCCACGATGATGCGGGACCGCGTCACCCGCCCCCGCTTGACCGCGGTGAGGGTCACGACGACGAGCTCGGTCGGCTTCCCGGTCGGCGGGCCCGGGAGCAGCCAGCCCAGCTCGCGGTCGTGGGTGAAGGCGAAGACCTCCTCGTCGACGACCCGGAAGCGGTCCCCGGTGCGGGAGAGCCGGCGCACGGTCAGGTCGCCGGGCAGCACCACCTGCCCGGCGACGAACCGGGTGATCTCGTCGACCCCCGTGGCGCCCGCACCCGACGGCAGGACGTCGACGGTCGCGTCGTCGGCGAGCAGGTGGGCCACGGGGCCGCCCGAGCGCAGGGCGGTGTGCAGGGCGTCGTGCACGCGCTCGACGGCGATCATGAGGTCCTGCACCGCCTTCGTCACGCGCTCCACGGTATGACCCGGCAGGTCATCGCGCCGCCCGTGTCACCAGGTGACGGGCAGGGCCTTCACGCCTCCGGTGAGGTGCTGGGTGCGCACGTCGATGTCGTCGAGGTCGACGGCGAGACGCAGGTCGGGCAGGCGCGACGCGAGGGTCCGGAAGACCGTCCGCAGCTCGGTGCGCGCGAGGCTCGCGCCGATGCAGAAGTGCCCGCCGTGGCCGAACCCGACGTGGCCGCGCTCCTCGCGCTCCGGCTCGAAGTCCTCCGCGTCCGCGAAGGCCTCCGGGTCCCGGTTCGCGGCGTTGATCGAGATGATCACCGCGTCGCCCTCGTGGATCGTCACGCCCGCGATGTCCACGTCCTGGTGGGCGTAGCGCAGGAGCCCGAGGTCGCCGGGGGCGCCCAGGCGCATGATCTCCTCGACCACCTTGTCGGTGTGCGCGTCCGGGTCCTCGGCCAGGTACTCCCAGCGGTCCCGCTGGGTGAGCAGCAGCAGGATGCCCAGGCCGATGCGGTTCACCGTCGTCTCGTGCCCGGCGAAGAGCAGGCCCACCGAGAGGCGGATCATCTCCTCGTAGTCGTAGGTGTCGTCCTCCTCCTGGGCGTGGACCAGGTCGGAGATGACGTCCTCGCTGCGGTCCGTCCGCTTCTGCTCGGCGAGCCCGGCCATGTAGCGGCCGAACTCCTCGCGGGCGCCCTGGGCGTCGGCGGCCGGGTCGAAGGTGGCCATGCGGTCGGACAGGTCGCGGAAGTACTCGGAGTGCTCGTGCGGCACGCCGAGCAGCCGGCAGATGACCGCGACCGGCAGCGGCACGGCCAGGCTCTCGTGCAGGTCCGCGCGGCCGTCCCGCTCCTTGGCGGCGACCATGTCGTCGACGTACCCGTCGACGAGGGCCTGCACGTCCTCGCCCATCTGCCGCATGCGCTTCGCGGAGAACGCGGGCGTCAGGAGGCGCCTCATCCGGGTGTGGTCGGCCTCCTCGGTCTCGTAGTTGCCGCTGGGCCCGTCGGCGATCGCGGCGTGCGTGACGCGCGCGGCCCGCTCCGGGTCGGGGTGCGAGCGGCCGAAGCGCTTGTCGCCGAGCAGGTCGCGGACCTCGTCGAACCGGGTGACCAGCCAGGCCGGGTCCCCGGCCGGGGTGGTCACCGCGGCGACCGGGGCCTCGCGGCGCAGGACGTCGTAGAGCGGGGCGATCTCGAGCACGTTCGGACGCTCGAAGGGCAGCTGCAGGTCCGTGGTGGCGGTCATGACGCTCCTCGTGGTGACGACGGCATCACCGAGCGTACGTGTTTATGGCAGTCAGTGCCATTAATGAGTCGGTAAGGTGTGCGGATGACCACAGGCCCGGGTGACGGCGCCGGCGGCCGTCGCGGTCGGCCCCCGGTCTCCGAGGAGCAGCGCCGACGCCAGCGGCTGGCGATCTCGCGCGAGGCCGTCGAGATGTTCCGTCGCCACGGGGTCGCGGAGACCACCGGCGAGCAGATCGCCCACGCGGCCGGAGTCTCCGAGCGCACGCTGTGGCGGCTCTTCCGGTCGAAGGAGGCGTGCGTCGAGCCGCTGGTGTCGGTGTCGCTGGACGCGTTCACCGAGGTCCTGCGGTCCTGGCCGACGTCGGTGGAGCTGGGCGAACACCTGCGGGCGGCCTACGTCGTCTCCCCCGAGGACCTGCGGGCCGTGCTCGCCGTCGTACGGATGTCCCGGGACGAGCCGGGGATCCGGGCGACGTGGCTGGTGCTCCACGAGCGGGCGGAGCCGGTCTTCGCGGCGGTGCTGGGCGAGCGACTCGGCCTGCCCCCGGACGACCCCACGGTGCGGGTGCGAGCGGCCGCGGTGAACGCGGCGCTGCGGGTGCTCACCGACGACCTCGCCTGGGCCGCCGGGGCCGATCCGTCCGTCCTGGAGGACACCGCCGCCCCGGTGTTCGACTCGCACCGGGAGCGCCTGGCCGAGGAGCTCCGTGCGCTGACCGAGCTGCCGGCGCGGCGGCTATAGCCCGAGCACGGCGATCGCGTTCTCGGCCATCTTCCGCTCCCCGATCGCGTTCGGGTGCACCGGCGCGGCGTTGACCGGGACGAGCGGCTCCACCCAGCGGGTGCCCGGCAGCTGGCAGGCGTCGTGGCCGGTCGAGAGCGGGGTGACGTCGAGGTAGATCGCGCCCGTCTCCGCGGCGGCGCGCCGGACGGCGTCGTTCAGCGTGGCCTGCAGGTCGTTGAGGTACGGCACGTCGCCCGCGGCGATCGGCATCACCGGGAAGCAGCCCTGCGGCGAGAGGATCTGCAGGTAGCCCGAGATCGCGACGCGAGCCTCGGGCGCCTTCGCGCGGACGTCGCGGAGCGCCTGGACGACGTTCGGGTAGGTGCTGCCCTCGACCTGGTCGACGAACCGCGAGCCGAAGCGCTGCTCGCCGGGGTTGCCCCGCCCCTGGGACTGCAGGCCGAGCTGCGAGCACTGCCCGAACGCCGTCACGAAGACGTCGTTGTCGTTGCCGCCGATCGTGAGGGTGACCAGCTGCGTGTCGGGCTGCACCGCGTCGAGCTGCGGGGCGACGCCCGCGCCCTGCGAGGTGCGGACGTGCCGGGTCTGGGCGCCGCTGCAGGAGACGTCGGTCAGCCGGGTGCCGCGGTCGTCGGCGAGGTCGTGCGCCCAGTTGAGCTGGGACTGGCTGCAGGCCGGGGCGGTGCCCGCCGCGACGGGCTGGATGCCGGCGCCGGAGCTGTAGCTGTCGCCGAGATTCACGTGGCGCAGCTGCTGCTGGTTCGCCCACGCCGCCGTGCCGACCAGGACCAGCACGACGGCCGCCACGGCAGCGATCACGACCCGACGTCGACCCATGCGGCCACCGTAGGTCAGGAGGGGCCGACCTCGTCGAGCCAGGAGACCACCGTGCGCACCGTGAGTCCCCGCGAGGACGAGAGGAGCTCGCGCAACTGCCGGACCTTCACGAGGTCGGGCAGCGTCGTGATCGACCGGGCGAGGTCGCGCACCATGATCTTGCCGGCGTCGTCGAGCCCGAGGTCGTCGATGTTGGCCAACGTGCCCCACGCGGCCGACCGGGCTCGCTCCGCCCACACCGGTGTATCGCGCACAACCGAAACCATAGAAGATTCAACCTTGGGCGAACAGGATGCGCGTCACAGCGGGGCCACCCGAACGACGAGCGGGTGCTGAGGGCTCCGCGCAGGGCCTCGCGACTGCACTGAGCACCCGTTCGGCGGGCCCCGAGTAGCAACCACGGCCGCCGAACCGAGTCCGACGGACAGGGTTCGCGACTCGTGGTGTGGCGGGCCGGGTCAGGAGCTCCGGCGCACGTGCAGGGTGTTCGCGTCGAGATCGACGGCCGCGTCCCGTGCGAGCGGGGGCTCGACCAGTTCGGTCGCTGCCTCCTCGCGCCGCTCCGCCCGCTGCTGGATCCCCGGCATGTAGCCCGGCAGGTAACCGATCGGCGTGCCGCCGGAGACCTCGCGAGCCTCGACATCGGCGTCGCGGTGACGCCGTTGGTAGGCGATCCGCACCGCTCCGACGAACACGAGCGCGAAGATGACGACGGCCAGGACGATCCCGAGCACGATGGCGCTCCTCCCCGCGGTGCCGCAGGAGCACCGCCGCACCAAGATCCTACGCGCGACCGGGCCCTCGGTGACGACAAAGGTCCTGGCCGGTGACTCGTGCAAGTCTTTGACCAGGGCCTTTCTGCGTGGGCGATACTGGGATCGAACCAGTGACCTCTTCGGTGTAAACGGGCCCGCGGTCGATCCCGGGGTCTCCCCCGTTGCCGTCGTATGTGCGCTGACCTGCTGTTTCGTGCTTCCGCGTCCACCCGCTTATGGCCTACTGCTGGGCCTCGTGCTGCCTCGATGCTGCATTGATCTTGGTCTACGGGTCCGGCTCCGATGGGGCGTAGGCGTACCAGACCCCGAACCAGAGTCGTCGTCGATGGGGACCGTCCTGGTTCGAGTGCACTGGCGGAGCTGCCCTCGGGTTCAGGTGTTGGTGCGTTCCCGCTCGACTGCCAGGTCGACACGGCGAGGTACTGGTCGGCCGGGTCGGGTGTTGCTGCGTCTATCGCGCGCGGGTCTCGGCCTCGTGAACGGTCCAGGCGGCCACGTCGACGAGTTTGATGTTGGTGTCCTGCGAGGCGCTGACCAGCATGCGGAACGCCTCCTCCGCGGTGAGCCCGAACCGTTCCATGAGCAGCCCCTTGGCCTGCCCGATGGTGTCCCGGCTGGTCACCGCGGCGCCGAGGTCGCGGGCGGTGTCGGCGCCGTAGAGCAGCATGGCCACCTGGTTGGCGAACAGGCCGGCCAGCCGTTGGGCGTCCTCGTCGAAGGCCTGCGGTTCGTCCGCGTACAGGTTCAACGCCGAGTGGTGCCCGTCGCGACCGGTCAGGATCGACGAGGACAGCATCGAACGCACGCCGGCCTTGACCGCCTGCGGCGCGAAGCTCGGCCACCGATCACCCTCGGCGACGTCGAGGTCATCGGCGAGCATGACACCGTCAGGAGGAGGGTTCTCGGCGGCGTCGATGCAGGGACCCTCGCCGAGCTGCGTCTGGAGTTGGTCGAGCGCGCCCACCGTCTCGTTGGTGGCGTGACTGGAGCTGACCTGTCCGCGTTCGGTGCGGGTCAGCCCTCCGGCGGTTGCGGCGGGGACCATGCGCACGGCCGAGGCCACGACGTCGCGGACTACGGTGTCGTGGTCGCGGATGCTGCGTTGTTCGAGCAGGACCCGAGCGGTGTTGCGCAGCGTGAGGACGAGATCGGGTCGGTCGGGCACCGGGGGACCTACCTTCGTACCGGGGCGTTCGTGTGCGGAGCTCATGAACCGTTGCGGACGCTCACCCGGACACGGAGACGACGGGCGTGTGGGGTCAACCCGGCGTTCAACCGTACCGAATCGTCGGTTGGTTCCGCGCGTTACGGGAGAGGTTCGGGCGAACGCGTCTTGCCGCCCTGTACCAACTGCTTGCGGAGCGCGGCCTCGTCGACCTCTGCGAGCCGACGCGGCTGTGCGCGGTTTGCCGTGAGCATGTCCTCGACGGCCTGCTCGCGGGCCAGGTGCTCGGCGTGGTCAGGTTCTGGCTCCGCTTGCAACGGGGGGCATTCCTGCATCGCGAACCTGGTGCACAACCCACACATCAAAGACCTCCACCGCCTGCTTCGAGACACCTCGCAGACGACGCAGGAAAACCCGCTGCCAGGCAATATGCGGCTGGCAAGGTCAACCGGACACGCGTCCCCATGCCCGGACGGTCCGGTGACACGACGATCCGGCGACGAGCTCAGCGCGACCGACAAGCACTGTCTGGAATCGCGGCTCCTCCACCGATGGCCCTACGTTGCCCGATCATCCCTATCTCGGAAACGTGGGAGCGCCGAGTCGTACGTCTCGTCCTTCCCCGCCAGGACCGACCCCCGTTCGCCCCGGCGTGGCACCCCGCTCCCGCTGGCGGCCGAAGCAGGCGACATCGAAGGCCTCGACTGCGAAGCCGACACGCATGCCGCGACGACGAGCCGACCGGCAGACCAGCCGGAGCCGCGCGGTCGTCTTCTCTCGGCCGTGCGGACCGAGCTCGACGAGACGGAGCAGGACACCGGGGTCGATGTCGCCGGTCGTGTCGATGGTCCGCTCCCCGACGGCGTCGAAGATCGACCGGAACAGCCGCTCCTCGATGCTTGCCGTGGGCGCGTTGCTCGCGTCCTGCCACTCGGTCCGCCCAGGGTTGTAGCGGCCGGCGGTGAAGACGATCCGGGTGTCGGTGCTGCTGCTCATGAGGGCCTCCGGTGGTGTGCCGTGTGGGCGGCGGGCGCTGTGGGTGGGGCCGTCCCCGGCTCCACCGCGCCTGCGGCCCGTTCGGCCGTCGGAGGCTCGCCAGCAAGGGAGGAAGCAAACGATCTTCGCCGCCCCTCCCCCGCAGTCCCTCGGATCGCCGTTGCTGGCGGGGAAGATGGTTTGCGGCCCTTGCTGGTGAGGGACGGCCGTTCAAACTCGGCCGCCGCCGACACGGCAGCCCGGCGCAGCCGGTCCCACGGTCTTGTTCTTGGCCGCGCGGCCCTGAGCCGCCCCTCGCCGCGTCACGGCCTCGTGGGTGCTGGTACCTCTGCTCGAGCTGGGCTCGTGGTCCTGGTGCTCGCCGTCGTGGCGCGGCCTGCTGATGTCGTCGCCTGGGGGCCGGGCCCCCGGGCTGGGCGCGCGCCCCGGGTCGAAGACAGGAGGGGTGGCGTGCCCGGCCCGCAGGGGCCGGGCACCCCCGGCGCGCCAGCGCCGGCCCCGTACACGGCTGGCGGTGCCCGATGACCCGGCCCGCTCTCGGTAAAGGGGCAACAACTCTTCGCCCCGACCGCCGACGCCGCGACGACGACCAGGCCACCCCGGACAAGCTGGTCCAGGTACAGGCTGCGCGGGCGTCGCGTTGGGAGCGCCGCCGGTCGCTGAAGAAGTTCACGGGCCTGCGCCGCATCCGGACCTGCGGGTCGTCGACGACCAGCGAGTCGGGGGTGACGCTGGGCGTGATCACGAACCCGAACGGCTCCCGCTCCGCGGCCTACGGCGGGCTCACCACCTGCGGGTCGGTGTGGTCCTGCCCGGTGTGCGCCGCGAAGATCGCCACCCGCCGAGCCGACGACCTCGCCACCGTCATGCGCACCGTCGACGACCTCGGCGGCTCCGCGTTCCTCCTAACTCTGACGATGCGCCACACCCGCGGCGACCGCCTCGGGCTCTCCCGCCCCGAACGAACCCGGCGCACGGAGCTGGAGGACCGGGCCTGGCGACGGGACCTCGCCCGCCAGGCCGGCGACGACGTCGACGAGGTCACGGCCACCCGCGAGGACGACGAACTGGCGGCCCTCGACGCCTCCGAGGGCTGCTGGGACGTCCTTTCGTACGCCTGGCGCTCCGTCACGAGCGGAGCGATGTGGAAGCAAGACACCGAACGCTTCGGCGGACTGCTCGGATGGGCCCGCGCCGTGGAAGTCACCCACAGCGTCAACGGCTGGCACGTTCACGTCCACGTGCTGCTGTGCTTCCGCGAGCAGGTCTCCGCCGACCTCGCCCGCGCCGCCCTCGGCCCGCGAATGTTCGGGCGCTGGTCACGCGCCCTGGAACGCCGCGGCTTCTCCGCGTCCCCGGAGCACGGGTGGGACCTGCGCCGCGCGCAGCTCGGGGACGGAGACCTGGCCGACTACTTCACCAAGATGGCCCACGAAGTCACCAGCGGGCACCGCAAGGAAGGACAGCGCCACGGCGGCCGGACTCCGATGCAGCTCCTCGGTGACACCGCCGAGACCTACGAGGCCGGCGATATGGCCCGCTGGTGGGAGTGGGAAGCGGCGTCCGACGGACGGCGGCAGCTCACCTGGTCTACCGGACGCCGGGACCTGCGTGCCCTCGCGGGACTCACCCAGGAGGCCTCCGACGAGGAGATCGCCGCCGAGGACCAGGACGCCGACGAACGCATAGCCATCCCCCGCAACGCTTGGGCTGCCATGGTCGCCAGCCGGCAGGAGAACGCGTTGCTCTCCGCCACCGAGCGCGACGGCCTCGACGGCGCCCGCGCCTGGCTCAACTCGCACGGCATGTCCTGGTGCGCGGCCAACCCAGCGGATTGTCGACCTACTCGCCTTGCTGGCCCTGGAAGGGTACGAATAGCTCGACTGCTTGCTCCAACGGGGGGCCATCGAGAGGAGCCTGCCCTCAGCCGGGCCAGCGCCGGAGCATGATGGTCCGCTCCGACGCCGTCCGGTGGGGCTGACTAGCTCGGCTTCACGCGGGGCTTCTCGCCAGAGGAGATGGCGTGCGCGAACTGCGTCAACGTGTCCTTCGGCAACTTGCCGTCGAACGCCTTCTTCCAAGCCTTCTGCAGCTTAACTGCGACGTCGTCCGGGGCGGCGCCCTTCTCCGACTGGTAGACCTGGTCCACGACCTTCTGCATCTCGGAGGCGGCGTTCGCCGCGATCGCGCGCTCCGCCTTCTTGTCCAACTTGAACTTCATGGGGCAACCACTCCCAACAGAGTGGCGAGCCACTGAACCCTCACCTGGCGTAGCGCCAGGCGCTACGCCGCTGTACGGTCTCGCTTGCTTAAGGACGAACCCGTGTCGTGGTGGCTCTGACCCGCCAGGTGGACGATCCACCCGATTCGGGAGCTTAAGGTCTTTCCGTTGGTCTCCAGTCGAACAGCTGTTCGTGTCGCGCTGACAGGTCGACCACCGGCGCTCGACGGGCGTCACTCCTCGGTCTAACTACTTCGAGCAGCGACGCCGTCACCCTGTGTCGCGGGATCAATGTGATAGTGCGGGCCAAGTTCGGCTGTCTTGGCGAGGCTCTTGCTGCCGCATCGCGTGGGGTCGGCCTTGCGGCGTCGTCCACTGTGCACCAGCTGCCAAGCACGCTGGGCCACCTAGAGTGTTCGCGTGGGAGAACGCCCGGGACCTGCCGCAGCGGCCGAGCTCGCGCGAGCGCTCCTCGCTCCGCTCGGCGCTCGTTGGGCGCACACGCAACAGGTCGCCCGACGGGCCGAGGAGTTGTCCCCCTCTGTGCCAATGGAGGACCGGGACCTCCTGGTCGTCGCCGCCTGGTGGCATGACCTCGGGTACGCGCCGGAGCTGGTTCAGACCGGATTCCATCCCATTGACGGAGCCCGATACCTCTCCGCGCGGGGCCACTCCCCCCGGCTCTGCGCGCTCATCGCTCACCACTCCGCCGCAACCTGCGAGGCCGAGGAGCGTGGGTTGGCCGCCGAGCTGGCCGAGTGGCGACGCGAGGAGGGGCCGGTCGCGGACGCGCTGTGGACGGCGGACATGACGACCGGCCCTCGCGGTCAGTCATTCGACTACGCGGAGCGCCTGCAGGAGATCCTCACCCGCTACGAACCTGACTCGATCGTCGGACGCTCGATGACTCGGGCTCAGCCCTACATTTCCGCCGCGATCGACCGGACGTTGACGAGGCTTGCTGCTGCCTAGACGATCTCGGGGTCCAGGCTGCCGGCCAGTGCCGCATCGATCCGACGTCGCATGCTCGGGTGAATCGCCAGCCCTGGCAGGTCGGCTGTTTCGACCCATCGTGCGGCCTTCGTCTCGGTTCCATCCTCGCGTGGCTCCCCGCTGACCGGATACGCGTGGAAGCACACCGAGAACTCCTGCCGAACTTCGCCGTCGTCGTAGGCCATGACATGGCGGGGGTTGGTGTATATACCGACCAGCCCTGTCACTTCAACCTGCACGCCCGTCTCTTCCTCGACCTCGCGAACGACTGCGTCGCGTACGGACTCTCCTAGCTCCATGGCGCCGCCGGGCAAAGCCCAGTAGTCGTTGTCCACCTTGTGGATCAGAAGTAATCGACCCGCGTCATCGCGGGCAGCTGCGGTAACGGAAGGCACGATGCTATTGGCAGCTGGTGCCGCTGGATCGTCGTAGTAGTCAACCCGAGCCATGCCTCTAGTATGCCTTGCAGGCCCAGCCCAAGCGGTGGCGTCAATGGAGGAACTTTTGGAGTCGACGGACGACATCCTAGCTCGCCCGAAGCGAAACGCTCCCTGCTGGTGCGGCTCTGCCAAGAAGTACAAGGTGTGCCACGGAGCGATCCGCCCTCGCTCGACCCCCGGGCAGCCCGTGCCACCAGACGACGAGCGCCAATACTGGCTTTCACCCAGCGTAACTGTCGCTCGAGGCGCTGTCAGAACTGCGCCCGGTGGCGCAGAAATGCACACTGCCGAGGCAGCTGGAGAGCCGCGCCGACTGCCATTGCCCCCCGTATTGCGCAGAGAGCTCGAAGAGGAGCACCTAGTTTTCCCCGAGACCTTAGCTATTCTCGGAAAGAGGCGCTTTGAGGGCCTGTCCGCGCTAAATCTTAGAGTCACGGACCGAGGACTCTATGCTGACGGGCTCGACGTTGAGGAACTCAAGCGCTTTGCTTTGGACCACGCTATAGAAGTAGCTGTGTCCCTGCAAACTCAGAGATTCGTAGAGAACCCTCCCGCTGCAGTGTATTCATCTCTAGAGGAAGTCGAGAACACCGTCCTGCACTGCGGACTCTGGGCAACACACGTAGTTATTCCCGATCCGCTCTTCTCGGCGGTCGTGGAGGAGCGGGATATCTACGGCATAGGAGACGCCGCGAAGCTACTCTTCGAACTTCGACCCCTAATCGAGTCTGGCCTGGTGGTGCCGGTGCCTGCTGAGTTCATCGGCGCGCTTTCAGTTGAAGAGGTCCTACACGCTACCAAGAAAGACCTACTGCGAACAGAGCTCCGCGAATGGGTAAACGCACAACTTATTGTTGAGGGCCCGACAGCACGCGAGGCGCTTTTCATCACCGCGCAGGACGACCTTGATGAGTGGCCGATTCTGCGAACATTAGGTCGTGTACCGATCGTGAATGATGATGGCACTTTCTACTCACGCATGCTTGAACCGTATCGTCCAGACTTCGACTATAAACCGTGGGTTGACCAGGAGAAGACCGCGGCAACTCGCTACTACGTTCAAGCTGTGAACGAGAAGCTCGCACAAGCCGACTTCTTCGGGGCGACCTACACAACGCGCTCCCTCTTCAGGGCGAACTTGTTACATAAGCGCACCCGCAGCTTCGCCACTGAACAGGCGCTCATGTGGACTGAGACGCCGATCGTCTCGGATGTCGACTTCCGGTTATTCGCGAGGGTCGCAGACGAGGATGAAGCCGTCGCCGACTACCGCAGCAAGATGGGTCGTGTTTTGCGTCGGGCCGCAACGCTCACAGACGCCGCCGAATCGGCAACCGACCTGCAGGAAGAACTAGCTGATCAAGCAGGCAAGGTGAACCTCCGGCTGCACAACTCGGCCCTCTGGCTATCGCTCAGCGCCTCGTTTGGACTCGGAGCCGTCGCAGCCGGTGGCACCCCATTCGGCTGGCTTCTAGCAGGCCTCGGCGCAGGTTCAGCCCTAAAGGATTTCTTGCCCTACTTCGAGAAACGAAAGGAAGCCCGCCTAGAAGCTCCATGGGTCTGGTACTCGCTGCAAAGGAAAAGTTCGACGAGGTCTCGGAAACGATAAGCGACTGCGGCGCACTTCTGCAAGAATCAGGTAGTAGTGCGCGACCAAACGGTCTCGAACGAACGAATATAGTGGTCCCACGTACGACCACCGGGAACACGGCGCAGGTGCAATACGGGCGACTGCCCCGCTGGCGCGCCCCACGCGTGGCCGTTGACTAGGAGGTCCTGGTCAAAGCGGAAGAGGGAGTTATAGAGCGTGGTGCTGTGAGCACGGACTTCGACGCCTTGAACACCTTCGAGGTCCCGCAGGTAGCGACGATGCAGCTGGATGCGCCCCTGCAAGCCTCCCGACGTGCCTTCTTCCTCGGCGCGCAGGGCGACGGCGGCGGAGGTCTCGTCGCCGATGAGGATGCGCACCCGGACGCCCTGGGCGGCCTTGCGATAGATGACGTCGACGAAGTCGTATTGCTCGAAGAGGAACGATCCGGCGTAGACCAGGATGTCGATGGCCTCGCGGGCGCCGTCCATAAGCTGGGCCCAGGTCTCGTGCGGGATCGACGCTCGGGACGGATGCATCGCTAGCAACTCGGCCTGACTCGCCGACTGCGTGACCGGTAGCTCGACCACCTCCGGCCAGATGTAGCCCTCGTCGACGGCCAGGGCGTCGGCGACGGCGACCCGGTGGGCGCGGTGCGGAAGCCGCCCCTTGGTGATCCACCGCTCGACGGTCTTGGCGTCCACCCCGACTCGCTCGGCGAGGTCCGCCGGCCGCAGTCCGGCCGAGACGATGGAGCCGCGGAGTCGCTGGTTCGTCGTCATGGCGAGGGACCTCCCGGGACGTTCGATCACATCTAGGGACACTTTACGACTTGCAGGACGTCCCGTCACGTCCCTACTTGGTGGTGGGGGTGTCCCCCGCCCTCGCCGTCTCCTGGACTCACCCCGCCGGACCAGGCGGGACACCCAGTCCAGGAGCCCCAAGTGTTCGAGTTCAACGCCCCCATCGACACCAACCAGATGCAGCCGGTCGCCACCGGCCACGCCCAGACCATGGAGCGCTGGGAGGACGGCCCCAACGGCCGCCGCTCCTCCGGACAGCCGCTCATCGACGAGGCCACCGGCGCCCCCGTCCGCATCTACGACGTCATGCTCCCCACCGGCCGCGACGGCCGCCACGAGCTGCACGGCGTCCGCGTCATCTCCCACGAGGCCCCCGAGCTCGCCCCCTACGCCCCGGTCGAGCTCGACGGCCTGGTCCCCAAGGTCCGACAGGCCCGCAACGGCGGCAAGGGCGTCGACGTCTCCTTCACCGCCGACGCCATCCGCCCCGCCACCACCACCGCGCGGCCCGGCCGCCGCTCCGCCGACACCGCTGAGGCGGCGTAGGTCATGGGCTGGCAGACCGCGGCGGCGTGCCGCGACACCGATCCGGAGCTGTTCTTCCCACTCACCGATGACGACACCAGCCTGATCGCCGCCCGCCACAAGATGGCCGTTGCGCCGATCTGCGGCCGGTGCCCGGTAGCGACGGACTGCCTGCGCTGGGCGCTCGACACCGGGCAGGAACACGGGCTGTGGGCCGCCACCACCCCCACCGACCGCCGCGCCATCCGCCGCGCCCGCTCGGCCGGCGTCCCGGACCCGGTCGCCGACACCGACCCGATGTGCCCGGCCTGCTCGCTGCTGTTCCCGATGCCCGCGGTCGACGGCGACCTGTGCGCCCGCTGCACCGAGCGCAGGGAGGCCGCGTGATGGTCACGCTCGCCTTCCCGTCACCGCACCGGCACTGGCGCGGCGGTCGGGGCCTGTTCGACGGCCTCCGTGCCCGCTGGGCCGAGCAACGCCGCCTCGAGCACCACGCCCGCCTTGAGGACGAACTGCGCGGCCTGTGGCGCGAAGCCTGCTTCGGCGTCGGGGTCTGCCAGTACATCGAGGCCGCCGCCGGAATGACCGTCCGCACCCCCCGCTTCGGCGCCGCCCGCATCCTGCGGGGTCGGACCACGTTCACCGCCGAGCTGCTGCCCGGCGGCGAGCCCGAGGACCTTCGCGCCCACGCCCCGCGCCTCGCCCACACCCTCGGCTTCCGAGGCTTGCGGGTCGAGCAGATCGCCGGGCGCTGGGTGCGGGTCACGCTGTTGGAGACCGATCCGCTCGCCGACGCGTTCGCGCTGCGACGCCTTGTCACCGCTCGCGCCGACGAGACGGTGATCCTCGGCAGAGCGGAGGACGGGGTCACCCTCGGGCATGCCCACGCTGACGCTGCTCACCTCGCCGTGCAGGGCCAGAACGGCGCTGGGAAGTCCGCGTTCACCTACGGGCTGCTCGCCCAGGTCTGCGCCGCTCCCGACGTCCTCGTCGCTGGCTCCGACATCACCGGCCTCGTCCTCGGCCGCGCCTGGACCGGGACCGCCCACCACGACTGGCAGACCACCGGCACCCGCGACCTGCCCGCCCACGCCGCCATGCTCGACCGGCTGGTCGCGGAGATGGACTGTCGCCTCGACGCCATGCCCCCTCGCCGCGACAAGATCACCCCGACCACCACGACCCCGCTCGTCCTCGTCGTCCTGGAGGAGTTCCCCGGGCTGCTGCGGGCCGCCCAGGCGAAGGACAAGAAGCTCGCCGAGCGCATCACCTCCGCGGTGCTCCGGCTTGTCTCCGAGGGGCGCAAGGCGGCGTTCCGGGTCCTGATGCTCGCCCAGCGATTCGAGGCCAACGCGGTCGGCGGCGGGTACGCCCGCGACCAGTTCGCGCTGCGCCTCTCGTTCCGGGTGCCGGGTGAGTCGCTGGTCATGCTGCACGGCGAGGACGCCCGCAAGCTCGGCCCCGAGCACGCCAACAGCGCGCCGGGGATCGCCTACCTGTCCGCTCCCGGTCACGACTGCACCCGGCTCCGCGCGCCGTACCTCGGGGACTACGGCGAGTTCTGCGACCGCATCGCCCGCCACGGCCGGAGGGCGTCGTGAACCTCGCCGCGTTCGTCGTCATCGCCTTCCTCGTGACGCTGCTGCTCGCCAAGTCCCACAAGGCCGGCCCCGCCGCGCTCTCCGGGATCGTCACCGTCTGCCTGCTGTTCGCGGCCTTCCCCGCCCTCGGCCCCGCCGTCACCTCCGGCACCGCCGAGTTCGCCCGTCAACTCGGCTCCGCCGCCGACCGGGCCGCCAACGCCACCGGGGACGTTCGATGAGCCACCCCGTCGCCCGCGACGTCGAGAGGGCCGCCGACGCCATCCGCGCCGCCAACCACACGAGCCATCACGGCCCGGTCGACGGGGAAGGCGCCTACGCCGTCGTCGGGAATCTCGTCGAGCTGACCGGCCGTCTGCCCCAGCTCCTCGACTACCTCGCCCGGTCCTTGCGCCGCGCCGACGTCGCCGCGCACTACGACGACCGCGGCCGCAACCCCGCCGACGCCCTCGACCGCGCCGACGACGCCCTGGTCGAAGCCCACCGCTACCTCGGCCCGCTCCATGACCAGCTCACTACTGCCCACAACCAGCTTGGCCACCTCGGCCGGCTCATCACGGAGGACTGAGAGATGGAACTGCTGACCTACACCGTGGAGGAGGTCGCGGCGATGCTCGGCACCGCCCGCTCCGCGACCTACGAGGCCGTGCGCGAGGGACGCATCCCCGCCGTCCGGATGGGGCGGCGCTGGCTGATCCCGCGCGAGCGCTTCCACGCCTGGCTCAACGGTGCGACGACCACGGACGCCGCCTGATGGGCTTCGTCCGCAAGACCGAGACCGGGAAGTGGAAGGCGTTCTGGCGCGACCCCACCGGCTCGCAGCGCTCCAAGGTCTTCACCACGAAGAAGGACGCCAGCGCGTTCCTCGCCGAGACCGAGTCCTCGAAGAGCCGCGGTCTCTACGTCTCCCCGCACGCGGGCCGGATGACCTTCGGTGAGCACGCCGCCGCGTGGATGGCCTCGTGGAACACCGAGCACACCACCGCCGCCCGGGACCGCGCGGTGATGCGCACCCACGTGCTGCCGCAATGGGAATCCTGGCCGCTCGCCAAGATCGACCACCTGACGGTGCAAGGCTGGGTCAGCGACCTCGGCCGCCGACGCTCGCGGGCCACCGTCGCCGAAGCCCACCGGTTGACCTCGGCGGTTCTGCGCTCGGCGGTCCGCAATCGGCTGATCGCCTTCAACCCCGCGCTCGACGTCCGGGTCCCGAAGCGCCGGAAGACCGACACCGACGAGCAGATCATCAGCCGCCCGACGCTGCGCCACGTCCTGCTCCCGAAGGTCCCCGAGCGTCACCGCGCGCTGATCGCCACGGCCGCCGGCTGCGGGCTGCGGTGGGGTGAGGTCGCCGGGCTCATGGACGACGCCGTGGACCTGGAGGCGGGCGTCCTGCGGGTGGTGCGCACCGTCGTGGAGGTCGCCGGGCACCGGTCGTTCAAGCCGTTCCCGAAGTCGGTCGCCGGCCGTCGTGACGTGCCGATCCCGGGCTGGTTTCGCCGCCTGGTCGCCGAGCACGTCGAGCGCTGGCCCTCGCCGTCCACCTCGCCGGTCTTCGCCAACGAGATTCAGGGCCCGATCGGCCGGACCGCGTTCCGTGCCCGGGTCTGGCGCCCCTCGCTCGTGCGGCCCGGGTTCATCGGCGAGGTGAAGGAGCTGGGCGAGAAGAAGTTCGAGGCCCGGTGGCGCGACAAGGACGGCGACGAGCAGTCATTGGAGACGAATACCGAGTACCAGGCCGTGATGGAGATCGCCCGGCGTCACTACGGCGGGCTGCGGTTCCACGACCTCCGCCACTCGTACGCGACGTGGCTGGTCGACGACGGCGTCCCACCGAACATGGTCCAGCGTGTCATGGGTCACGAGCGGGCCTCGACCACGCTCGACCTCTACACCCGCCGGACCGCCGATCCGAGCCGCATCCTCGCCGCGCTCGGCGACGACGAGGGGGACGAGCTCTGATGCCTGCTGCTGCCTCGACGCTGCCTCAAGCAGCCCCTGGTACGACAAAGGCCCTGGCCGGTGACTCTTGCGAGTCTCTGACCAGGGCCTTTCTGCGTGGGCGATACTGGGATCGAACCAGTGACCTCTTCGGTGTGAACGAAGCGCTCTCCCCCTGAGCTAATCGCCCGCAGCAGGGATCAGCCTAACTCACGCCATGATGGGGCTGTGCAGCCAGGTCCAGTGGCCCAGGCCCACGAACTTGGCGACGATCCACAGGGCGTCGAGCAGCCACAGCGTAGCCAGGACGATCGCGCAGGTCGCCAGTCCGAGCAGCAGCTGGACCACCTTGTTCTGGCGCCTGACCCACGACGTCCAGCGGTCGTAGTAGCGGCGGGCGAAGCGCAGGACGCGCCCCGCCCACTCGAACTCGGTGGCCAGGATGCCCAGACCGGCGAACACGATCAGCCAGCCGGGTCCGGGATACGGGATGGCGATGACGCCGACGATCAGCACGACCGTCCCGAGCACGCCGATGGCGATGCGCCAGGCGAGGTTCCACGACGGGCGCGACCGCACCTTCATGCGGAACGCGCGCAGCCGGACCCGGAGCGCGTGCAACCGTCCCTGCCGCCGGGGCGGAGGCGTGGCGGTGGGCGGTGAGGTGGTGCCCTCGGGCTGGGTCCCGGAACCGGCAGACATCGACCTTCCCTGACGTGTCGTCGGTGCAGGAGCGCCCGGTCAGCCCGCCAGCTGACCGCTCGCCACGACCTGCGTCGGCGCGGCCGGCACCGTCCGTCCGGGCTCGAGGGACACCGCGAACCCGGCGAAGCGGCCACCGTCCACCGACGAGGGTACGGAAGCCGTGACCGGACCCGTAGCGGACATGTCGAAGGCGTGCAGCCCGACCGGCCGGCCACCCTCGAGCCCCCACAGGACGTAGGTCCGGTCGGGCGCGTTGGCGGCGAGTCCGGTCGCGAGCAGCTCCGGGCCCGCCCCCCGGTCGACCACGAGCCCCACGAGGTCGCCCTGCGGCGTCGCGAGCACCACGTGCGGGGCACCGGGCCGGGACGCGGCCTCCACGAGTTCGACGACCTGCCGGCCCTGCGCCGCCTGCGCGGCCGCGGCGTCCCGCTCCCGGGCGAGGTCGCGGTTCGCACTCACCAGCCCGCCGATCACGACGACGAGCGCCACCGCGGCCGCCAGCGCGATCCCGGCCGTCGCCCGCCGCACCCACCGGCGCCGCATCGGGACGACGTTCTGCGGGCCGGCGTCCGCGGCTCCGGCCGAGGCCTCCGCCAGGATCCGGTCCCGCAACGACGGCGGCGGGGCCACCGGCTCGACGGCGGACCCCAGCAGAGCGCCGAGGTCCTCGGTCTCGGCGACGATCGTCCGGCAGGCGGCGCAGTCGTCGAGGTGCTCGGAGAACTCGGCCGCCTCGTCGTCGTCGAGCGCGTGCAGCGCCCACGCGACCGCGAGCTCGGGGTGGCCCTCGGGCGTCGCCCTCATGCTGACCCCTCCCCCCGGTCGACCCGTCCGTCGAGCAGTCCCCGCAAGGTGCGGACCGCCGTGAACATGCGCGATTTCACCGTGCCCAACGGGACCTCGGTGATGCTCGCGACCTCTCGCTGGGTGAAACCACCGAAGTAGGCGAGGGCCAGGGCCCGCCGCTGGTCGGGCGGGAGCTGGGTCAGCGCATCACGCACGTGGCCCGCGACGACGCGGTCCAGCGCGGCCTCGTCCGCTCCCGGACCGGCGGCGGACGCGTCCTGGGCGTTCCACTCGTCGCCCTCCTCGGCCGCCGGGACGGTGTGCCTGCGCCGCGTCGACTCGCGACGCACGGCGTCGACCGCCCGGTGGTGGACCATCGTCATGAACCAGGTGGCGACGCTGCCCCGGGACGGGTCGAACCGCTCCGGCCGGCGCCACACCTGCAGGAAGACCTCCTGGACGACGTCCTCGGCCAGCGTCTCGTCCACGCAGATCCGCCGGGACAGGCCGTAGGCACGGCGGGCGAACCGGTCGTAGAAGGCGTCGAGCGCGCCGGGTGACCGGTCGGTCACGGCCTGCAGCAATGTGGCGTCCGCCACGGCGTCGTCGGTCAGCTCGTCACGCTCCGCAGTCGCATCGGAACGGCTGTGCGGCGCCTCCGCCACGGGTCCACCACCTCCTCGCCTGCCGTGTCCGGTGAAGACGCGGCCCAGATTAGTGCGGTCGGGTCAGGGCGGGCGCTCCGGCGGGGAGGGTGCACCGTCACGGAGCCGGACCGAGTAAGGCCTCGACCGGGTACTCCTGGGATGCTCTCGGTGCGTGAGCCGGGTGAACCGGCGTCACAGGCTCGGCCGCCGGTCGTTCCCCTCTTCGACAGCAGCGTGCGCGAAAGGCAGCCTTCGAATGCACAACGACCACGTCACGATCCGCTCCACGGCGGTCTTCGACCTGATCGGCCCGCCGAACCCGCCCGTGCCGGTCCAGGTGGAGCTCCGCTACGACACCCGGGACCCGTACGCGGTGCAGGCGGCCTTCCGGACCGGCCGCGCCGGCTGGGTCGAGTGGGTCTTCTCGCGGGACCTCCTCACCGAGGGCCTCATCGACACCGCCGGGGACGGCGACGTCCGGATCCGCCCGTCGGAGGGCGAGTCGGTGGAGATCGAGCTCTCGTCGCCGTCGGGCCACGCGACGTTCCGCGCTCTCGCCCGTGAGGTCTCGGAGTTCCTCCAGCGGACCCACGAGGTGATCGAGCCGGGCAGCGAGGACGACTGGCTGGACCTGGAGCACGCTCTCGGTCTGCTGCTGTCGACCGACCCGAGCTGATCTTCGACCCCCCGGTGACGGGGGGCGCGCACGATGCAGTAGAGTTCTCGTCATCGGCAGGGAGAACTTCCTCGGATGTTCTCGCCGGTGACATGCGGACGTAGCGCAGTTGGTAGCGCATCACCTTGCCAAGGTGAGGGTCGCGGGTTCGAGTCCCGTCGTCCGCTCGGGGAGGCAGGCCTCCGAGGATCCCGGCGGAGTGGCCGAGTGGTTTAGGCAAGGGCCTGCAAAGCCCTGTACGCGGGTTCGATTCCCGCCTCCGCCTCGGGCGATTAGCTCAGTGGGAGAGCACTACCTTGACACGGTAGGGGTCACTGGTTCAATCCCAGTATCGCCCACAACAGGCCCTGGTCACGCATGTGACCAGGGCCTTTGTCGTGTCCGGGCGACGAATGGCGTGCACCGCCGTTGCTGAACCGTCACCTCGGCAGTCGGAGCAACCCGACCCGCCGTCCGGAAGATTCAGGCGCCGTTCGCCGCGCGACGAGCGCCCCTGCCCGGCGTGAGCGCCCACTCGCTCTCAGCTAGCGGGGCGCGCGCGGCCCGTGTCCCTAGCGTCGTCGCTGCGCCCGCCACGGGAACCCCCGACTCCCGTGGCGGGACACCGCTCCCCAGCGACCGGAGGTACGTCTCCCCCATGCGCCCCGACCTGCAGCAGGACCCCCGACCGGAGTTCGGCATGCCTGCGCCGCGCACCGGCGGCTACCCCGTGGCCCCCTACGGCGGGCCGCCCTCCGGTCCGCACTCCGCGCCGCAGCCGGTTCCGCACCCCAGCGGCGGCTTCCCGGCCGGCCCCTACTCGGGCCCGCAGCGCGTCGCGGCGCGCCCGACGACGGGGCCGCAGGCCTACGTCCGCGACGCGGCCGCCCCGACCGTGCGCCGCCGGCTGGCCGACGACGTCGAGCCCGGCCCGCGCAACGAGCACCCGAGCGGCCCACTGCCCGCCCCCAGCCACCGCCGCGGCGGCGGCCGTCGCCGCACCGGGCGCACGATGCTGCTCGCCCTGGTCGCGGCCGGAGCGGTGGCCGCGGGCGCGGCCGGCTACGTCGCGATCGCGCAGTGGGGCACCTCGTCCGACCAGGCCGTCGCCCCGACGGCGGGCGCCGGACCGGCCGCGGCGACGTCGCTGACCGGAGCGAATCTGGCCACCCGTCAGACGCCGCTCGGCACGGTCGCCACCAGCGACGGCTACACGCTGTACCAGTACACGAAGGACTCCAACAAGCCGGCCGCCGCGACCTGCACGGGCACCTGCGCCGAGCAGTGGCCGCCGGTCCTGGCCTCCGACGGCGACCCCTGGCTCAAGGGCATCGACGCCAGCCGCGTCGGCACCGTCGACCGTCCCGACGGCACCAAGCAGCTCACGCTGAACGGCTGGCCGCTCTACCGCTACGGCCAGGACACCGGCCCGGGCGAGACCGCCGGCAACGGCGTCGGCGGCTCGTGGAAGGCGGTCGGTCCGGACGGCAAGCCGGTCGCCGGCGACGCGGCCGCCGCGCCCGCGGGTGGCCAGGAGAGCGGCGGCTACTGAGCCGCCTCGACCGTCACGGGGAACGCCACGCTGCGCGCGATGAAACACGCCTCGTGCGCGGCGTGGTGCAGGGCCGCGAGGTCGGCGTCACCGGTGGCGGTCACCGTCGGGTGCAGCACCACCGACTCGAACGACCACCCGCCGTCGTCGTCCTTCGTCATCCGCCCCACGGGCGCGTCGGCGTACTCGGTGACGACGAGCCCGGCCTCGGCGGCGACGTGCAGGAAGCTCAGCAGGTGGCACTCCGAGAGCGCCGCGACCAGCAGCTCCTCGGGGTTCCAGCGAGCGGCGTCCCCACGGAACGCCCGGTCCGCCGAGCCCTCGAGCGCCGGCTTCCCACCCGCCGTCACGACGTGGTCGCGGGTGTAGGACCGGTAGTCGACGGTGCCCGGGTCGTCCGCCCAGGTCACCGCCAGCCGGTACTCGTGCTCGAGGCTCACCACGAGTCGTCGCGGTCCTTGCGGTCCTCCTCCTCGGTCCGCTCGCGGGCGATCTCGAGGGCCCGCGCCGCGGTGTCGCGGTCCGGGTAGGGGCCGAGCCGGTCGGCCGCGCGGCAGCCGTCGTAGGGCTCGACGGCGTTGTGCTTCAGGCAGTAGTACCACTCGTTCTCGTGGGCCACGGCGTCACTCTGCCACGGATGCGCACGTCCTCACGCGGGGACGACGCGGGCGTTGCCCAGGATCAGTTCCGCGGTCAGCCCCGGGTCGTCGGCCATCGGCACGTGGCCGCAGCCCGGCAGCACGACCACCCGCGCGTCGGGCAGCACCCGGCGCAGACGACGGATCTGGGCGCGCGGCAGCAGGAGGTCGCGTGAGCCCCAGCCGACCATCGTCGGCACGTCCGAGCGGCGCGGGACGGTCCACTTCTCGAGCGTCGCGAGCATCGTCGCGAACCCCTCGCGCGGACGCGCCAGGCCCTGCAGGTCGTCGCCCATGGACGCGTACTCCGCGCGGCCGGGGTGGGCGACCAGCGCGCCCAGCAGGGCGTAGCGGCCCGCCGGCGAGGAGAGCACCCGGTCCAGGCGCTCGCGCGGCCACGTCTGCAGGACCTTCGACGCCCCGCCGAGCAACGTCTTCGCCCACAGCCGGCCGACGGGCGACCAGAAGCCACCGGGCGAGAGCGCGGTCGCGGAGCGGACCGACCCCCGCGCCGCCATCTCGAGCGCGATCAGCCCACCGAGCGAGTTGCCGGCGACGTGCGGGCGCTCGAGGCCGAGATCCCGCGCGAGCCCCTCCACGGCGTCCACGAGGTAGCTGATGGACCCGTCGAAGGCCCGGTCGACCTCCGGCGACTCGCCGTGCCCCGGCAGGTCCACGGCGATCACCTCGTGCTCGGCCTCGAGCAGCGGGACGACCGGGTCCCAGCCCTGCCGGCGGTGCGTGATCCCGTGGACGAGGAACAGCGGTTCACCGGACCCGGAGCGGCTGTGCGCGAGCATGGCCGCAGACCGTAGCGGGAGTTACTCCCGCGTGTGGATCACGACCTTGCCGGTGACCCGCCGCTCCGCGAGCTCCCCGACGGCGGCCGCGGCCTGGGCGAGCGGGTAGACGCCGCTGACCGGCGGGGCGAGGCGGCCGGCCGCGATGTCGGCGGCGAGCTCGTCCCACTGGCGCCGCATGTAGCCGGGGTTGTTCCAGGCCCACTCCCCCCAGCCCGCGCCGATCACCTCGGTGTTGCGCAGCAGCAGCCGGTTGACCTTGACGGTCGGGATGTCGCCGCCGGTGAAGCCCACGACGACGAGCCGGCCCCCGCGGGCGAGCGAGCGCAGCGAGTCGGTGAACCGGTCCCCGCCGACCGGGTCGACGATCAGGTCGACACCGCGCTTGTCGGTGAGCTCGAGGACCCGGTCCTTGAACCCCTCGACCAGCACCGCGTGGTCGGCGCCGGCCGCCCGGGCGACCTCACCCTTGCCCTCGGTGGACACCACCGCGATGACGGTGGCCCCGCGAGCCTTCGCGAACTGGATGCAGGCCACGCCCACCCCGCCGGCGGCGCCGTGCACCAGCACGGTCTCGCCGTCGGCCAGCCGGCCCCGGCGGGCGACGACGAACTCCGCCGTCAGGTAGTTCATCGGCAGCCCGGCGCCCACGTCGAAGGACACGCCGTCGGGCAGCGGGAAGGTCTGGTCGACCGGTGCCGCGACGGTCTCGCCGAAGCCGCCCACCACGCACAGCGCCGCGACCCGGTCGCCCGGGGCGAAGCCGGACCCGTCCGGGGCGGAGCGCACCGTGCCCGCGACCTCCGAGCCCAGCACGAACGGCAGCTCCGGGCGCATCTGGTACTCGCCGCGGGTGAGCAGCAGGTCGGGGAACACGACCCCGGCCGCCTCGACGTCGATCAGCACCTGGTCCGGCCCCGCGACCGGCTCGTCGAGCTCCACGACCTCGATCGCGTCCGGGCCCTCGAGCTTGCTCACCTGCACTGCACGCATGCCCGCGATCATGCCGCACGCGCGCCGGCCGTTCAGAGACCGAGGAGCTGCAGGTTCGACAGCACGCCCACCACGTAGACCGCGAGCAGCACTCCCAGGGCGACCAGTCCCCGGACCGTGCTGATGCGACGCCGGTCCTCGGTCGGGCGCGGTGCGGTGGTCATCGTCGTCCTCCTGGCGGTCGGCGGCTCGTCCCGGGCGGCGGCCGGAGAGCATCCGACCGCCGCACTCACCCGTGGGACGGACGCCGCGCCAGGATCGTCACGGACTCGACCGGATGGAGTACGTCACTCAGGCCGCGCGGAACTCCGCCGGCCGCTCCGGCGGCGCCAGCGCCAGTGCCTTCTGCACGCCGTCCGCGTCGAGGTCCGCGCCGTAGACCGGCGTGCCGGGCTGCTGGCGCCAGGACTCCTCGATCGGGCCGGCGTCCACCGGGTCGAAGCCGAGCTCGTCGACGAGCGCGAGGACCGTGTCCTTGCCCGGCCCGTCGCCCCCGGCGACCGGCAGGGCGATGCGCCCCGGCTCGCCCTTCGGCTTCCCGTTCTGCAGGAGGTGCTCCCAGTAGATCCCGTTGAACGCCTTGTACACGGGCACCCCGAGCTGCTCGGAGACCCAGACGCTCTCCGGCATGCCGTCCTCGATCGCGTCGATCCGGCCGTCGCGCTGCGGGTAGTAGTTGTTGGTCTCGACGACGGGCGCGCCCGGCTTCGCGGTCGTGACGACCCCCGGCGGGAGGTCCGGGGTCGCCTTCTGCGGGATGCTGACGACGACGAGGTCCGCGTCCTGCGCCGCGTCCTTCGCCCACACCGCCGTCGCCCCGGTCTCCGCGGCCAGGTCCGCCAGCGTCTCCGGGTCCCGCGAGTTCGCCACCCGCACCTCGTGGCCCAGCGCGGTCAGCCGCCGCGTCAACGTCCCTGCGATCAAGCCCGCACCGATGATGCCGATCCTCATGTCGGCGGCAACCCACGGCCGGCCGCCGTCATTCCGGCCCGGTCACCGGAGTCGGTGCACGGTCGTCGGGGTCACCGCGCGGCCCTCCAGGTCGGTGGTGTCGGGGACGTCGTAGGTCGCGAGGGGCTCGACCCGCCGCCGCGGCAGGTACTCCCGCCCCGGGTCGCCCACGTAGACCTCGATCCCGACCCCGGTGGCCTCGTCGAGGAACTCCAGCATCAGCCGGGCCATGGGCTGCTCGTAGAACACGTCGCCGGCGAGGATCACGTCGACGTCCAGCTCGGGGCCCTCCCCGGCCATCAGGTCGCCCACGACCTCCACCGACACCCCGTTCAGCGTCGCGTTGCGTGCCGTGGCCACGCGGGCGCGGGCGTCGTGGTCGGAGGCGACGACGGCCGCCGCCCCGGCCCGCAGCGCGGCGACCCCGACGAGGCCGGACCCGCTCGCGAGATCCAGCACCCGCTTCCCGACGACGAGGCCCGGGTGGTCGAGCACGTGGCGCGCCAGCGCCTGGCCGCCCGCCCACGCGAACGCCCAGAACGGCGGGGCCTCCTCGTCGGTCTCCGACCAGGTGCGGTGGATGTCGTCGGCGAGGAGCAGCCGCACCTCGGGCACCAACGGGGCGGTGCCGGGCGCGGTCCAGCTCGTCACCTGGTCATCGAGTTCGCCCTGGGTCACGTGCTGGTCACCCGTCGTCACGAGTTGCCCCGGACGGACGCAGCGCGGACCCGTTCGTCCACCTACCCTGACTCGGAACCGCGAGAGACCGGGGAGGCCGGGCATGTCTGACAGCGATACCGCCGATTCCGTCCTGCTCTTCCTCGGAGGCCCGCTCGACGGGCGGGTCGAGGTCCGCGAGGCCCGTCACGGTGCCCCGCTGCCCACGGTCACCCACACCCACCTCCACGACGGTCCGAAGGTCGTCCATCATTACGACCTCCACCCGCTCGCGTCGGGGGCGGGGGTCTACCACCTGCGGGTGGACGCCCCGGAGCCCGCGGACGCCGCCGGTCCCGCCTGACTCTCAGGCGAGCCACCAGCCGAGCGCGCACAGCGCGCCCCAGGCACCCGCGACGGCCACCGACTTCGTCCGGGCCTCCCGGTCGGGCAGGCTCGTGCCCAGCACCACCAGGTCGGCCAGGTCCGACCCGACGCGCACCGCCGTCGCGGTGCGCCGGGCCTGCTGATCGGGCGCGAGGGCCATCGCGAGCCCGCACGCGAGGTCGCGGCCGCCGAGCGCGCGGATGCCGATCGCGGTGCCGCGGGAGAGCTCGTCGCCGTCGCGGGCCAGCTTGGTGGGTCGGGCGAACAGCTCGGGCCGCGCGATGATCGCCACGCTGTAGGCGGCGGTCGCGACGCCGAGCACGCGCGGGAGCCAGGGGGCCTTCGGAGAGGTCATGGCCGCGTGTACCCGTTCGGTCAGGTCACGGCGCGCCGCCGCGAGGTGACCGCCGTATGGGCCGGGACCACCACGCGCGCGAGGACCGGTCCGAGCACGGCCATGAGGAGCACGTACGTCGTCGCGAGCGGCGCGAAGCCCGGGTCGATCGAGGCCGAGGTCAGCGCGAGGCCGGCGATGACGATCGAGAACTCGCCCCGGGCCACGAGGGCGGCGCCGGCCCGCCAGCGTCCCAGCGAGCCGACCCCGGCCTGGCGGGCGGCGAACCAGCCGGTCCCGACCTTCGTCACCGTGGAGACGACCGCCAGCGCCAGCGCGACCGGGATGACGGCGGGAATCTCCGCCGGATCGGTGTTCAGCCCGAAGACCACGAAGAACACCGCGGCGAACAGGTCGCGCAGCGGGCTGAGCACCCGCGTCGCGTTCTCCGCGGTGTCCTCGCTGATCGCGATCCCGAGCAGGAACGCGCCCACGCCGGCGGAGACCTGCAGCTGCGAGGCCACCCCCGCGACCAGCAGGGCCACCCCGATGACCCGCAGCAGGAAGACCTCGGAGGTCGGCGAGTCGACCACCGCCGACACCGCCCCGCCGAAGCGCAGCGCGATCACCAGCACGACGACGAGCAGCACCAGCGCGATCGCCACCGTCCGCAGCCCGGCCAGGAACCCGAGCGAGGCGAGGACCGCCGTCGTGATGGGCAGGTAGAGCGCCATGGCGAGGTCCTCCATGACGAGCACGGAGAGGACCGCGGGGGTCTCGCGGTTGCCGAGGCGGCCGAGGTCGGAGAGGACCTTCGCGATGATCCCGGAGGACGACACCCAGGTCACCCCGGCCATCGCGAGCGCACCGACCGGGCCCCAGCCGAGCAGCAGCGCGGCGACCGCACCCGGCGTCGCGTTGAGGACCATGTCGACGATCCCGGCGAGCCACGAGCGCTTCAGCCCGCCCACCAGGTCGGACGCCGAGTACTCGAGGCCCAGCAGGAGGAGGAGCAGGACGACGCCGACCTCGCTCGCGAGCTCGGTGAAGCCCTCGATGCCGGTGAACGGGACCAGCCCGCCCTCCCCGAACGCGAGGCCGCCGAGCAGGTAGAGCGGGATCGGGGAGATCCCGATCCGCCCGGCCAGCCGTCCCAGGACGCCGAGCCCGAAGAACAGGGCGCCGAGCTCCTCGAGCGCGAGTGCGGTCTCCACGCCCTCAGCCGTTCTCGAGGATCTCCGCGGCCTGCTTCAGGCCCTCCCCCGTCCCCACGATCACCACCAGGTCCCCGGCCTCGAACACGAAGTCCGGGCGGGGCGAGGGCGAGACGACGTGGTCGCGGACGACGGCGACGATGGACGTGGCCGTCCGGGTGCGCATGGCGGTGTCCGCGAGCGCACGGCCCGCGTAGGGCGAGCCGGCGGTGATCGGGAACTGCGCGGTGTTCACGCCCTCGACCTCGCGCTGCTGGTCCTGCAGCTGCGCCACCAGGTTCGGCGCCCCCAGCAGCGTGCCGAGCGCGTTGCACTCGGCCTCGGAGAGCGGGATCGTCGCCACGCACGCGTCCGGGTCGTCGCGGCCGGAGAGCAGCAGCTCCCGGTGCCCGTCGCGGTGCGTCAGCACCCCGATCCGGCGTCCGTCACCCGCGACGAACTCCTGCTTGGTGCCGATCCCCGGCAGTCTGGTGACCTCGACGTCCACGCCTGCCCACGCTAACCGTCTGTCCCCGGAACGCACGAACGGGCCGTTGGTCACCGAAGAAGGTGACGAACGACCCGTTCGTCCGGTTCGGGGTGGGCGCCGCGGCTACTCCGCCTCGAGGCCCAGCGCGTCCAGCACGCCGCCGAGCATCGCCTCGGTGTCGGCCACGGTGGTGTCGACGTACTCGGCGATCGGCGTGATCTCGGCGGCCGAGGCCGGCGCGGCGACGCCGATCATGATGGCCGGCACCGCGAGGGCGGCGGCGACGAGACGAGCGGTGCGGGCGGAGGGCTGGCGCATGGAGGAGGTCCTCTCGATCGACGGTCGGTGAGCACTCGCTCACCGAGAGGAAGTCCAGCCGAAGGGGACGAGCGGGTCGAGAGGTGGACGCGGTACGCAACCAGAACGTCACGGCCTGCGATCTGACTCCCCGTGGTCTGCGCTGGTCAGAGCAGTCACGAGGACCGGTTGGCCGCCCGAGCACGATTTACTGGCAGGTAATGCGGGTTATTGGCCCGACTCTTCTCCGGTGATCGGAGCAACGCCGTCACCGGTCGCCGCGGTCACACGGGGTCCACCGAGGACAATGGACGCCGATGAGCACCCCCAGCCTGCTGCCCGCGCCCGGCGCCGACCCCGACGAGCTGTTCGAGGGGTTCTCCGCCTGGGCGGCCGAGCGCGGGCTGGAGCTCTACCCGGCCCAGGCCGAGGCGCTGATCGAGCTGGTCACCGGCGCGAACGTGATCGTCTCGACGCCCACCGGCTCCGGAAAGTCGCTGATCGCGCTCGGGGCGCACGTGGCCGCGATGTCGCGCGGCGAGCGCACCGTCTACACGGCGCCGATCAAGGCCCTGGTCTCGGAGAAGTTCTTCTCCCTCGGCGCGCAGCTCGGCTACGCCAACGTCGGCATGCTCACCGGCGACGCCGCCGTGAACCCCGAGGCGCCGGTCATCTGCTGCACGGCCGAGGTGCTGGCCAACTGGGCGCTGCGCGAGGGCGCGGCGGCCGACATCGGCCAGGTCGTGATGGACGAGTTCCACTTCTACGCCGACCCCGACCGCGGGTGGGCGTGGCAGGTCCCGATCGTCGAGCTGCCGCAGTGCCAGTTCCTGCTGATGTCGGCCACCCTCGGCGACGTGTCCTTCTTCGAGGAGGACCTGACCCGGCGCACCGGGCGCGAGACCGCCGTCGTCGCGAACACCGAGCGTCCGGTGCCGCTCTCGTTCCGCTGGTCGACCACCCCGCTGCACGAGACGATCTCCGAGCTCATCACCGGCAAGCAGGCGCCGGTCTACATCGTGCACACCACGCAGGCCGCGGCGATCGAGCAGGCGCAGGCGCTGATGAGCCTCAACGTCTCGACGAAGGCCGAGAAGGAGCAGATCGCCGAGCTGATCGGCTCCTTCCGGTTCACCGCCGGGTTCGGGCGCACACTCTCCCGGCTGGTCCGCCACGGCATCGGTGTGCACCACGCCGGGATGCTGCCGAAGTACCGGCGACTCGTGGAGACCCTGGCCCAGGCCGGCCTGCTGAAGCTGATCTGCGGGACCGACACGCTCGGCGTCGGGATCAACATCCCGATCCGGACGGTGCTGTTCACGGCCCTGACGAAGTTCGACGGCCAGCGGGTGCGCCACCTCCGGGCCCGCGAGTTCCACCAGGTGGCGGGCCGGGCCGGGCGCGCGGGCTACGACACGGCGGGGTTCGTCGTGGTGCAAGCGCCCGAGCACGAGGTGGAGAACGCGAAGCGCCTGGCGAAGGCCGGCGACGACGTCAAGAAGCAGCGGCGCGTCGTGCGGGTGAAGCCGCCGGACGGGTTCGTCTCGTGGTCCGAGCGCACGATGGAGAAGCTGGTCGAGGCCCAGCCTGAGCAGCTGACCAGCCAGATGCGCGTGACGACGGCCATGCTGCTGCAGGTCGCGCAGCGCCCCGGGCCGTACTTCCCGGCGATGCGCCACCTGCTCGAGGACAACCACGCCGACCGCGCCACGCAGCGCAAGCTGATCCTGCGGGCGATCCAGCAGTTCCGCGGGCTGATCGAGGCCGACGTGGTGGAGGTGCTGAAGGTTCCCGACGACGCCGGGCGCACGGTCCGGCTCGTGGACGACCTGCAGGTCGACTTCGCGCTCAACCAGCCGCTGTCGCCGTTCGCCCTGGCCGCGTTCGAACTCCTCGACGACGAGTCCCCGACGTACTCACTGGACCTCGTCTCCGTCGTCGAGTCGACGCTCGACGACCCGAAGCAGGTGCTGCGCGCGCAGGAGAACGCCGCGCGCGGCGAGGCCGTCGGCGCGATGAAGGCCGAGGGGCTCGAGTACGAGGAGCGGATGGAGCGCCTCGAGGAGATCACCTGGCCCAAGCCGCTGGCCGAGCTCCTGGAGCCGGCGTTCGAGACCTACCGCAAGGGCCACCCGTGGGTCGGCGACGCGGAGCTCTCCCCCAAGGCCGTCGTCCGGGACCTCTACGAGCGGGCGATGACGTTCGTCGAGTTCGTGTCGCACTACAAGATCGCCCGGTCCGAGGGCCTCGTGCTGCGCTACCTGACCGACGCCTACCGCGCGCTGCGGCAGACGATCCCGGAGACCGCGGGCACCGACGACCTCGACGACCTCATCGCCTGGCTCGGCGAGCTGGTCCGCCAGACCGACTCGTCGCTGCTCGACGAGTGGGAGACGCTGTCCAACCCGACGGAGCTGGACGCCGCGGGCACGGACGCCGCGCCGATCGACCAGGGCCCGCCGCCGGTCACCCGCAACGAGCGCGCGTTCCGCGTGCTGGTGCGCAACGAGATGTTCCGGCGGGTGGAGCTCTTCGAGCGCCGCTGGCCCGCCGACCTCGCCGAGCTCTCCGGTGACGACGGCCCGACCGGCGACGAGTGGGCCGAGGCCATGGAGCGCTACTTCGCCGAGTACCCGACCCTCGGCGCCGGGCCCTCCGCACGCGGTCCGGCCCTGTTCCGGGTTAGCGACCACGGCCGGACGTGGACCGTCCGGCAGGTGTTCGAGGATCCGGAGGGCGACCACGACTGGGGCATCACCGCCACCGTCGACCTAGACGCCTCGGACGAGCTCGGCTCGGCCGTCGTCCACGTGACGTCGGTGGGGCCGCTCGAGACGGTCTGACCCGCATCCGGCGCTCCTGTCCCGCGAGTGCGACACCACGCAGGTCCGAACGCCCTGGAACCTGCGCCACGTCTCACTCGGTGCGCCGCCGGAGCATCAGCTCTTCCTCCGGCGCGGGGCGCCCTTCTTGGCCCCGAGGGAGGGCGGGGGCACGACCGGGCCGATGTCGCCGTCGGGGGCCTCGTCGAGGTCGACGATGACCGGGGCGTGGTCCGACGGGCCGGTGCCCTTGCGGGCCTGCCGGTCGACCCAGGCGGCCTGGCGGCGTTCGGCGACCGGGGTGCCCGCGAGGACGAGGTCGATGCGCATCCCGCGGTCCTGGTGGAAGGCCCCGCCGCGGTAGTCCCAGTAGGTGAAGGCGGGGACGTCGACCCAGCGTTCGCGGATCACGTCGTGCAGCCCGGTCTTCTCGATCGCGGCGAGCGCCTCGCGCTCGGGCGGCGTCACGTGCGTGGACTCGGCGTAGGCCTCGACGGAGTAGACGTCGAGGTCGGCCGGGGCGATGTTGAAGTCGCCCGCGACGATCGTGGACGCCGGGTCGCCGGCCTCGACCTGGTCGCGCAGGACGCCGAGCCACTCGAGCTTGTACGCGTAGTGCGGGTCGTCGACCGTGCGGCCGTTGGGCACGTAGACGCTGGTGACCCGCAGGTCGCCGCACGTCGCGGTGACCGCGCGGGCCTCCTGGTGCGGATAGCCCGGAGCGCCGGGCAGGCCGTTCACCACGTCCTCCAGCCCGACCCGCGAGAGCAGGGCGACGCCGTTCCACCGGCCCTCGCCGTGGTGGGCGACCGCGTAGCCGCGCTCGGCGAGCGCGGGCCCGAACGTCTCCTCGAAGGCCTCGTCGGAGAGCTTGGTCTCCTGGAGGCACACGACGTCGGGCGCGCGCTCGTCGAGCCAGCCCAGCAGGCGGGGCTCGCGGGCCTTCGCGGAGTTCACGTTCCAGGTCGCCACTCGCACGGCCCCAACGCTAACGGGCGACCCCGACAGCGTCCGCCGAGGAGTCCCGGGCGCCGAGGGGCTCGGCGCGCCGCCACACCAGTTCGGCCTGGAACGCGATCATGACGGCGATCATGATCAGCACCTCGCCGATGCCGCCGGAGTCGTTGATCCCCTCGAAGTAGGCGATCGTGCCGAGCCCGAACTTGACGACCACCATGCCGAGGAACAGCCCGATGGTCAGCGCGGTGCCCTGGGCGTAGACGCGGCCACCCTCGTTCCAGATCCGGGTGTACCGCCCGCGGGCGAGACCGACCACGACCGAGAGCGCGATCGAGATGCCGAGGAACAGCCAGGCCAGGCCGTTCACCGGCACGTGGTAGCCGCCGATGGCGATCCCGACGATGCCGTAGATGATCGCGAGCTTGAACCGCGAGGAGCCGACCACCTCGTGGCGCTGGGACTGCTTGTAGATCGCGTAGCCGACCAGCGCGAGGATGATCAGCAGGGAGGATGCGGGCACGTCAGGTCCTTCCGGGGATGGTGGCGCGGGTCAGGCCGAGACCAGCGGGGTCTCGTGGGCACCGTGCGGGACGCGGCGGGCGGCGGCGCGGCGCGCGGCCCACGTGGTGATCGCGGCGATCAGCGGGACGAGGAAGCAGGTCGGGATCGCGCCGACGTTGTCGGGGGCGGTGTTGCCGTGCATCAGCCACTGCGTGACGTGCTGGATGCCGTCCAGGTAGAGCTGCACGAAGGCGATCGCGATGACCGCGCTCATCCACCCGCCGCGGAAGCGGCGCCACGCGACGGCGAGCCCGGCGAGCCCGACGGCGAGGTCCGATCCGCCGTTCTCCCACTGGAACGGCGAGGGGGCCCAGCCGATGGACTCCGCGGCCGCCGGCGCGCCCGGGCCGAGGTGCACCAGGCCGGCCATCGCGCCGTTCACGCCCAGGCCGACCACCACGAACCAGAGCGCGGTCAGCTCGAGGATCCGGCGGCCGCTGCGCCGGTCGGGCGACCGGTCGAGGATCACGTGGAGTGCCAGACCGCCGAGCAGAACGATCCACATGAACAGGAAGAACGACATGACCACCCTTTCGCCGATGCGCTTGCGACTCAGCGTGACCGCGATCGGTCGGTGGAACATCCGTGCGATGACGTAGACGCACGCCCCCGATCAGGTGTCGCGGTGCCGCACGGCAGCGGCCGCCAGCTCCACCCGGGTGTGGAGGCCGAGCTTGCGCAACGCGTTCGAGACGTGGGTCTGCACCGTGCGTGGCGAGATCGCGAGGCGGATGGCCATCTGGGGCCCGGGCACGCCGTCGGCCACGAGCTCGGCGACGCGGCGCTCGGTCGGGGTCAGCGCGTGCCAGCCCTGCGCCGGGCGCCCGCGCGGGCCGGCCGCGCCGAGTCGGACCCCGCCGGCGCGCAGCCGGGCGGCGAGCCGCCGGGTCACGCCCTCCGCCCCCAGCGGCCCGGCGAGCTCCCGCACGCGCGCGGCCGCCGTGCGGGCGGCGTCGGCGTCGGCGAGGCGCGTGGCCAGGGCCGCCGCCTCCTCGCGCGCCGCCATCTCCCCCGGCACGTCACCGGCCGCCTCGAGCGCGTCCGCCCCGGCGAGCACCGCGGCGAGGTCGTCCTCCGCGAGCCCGCCCACGAGCCCGGCGACCGGGCCGAACAACACGCCGTCGGGCGGCTCGGCGCGGACGGCGTCGGCCAGCTCCCGGAGCACGTCCGGCCGGCCCGCCCGGGTCGCGAGCCGGGCGAGGTCGAGGCCGTAGAGCGCCGTCGTCGCCGTCCGCCCGCCGCGTCGCGCGTCCCGCCACGCGGCGGCCGCGCGCTCCAGGGCGGCCTCCGGCGCGCCGCGGGCCTCGTCGAGCAGGGCGGACGTGATCGCGACGGCGGGGAGCCCGAACTGTTCCGGCACGTCCGCGGCACGGTCGAGCACCCCGGCCGCGGCCGGGAGGTCGCCCCGGTCGAGCTCGACACGCGCCCGGCCGGCGAGCGCGAGCGAGATCCAGCCGGTGCCGGTCCCCGCGGCGGCAGCGAGCCCGGCGTCCATCGCGGCCACGCCGTCGGCCCACCGGCCGGCGATCACGTGGATCCGCGCGGCGACGAAGTCGTGGTACGGCCCGAGCCAGAGGTGGCCGGCGCGGGCGGCACGGTCCCGGACCTCGCGGGCGTCACGGTCCGCCGCCCGGGGCCCCTCGGCCAGCAGCCGGCACCAGGCCGGCCACACCGTCGCCGTCGCCGCGTCCGCCCACGACTCCCCCGCCCGGGCCTCCACCGACGCGACGGCGAGCTCGGTCGCGCGGACCGTCCGCCCACGCAGGAACGCCGCCATGGCCGCGTTGAGCAGGGCCGTCGGGTTCCCCGCGACCGGGTCCGGGTCGGGCAGCGGACCGTCGCCGGCCAGCAGGTCGACCCAGGTCCGCAGGTGGGCCAGCCGCTCCTGCTGGTCGCGCGGCAGCGGCAGGGCGAGGACGGCGTCGATCTCCGCGCGGGCGTCGTCCACGCGCGCCGCACTGATCAGGGTGAAGATCAGGAACGAGCGGATGCGGGCCCGGACGGCGGGGTCCTGCGTCGCGGCGAGCTCCCCGCGCGCGACCCGGACCGCCTCGTCGACGCGGCCGGCGGCCGCCAGCGTCCCCGCCCGCGACAGCGCGTCCGCGCTCTCCAGCGCCGCCGCGTGGGCGGCGAGCAGGAGCCGGCGCAGCGGCGCGGGCACGTCCTCGGCCGCGGCCTCCCGGTCGGCGGCGTGCACGAACTCGAGCCGCTCGTCGTCGCGCCAGAGCAGGATCCCGGACCCGGTCGCCTCGCGGACCGCGCGCAGCATCGCCCCGGCCGGGAGCCCCGACACGGCGGCGAGGTGGTCGACCGGCGCGGCCCCGCCCCAGACGGCCAGGGCCGCGACCAGGTCCGCCGCCGGCCCGTCGAGCCCGCGGACCCGGTCGGGGGAGGACCCGCCGTCGGGAAAGGGCATCCCCCGATCCTGACGGGACGGGCGAGTTCCGTCAGATCGGTCACCCGGTCGGGCTAGCCCGGACGATCAGCCCGCGCGGCCCTCGCTGCGCGCCTTCACCGTCGCGAGCGTGCGCGCCATGCCCTCGCGGTTGTGCGACGGGCTGTCCGAGGTGCGGCCCTTGCCGACCAGCGACGCGATCGGGGTGCGCTTGTCGACCCAGCGCTGGGTCACCTTCGTCCCGGTGCCCTCGGGCTCGAGGGTGAAGCTCCAGCGAGCCACGGCCTGGCCGAGGACGTCGACGTCCCAGCTGATGTGGGAGGCCGGGTCGTACTCGGCGACGGTGCTGGTGGTCGGCCAGCGGAGCAGGCCCTTGCGGTTCCAGCCGATGAAGCGGGCTCCGGGCTTCGGGCCGGTCGCGCCGCCGAGCCAGCGGGTCGAGTAGCACTCCGGCGAGATCTCGCCCATGCGGGCGGGGTCGCCGACGAGCTCCCACACCTTCTCCGGCGGGGCGTCCACGGTCTCGCTGACGACGACGTCAGGCGCCTTCTCCGGCACGGTCGACCTCCTTCGGTACACGGTGGTACCGCTCGGTACCACCGCGCACCCTAGAGGATCAGTTGACCTTGACGAGGTCGACGACGAACACGAGGTGGGCGTTGCCCGGGATGACCCCGCCGGCGCCCTGCGGGCCGTAGCCCTGGTGCGGGGGCACGACGAGGATGCGGCGGCCGCCCTCACGCATGCCCGAGATGCCCAGCTTGAAGCCGTCGATGACCTGGCCGAGCGGGAACTCGACCGGGGTGCCGCCACGGCTCCACGAGGAGTCGAACTCGCTGGAGTTCGACACCAGCCGGCCCTCGTACTGCACCTGCACGGTGTCGCGGTGGCTCGCCTCGGCGCCGCCGCCGACCACCAGGTCGGTGATGTCGAGGTCGTTCGGGAGGGTGTCGGGGGTGACCGACGCGCCCGGGGCCCGGGTCAGGTCGTCGGCGTTCTCCACGGTGACTGCCATGCATCCACCGTAAGGGCCGCGCCCTCAGTGCTTCGTCGGGAGGCCCAGCAACGACCGGGCCTTGGCCCCGACCGTCTCCTTCACGCCGTTGGCGATGATCGAGAGCGCGTCGGGGTCCCCCGCGACCTGCGAGCGAGCGGTGTTGAACGCCTGCTGCAGCGTCACGTGCGGGGGAACCAGCGGGATGTCCTTGTCGACCTTCGCGTCGACGACGAACGGGCGGTCGGCCGCGAGCGCGCGGTCCCACACCGACCCGATCGCGTCCCGCTCGGTCAGCGTCGCCCCATCGAGCCCGAGCAGCGTGGCCCACTCCGCGTAGGGCACGTCGGGCACCGCCTGGGACTGCGGGTCGGGCGCCTCGCCGAGCATCCCGCGGGTCTCCCACGAGACGTAGGAGAGGTCGTCGTTCGACAGCACGAGGATCACCAGGCGCGGGTCGGCCCACGTCCGCCAGTACCGCTGGATCGTGATGAGTTCGTTGACGCCGTTCATCTGCATCGCTCCGTCGCCGACCAGCGCGACGACGGGCCGGTCCGGATGCGCGGTCTTGGCCGCGATCGCGTACGGCATCGCGCCGCCCATGGACAGCAACGTGCCGGAGAGCGAGCCGCGCTGACCGGGGCGCAGCGTCAGGTCGCGGGCGTACCAGGAGGTGGCGGTCCCGCAGTCGACCGCGATCTGGGCGTCGTCGGGCAACCGGTCGGAGAGTTCCCGGACGACGAGCTCCGGATTCAGCTTCTCCGTCCGCTCGTGCGCGCGCTGCGCGGAGTAGTCGTCCCACGAGGCCGTCCACCGCTCGACGTGCGCGCGCCACGTCGGGTCCGTCTTGTCCTCCAGCAGCGGGAGCAGCGCCTCCAAAGTGATCGCGGCGTCGCCGGTGAGGTTGACGTCGGTGTCGTAGCGGATGCCGCAGCGCGTCCCGTCGACGTCGATCTGCACCGCCCGCGCCTGCCCCGGGGCCGGGTAGTACTCGGTGTAGGGCATCGTCGAGCCGACGATCAGCAGGGTGTCGCACTCGCGCATCAGGTGCCACGACGCCGTCGTGCCGAGCAGGCCGATCGCGCCGCAGTTCCAGGGCGAGCGCTCATCGATCACGCCCTTGCCGAGCAGCGCGGTGGACAGGCCGGCGCCGAGCCGGTTCGCGACCTCGGTCAGCTCGGTGGAGGCCCCGAGCGCCCCGGCACCGGCCAGGATCGCGACCTTCTCCCCCGCGTTCAGCACCGCCGCCGCGGCCTCGAGCGCGGCGGGGGCCGGGGCACCCGGGTCGGACGACGGGACCGCGGAGGTCTGGTAGTAGCCGTGCGCGTCCGGCGGCTCGGGCACCGCCTTCTCCTCCAGCACGTCGCTGGGCAGGATCACGACGGCGACGGTGCGGTCGGCCAGCGCGGTGCGGCACGCCCGGTCGACGACGTGCCGCACCTGCGAGGGGTCCTTGACCTCGGCGACGTAGCCCCCGACGCCGGCGAACAGCGTCGGGAGGTCGACCTCCTGGTAGTAGCCGCCGCCCTGTGCGGTCTGCGCGGTGTGCCCGAGGAGGGCGACGACGGGCTGGTGGTCGAGCTTCGCGTCGTAGAGCCCGTTCAGCGCGTGGATCGCGCCCGGACCGCCGGTGACGACGCAGCACCCGATCGGCGACCCGCCGTACTTCACGTCCGCGCACGCGGCGAACGCGGCGGTCTCCTCGTGCCGGACCTGCACGAACTCGGCGTCGTCGCGCTCCGGCAGGGCGGTGAAGATCCCGCCGATGCCGTCGCCCGGATAGCCGTAGAACCGGTGGACACCCCAGGCGGCGAGACGGTCGAGGACGTGCTCGGCGACGTTCTTCGGTGTGCTCACACCGGTCGGCTACCCACTACATGTCGATCGGGCCCAGCGGTCGCAGGGGGCGCTCGAGCGGCTCCGGGGCCGTGCCCTCCGGTCCGAACGGCGAGCCGCCGAGCTCTTCGCGGTGGTGCGGGGTGAGCCAGACCGACGGCTCGGGCCCGAGCGGGACGATCTGCGTCGGGTTGATCGTCGTCTGGACCTGGTGGTAGTGCCGCTTGATGTGGTCGAAGTCGACCGTGTCGCCGAACCCGGGGGTCTGGTAGAGGTCGCGGGCGTAGGCCCAGAGCGCCCCGAACTCCGCGAGCTTCTGCCGGTTGCACTTGAAGTGGCCCTGGTAGACCGCGTCGAAGCGCGCCAGCGTGGTGAACAGGCGGATGTCGGCCTCGGTGATGTGGTCCCCGACGAGGTAGCGCTGGTTCTCCAGCCGCTCGTCGAGCTCGTCGAGGCGCGCGAACAACGCGGTGTAGGCCTCCTCGTAGCGGGACTGCCGCGTCGCGAACCCGGCCTTGTAGACACCGTTGTTCACGTCGTGGAAGACGCCCTCGTTGACCTCGTCGATCTCGTCGCGCAGCTCGTCGGGATAGAGCGTCGGCGCCACGGCGCGCTGGTGGGCGGTCCACTCGCGGCCGAGGTCGAGCGTGACGTTCGGGAAGTCGTTCGTGACGAGCTGTCCCGACGGCACGTCGACGATCGCGGGCACCGAGACGCCGTTCTCGGTGCCGTTCTCCGGGTCACGGGCGAGGTAGGCCTGCTCGAGGTGGGTGTAGCCCAGCACCGGGTCCACGCCGCCCTCGTCGAGGGAGAACCGCCACGAGCGGTCGTCCTGCAGCGGGTCGGTGATCGCCAGTGAGATCGCGTCCTCGAGGCCCATCAGCCGGCGCACGATCACCGACCGGTGCGCCCACGGGCACGCCAGGGAGACGACGAGCCGGTAGCGCCCGGGCTCGGCCGGCCACTCCCCCTCGCCGGTCGGGTTCGCGACGATGCGGTCGGTGAAGCGGGGCCCGCGACGCTTGAACGAGCCGCTCGAGTCGGCGTAGGCCTTCGTGTTGCCGGCAGTGGTGCTCACGGGATCCGAGGTTCCCGTCGACGGAGCTGTCGATTCCCGCGATCGGTCCGCGTCGACATGATGTGGGCCCCGGAGACGCCGGGGCCTCCTCCCCGAAGGAGCACCCATGGCCGGCTACCTGATCCTGTTCTACGTCGACGAGGCCGCCTACGCCGCCGACGCGCCCGCCGACCTGCTCGCCGCCCACCAGAAGTTCCAGGCCGCGCACGGCGACGTGCTCCGGGGCGGCGGCCAGCTCGCGCCGAGCACGACCGCCACGAGCCTCCGCGGGGGTGGGCGGTCGCCCGACTACGCCGCCGGGGACGACGCGGAGGTGACCGACGGGCCCTTCGTCGAGACCAAGGAGGCCCTCGGCGGCTACTACCTCATCGACGCCCCCGACCTCGACGCCGCGCTCGCCGTCGCCCGGGAGGTCCCGGCGGTGTTCGGCGGGGTCGAGGTCCGGCCCGTCATCTACCCCTGAGATGGGGCCGGCCGACGCGGCCCTCGCGGACGCGCACCGTCGCGAGTGGGGCCCGGTTCTCGCCGCGACGGTGCGCGTCACGCGCGACCTCGACGTCGCCGAGGAGTGCGTCGCGGACGCCTTCGCGCGGGCGGTGGAGTCCTGGCGCGCGGACGGCGTCCCGGCCCGGCCCGGAGCCTGGCTGACGACGGCGGCCCGGCGCCGGGCGCTGGACCGGCTGCGGCGGGACGAGGTCGCGGCCCGGGCGCTGCCGTGGCTCGTCACCGACGAGGTCGCTCCCGATGATCCGACGCCGGGCGAGACCGACCTGCTCGCGCTGGTCTTCACCTGCTGCCATCCCGCCCTGGCCGGCCCCGCCCGCGTGGCTCTGACCCTGCGGCTCCTGGGCGGCCTGACCACCGGGGAGATCGCGCGGGCGTTCCTCGTGCCGGAGGCGACGATGGCGGCCCGGATCACGCGGGCCAAGAAGAAGATCGCGGCCGCCCGCGTGCCCTACCGCGTGCCCGCGACGGCCGAGCTGCCCGAGCGGCTCGCGGCGGTCCTGTCCGTCGTCCACCTGGTCCTGACGACGGGTCACACCGCGCCCGAGGGCGACGCGCTGCTGCGCCGCGACCTCCTCGACCGGGCCCACGACCTCGCCCGCCTGCTCCGCACCCGCTTCCCGACCGATCCCGCCGTCACCGGCCTGCTGGCGCTGGTCCTGCTCACCGACGCCCGGTCGGCAGCCCGGACCGGACCCGACGGGGAGCTCGTCCTGCTCGCCGACCAGGACCGGACGCGCTGGGACGCCGGGATGATCACGGAGGGCACCGCGCTGACGAAGGAGGCGCTGCGCGGCCGTCCGGTGTCGCGGTACGCCGTGCTCGCGGCGATCGCGGCGGTGCACGCCGAGGCCCCGAGTGCTGCGGACACCGACTGGTCCGAGATCGTCGGGCTCTACGACGAGTTGCTCGCCCGCTGGCCGTCCCCCGTCGTCGCGCTCAACCGGGCCGTGGCGGTCGGGTTCGCCGAGGGTCCGGCGGCCGGTCTCGAGGCGCTGGAGCCGCTGCGTGCCGAGCCCGCCCTGGCGACCTACCACTACCTGGCGGCGGCCCGGGCGCGGTTCCTGCAGGAGCTCGGCCGGTCCGCGGAGGCGGACGCGGCCAGGGCCGAGGCGGCGCTGCTCACCGGGAACGCCGTGGAACGCGACTTCCTCGGACGTGGGTGAGCGGGCCCCGCACGATCATGTCGCGCTGGCCACGCGCGCGTTGCGTCCCGCACACGGCCGGCGCAGGTCGCACCCCGCCATACGCGCGTTGCGTCCCGCACACGGCCCGAGGGCCGCACGCCGAGCGGGCACCCACTGCTCCTCCGGGTGCGTCGGGGCCGCACTCGGGCGACGCCTACTATGGTGCGCGACGCAACGGCGCTCCGCCGCAGGACGACCCGCCCGAACCGTGCGCGCGAAGCAACGCCGAGCCGCCGCAGGACGACCCACCCGAACCGTGTGCGCGACGCAACGCCGACGCACCCCGGCACCGCCCCGCCGAGCCATCCGGCCCCCGTTGGTCGGCCCCGCCGTCGGGAAGGTTGCTGCAGCCAGGTGTAGCGGCACACCCCGTCGGGGCAGACAATCGGCCACGTCCCCGGTGCCGTGGGCGTCCCGAGCCCCGAGCCTCCGAGGAGATGCGCCAGATGAGCACCGGCCGTCGTTCCGATTCCGTGCCGACCGAGGGCAGCGTCTCCTCGGAGTCCGAGCACTCCGCGCTGCGCACCGACATCCGCCGGCTCTCCACGCTGCTCGGGCAGACCCTCGCGCGGCAGAACGGCGACGAGATGCTGGAGCTCGTCGAGCAGGTCCGGGCGATGGTGCGGGAGGTCCCCGAGCGGGGCGACACCGAGATCCGCGACCTGCTGGCCGACCTCGACCCGGGCACCGCCGCGGTGCTCGCCCGCGCGTTCGCCACCTACTTCCACCTGGCGAACGTCGCCGAGCAGACCCACCGGGCCGCCGAGCGCCGGGAGGTGCACGAGCAGGGCGAGGGCCCGATCCACCTGCTCGCGCAGCGGCTCGTCGACGAGGCCGATCCCGACGAGCTGCAGACCGCGCTGTCCCGTCTGGAGCTCAAGCCGACGTTCACTGCGCACCCCACCGAGGCGCAGCGGCAGTCGGTGCTGGGCAAGCTGCGCTCGATCGCCGCCATCCTCGGCGACGGGCTGCCCCCGGACGTCGCGGAGACGAAGCTGGAGCGCCTCGTCGACCTCATCTGGCAGACCGACGAGATCCGCCCGGAGCGGCCCACGGTGCTCGACGAGGCCCGCTCGGTGTCCTACTACCTCGAACAGCTCGGGCGGCACGCGGTGCCCGAGGTGCTCACCGTCCTGGACGAGGAACTCGCCCGGGTCGGCCTGCGCCTGCCCGACGGCGCCCGCCCGCTGGTGCTCGGCTGCTGGGTGGGGGGCGACCGCGACGGCAACCCGAACGTCACCGCCGAGCTGACCCGGGACGCGATGACGATCTACGCCGACCGCGGGGTCCGCATCCAGATCGGGCTCATCGAGGAGCTGGTGCAGGAGCTGTCGGTCTCGACCCGGCTGGCCGGGGTCTCCGACGACCTGCGCCGCAGCCTGGCCCGCGACCGCCGGCACCTCCCGGAGGTCCACGACCGCTTCGTCCGGCTCAACGCCGAGGAGCCGTACCGGCTGAAGTGCTCCTACATCCACGCGCGGCTGGAGAACACCCGCGCCCGCTACGCCGACGGGTCGGCGCACGTCCCCGGCCGCGACTACCTCGGCAGCGCGGACTACCTGCACGACCTGGAGGTCATGGACCGGTCGCTGCGCACCCACGACGGCGAGCGGATCGCCGACGGGATGCTGCGCGACGTCATGCGCTCCGCGAACGCCGTGGGCCTGCACCTGGCCTCGATCGACGTGCGCGAGCACACCAAGTTCCACCACACGGCGCTCGCGGCCCTGTTCGACCGCCTCGGGGAGCTCGAGACGCCGTACGCCGAGCTGGACCACGACGGGCGCATCGAGGTCCTGTCCACCGAGCTCGCCGGCCGCCGCGCGCTGACCCCGCGGCGGAACTGGCAGGAGATCGGCGACGACTCGTTCCGGGAGACCCTGGAGGTCTTCGACACCATCCGGTCGGTGCAGGACACCTACGGCGAGGAGGCCCTGCACACCTACATCATGTCGATGGCCCAGAACGTCGACGACGTCCTCGCGGTGGCCGTGCTCGCGCGCGAGGCCGGCCTGATCGAGCTCACCGTCGACGGGGCGCGCTCGTCGCTGGACATCGTCCCGCTGTTCGAGACGGCGACCGAGCTGAAGATCTCCGGTGACCTGCTGGACGGGATGCTCTCCGACCCGTCGTACCGCGCGATCGTGGCGGCCCGCGGCGACGTGCAGGAGATGATGCTGGGCTACTCGGACTCCAACAAGGGCGCCGGGATCACGACGAGCCAGTGGTCGATCCACCAGGCCCAGCGCCAGCTCCGCGACGTCGCCGCCAAGTACGGCGTGCGGCTGCGGCTGTTCCACGGTCGCGGCGGGTCCGTCGGCCGCGGCGGCGGCCCGTCCGCCGAGGCGATCGCGGCGCAGCCGCACGGCGTCGTCGACGCGGTGATGAAGGAGACCGAGCAGGGCGAGGTCATCTCGGACAAGTACTCGCTGCCCACCCTCGCCGAGGACAACCTGGAGATCATGCTCTCGGCGGTGCTCGAGGCGACGCTGCTGCACCAGACCAGCCGCGTGCCCGCCGACCAGCTGAAGCGCTGGGACGAGGCCATGGACGTCATCTCCGACGCCGCCCAGGCCGCCTACGAGGAGCTCGTCGGGCACGAGGGGCTGCCGAACTTCTTCACCCAGGCCACGCCGGTCGACGAGCTGTCGATGCTGAACGTCGGGTCCCGGCCCGGCAAGCGGCCGGGGGCCGGGGGCGACGCCTCGCTCGACGACCTCCGCGCGATCCCGTGGGTGTTCGGCTGGACGCAGACCCGCATGATCGTCCCGGGATGGTTCGGGCTGGGCTCGGGCCTGCGCGCCGCGCACGAGGCCGGGTACGGCGACGTCATCGACGAAATGCGCGACTGGGCGTTCTTCGCGAACCTGCTCTCCAACGTCGAGATGACGCTCGCGAAGACCGACATGCGCATCGCCGGGTTCTACGTCTCCGAGCTCGTCGACCCGGAGCTGCAGGACGTCTTCGAGATCATCAAGGCCGAGCACGCGCGGACCCTGAAGGAGGTCCTCGCCCTGTCCCCCGGCGACCAACTGCTCGCGGGCAACCCGCTGCTGCGCCAGACCCTCGAGGTCCGCGAGAGCTACCTGGAGCCGCTGCACCACCTGCAGGTCCACGCGCTCGCGGAGCGCCGCACGGTCGACGAGCCCGACACCGATCTGCAGCGCGCCCTGCTGCTCACGGTCAACGGCATCTCCGCGGGGATGCGCAACACGGGGTAGACCGCGCGAATCCTCGTCCGGACCTGTCCTGTCGACCCGTTGTGTTCGCCGGTGATGCCGATCACCATCGTCGGCGATCACATCATGTCGTACACATCGTGGCGATCAACGGCTCGGCGAGGAGCGCCTGCATGGAATCGATCATCCTGTTCGTCATCGGGATCGCGGTCCTGGTGTTCAGTGCCGAGAAGTTGATCGAATACCTCGTCGGGGTGGCGAGTCGCTGGACGATCTCGCTCTTCCTGATCGCCGTGGTGTTCACCGGGATCGAGTTCGACGATCTCGCCTTCGGGATCGTGCTGAACCTCGAGGACCTCAGCGAGGTCGCGCTCGGCACGGTGATCGGGACGACGGTCGCGATGACGGGCATCGTGCTCGCGATCGCGGCGATCATCGCGCCGTGCGCGGTCGACGTGCCGAAGGACTACCTCGCGCTGTTCGTCGCCGCCCCGATCCTCATGCTCGCGTTCGCGCTGACGGGCTTCCTCACCGTGGCCGCCGGGGTCGTGCTGCTGCTGCTCTTCGTCGCGTTCGTCGGCTACATCGCCTACCGCGAGTACGCCGCCCGCCGACCGGTGTTCCGCAACGCCGAGGTCTACGAGCAGCTGGAGAAGGTGGGCGCCGGGGTCGGCGGCGGGTCGACCGGTTCGGCCGGCCTCGGCGGCGACCGGACGACGACGGGCGGGACCGGTGGCGGCTTCGACCTCCCGCCCGACCTCCGCGTCGACCAGGGGTTCCTGCGGGCCCGCTCGCACTCCCCCGGCGTCGGGCTCGGGCTCGCCGTCCTGGCGCTGCTCGGGCTGATCATCGGCGCGGTGGCGGCCGGGCAGGCGACCGAGGGCGTCATCGAGACCCTCGGCATCGAGGGCACCGTCTTCGGCGTCACGATCGCGACGCTGGCCCTCTCGCTCGAGGACATCTTCCTCACCGCCGAGCCGCAGCGCCGCGGCGCCCCGGAGATCGCCGTCGCCAACGTCGTCGGCAGCGTGGTGTTCTCGGTGACCGGCAAGCTCGGGATCATCCTGCTGGCCGGCGGGGAGATCGAGGTCGACGACGACGTCCTGGCCTGGCACCTGCCCGTGCTCATCGTCATGACGGCGATCGCGGCCGGCTTCCTCGCCACGGGCCGCCTGCGCCGGTGGCACGGCATCGTCCTGCTGGCCTTCTACGTCGTGTACTTCGTGGTCAGCCTGGTGGCCTTCGGCGGGGTCCCGCTGGACGACTAGTTCCGCTGCCGTTCGCGGCGGGGCACGAGCGGCAGGTCGACGGGGGTGCGCTCCTCGTTGGCCTCCGCCACCGCCGCCTCGACGATCCCGTGGTCGGGGCTGAGGTGGCACACCGGGTCGGTGCGGGTGGCGTCGCCGGTCAGCGCGAACGCCTGGCAGCGGCACCCGCCCAGGTCGACCTCGCGCCGCGAGCACGACCGGCACGGGTCCTGCATCCAGTCCGTGCCGCGGTAGGCCGAGAACATCGGCGAGTCCTGCCAGATCCACGCGAGGTCGTGCTCGCGCACGTTCGCCGACGGCAGCGGCAGGCCGTGCGCGGCCAGGCACGGCAGGGCGTCGCCGGTGGGGACGACGACGAGCTGGCGCGCGCCCCAGCCGCCCATGCACGGCTTCGGGTACGTCGCGTAGTAGTCCGGGATCACGTAGATGATCTCCATGCGCCCCCGGAGCCGTTCCTTGGCCTCGCGGACCACGACCTCGGCCTCCGCCAGCTGCTCGCGCGAGGGCAGCAGCGCCGCCCGGTTCAGCGCCGCCCACCCGTAGTACTGGGTGTTCGCCAGCTCGATCCGGTCGGCCTCGAGCTCCTCCGCCGCCGCGAGGATCTCGGGGATGCGGTCGATGTTCTGCCGGTGCAGCACGACGTTCAGCGTCAGCGGCCAGCCCAGCTCCCGCACCCGCCGCGCGGCCTCGATCTTGCGCCGGAACGACGGCAGCCCCGCGATCCGGTCCGAGAGCGCCGGCTCGTCGGCCTGCAGCGACACCTGCACGTGGTCCAGGCCCGCGTCGTGCAGCTCGGCCGCCCGCTTCTCGGTGAAGCCCAGCGCGCTCGTGACGAGGTTCGTGTACAGCCCCTGCTCGGCGGCGGTCCGCACCAGGTCGGCGAGATCGCGGCGCAGCAGCGGCTCCCCGCCCGAGAGGTGGCACTGCAACGCGCCCAGCTCGGCGGCCTCGGTGATCACCCGCTGCCACTCGGCGGTGTCCAGCTCGTCGCGGTAGGCGGCCAGCTCGGTCGGGTTCGAGCAGTAGGCGCACGCCAGCGGGCAGCGGTAGGTCAGTTCCGCCAGCAGGCCGAGGGGTCCGTCAATCTCCATCGGTGATCTCCAGGTGTCGGCGCTCCGCGAGCTTCGCCAGGTACGCGACGACCTGCCCCTCGGGCACGTCCGCGTACTGCTCACGCAGCGCGGCGACGATGTCGGCCACGGTCCGCTGCCCGTCGCAGAGCTCCAGGATCGCGGTGCCGGTGGCGTTCAGGACGACGACCGTCTCGGGCAGCAGCAGCACGTGCCGCTCCCGCGAGCGGTCGAAGCGCAGCTTCACCCCGCGGGCGAGGCGGGGCACGCCCGACGTCGTGATCGGAGAGGTCATGTCGGGTAGGCCGCGTCGATGGCGTCCATCATCGACCACAGGACGTCGTTCTTGAACGCCAGCGCGTCGTAGGCCGCCTGCTCCGCCTCCGGCGTCCGGCAGTGCTCCAGGACCACCTCGAGGGCGTGCTCGGAATCGCGCGGCGCCTGGTGCAGACGGTTGCGGAAGTACTGCAGGCCGGCCGGGTCGATCCACGTGTAGTACTTCTCGAACGCCGCGAGCCGGGTCGCCATGAGGTCCGGCGCGAACAGCTCGGTCAGCGACGACGCCACCGCGATCGGCCAGGGCTTCGTCCGCGCGAAGGTCACGTAGGCGTCGACCGCGAACCGCACGCCGGGCTGCAGGTGGCGGTGGTCGGTCATCTCCTCGCGCGGCACCCCGCACGCCTCGCCCAGTCGCAGCCACGCCTCGATGCCGCCCGGGTCGTCCCCGACGCCGTCGTGATCGGTGATCCGCCGGATCCACCGTCGCCGCACCGCGACGTCCGGGCAGTTCGACAGGATCGCGGCGTCCTTGATCGGGATGGACTCCTGGTAGTGGAAGCGGTTCGCCACCCACCCGCGGATCTGGGCCGGGGACAGCTCGCCGTCGTTCATGCGCACGTGGAAGGGGTGCGCCGCGTGATAGCGCGAGGCCTGCGAGCGCAGGCGCTCGGTCAACGTCGTCTCGGCGACCGCCGTCATGCCTCGATCTCCCATCCGTCGTGGCCGATCTCCACCCCGGCCTTCCCGACGACGGGTGCCTCGTCGGAGTCGGGGAGCAGGATCGGGTTCGAGTTGTTCATGTGGACGAGCACGATGCGCGGCACGCCGAGCTCGGCGAACCGGTCCAACGAGCGTTCCAGCGCCACGTGGCCCATGTCCGCGGCGGTCTTGCGGCCGAGCCCGAGCCGGACGAGCTCGTCGTCGTGGAAGCAGGTGCCGTCGACGAGCAGCACCGACGCGCCCGCGCAGGCCGCCTCGAGCGGGGCGAGGTCGGCGACGCCGGGGGCGTACACGACGCTGCCGCCGGTCGCGTGGTCGTGGAACCGGAACCCGACCACCCGGCCCTCGGCGGGCCCGGAGGTGGCGAACCGCGGCGACTTGCCGGTGGGCAGGTCGAACGCGGTGTAGGACAGGGTCGGCGTGAGTGCCCGGGCCACGCCGACCTCGACCGGGACGACCTCCACGGGGCAGTACGCCTCCAGCGTCGTCAGGAAACCCGTTCCCTCCCGCAGGGTGGCCTCGGTCGCCGCCGTCGCGTGCACCGTCACCCCGGAACCCTCGCGCAGGATCAGCAGGCCCAGCGTGTGGTCGATCTCGGCGTCGGAGAGCAGGATCGCCTCGACCGGGCTCCGCCGGGCCGAGCCGGGGTGCAGGTCGGGCGCGGCGGCGAGCTGCTGGCGGACGTCGGGCGAGGCGTTGACCAGGAACCACGCGTCCCCGTCGCCGACCGCGATCGACGACTGCGTGCGTGGCGCGACGGTGCCCTCGCGGGCGCCCGTGCACCCCGGGCAGGAGCAGTTCCACTGCGGGAGCCCGCCGCCGGCGGAGGACCCCAGGACACGAACCCTCACGAGTCCTTCACCAGAACTTGATGCCGACGGACTTCAGCCGGCGCTTGTGCAGCTGCTCGACCTTCTCGATGTCCGCCCGCTCGATGAGCTCGCCCCAGGCGTTCGCGGCCTTCATGCCCTGCTGCAGCAGTTCCTCCATCTCGTCGGACACGACGTCGGCGCTCTGGATGACCCGGGACCCGAAGCCGATGTGCCAGCGCTCGTCACGCAGCACCAGCTCCATGCCCTTGTGCACGCCGGGCAGGCTCACCGAGCAGCGGTCGAGCGCGGCGAGCAGCGCGTGCTGCCCGGCCGTGAGGACCACGCCCTCCAGGATCATGTGGTAGAGGCTGACGGCCGCGGTCAGGTCCTTCTCCCCGGCGGCGAGGTCCGCGGCCAGGGTCGGCAGGCGCTCCTCGAACAGCTCGAGCAGCTCGGGGCTCACGCGGTCGCGGAGCGTCTCCAGCCGGTCGGCCAGGTTCTCGCCGGGAACGCCGACGACCTCGCCGGCGACCCGGTCGAAGAACCGGGCGTGGCGTGCCTCGTCGCGGGCCTGCGCCGCGAAGCAGCCCGCCATGGAGTCGTCCGTGGTCGCCTTCTCCTCGAACGAGCCCAGGTGGGTGGCGACCGACATCTCGCCCACGCAGAACCCGGCGATCAGGCCGAGGACCCGGTCACGCTCCTCGGACTCGAGCTTCTCCCACGCCTCGACGTCGGCGGTCAGGTCGATGTCCTGCTCGTCCCACTGCAACGACTCGGCCAGCTGGACGAAGTGGCCGTACCCGGTGATCATAGATCGAGATCCTCTCCCGGTTGCACCTCGCGGAAGTCCGCCTTCTCGGCGCCGCAGATCGGGCACATCCAGTCGTCGGGGATGTCCTCGAAGGGCGTCCCGGGCGGGATGCCGCTGTCGGGGTCACCCTCCTCCGGATCGTAGATGAGCCCGCACATCTCGCAGATCCACTTGTTGGCCACGGGCGGCGCACTCATCGGGTTCCCCGTTTCTCGTCGTACACGCCGACCAGGGGCGCCGGAAAGTGATTCCGACGCCCCTGGCGGCATTACTCGATCAGTCGTCCATCTGGGCGACGTACATCGTCACCTCAGGGGCGACACCGATTTCGGTGAACTCCGGGGTCTCCCACTCCATGTCCAGACCTCCCTTCCTCGAATTCGGCGGTCCGATTGTCCCGCGGACTCAGTCCTCGGGCAGTGCGAAACAGAACAGCGCGTCACCCGCGGCGGCACCGAGCAGGCCGGGCAGGAAGCCCTCGACCCAGCCGCCCCAGCCGGTGGGCACGGCGATGTACTGCCGGCCGTCCACGCTGTAGACGGTCGGGCTCGAGTGGTGCCCGCTGCCGCACTGGAACTGCCAGAGCTTCTCGCCGGTCTCGGCGTCGAGGGCCACGAACTCGCCGCTCGGCGTGCCCTGGAAGACGAGCCCGCCCGCGGTCGTGATGTTCGACGCGCACATCGGGTACTCGTGGTTCCAGCGCCACTTCTCCTCGCCGGTCGTCGGGTCGACCGCGCTGACGAAGCCGTAGTGGTCGTCGAGGTCGACGGCCACGCCCGCTCCCCAGTAGGGAATCGACTCCTTGAACTCCCGACGACGGCGGGTCGCGGTGGCCCCGACCTCCTGGACCGGGATGTAGATCAGCCCGGTCTGGGGGCTGTAGGACATGTGCGTCCACTCCTTGCCGCCGGCCGGGCCGGGCCAGAAGTGGACGGGGACGCCCTCCTCGTCGGGGTAGATCTTCGGCGTCACCTTGCCGTCGGGCGTGATCTCGCCCCAGGTGATGCGGTCGACGAAGGGGAAGACCCGCACGAGCTCGCCGTTGGTGCGGTCGAGCACGAAGAAGTAGCCGTTCTTGTCCGCGTGGGCGAGCAGCTTGCGCCCGTCCGGTGCGTCGAAGAGCAGGTTCTCCATCGTCGAGTCGTAGTCCCACAGGTCGTGGGGCGTGAACTGGTAGTGCCAGCGGATCTCACCGGAGTTCACGTCGATCGCGACGACGGAGTCGGTGTAGAGGTTGTCGCCCTCGCGGACGCCGCCGTCGAAGTCCGGCGCCGGGTTGCCCGTGCCCTGGAAGAGCAGCTCGAGGTCCGGGTCGTAGGTCGGGGTGATCCAGCAGTTCGCGCCGCCGCGCTGCCAGGCCTCGCCGTCCTCCGGCCAGGTCTCCGAGCCGGGCTCGCCCGGCTTCGGCACCGTGTAGCAGCGCCAGCGCCGCTCACCGGTCTGGGCGTCGAAGGCGTCGAGGTGACCGCGGACGCCGAACTCGCCGCCGGCGCTGCCGACCACGACCATGTCCTTGACGATCAGCGGCGCGGCCGAGCCGCTCTCCCCGGCGCGGACGTCACCGTTGGTGGTGTCCCAGACCTTCTCGCCGGTCGTCGCGTCGAGCGCGATCAGGTGGGCGTTCAGGGTGTACATGTACACCTTGCCGTGGCCCACGGCGACGCCGCGGTTGACGTTGCCGCAGCACAGCGAGGTGTCGAACGGCGACGCGTGCTTGTAGCGCCACAGCTCGTCACCGGTGGTGGGGTCGATCGCCCACACCTTGCCGTCCGGGCCGGAGACGTACATGACGCCGTCCACGACGAGCGGGGACGCCTCGAAGGAGTAGGTGGAGGCGCCGGAGTGCATGCCGGTCGACCCCGCCTGGAACACCCACGCGGGCGTCAGCTTGCGGACGTTGCTCTTGTTGATCTGGTCCAGGGGCGAGTACCGCTGGCCGTCGTAGCTGCCGTAGTAGGTCAGCCAGTTCTCGGGCTCGTTCTTCGCCTGCTTGATGCGGTCGTAGTCCACGTTCCGCGTCGCGGGCGCCTCGCCCTTGACGTTGGACAGTGTGCGGTGCGCGACGGCTTCGCCGGCGTCGACGTAGTCGGTCATGGTGTGCTCCTCTCGGGCGTCAGGGACGGGGCTGCGGCGGGCGGTCGAGCTTGGCCGAGTCGGGGACCTCGCCGCCCATGACGAGGGCGGCCGTCAGGCCGCGGCCCTCGTCGTTGCCGGTCGTGGAGCCGTACCAGTAGGCCCCGGGACCGTCGAGGTTCAGCCGCGCCGTGCCCTTGGAGTGGTTGACCAGCCAGATGATCTTGGGGTCACCGTTGTGCGGCAGGAGCGCGCAGTGGGTGTTCTTGTCGTCGTTGATGATCGTGAGCTCGATGTCCCCGCCGTGCGGGAACACGATGATGCTCGGGCTGAAGATCAGCTGGTCCTCGGGGATGGTGACCGTGGCGCGCATGACGCCGTCGTCGCCCTCCTCCGCGTAGCCGACGTCGCCGGTGCCGAGCATCCGCCCCAGTGCGGTCCGGTTCTGGCCGTCCAGACCCGCTTTGTGGAGGACATCCGCTCGTTCGTCTGCCGTGGCCGTCACTGGCCGTCCCCTCCTCGTCACGACTGCTTTCCTGACCTCCCCGCGCCGTCGGGGCGCGGTGGAGTGGGCGGCGTCGACCCCACGAGGCGCCTCGTGGACGTGGTCGTGCCTGCGCAGAGTCCCGGGAAGTGCGCGCACTGCCGCCACCGGTCGGAATCGACCGCTCGGCCGTCTGATACGGCCATTCGGCGGCAGGACACGTCGTTCAGCGCGACGACCGTGGGAGATCGGACGCCGAACGGTGTGTGCTGAGCCACTTCCGACCATAGATACCGGACCGGACGTCGGCAAGTCGATCGTCCGCGACCGCTCGATGTCGATCACGGCGATCCCCTCCACGTGACCCCGGACACCCCCTAGAGTCGGCCACGACGCGTCGACGACGACCGGACGTCGCGCGCCGGGTGCGGAGGTGCTCCTCGACGTGGCGAGATTCGGCCCGCCCGAGGCGCTGCTGCACCTCAGCACGCAGACCGCGCTCGCCGACAGCGTCGAGCTGAAGACCTCGCTCTCCTCCGCCGCCGGCCCCGCCGCGGAGGCGCTCACCGGTCGCCCCGCGCCCACCTGGAGCACCCGCGCGAGCTACCTGGTGGACACCGCGGGGCTCGACCTGCTGCGGGCCGGGATCGAGGTGCGCCTGCGTCGGCGGACCCGGGGCCGCTACGACCTCGCGGTCTCGGCCCGGCGCACCGGCACGGCCGCCCGGTGCCGCGCGCCGAAGGGCGGACGGGTGGAGCTCGACGTCGTGCCGGGCGGGTTGTGGCTCGACGTGGAGGTGCGGAGCGAGGTCGACCCCGCGGCCGCGGCCGAGGCCATCGAGGGGGCGGTGGCGTGCGGGCGCCTGCTCTCCTCCGCGCAGCGGGCGTGGGCGTGCCGCGGCGGTGAGGGCGCCGTCGACCCGGCGTGCCTGCGCGACCTGCGGGTCCACGGGCCGCTGGTGGTCAGCCGGGTCAAGGTCGCCTCCGCGCGGTGGGGGCTACCCCGGGCCGACCTGGAGCACTTCCGCTTCCCGAGCGGGCGCGAGCTGGTCGAGCTGTCCACGCACTGCGGTCCGCGCGACGTGGCCGCGACCCTGCCGGCCTTCGAGCGGATGCTCGACGAGCAGGCCGTGGACGTCGCCCCGGACTACCGGCACCGCACCGCGGTGTGGCGCGACGACCTCTCAGCGTCCTGACGGCTCCGGGGCCGGCAGCCCCTCGCACGCCGCGGCCAGCACGGCGGCGGCGCGCCGGACCTCCGGACCGCTCCCGGGGTGCGCGCCGAGCCGCTGCCAGGCGGCGCGCTGCTCGCGGGCCACGCGGGTCACCTCGCCGGGCCCGGCGGCCAGGTCGAGCCCGAGACGGGTGCGGGGGTCGGTGCCCGCGAGCAGCCGGACGGCCGCCTCGTGCCGGGCCGCGGGCAGCACGACGCGGCCGTTCCCGAGGTCGTCGGCCAGGGCGGCCTCGGCGAGTTCCTGCCTGCCGCCGGCCCGCACCCGGTCCACCTCGACGCCCAGCCACCGGCGCCACGGACCGTCGGCGTCGCGGGCGAGCAGGTCCGCGGTGGCGGCCAGCGCGTCCAGGGCCCGGCGGCGCGCCGCCCGCGGGCGGCCCTGCTCGACGACCGCCGCGGCGAGCCGCCCCAGGTTCTTCCCGCCGGTCGCGCCCGGCCCGGGCAGCGCCACCCGGACCACCCCGGTCAGCGGGTCCTCCACGCTCGCCGACACCGCGGGCACCACCCGGGCGCCCACGGTCGGGACGGCGGCGAGCCAGTCCGGCACCCGGGTGCCCTCGTCGTCCTCGGCCAGCAGGACCAGGACGTCGACGACCTCCTCGGGGTCGAGCGGCCCGAGAGCGGCCCGGCCCGCGAGGTCGACGACCACCCCGGGGCGCTCGACGATCCCGGCGAGCGCGGCGGTGACCGCGGCGGCGTCGACCGGCGTCGGGCCGGTCACCCCGAACCGCCACGGCGCGGCGAGCCGCGCCGCGATCCCCTGCACCCGGGCCGCGGCCCGGTGGCCGACCGGCACCTGCTCGACGGCCCGGCGCAGCAGGGCCTGCGTGGCCTCGAACAGGCCCGAGCCGGGCGGCGGCAGCGGCGGCGGGACGGGTGGCGGCGGGCGGTGTCCTCCCGGTCCGAGCGCGGGCACGACGGCGAGCAGCCGGGTGTCCGGCGGGGGCGGCGCCGGGAGGCCGGTGGGCGGGGTGGGTGGCTCCGCGCGCGTCACCTCGTCGATCAGCGCGCGGGCGCCGGCGGCGACGCGGTCCTCGGAGGCGCCGCGCTCCTCGCGGGCGAGCGTCCCGGCGTGCGCGACGAAGGCCGTGACGAGTCCGGTGGCCGCCTCGGTGCCGGGGCTCTCGGGGCTCTCGGGGCTCCCGGCGATCTCCGGCAGCGGGATCTCCCCGCGGACCACCGTGCCCTCGCCGGGGGCGGAGGTGACCGTGACGTGCCCACCGACCCGGGCCAGGCGGGCGGAGAGGTTGCGCATCCCGCGCCCGGGGCCGTCCCCGGAGACGACGAAGCCGGGGCCGTCGTCGGCGATCTCGAGGTGCAGCGACGGCCCGCGCCCGCTCAGCTGCACCCGCACCGCAGCGCCGTCGGCGTGCTTGCGGGCGTTGTTCACCGCTTCCAGGCACACGAAGTACGCGGCGGCCTCGACCGCCTCGTCGTACCGGTCGACCCCGTCGGCCACGACCGTCACCCCGGCCGCGTCCGCGAGGTCCGCCCGCAGCGTCGCCACCGGCCCGAGCCGCGCGAGGGTCGCCGAGGACACCCCGGTGGCGGTCTCGGCGAGCACCGCCTCGGCGGTGTCGAGCTGCTCGCCGAGCCGGGTCAGCTGCTCGCGGGCCTCGGCGAGCCGGCCGGCGCCGGCGAGGTGGACGACCAGCCCGAGCGTGAGGCGCAGGGACACGAGGTGGTGCTGCGCGCCGTCGTGCAGGTTCCGCTCGATGCCCCGGCGCTCGGCGTCCATCTCCGCGACGAGCGCGCGGCGGGCCACCGCGATCCGCTCGGCGTCCGCGGCGGCGGCGCGCAGCTGGCGCTCCAGCTCGATCTCGACGCGGTGGGCGGCGAGCACCGGGCCGAGCCCGTCGGCCACGTCGGCGACGAGCCGGTGGCGGTCGCCGGCGCCGTCGAGGGCCTCGGCGTCCACGGCCAGCGACCCGACCTCGACCCCGGCGTGCCGGATCGCGACCTCGACCTCCTCGGTGCCCGCCCCGGCGACCGACCAGCGCAGGACGCGGTCGCGCATCCCGTCGCGGTGCACGGTCAGGCGGACCGCCCGGGCGCCGAGGGCCTCGCCGAGGGCCTCGGGGATCCCCTCGATGGTGGCGTCGCCGCGGGCCAGCGCGGAGACCCGGGCGAGCACCCCGGCCGGGGTCGCGCGCCGCCCCGAGAGCAGCAGCTCGGCGAGGCGGTCGGTCGCGCCGGAGACCGGGAGCCACAGCGCGGCGACGACGACGGTGGCCGCGACCCAGCCGGCCACCGCACCCAGGAGGGTCCCGACGGTGGTCGAGACCAGCACCGCGAGCCCGCCGAGCGCGACGACGGCGAGCAGGGCGGCCAGCCCGCGGTGCAGGCCGCGTTCCGCCGACCGCGCCCGCCGGGCGGCGAGCACGGCCAGCGCGAGCACGGCGGCGGTGATGCGGGCGAACCAGAACAGCAGTGCGAGCGGGGCGTCCGCGCCGAGGCCGCCGTGGCGGGCGGTCGGGTCGTCGAGCGTCAGACCCGGCCGGCCGAGCAGCGCGAGGACCAGCGTGAGCAGGGCCAGCACGACCGCGACGCCGAGCGCGGCCACCAGCACGCTGGTCAGCAGCCGGGCGCGGGCCCGGGCCTCGGGGGTCGGCGCGCGGCGCACCGCGGGCCCGATCGCGACCACGCCGAGCAGCGGCACGCCGAACCCGAAGAACACGACGCAGCTGACCGTGTGCGGGAGCAGGGCGGTGCCGAACCCGGCCACGAACAGCGCGGCGCCCACCACCGGGACCAGCACCCGCCGTCGGGACGAGGTCCCCGTGACCAGCAGCAGCCCGCCGGCGTACGCGGCGCCGGCGACGCCGTGGAGCAGCACCTGGTGCAGCTCCCCGATCTCGAGCCCGGTCGCGTCGCGGACCGCGAGGGTCGCGGCGTGCGCCTGCAGGTTGAACGCCCCGCCGGAGCCGACCATGGCGAGCGCGAGCAGCCGGGTGGGCCACGCCGATCCCCCGAGGCGCAGCAGCACGACCGCCACGACGAGGTTGACCGCGCTCGCGAGGTAGTCGACCGCGGCCTGCCCGGGCGGCTCGTCCAACGGCGTGCTGACGAGCGCGCCGACGACCAGCCAGACCACGGTCATCGTCGTCACGACCGCGAACACGACCCAGTACGCGATGCGGGTCGCGGCGGTGCTCACCGGGCCTCCACCGCGGGCGAGAGCTCGACCGGCAGCCAGGCGCGGAGCCCCTCGGGATCGGCGTCGAGGGCTCCGCCCAGGGCGGCCAGGCGGTCGGCGTCGTCGGCGAGTGCGTCCCGGACGTCGTCGGCGTTCTCCGGCACCGTGACCGCGACCGAGGCGCGGTCGCCGGCCTGCGCGAGCACCAGCTCGAGCGGGTCGTCGCCGGGCACGGCCGACAGCGCGGCGACCGCGGCGTAGTACAGCCCGGACTCGACCTCCCACGGCAGCCGCGGGAGCCGGCCGGTGAGCGACACCGGCCGCGGCAGGTCCGCGACGACCTCCTCGAGCGCGGCCCGCAGCCCCTGGTCGCGCAGCACGGCGGGGTGCACGCCGCGGGCGATCAGCCGGAAGCGGTCCAGCAGTTCCTCGAGGCGCTCGCGGGCGGTGTCGAGGTGGTGGGCGGCGAGGTCGGCGGCCTCGGCCCGGTCGGCGTCCGTCGAGTCGTCCTCGAGGCCCTCGTCGACCACCTCCGTCGCGTCCTCCACCGCGCGGCGGAACGCGGCGAGCCGGTCGGTCGTGGCCTCCGAGAGCTCGCCGACCAGCCGCCGCCGCTCGAGCTCCCGGGCCCGTCCCAGGCGGCGTCGGGACTCCTCGGTGCCGCGGGCCAGCTCGGCGGCCCGCGCGACCCGGGCGCGGAGCTGCTCGCCGCGGGCGAGGCCGCGCACGAGCAGGCCGGCCGCGTCCGCGACGTCGGCGACGAGGGCCCGGTCCGCCGCGCTGACCGCGCGACCGGGCTTGCCGAGGGTGAGCACGGCGCGCAGCTCGGGGTGGTCGCCCGCGTCGGTGTCGAGGACCGGGTGGGCGTGGTCGACGTCGTCGCGCGCGAGCAGGGCCGCGAGGGTCCCGGCCCGGTCCGTGCCGGCCTGTGCGGCCAGTCCGTCCGGACCGGCGAGCCACACCTCGGCGTGGTCGGCGCGCGTGCCCTCGCGGAGCACCCCGGCCAGCGTCGGCAGGGAGTCCGTGCCGCCGGTGGCGGCGGCCAGCACCGCGGACTGTCCGGCAGCCGACGTCCCGCGGTGCCCCGGCCGGGCGAGCCCGGTCGCCGCGAGCACCGCGGCGGCCAGCCCGGCCCCGGCGAACGGGGCGAGCACCGGCCCGGCCGCCCCCAGGACGAGGTCGCCCGCCACCACGGCGGCCAGCAGGCACGCGCCCACCACGCCGCCGACCGCGAGCGCCCGCCCCGCCACGGGTCAGCCCTCGCCGCGCTGCGAGCGCAGGTAGGTCAGCACCGCGAGCACGCGCCGGTTGCTCTCGGTCGCGTCCGCGTGCAGCCCGAGCTTGTCGAAGATGCTGGCGATGTGCTTCTCGACGGCCTTGCCGCTGACGTAGAGCTCGCCCGCGATCGCGCCGTTCGCCCGGCCCTCGGCCATCAGCTTGAGGACGTCGCGCTCGCGCTCGGAGAGGGACGCCACCACGTTCGCCCGGTCGTTGCGGGGCTTCTCGACGAGGCGGCGGGCCAGGACCGGCTCGATGACGATCTCGCCGTCGGCGATCCGGGTCAGCGTGTCGGACAGGACGTCGACGCTGCCGACCTTCTCCTTGAGCCGGTAGCCGATGGCTTCGGTGCCGATCTCGAGGATGCGGACCAGGTAGTGCGACTCCGCGTAGTGCGAGAGGAACAGCAGGCCCGTGTCCGGGTGGCTCGCGCGGAGCCGCTCGGCGGTGACGAGCCCGCCGTCGGGTTCCGGGGGCATGCGGATGTCGAGCACCGCGACGTCCACCGGCTGGTCGGCGAGCGCGCGCAGCAGCTCGTCGCCGCCCGGCTCGCACGCCACCACCTCGTGCCCGGCCGCCTCGAGCAGCATCACCAGGCCCTGCCGGAACAGGGCGCCGTCCTCGGCCAGCGCTACCCGCACGGGAACCTCGCGACGATCGTGTCGGGCCCGGCCTCGACGGTCCCGCCGAGCGGGGCCGCCTCGTCGCGGACCACCGCGGCCAGCGCCGGGTCGGCCCCGCCGATCCGGACGACGAGCTCGGTGCCGTCCCGGTGGGCGCCGACCGCGAGCGGCCCGGGCGACCCGGTGAGGACCTCGACCAGCGCGAAGTACGCGGCGCCCTCGGCGGCGGGGCCGCAGCGGTCGTCGGCGACGTCGAGGGCCACGTCGGCACCGGTGGCGCGCACCCGCTCGAGCAGGGCCGGACCGAGCCCGGCCTCGTGCAGCAGCGGCGGGTAGATCCCGGCGGCCACCGCTCGCAGCTCGTCCAGCGCGTCCGCCACCTCGCCCTGCAGGGCGTCGATCTGCTCGCGCGGCGCGTCCAGCACCCCGAGCCGCAGCGCCAGGGAGGAGATGCGCAGCGCCGCGCCGTCGTGCAGGCGGCGCTCCAGCCGGCGGCGCCGCTGCCAGTGGTCCCGCCGGCGCTCGCGGCCGGCGGTGGCGTCGGTGGCGTCGGTGGCGTCGTCCGCCGTCGTCATGACGGCGAGTGTGCGGCGGCCGCCGGGCCGGCCGCGAGGGGGCGCACCCTCCCGCGAGGTAGGGCTGGCCCCCTTGACGCGGGGAGGCGATGACGATCCGTGGCGCATGGAGGGATCGTGCCCCAGATCCTCGCCCGTCCGCACCATCGATGGTTACGATCCGTCGAGATCGACATCGTGGGTGGGAGGCGCCGTGCCGTCGTACGTCCTCGGGGTCGACCTGGGGACGACCACGATCGCCGCCGCGGCCGGCGACGCGGACCGGGTGGACATGGTGCCGCTCGGCGACCGTGCCGTCCTCGCCCCCGCGGTCGTGGCCCGCCGTCCGGACGGGGCGCTGCTGACCGGCGACCGGGCCGCCCGCCGGGTGGTCACCGAACCCGACCGCGTCGCCCGCGAGGTCCGCCGCCGGCTCGGCGACCCGACCCCGGTCCTGCTGGGCGAGCGCGGTGAGCCCGCCACCGACCTGCTCGCGGCCATGCTGCGCGGGGTGCTCGACCGGGCCGTCGCCGTGCGCGGCGACCGGCCCTCGCGCGTGGTGCTGACGCACCCCGGGTCGTGGGGTCCGTACCGGCGCGGGGTGTTCGAGGAGGTCGCCGCCGCGGCGGGACTCGCGGACGCCCTGACCGTGCCGGACGCCCAGGCGGCCGCCCGCCACGTCGGCGCCGCCCGCCGGCTGGACGCCTCGGCGCCGGTGGCGGTGCTCGACCTCGGCGGGACGTCGTGCGAGGCGTCCGTGATGCGCGGCGGCGCGGTGGTCGGGACGCCGGTCGCGGACGAGCGGCTCGGCGGCGCGGACCTGGACGAGGCCGTGGGCGCCCTGGTCGACGAGGCCTCCGGCGGCCTGCTCGCGGAGTTCGACCCGGAGGACCCGTCGTCGGGACCCGCCCTGGCCCGCTTCCGGGCGGACTGCGTCGCGGCGAAGGAGGCGCTGTCGGTCGACGACGAGGTGCCGGTGCCGCTGCTCCTGCCCGGTCGCCACGTCGACGTGACGCTCACCCGGGCCGCGTTCGAGGCCCGGGTCGCGCCGGTCGCGGCCCGGGCGGTCGCCGCGCTGCGGGAGGCGCTGGACGGCGCGTCCCTGCGGCCGGACGAGCTGGCCGCGGTCCTGCTGGTGGGCGGGTCCGCCCGGGTGCCGCTGGTGGTGTCGGCGGTCCGCGAGGCCGTGGCCGCGCCGGTGGTGGTGGAGGCGAACCCGGACCACGTCGTCGCGCTCGGGGCGGTCCGTGTCGGGGCCGGGGCCGCCGCCGCGCCGGCGGCCGCCCCGGAGCCGATCGAGGACGGCCGGACCACGCTCACCCCGCTGCGCCGGGACGCGGACGCCGAGGACCGCACCACCGCCGTGCGGCGTCCCGCGGCTCCGCCGCCCCGGGCCCGTGTCGCAGGTCCGCCTCCGGGACGCCCCGGAGCGGCGCCGCCACCGACCGGGCCCTTCCGGCCCGGGCCACCTCCCGGGTCGGTGCCGGGGCCGCCGGCGTTCCGCCCGCCGGGGCCGCCGTACCCGTACCCGCCCCGGCAGGGTGTGCCGCCGCCGTCGCCACCGGCCGGCCCGCGGCGGTCCCGGCGGGTCGTGCTGCTCGTGCTCGTCGTGCTGGTCGTCGTCGTGGCCCTCGGGGCCGGGCTCGTCCTCCTGCTGGGGGGTTGACCCCACCCGGGAGGAGGGTTCGCTCCACCGCGGCGCAACCCGGAGGTCGGCCACGCTTCTCTCACCACAGCAGCACTCCCCGAGGAGCCCGCCATGAGCACCGACATCACCCCCCGCGACCGCGCCGTCCTCGCCGCCCTCGCCGCCGGCCGCGGCACGATCGTCGCCGGCCGCATCCTGATCGACGGCGTCCCGCTGGCCGACCAGTTCGTCGCCGCCCGGCTGCGGGCCGCCGGCCTGCTCGTCGAGCCGCGCCGGGCCGCGTGATGCTCCCCGCGGCGCTCGAGGAGGCCCGACGCGGCGGCGCCCGGGTGCTGGTCCTCTCCCCCCACCTCGACGACGCGGTGCTGTCCTGCGCCGGTCTGCTCTCCGGTCTCACCGACACCACGATCTCGGTCCTGACCCTGTTCACCGACTGCTCGCCCGGCCCCCACACGCGGGCGGCCCGGTCCTTCCTGCGCCAGTGCGCCCACCCCGACGCCGCGACCCTCTTCGCCGCCCGCCGGGCCGAGGACCTCGACGTGGTGGCCCGGCTCGACGCCCGCGCCGAGCACGCCGGCCACACCGACGCCCTGTTCCGGCGGCGGGCCGTGCCCGAGGCCGTCGGCCGGGTGCTGCCCGAGCTCGCGCACCGCTACCCGACCTACCGCTTCGACATCGCCCGGGGCCGGGTCTCGCGCGGTGACCGCGCCCTGCGCCGCGCGCTCGCCGACGACCTCGCCTCCCGGGCCCCCGACGTCGACCTCCTGCTCGCTCCCCTCGGTGTGGGGCGCCACGTCGACCACCTGATCACCCGCGACCTCGGCCCGACGTGGCCCGGGCGGGTCGTCTACTACTCGGACTTCCCCTACTCGCTGACCCACGCCCCGGACGCCGCCTTCGTGCGCCGCGAGGGCCTGCGGCCCCACCAGCTCGACGAGCGGCCGGGCGTGAAGGAGTCCCTGGTGCGCGGCTACCGCACCCAGGTCGACGCCCTCTTCCCCGGCGGCGACGTCCCGCGCGCGCCCGAGACGTACTGGAGCGCCTGAGCCGGTTCCGCCCGCCTGGGCCCGCTCCCGAGTGCTCCACCACGCAGCTTCCGCGGCGCCGCAACCTGCGCCACGTCGCACTCGCCGAACGACCACTCTGGGGATGGTGGCGCCGCCCTCCCGAGTGCCACACCACGCAGCTTCCGCGGCGCCGCAACCTGCGCCACGTCGCACTCGCCGCAGGAGGTCGACCAGGTGCGCCACGCAACGCCGCAGCGTCACCGGACGACCAGCACCGACCGTGTGCGCCACGCAACGCGCCCCGCCCATGGGGGCCAGCCGCCTCGACGCTTCCACGCCCGCTCCCGAGTGCTACACCACGCATCTTCCGCGGCGCCCGGACCTGCACCACGTCGCACTCGCCGAGCCTCCGCGACGCCCCCTCACCCCCGCGCCCGCCCCGCGAACGCGGCGAGCGGGAGCGTGCCGTCCCAGAGCTGGCGGCCGTGGGCCCACGAGAGGGTGCGCAGCCCGCACGACCGGGCCTGCCGCCACGCGACCGCCGCCATGCCGTCGTCGGACTCGTCCCGGTACGCGGCGTCCAGCTCCGGGGAGGACCCGAAGCCCGGGTTCTCCCCCGTGACCGCGAGGCCGTTCGCCGCGGCCACCCGCGTGATCCACCGGGTCGCCGACCACGAGGACACCGTCGGGTCCGACAGCGCCACCCCGGCATCGTCGGGGGTGCACGTGTCGTTGTCGCCCGACCCGTCGGCCACCGACGTCACCGACGCGACCACGCGCCGGTCGCGACCGAGTCCCGCGTACACCGTCGCCCACGCCGCGCCCGTCCCGAGCTGTCCGCGCGGCAGGCCGCGGTCGACCGCCGACGCGTAGGCCGAGGGCACCACCCCCACACCCGGCGTCAGGACCTCGAACGAGCCGCCGAACCCCAGGCGCGAGAGCGTCGCCATCTGCCACCGGACGACGTCGACCAGCGCCCCGACGTACCAGTCGGCCCACGCCCGCACGCCGTCCTCGGACAGGCCGCCCGACCCGGGCACCCAGCCCGGGGCCGGGTTGCGCGGCATCGAGGGCGGCAGGTCCGGGCCGTTCTGCGCGTTGCGGTCGAAGGCCCACCAGCCGCCGCCGTCGGGGTAGAGCACCTCGCCCAGGCCCCCGGCGCCGAGACGCACCGTGGCGAACGACCCCAGATCCACGACCCGGGCGACCTGCGCGAGATAGTCCTCCGCGAGCTCACGCAGCCGCTGGTCGAACACCAGGGAGGCGTACGGGGAGTCGGTGCCGGACTCGTCGACCAGCCGGGCGTCGGGCAGGGCGAGCACCCACTCCGGGGTCTCGTGCAGCCCGAGCCCGAGCGAGACCGTCCGGCCGTCGCGGCGCAGGGCGGCGACGTCGGCGGCGAACGCGCGCAGGGCGGCCGTGTCGACGCGTCCGGGGGCGGGCTCGATCCGGGCCCAGGACAGTTCCACCATCGCGCCGCGCACCCCCGCGGCCGCCTCGGCCGGCGAGCGCTCGACCACCGAGAGCAGGGTCGCGGGCACGGGCGCCCCGGCGACGGCGGGCGTTCCGACCACCGCGGCCCCGCAGCCGACGAGCATGCACCCGGCGAGGAGCCCCGCGAGCAGCCAGCGCATCACTTCCCCCGCACCGACGCGTAGGCGCCGTCCGACCCGCCGACGGCGTCGCTCACCGCGGCGAGCGCGCGGCGCTGCTCCGGGGTCAGCTTCGCGGCCTCGGCCGGGGTGAAGCGGGCGGCCACGTCCGCGGCCGGGACCCCGCGCACGAGCTGCACCATCCCGGCGAGCACGACGACGGGGCCGTCGCCGGTGTCGTCGTGCAGGAACACCGGGCCGGGCAGGCCGAGGACGGTGTCGAGCTGGGCCGGCGTCGGCACGCCGTCGCGGACCCCGAGCTCGACCAGGCGCAGCCCGAGGGCCTGCGCGGTCGCCTGCTCCTCCGCGCTCGCGCGGCCGACCGCGACCACGGTCCGCACGCCGAGGGAGTCCCGGAGCAGGACCAGGTCGGACTCGCCGGGCGCGGTGGCCCGGACCATCCCCGGCACGACGACCGCGCCACCGGGCATCGGGGGCGCCTCGGGCGGCGGCGAGGACAGCACGCCGCTCGCCTTCACCACGAGCACCAGCACGGCCAGCGCCGCGAGCACGGCGAACCGGAGCAGCATCGTGCGCCGCGGCGGGCGGGCGACGACGCCGAGGGCGGGGGTCACGGCCGGTACTCCTTCGGTGGGGTGCCGCGGGTCGGGCGGCGGGCGAGCAGGACGACGGCCGGCACCCCGGCCGCGGACACGAGCAGGACGAGCAGCGCACCGGCGAACCCGCGCAGGTTCGACGGCTGGTCGGGGGCGGTCTCCCCGGCGAGCGGCGGGGGCGGCACGGTCGCGGTGGCCTCGGGCGGGAGCGTGACGAGCCCGCTCGACACCGCGAGGTCGCCCACCGGGGCGGCCCGCACCACGTCGGACCCGGCCGCCCGGGTGAGCACGACCCCGGCGAAGGCCTGGGACACCGAGCCGTCTGGGCCCGTCGTCGGGACCCCGACCGGCGCGCCGTAGCGGGCCACCGCGGACGTGAACGCCCCCGCCGTGCCCTCCGGGGCCCGCAGGAACGCCGCGCGGATCGCCGGGTCGCTCAGCGCGGCGTCGTCGAGCCCGCCGGCGTCGGTGACCGGGGGCAGCCCGGCGCCCGTGTAGGCGTCCGGCCGGTCCGCGGCCAGCTCGCGGACGACCGGGCGCATGCCGGCGTCGGTGAGCACGGCCCCGGCGAACACCTGGGTGGTGCCGGTCGCCGACCCGCGGGGAGGGCCCAGGACCCCCTTGCCGCCGCGCTCCTCCCACCGGGCGGCGAGCGCGCCGAGCACCGGGTAGCCGCCGCAGCGGGAGCCGACGGTGGTGACGAACACGCCGTCGCGCATCGGCTCGACGTCGGCCAGCGGGTCGAACGGGTCGGTGGGGACCTCCCACAGCTCCAGGCCGCCGTAGGTCGCGCTCGGGAAGCTCGCGAGCCGGGTGCCCCGGGACGTGATCCACGCGGGCAGCTCGGGCAGGGCGTTCCCGACGGCGGGGTCCTTGCCGGAGACGAAGAACAGGTGCACCCCGTGGCTGGCCGCGGCCTGCCCGGTGCCGAAGTCGGTCAGCTCGCGGCCGGGGAGCAGCGGAGCCCACTTGCCCGAGTCGCCGATGCCGTTGACGACGTCGCACGCCGCCCGGGTGTCGCGCAGGAACGCCGCCGAGCGGAACACGCCGTCGCCGTCGATCGCGTCGTTGCGCACCCACCCGCCGAGGGAGAAGCCGACGGCCACCACGACGAGGGCCAGGGCGGCGATCCGGGCCGGGCGGGTGCGGGCGACGACCGCGTCGCCGACCAGCACGGCCCCGACGACCGCGGCCGGGACGAGGTAGACGAACAGGTGCTCGTTCAGGCTGCCGAAGGCGACCATGTAGACGCCGAACCCGTAGCTGGTGACCAGCCACGCGAGCAGCCACCGCGACCCGCCGTCGGGACGGCGCAGCAGCAGCCAGGCCAGGGCGAGCCCGCCGCCGAGCAGCACCAGGTAGGACGTGCCGTAGTCGCGGCCGGCGATCGCGGTCGCCTCGAGCAGCGAGCCCGAGGAGAACCCGGGACGGTTCCAGCCGGTGGTCTGGACGATGCCGAGCAGGCGGTAGAACAGGAGCAGTTTCTCGTCGGCGAACGCCCGTCCCAGGCCGAGGCCGATCGCCCACGCCGGGAACGCGAGCCAGACGGCTCCCCCGACCGCGAGCGCACCGAGCGCCCGCTTCGCGCGCCGGACGTCGCGGGCGAGGACCGCGGACACCAGCGGGGTCGCGACCAGGAAGACCGACATCTCCTTGGTCAGCAGCGCGAGGCCGGTGAGGCTGCCGATCAGCGGGACGTAGACCGCCGGGCGCCGGGTGTCGAGGCGCATCGCGAGGTAGAGCACGAGGAGCGACAGCGCCACCGAGAACGGCTCGATGATCGCCATCCGCAGGTAGCGCAGCATGATCGGGTCGGTGGCGGCGAGGGCCACGACGATGCCCGTGAGCACCGCGCGGCGGCGGGGCGAGGCGTGCGTCATCAGGCGGCGGGCGATCAGGGCGGTGAGCACGACGATGCCGACGGTCGCCAGGCCGGCGAACACGCGGGCCCCGCGCACCGAGCTCTCGAGGTCGGCGTCCGCGAGACCCCACAGCCACTGCCAGCCGCCCTGGAGCACGAACGACAGCGGCGGGTGGACGAAGACCGGCTGGTTGGACCAGGTGTAGTCGCCGCCGAGGGCGATGTTGCGCATCGCCATGACGTAGGAGACCTCGTCGAACATCGTGTCCGGCGAGGAGCCGATGTTCCACAGGATCGGCACCGCGGACACCGCGGCGACGACGAGCGCGACGGCCCACTCGGGCAGGTGCCCACGACGGCGGAGCAGGGCCGGCATGCGCATCACTGTCGGGGGCCGCCGACCGGCCCCGGGAGGGGGCGCAACCCCCCGTGACGGGGGAGATCCGACGGGCGCACGCACCGTGATCACTGCCCGACGACGGCGCCGGTCGAATACGCCGGGCCGACGCTGAAACCGACGTAGGCGGCGATCCCGCCGCCGACGAGCAGGACGAACAGCAGCACCGCCATGACGAGCGCGGTGGCGGGACGACGGCGCGGGGCGGCCGGCCCGGGGCGCGGCGGGACGGGGCGCGGCGGGACGAGATGCGCCGGGACGGGGTACGGCGGGACGGGGCGCGCGACCGGCAGCGGCCCGGACGGCGGACCCCACGGCACCGGCACCCCGCCGGTCCCGGCGGGCGCGTACGGCGTCTGCATCGGCGGCACCGGGTAGGCGGCGGGCACCGGATAGCCGTAGCCGGGAGCAGGCACCGGCCTGTGCACCGGCGGGACCGGGCGGGGCCCGATCGGCACCGTGTCCTCGACCGGCACCGAGACGGTCGGCGCGTCCAGGGCGGACGGGGCGGGACGGGCGGGCGGCTGGGGGAAGGCGATGACGGTCACGGCGGGCTCCTCGGGCGGTGGCGGCCCTCGGTGGACCGGCCCCTGAAGCGTCGTCCGCCGCGGCCCGTGCTCCCAGGGTGCGGCCCCTGCGCCGGGGGTGGGGCCAGCCCTACGTCACGCTCCCCGCAAGCTCCGCCACGGAGGGCAACGTCGCTGGTCAGCGGCGTGCGCGGGCACTACGGTCCGGGCGGGTGGCGAGCCTGGACCTCCGTGCCCCCGACCCGGATCTCGCGGCGCGCTGGGACGCCCTGGCCGTGTCCACCGCCGTCCCGCCCTTCGTCCGCCCCGGGTGGCTCACCGCGTGGGCCCGGGCCTTCGGCCGCGCGGACGCGCTGCGGCTGCTGACCGTCGAGCGCGGCGGCGAGCTCGTCGCGGTGCTGCCGCTGACGGCGGGCCGGCTCGGGGTCCGCTCCCCCACCAACCACGAGACCGCGCTGTTCACGCCGATCGCGTCGGACGCCGACGCCGCGGCCGAGCTGGCCGACCGGGTCGCCCACCTCCGCCGTCCCGTCGACCTGTCCGCCCTGCCCGCCGAGCACCCCGTCACGGCCGCGTTGCGCTCCACCGGGCTGCCCACCGTGGAGCAGCCCGTCTGCGCCTCGCCCTGGATCGACACCACCGGCACGCCGGAGGAGTTCCTGCGCCGGCTCTCCAAGAACCGCCGGCACGGCCTGCGCCGGCTGCGGCACCGGATGGCCGACGCCGGCGAGGTCACCCTGGAGCTCGCCGACGGGACCGAGGGGCTCGACGACCGCCTCGCCGAGGGGTTCCGCCTGGAGGCCCGCGCCTGGAAGCTCGCCGCGGGCTCGGCGATCCTCTCCTCCCCCGCGAGCGTCCGCTTCTACACCGACGCCGCCCGCTGGGCCGCCGAGCACGACCTGCTCCGCCTCGCCTTCCTGCGCATCGACGGCCGGGCGGTCGCGTTCGGCTACTGCCTGCGCGCCCACCGCACGCTGCACTTCCTCAAGCTCGGCATGGCCGACGACGCCGCGAAGCTCGGGCCCGGCGTGGTGCTCACCCACCACCTGGTGGACGTCGCCTGCGCCGACCCGCAGCTGCACGACCTCGACCTGCTCGGCGACGCGGAGTCCTACAAGGCCGACCTCGCGAGCGGGGTCCGCGAGCAGGTGCGCCTGCAGCTCTTCGGTCACCGCCTCACCGGCCCGGCCCACCGCAGCGCCCTCGCGGCCACCGCCCGGGCCCGCGCGGAGATCGTCGCCCGGCTGCCCCAGGAGACCCGCGACCGGCTCTCCGCGGTGCGCAACCGGCTCCGCTCGGCCGCGACCAGGTCGGCGACGAGCGCGGACCAGCGCCCCTCGGTGATACGCCGGTCGTAGTCCAGGCTCCGGACGCGGGCCGCCGCCCCCAGCGCGGCCCGGCGGTCCGGGTCCGCGAGCAGGTCCGCGAGCGCCGCCCGCAGCGCCGGCACCGAGAACGCGGGCACGGCCAGGCCCCCGTCCCCGATCCACCCCAGGCGATCCAGGTCGAAGTGCACGACCGGCCGGCCGTGGGCCATCGCCTCCAGCGCGGTCAGGCAGAACGTCTCGTACCGCGAGGGCACCACCATCACCGCACACCGGCGCAGCGCCGCGTCCTTGGCCTCCCCGTCCACCCGTCCCAGCCGCCGCACCCGCGGGTCGTCGCCGACCAGCGCCGCGAGCCGCGCCTCCTCCGCCGGTGTCCCGGACCCCGCGATCTCGAGCGACCCGCCGTCGGGAAGGGCCTCGAGGAGCAGGTCCAGGCCCTTCTGCCGCACGTCGACCCGCCCGAGGAACAACAGCCCGTTCCCGACGGCGGGCGTGGTCGCGTCGGGCAGGTCGATGCCGTTCGGGACGACGGCGACGGTCGCCGCGGGGCTGGAGGAGGCGACGAGCGCGGCGTCGACGTCGTTCAGCACGACGAAGTGCCGGTAGAGCGCCAGCCCGCGCCGCTCGACCGCCTCGAACGGCAGGTGGTAGCGGCGCGCCATGTCCGCCCCGCACAGCATCTGCACCAGCCCGACGACGGGGCAGCGCGCGACCAGGGGCAGCAGGCTCGCGGACACCGGCGGGGTGAGGCTCTCGATCCACACCGCGGGGCGCACGACGAGCGCGAGCAACGGCACGAGCAGCGTGAACAGGACCTGCCCACCGCGCGGCCCGGCCCAGCCGACCGGGAGGTGCACGTAGCGGACGCCGTCGCGGTCGCCGGAGACCGCGCCGCGGTAGGAGCCGCAGTAGACGGTGACGACGTACCCGTCGTCGTGCAGCCGGGCGGCGATCCGGGCGACGACGGCCGCGCCGCCCCCGCCGTAGTGCGGGTTGCCGACGTCGTCGTAGATCGAGAGGACGACGTGGGTGCTCATGCCGACCGCCGCAGCCGCGACACAGCACCGAATGCCGCGCGGGCGGCGGACTCGGTGCGGGAGAACGGCAGCCGCTCGTAGCGCAGGGCGGAGTACGGGACCGCCTCCGCGCCGAAGTACCGCTTGAAGTGCTCCGACCCGGAGCCCGCCTCGGACTCGCCCATGTGGAACCACCGGGCGCCGGCCGCGCAGGCGTCCTGGATCGCGAGCGAGTGCAGCAGATAGGTCGCGAGGGTCTCGCGGGCGATGCCGGTGGTGTCCATCGCGCACATCCAGCCGAGCGCGTGGCGGGTGCCGGGCTCGTGGAGGACGACGTTGGCCGCGACCGGCTCGCCGTCGCGCAGCACCGACCACACCACGCACCGCTCGCCCAGTGCCGCGGCGACGGCCGCGACCTGACCCGGCCGGTCGCGGTGGGCCGCGATCCGTCGCGCGATCGCCAGCGGCTGACCGCGGTCGGTGGCCCAGCGGTCGACCGACTGCGCGTAGAGCGTGCGGAAGACGTCCAGGCCCCGCCCCCGCGCGCCGGTCTCGCGGCGCACGTCGAGGGAGAACCGCTCCGCCTTGCGCACGGAGTTGCGGGCCTGCCGCCTGAACCCCTTCGCCCACAGCTCGTCCCAGCCGGCGGCGAGGTCGACGACCGACGCCGTGTACGGCACGCGGCCGACCTCGGCCCCGGCGGCCTCGTCCCACACCGCCCCGCGCAGCGGCATCGGGACGACCGTGCGGAGCAGCGCCGGCCGGCGACGGAGGTCGTCCAGGACGTACCGGGCGTCGGCGACGGTGAGCTCGCCGCCCTCGACGACCGCCCCGCCGTAGCCCCAGGCGTAGGGGAACGACTGCTCGGCGAGCCCACCGCGGCGGGACACCAGCGGGAGCACGAGGCGCCGGCCGTCCGCCAGCGTGTACAGCCGCGAGGCGTCCCGGTACCCGCGGGTGGCGAGCGCGTCGGCGAAGGCGGGCGACTGCGTGACGACGGCGTCCGGGTCGGCGTCGTAGACCTCCTGGTGGACGGTGCGGGACGACATCATGAGGTCACCTCGGTGGCGGGCGAGCAGGAACGGGCGAGCAGGAGCGGGACGGCCAGGACGGCGTAGGCGACGAGCCCGGCCGCCACGACCGCCAGGGCGGGCGCGGTGGGCAGCGTCGTGGCGACGAGCAGCAGCGCGACGAGGACGGCGACGGCGGCGGCCCAGCGGGTGGGGACCGGGGTGGACCACGTCGGCCGCAGCAGCCGGACGTAGAGCACGCCGAGGAGCGCGACCGTGGTCCAGGTGCCGACCGCGAAGGCCCAGGCGGCGCCGGCCGCGCCCGAGGTCGGGACGAGGACGACCAGCGCCGCGACCTGCGCGAGCACCGCGACCGGGACCCGGCGGGCCACCGCGGCGGCCGCGCCGCGGGCGAACAGCGCCTTGAGCAGCATGTCCGCGAGCAGCAGGCCGGTGGTGCCCAGCGAGAGGATCCGGACCGGGCCGGCGGCCGGGGCGTAGGAGTCGGGCAGGACGACGTCGAGCACCGGGCCCGGGACGACCACCAGCACCAGCTGGCAGGGCACGAGCACCAGCGGCACCCAGCGCAGCGCGCCGAGCAGCGCCCGGTGCGCCGCCGCGGCGGTCGGGGCGCCGGCGATGAACGGGAACGCCGCGTCCGAGAGCGCGGACCCGACGAAGAACGGGGCGCGGGCGAGGACCGCCGCGGCCTGGTAGACGCCGACGACCGCGAGCGGGACGCCGGCGGCGCCCAGCGCGAGCACGTCCAGCGTGCCGAGCAGGCCGAAGCACGTGGTGCTCACCGCCATCGGCACCGCGGCGGCGAGGGTCCCCGGGCGCGGCCGGCGGGGCTGCCGGGATCCACGGGGCAGCCGGTCGGCCGCCGCCAGGTACGCGACCAGCGCGGAGGCGACGGCGGCCGCGAGCAGCGCGGCCGCGACCCCGCCGATGCCGTAGCCGGCGAGCCCGACGGCGCCGAGCGCGGCGACGACCTTGACGACGATCTCGCTGACCCGGGCGGCGCCGACGGCGTCGAAGCGCCGCGCCCCCTGCAGGGCGCCGATCAGGACCGCCACGACGGCGAGGACGACGATCGTCGCGGCCGCCAGCAGGGTCGGGACCGGTCCGACCCCGGGCAGGACGGCCCCGGAGGTCAGCTGCACCGCGGCGAACGCGCCGCCGAGCACCGTCCCGAGGACGACGTTGCCGACCAGGGCGACCCGGACCGACCCGGCCTCCTCCCCGCGGGCGGTGTCCCGGGCGAGGGCCCAGGGGAAGCCGGCGGCGAGCACCGAGGTGGCGAGCAGGAGCAGGTTGAGCAGGACGCCGACGGCGCCGAACGCGTCGGTCGGGAGGAGCCAGGCCAGGGCGAGCCCGAGGCCGTAGTTCATCGCGGCGGTGAGCGCGACGGCGCCCAGCAGGACGACGCTCCCGCCGCCGGCGCCGCGCTCGGTGCGCAGGGTGTGCAGGACGGTGCCCATGTCAGCCCGCCCGGCGGATCGTCGGGACGGCGGTCCGCAGGACCCGGCCGCGGGCCCGCAGCGTGGCGGTCACGGCGGCCTCGTACCGCTCGACGCAGGCGTCCCAGCCGAGGCCCTCGGCCCGGCGGCGGGCGCGGCGCGAGAGGACGCCGAGGCGGGTGCGGTCGGCGGCGAGGCCGGACAGGGCGGCGCCGAGGGCGTCGGCGTCGCGGGTCGGGACGACGACCCCGGTCGTGTCGACGAGGTCGCGCACCCCGGGCAGGTCGGACACCACCGGGACGCACCCGGCCGCCATGCCCTCGAGCACGACGAGACCGAACGCCTCCGCCTGGGTGACCGACGGGAGGACGACCACGTCGTGGGTGTCGTACGCACGGTGCAGATCGTCGTCGCTCACGCGCCCGAGGAACAGCACGTTGTCACTCGTTCCGGCCAGTCGCTCGTAGTCGGCCCGATGCGCTCCGTCACCGATGAGGGTCAACGCCAGGTCGGCGCGCCCGGCGACGGCGGGGATCAGCCACTCCAGGCCCTTGTACGGGCGCATCTGGCCGACGAACAGGACCTTGAGCGGGCCGGCCGAGGACGCAGCGCGCGGGCGGGCCGGCAGCGGCCGCAGGTCGACGCCCCACGGCACGACCTCGACCGGCGGGCCGCCGGCGCGGCCCTGCTCGTCCGCGTAGTACCGCGAGGTGGTGAGGATGCGGTCGGCCCGGCCGGCGAGCACCCGGTGCAGGCGGTTGTAGACCGTCGACAGGGTCTCGGCACCGCGCACGGCCAGCGCGCTGTGGTGGGTGTAGACGATCGGGACGCCGCGGCGGGCGCCGGCGAGGAGCAGGACGACGTCGCTCATCGTCGGGACCGGGCCGTGCAGGTTGACCACGTCGTAGCCGGCGATCATGCGCGAGACCCGGCGCCAGTGGGCGATCAGCGGGCTGAAGCGGTACTCGCCGAGGACCAGCCGCGGGATGTCGACCGAGGAGAGGACGTCCACGGTGTGGCCGCGCTCGCGCAGGCCGACCGTCAGGCGCTCGACGCAGCGGGAGATGCCGGAGACGATCGGCGGCGCCTCGCTGGTGACGACCAGGATGCGCATCGCGTCGGCGTCCACCGTCGTCGCGACCTCCGCGCGGCGCAGCACCCGCAGGTGGCGCAGGAAGCGCAGGCCCTCCTTCGCGGTGGACTTCGAGGCCTCGGCGTGGCGCGGGGCGAAGGTGAACGGCACCTCGGCGACCCGGGTCAGGCCGGAGCGGACGACCAGCTCGAGCAGGATCTTGTAGCCGATGGGGTCGACGGCGTCGAGGTCGAGCGCGGCGAGGCGCACCGCGAAGAACCCGGAGAGCGGGTCGCTCATCCGGCCCACCGCACCCCCGAGCAGCCGGGCCGCGAGCACCTTCGAGGCCCGCGAGACCACGTGCCGGTAGGTGGAGCCGAGGCCGGACCCGTCGCCGTCGCCGGCGTAGCGGGTGGCGACGACGACGTCGTGCCCGGGGGCCGCGGCCAGGAGCCGGCGGATCGTCGCGGGCGGGTGCTGCAGGTCGCCGTCCATCACGACGGCCCAGTCCGCGCGGGCGGCGCGCAGGCCGACGACGACCGCGCCGCCGAGACCGCCGGTGGGCTCGTCGCGGTGGATCACCGTGAGCCGGAACGGGACCCGGGCCGCGGCGGCACGGGCCCGGGCGGCGGTGTCGTCGCGGGAGTCGTCGACGACGATCACCTCGGCGTCGGCGGGGAGGGCCTCGGCGAGGCGCGTCATGAGCTCGTCGACGTTCCCGGCCTCGTCGAAGGTGGGGACGACGACGGTGACGGACGGGGCTCCGGGAGCACCGACGACGGTGGGGGCGTGGGGGTGCGGGGCGGTCGCGGTGAGCATGGTGTCGGGCCTCCTCGGTGGTCGTCGCGATCCGGCGGTGACGAGGAGAACTCTGCTGGTCAGCGGCCTGCGAGCCGATCGGGTCGGCCCCCGTTCCGGCGGGGTGGGCCCCCGGATCCCGGGTAGGGCTGGCACCCTGGCGGCGGTGATCACCTGTCCGAAGCGGATGCGGTACGGGCCGTGCGGCGGCGTGCGGCGCTCGGGGGCGTGCGAGCTCGACGAGGACCTGCCGTGCCCCTGGACCTCCGGCACCCCGGTGGCGCCGTGGGACGGCCCGGAGCCGGCCGCCCCCGCCGTCGGGAACCCGCCCCTGGTGCTCTCCGACCTCTCCGTCCCGGCGCGTGACCCGGCGACGCTGCGGGCGGTGGCGCCGCGGCTGATGGCCGGGTCGGACGCCGTGCTGGTCGCCGACCTGCACGACCGCGCCGACTACCCGCCGACCATGCTCGCCGCCTGGTTGCTGGAGCTCGGTGCGCGGCCGTGGGTCACGCTGACCTGCCGCGACCGCAACCGGGTGGTGCTCGAGCAGGAGGTCGTCGGGCTCGCGGCGCTCGGGGTCGAGGGCGTGCTGTGCGTGACCGGCGACAGCCGGCCCGGCAGCGGCGCGGCCACGACCGTCGGGGCCGGGGCGACGCAGGTCTTCGACCTCGACGCGACCCGGCTCGCCCACCTCGCCGCCAACACCGGGCTCGTCGCCACCGTCTCCGTGGCGCCGGCCGCGCCGCCAATCGACGCCCGCGTCGCCGCGCTCGCGGCCAAGCAGGCCGCGGGGGCGCGGCTCGTCGTCGCGAACCACGTCGCGTCCCCGGCGGTCCTGGACGCGTTCCTGACGGCGGGTCGCGCGGCCGGGGTGCGGCTCCCGGTGGTGGCCGGGGTCGCGGTGTTCACCGACCCCGCGACCGCACGCGGGCTGGGCGACCTCCCCGGGCTGGACCTCGACCCGGACGCGGTCGCGGCCGTCGTCGACGCGGACGACCCGGTGGAGGCCGGCATCACCGCCGCCGTCGAGGAGGCCCGGGCGCTGCTGGCCGTCGAGGGCGTGGTCGGCGTGAATCTCTCCGGTGTCGGCTCGAGTGCCGGGTGGGTACCTGCCGCCGAACTGAAGGCGGAGGTGGGCAGGCGGGTCCGTGCCGCCCACGGCAGGTGAGGGAGCGCGCGGTGCAGGAGGCGTTGGAGGCCGAGTTCGACACCGTCGCGGCGTGGACCGAGCGGGCGGTCGCGGAGCTGGGGTCCGACCACGCGATCCCGGCCGCGTGCCGCGGCTCCGGGCGGCCCGCGGACCTGGCGTGGCTCGCCGACGGCCTCGAGCTCCACGACGGCGACCGCTTCCTGGACGCCGGGTCCGGGCTCGGCGGGCCGACCGCCTGGCTCGCCACCGAGTACTCGTGGCGCTGGCGCGGCCCGGTGGTCCTGGCCGAGCCGATGGTGCACGCCGCGGCGGCGTCCGTGCGGCTCTTCGGGCGGCCCGCGCTCGCGGCGTGGACCGAGGAGCTCCCGCTGCGCGACGACTGCGTCGACGCCGCCTGGGCGCTCGGGGTGCTCGACACGGTCCCGGACAAGCGCGCGGTGCTCACCGAGCTGCACCGGGTGCTGCGACCGGGGGCCCGGCTGGGCCTGCTCGTGCTGGTCGCGCGGGGCGAGCGGGCCGCGGAGATGGAGTCGAACTCCTTCCCCACCGACGTCGACCTGCACCGCGACCTCGCCGCGACCGGGTTCCGGGTGCACGACCGGATCGAGGCCGCCGCCCTCCCCGACGCGCCGCCGGAGTGGACGCGGCGGGCGGAGGCGGTGGACGAGGTGGTGGCCCGCGACCACGCCGACGACCCGCGCTGGCAACAGGCCGAGGACCAGACCCGGCTGCTCGGCGGGCTCCTGGACTCCCGCGACGTCGTGATCGTGCTGCTGCGCTGCTCGGCGGAGTGACCCGGCCCGCCATCGCCCGCCGGTACGCCCGGTCGGGTGACGGCCGGTGGGGTGGACCGTCGGACGCGGAATCGCTCCGGCCCGGCGCGGGGTCTGCGTGTCGGCTGGCCCGCGGGGGCCCCGGACCGTTGTGCTGGACGGACCACGCGCTCCCGTCCGGGGGCCGGAGGAGGAGGAGTGTCGTGAGCTACGACGCGGTCAGCGCCTACACCGTGCTGCTCGGTGACGGTGTCGGCCCGACGACGGTGAGCGTGCACGGCAGCGCCGTGGACGCCTGGGCGGCGCTCGCCACCGCGCTCGAGGTGGCGCCGTCGCCGCGGCGCCGGTTCACCCTCCGCTCCCCGATGGCCGTGGTGCCCCGCACCGGGCTCGCGCAGGACGAGGTGCACGAGGCCGCCGAGACGTGGCGGCGCGTGGACCCGGAGCGCCGCTTCTGGCAGGTCACCTCGCACCGGCTGCAGGTGACGGTGCCCGCGATCAACACCGGCCCGGTGGTGAGCAGGAGCGCGTAGCGCCCGGCTCGCCCCCGACCGGAACGAACGACTCGTTCGTGCATCTAGAAGCCACGAACGGGTCGTTGGTTCCGGCGGAGAGCCGACCGGCGATCCGGACTACGCGAACGCGCGGTCCGTCGGGTCGATCGGCCGCGGCAGCACGGTGCGGCCGGTCAGCTTCTCGTCGACGCCCCGGGCGGCGGACCGGCCCTCGGCGATCGCCCACACGATCAGCGACTGCCCGCGGCCCGCGTCGCCCGCGACGAACACCCCGGGCACGGTGGTCTCGTAGGACACGTCGCGGCGGACGTTGCCGCGCTCGTCGTACTCCACCCCGAGGGAGTCCAGCAGCCCGGCCTTCTGCGGGCCCAGGAAGCCCATCGCGAGGAACACGAGGTCGGCCTCGAGCTCCCGCGCCGAGCCCTCGACCGGCTCGAAGCGCCCGCCGACCCGCTGGACGTCCACGAGCTTCAGGGCGCGCAGGTTCCCGTGCTCGTCGCCGAGGAACTCCTCGGTGTTGACCGAGAACAGCCGCTCGCCGCCCTCCTCGTGGGCCGAGGAGACGCGGAAGATCGCCGGGTAGGTCGGCCACGGGTTGGTGGCCGGCCGCTCGGACGGCGGGATCGGCATGATCTCGAGCTGCGTCACCGAGGCCGCCCCCTGGCGGTGCGCGGTGCCGACGCAGTCCGCGCCGGTGTCGCCGCCGCCGATGACGACGACGTGCTTGCCCGCCGCGTCGATGTCCGACCGCGAGTAGTCGCCCTGCTGCACCCGGTTCGACGGGGGCAGGTACTCCATCGCCTGGTGCACGCCGTGGTACTCCCGGCCCGGGATGGGCAGGTCACGCCAGTCGGTGGCCCCGACGGCGAGCACGACCGCGTCGAAGCGCGAGCGCAGCTCCTCGACGGAGATGTCGTGCTCCCCGCTGCCGCCGACCTCGACGCCCGCCACGAAGTGCGTGCCCTCGGCGGACATCTGCTCGAGGCGGCGGTCGAGGCGCCGCTTCTCCATCTTGAACTCGGGGATGCCGTAGCGGAGCAGCCCGCCGATGCGGTCGGCGCGCTCGAACACGGTGACGTCGTGCCCGGAGCGGGTCAGCTGCTGGGCGGTGGCCAGGCCCGAGGGCCCGGACCCGATGACGGCGACCGAGAAGCCGGTCCGCGCCTCGGGCGGCTGCGGGCGGACCCAGCCCTCCTCCCAGGCCTTGTCGATGATCTCGATCTCGACCTGCTTGATGGTGACCGGGTCGGAGTTGATCCCGAGCACGCACGCCGCCTCGCACGGGGCGGGGCACAGCGTCCCGGTGAACTCCGGGAAGTTGTTCGTGGCGTGCAGGCGCTCGATGGCCTCCGACCAGTCGTCGCGCCACACCAGGTCGTTCCACTCCGGGATCATGTTCCCGAGCGGACAGCCCTGGTGGCAGAACGGGATGCCGCAGTCCATGCAGCGCCCGGCCTGCTTCTTCAGGGTCGTCTCGTTGAGCTCCTCGTAGACCTCGTGCCAGTCCTTGAGGCGCAGGTCGACGGGCCGGCGGCGAGGGAGCTCGCGGCCGGTGGTCATGAAACCGCGGGGGTCAGCCACGAGCCGCCTCCATGATCGCGTCGTTGACGTCGCGGCCGTCGCGCTCGGCGTCCGCGGTCGCTTCCAGGACCCGCTTGAAGTCCACCGGCATCACCTTGGTGAACCGCAGCGAGGCGGCCTCCCAGTCGGTGAGCAGCCCGTGCGCGACGGCGGAGTCGGTCGCCGCGTAGTGCTTCTCGACGAGGGCGCGCAGCTCCTCCAGGTCGGAGCGGCCCGGCACCTCGAGCTCGACCATCTGGTGGTTGACCCGCCGCTCGGCGAGGTCGAGCACGTAGGCGATGCCGCCGGACATACCGGCCGCGAAGTTCCGCCCGATCGGCCCGAGGACCACCGCGCGGCCACCGGTCATGTACTCGCAACCGTGGTCGCCGACGCCCTCGACGACGGCGTGCGCCCCGGAGTTGCGCACGCAGAACCGCTCGCCGACCTTCCCGCGCAGGAAGATCTCGCCCTCGGTCGCGCCGTAGGCGATGACGTTGCCCGCGACGATGTTCTCCTCGGCGACCAGCGGGGCGTCCGGGTGCGGACGGACGCTGATCCGCCCGCCGGACAGGCCCTTGCCGCAGAAGTCGTTCGTGTCGCCGACCAGCCGCAGGGTCACCCCACGGGGCAGGAACGCCCCGAACGACTGGCCGCCGGAGCCGGTGAAGGTGACGTCGATCGTGTCGTCGGGCAGGCCCGCGCCGCCGAAGCGCCGGGTCACCTCGGAGCCGAGCATCGTGCCGACGGTGCGGTTGACGTTGCGCACCGGCAGCTCCAGGCGCACGGGCGACCCGTCGGCCAGCGCGCCCTCGGCGAGCTGGATCAGGGTGTGGTCCAGGGCCTTGTCCAGCCCGTGGTCCTGGCTCTTCGAGCAGTACAGCGTCTGCTCGGCGTAGGCCCCGGAGAGCTCCGGGCGGTGCATCATCGGCGAGAGGTCGAGCCCCTCGGCCTTCCAGTGCGCCTCGGCCGCGCGGGTGTCGAGCACCTCGGTGTGCCCGATGGCCTCGGACAGCGACCGGAAGCCCAGCGCCGCCAGGTGCTCGCGCACCTCCTGGGCGATGAACTCCATGAAGGCCACGACGTAGTCGGCCTTGCCGTCGAACTTCGCGCGCAGCGTCGGGTTCTGCGTCGCGACGCCGACCGGGCAGGTGTCCAGGTGGCAGACCCGCATCATGATGCAGCCCGAGACGACCAGCGGCGCCGTCGCGAACCCGTACTCCTCCGCGCCGAGCAGCGCCGCGATCATCACGTCGCGCCCGGTCTTCAGCTGGCCGTCGGTCTGCACGACGATGCGGTCGCGCAGGCCGTTGAGCAGCAGCGTCTGCTGGGTCTCGGCGAGCCCGAGCTCCCACGGTCCGCCCGCGTGCTTGATCGAGGACAGCGGCGAGGCGCCCGTCCCGCCGTCGTGACCGGAGATCAGCACGACGTCGGCCTTGGCCTTCGACACGCCTGCCGCGACCGTGCCGACGCCGACCTGGGAGACCAGCTTGACGTGGACCCGGGCCCGGTCGTTGGCGTTCTTCAGGTCGTGGATGAGCTGGGCGATGTCCTCGATCGAGTAGATGTCGTGGTGCGGGGGCGGGCTGATCAGGCCCACACCCGGCGTCGAGAACCGGGTCTTCGCGATCCAGGGGTAGACCTTGTGGCCGGGCAGCTGCCCGCCCTCGCCGGGCTTCGCGCCCTGCGCGATCTTGATCTGGATGTCGTCGGAGTTGACCAGGTACTCGCTGGTGACCCCGAAGCGTCCCGAGGCCACCTGCTTGACCGCCGAGCGGCGGGAGTCGCCGCTCGGGTCGCGGGTGTAGCGGCCCGGGTCCTCGCCGCCCTCGCCGGTGTTGGAGCGCCCGCCGAGGCGGTTCATGGCGATCGCGAGGACCTCGTGCATCTCCTGCGAGATCGACCCGTAGGAGATGGCCCCGGTGTTGAACCGCTTGACGATCTCCGAGACCGGCTCGACCTCCTCGATCGGGATCGACGGCCGCTCCCGGAAGCCGAACAGCCCGCGCAGCGTCAGCAGCGACGAGCTCTGCTCGTCGACCGCGCGGGTGTACTCCTTGAACGTGTCGTAGTTCTGCGTGCGGGTGGAGTGCTGCAGCTTGAACACCGTGTGCGGGTTGAACACGTGCAGCTCGCCCTCGCGGCGCCACTGGTACTCGCCGCCCACGATCAGCTCGCGGTGCTGGGCGCGCACGCCGTCGGCCGGCCACGCCACACGGTGGCGGATCGCGACCTCCTCGGCGAGGACGTCGTACCCGATGCCGCCCAGGCGCGAGGTGGTCGCGGTGAAGCAGTCGTCGACGACGTCGGCCCCGAGGCCGATCGCCTCGAAGATCTGCGCCCCGATGTAGGACGCCACCGTGGAGACGCCCATCTTGCTCATCACCTTGCGCACGCCCTTGGCCAGCGCCTCGACGACGTTGCGCGTCGCGGTGGGCACGCCGACGCCGGTGATGACGCCGCGGTCGATCAGGTCGGCGACGGTGTCCAGCGCCAGGTACGGGTTGACCGCGGAGGCGCCGTAGCCGAGCAGCAGCGCCACGTGGTGGGTCTCGCGCACGTCCCCGGCCTCGACGACGAGGTCGACGCGGGTGCGGGTCTTCTCCCGGACCAGGTGCTGGTGCACCGCGCCGGTGAGCAGCAGCGACGGGATCGGCGCGAACCGGCCGTCGGAGTTGCGGTCGGACAGGACGATGACCCGCGCACCCTCCTCGACGGCCGCGGAGACCTCGGCGCGGATCTCGGCGAGGCGCCCGCGCAGCGCGTCGCCGCCGCCGGAGACCTCGTAGAGGCCGGACACCACGTGCGGGGCGAAGCCGGGGAGGTTGCCGTCGTCGTTGATCCCGACGAGCTGCGCGAGCTCGTCGTCGTCGATGACCGGCAGCGGCAGCACCACGCGGCGACAGGAGGCCGGCGAGACCTCGAGCAGGTTGGTCTCGGAGCCGAGCTGGACCTGCAGCGAGGTGACGAGCTCCTCGCGGTAGGCGTCCAGCGGCGGGTTCGTCACCTGCGCGAACAGCTGGATGAAGTAGTCGAACAGCGAGCGGCTGCGGGAGGAGAAGGCGGCGAGGGGCGCGTCGTTGCCCATCGAGCCGGTGGCCTCGGCCCCGCCGGTGGCCATGGGGCGCAGGAGCAGGGTGAGCTCCTCGCCGGTGTAGCCGAAGGTCTGCTGGCGGCGGACGAGCACGTCGTGGTCGAACGGCACGCGGTGGCGGGCCGGCAGGTCGGCCAGCTCGATCATCCCGGCGTGCAGCCACTCGGCGTACGGGTGCTCGGCGGCCAGCTCGCCCTTGATCTCGTCGTCGTCAACGATGCGCCGCCCGACGGTGTCCACCAGGAACATGCGGCCCGGCTCCAGGCGGCCCTTGCGCACGATCGACGACGGCTCGATGTCCAGCACGCCGACCTCGGAGCCCAGGACGACCAGGCCGTCCTCGGTGACCCAGTAGCGGGCGGGACGCAGGCCGTTGCGGTCGAGCACCGCCCCGATCACGGAGCCGTCGGTGAACGCCGCCAGCGCCGGGCCGTCCCATGCCTCCATGAGCGTGGAGTGGTAGCGGTAGAAGGCCCGGCGGGCCGGGTCCATCTCGTCGTGGTTCTCCCACGCCTCGGGGATCATCATCAGCACCGCGTGCGGCAGCGTCCGCCCGCCGAGGTGCAGCAGCTCCAGGACCTCGTCGAAGCTGGCCGAGTCGCTGGCGTCCGGCGTGACGATCGGGAACAACCGGTCGAGGTCGTACTTGGAGAACGCCCCGGTGGAGAGCATCGACTCGCGCGCCCGCATCCAGTTGCGGTTGCCGCGCAGGGTGTTGATCTCACCGTTGTGCGCCAGGTAGCGGTACGGGTGCGCGAGGCCCCAGGCCGGGAAGGTGTTCGTCGAGAACCGGCTGTGCACCAGGGCGATCGAGCTGGTGGTCCGCGCGTCGGTGAGGTCGGCGTAGAACGGGCCGAGCTGCTCCTCGGCGAGCATGCCCTTGTAGACCACGGTCCGGCTGGACAGCGACGGGAAGTACGTCTCGCAGCCCGCCGCGCGGGTCTCGTGCTCGGTGCGCTTGCGCAGCGCGAAGGCGCGCCGCTCCATCGTCAGCTCGATGCCGGCCTCGTCGTCGCCCGCGTTCGGGGTGTCGACGACGGTGTCCACGTCCGCGGGGAGACCGACGAAGAGCTGGCGGAAGGTCGGCATGACCTCGCGGGCGGTCGGGCCGATGCCCGCGCCGTCCGGGTCGACCGGCAGGTCGCGCCAGGCGAGGACCTCGACGCCCTCCTCGGCGGCCAGGCGCTCCACGATCGCGGTCGCCTCCGCGGCGGCGTCCGGGTCGGCGGGCAGGAAGGCGATGCCCGCCGCGTAGCGGCCGACGTCGGGCAGGGTGACGCCCTGCTCGGCGAGCACGGGACGGTAGAGCCCGTCCGGGAGCTGGATCAGGATGCCCGCGCCGTCGCCGGTGGCGTGCTCCGCGCCGCGGGCGCCGCGGTGCTCCAGGTTGATCAGGGCGGTCAGGCCCTTGGCGACGATGCCGTGGTCGCGGCGGCCCGCGATGTCGGCGACGAAGGAGACGCCACAGGCGTCGTGTTCCTGCGCCGGGTCGTAGAGGCCCTGCGGCGCGGGTACGCCCGTGGGGGTCGTCCTGGCGGCGGTGCCGTCGGCTGGTGTCCCGGAGGTGATGGTCACGGCCTCGTGCCCTCCCGTCGTCGTCGTGTGGTGGTCCGGACGTGGTCCGGAGCGGCGGGGCACGCTCGCGTGCGCCCGGATGGGCGGAGGTCTCGAGGGGGGTGGGCCGTCGCGACGGGGGGCGGGGGTCCCGTCGGGTGGTGTGGTGGCCCGAAGCAACCTGACGTTAACGGTGGCGATCGCCCCGCGCACGCGTCCGAGGTCGATTCGGAGCGTGCTGATCGACACGTTCCGGCAACCCGCCGGACGTGTCCCGGACCGATCCCGCAGCACGTCGTGACGACGCTGTCACCGAGGGTGCTGACCTGGCGGGCGGTTCGGCGGCCGGCGACGCGCGCGGGATCGCCGCGGCGTGGAGCCGGTCCCGATCGGCCGACGGGACGCGCCGCAGCCCGATCTGCGGGGTCCGCCGGGTATCGGAGCCCCGATGTCGGGGTATGCCGTTACCGTGTCGAACGGGTGTTCGACCGTTCCGGGGGTCTGAACCGACCCGCGATGCGATCGTCACCCGTCGACGGACGACCACGCCGCACGACGGCCGAGACCTCGGGAGCCATCATGAGCGAGACCGACACGCGCGACAGTCTGCCGTCCGACACGCCGTCCGGCCAAGACCCCGGACGTCACACGGATGACACGGGGGTCGGCGGCGCCGCTCCCGACCCCCACGAGGTGAAGGCCCAGGGCGAGGGATCCGCGGCGGAGAAGGACCCGGCGCAGTGGGTCACGGGCGACGAGCCGATGACCGGGCCGCAGGCCAGCTACCTCGAGACCCTGGCCCACCAGGCGGGCGAGGAACCGCCCACCGGGCTGACGAAGGCCCAGGCGCACGACGAGATCGAGCGGCTGCAGGGCTCGTCGTCCGATCCGGCCGGCGACCCGTCGCGCCAGGAGCGCCCCACCACCGAGTGGGTCACCGGCGAGGAGCCGATGACGGGGCCGCAGGCGAGCTACCTCGAGACCCTCGCGCAGCGGGCGGGCGAGGAGCCGCCGAAGGACCTCACCAAGTCGCAGGCCTCCCGCGCGATCGACGACCTGCAGAAGCGCACGCAGGAGTGAGGCACGTCTGGCCGGAGGGCGGGCCGGCGGGCGAGCTCGACCGGGCGGCGCTCGCCGACCTGCACGCCTACCCGGAAGCGTCCGGCCGTCCGTGGGTGCGGGCGAACCTCGTGGCCAGCGCGGACGGTGCGGTCAGCGCCGGCGGCCTGTCCACCGGTCTGCACGCCCCCGGCGACCGGGCGCTGTTCGGGGTGCTGCGCGAGCTCGCGGACGTGATCTTGGCCGGCTCGCGCACCGTGGCCGCGGAGGACTACCGCGGGGCGCGCACCTCGCCGGAGCGGCGCGCCCGCCGGCGCGGGCGCGGCCAGGACGAGGTGCCCCCGGTCGCCGTGGTCACCGCGTCCGCGGACCTGTCGCCGGACGCCGCGCTGTTCACCGACACCTCCGTCCCGCCGATCGTCGTCACCACCGACGCCGCCGCCCCGCGCGCCCGGTCCCGGTTCGGGGCGCTCGCCGACGTCGCGGCGGCGGGCGACCTCTCCCCCGCGGCCGTGCTGGCGGCGCTGGCCGACCGCGGGTTGCACCGCGTCCTGTGCGAGGGCGGCCCGACCCTGCTCGGCGCGTTCGCCGCCGCCGGCCTGCTCGACGAGCTGTGCCTGAGCCTCGCGCCGCAGCTGGTCGGCGCCGGACCGGGCCGGATCCTCGACGGAGCACTCCTGGACGGCCCGCTCCCGCTGCGGGTGGCCGGCGTCCTGGCCCACGACGACGGGCTGTTGGTGCGCTATCGAGTGGCCCGCGATTAGTCCGTTCGAGTGACATCGCGTGACGATTCCGCCCGAGGCGCAGTCGTAGGGGTAGTCGGCCGCGCACGGCGGACGCACGACCCACGAGCGCAGAGGAGCGCCCCTCATGACGACCCCTTCCGACTCGGCGAGCACCCCGGTGACCACCCCGGCCACGCCCCGGACCGGCGGCGCCACCCCGTCGCGGCTGGCCGACGACTCGGGGCAGGGCAAGACCACGATCGCCTCCGGCGTGGTCCAGAAGATCGCCGGCATCGCCGCCCGCGAGGTCTCCGGCGTGTACTCCATGGGCGGCGGCGTCTCGCGCGCCTTCGGCGCGATCCGCGAGCGGATCCCCGGCGGCACCGGCACCTCGCAGGCCGCGGGCGTGCAGGTCGAGGTCGGCGAGAAGCAGGCCGCGATCGACCTGGACATCGTCGTCGAGTACGGCGCCGGGATCGTCGAGCTCGCCCGCGCGGTGCGCCGCAACGTGATCGGCGCGGTGGAGCAGATGACCGGCCTCGAGGTCATCGAGGTCAACATCGCCGTCAACGACATCCACATGCCCGGCGACGACGACGACTCGGGCGAGCCCGCGCCGGCCCAGCCCGCGCGGGTCGAGTGAGCAGGCCCGACCCGGCCGTCGCGGCAGCACCGGGGGTGCGCGCGACCTCACCGGGCTCCGCGGAGGCGCCCGGCCGCGGCTCGCTGTCCGAGCGGGTCGCGGGGGCGCTGCTCGCGCACCCGGACGTCGTCCGGCTCTCCGGCGGCACCTTCGGGTCGATCGCGACCTACCTGCCCGGGCGCCGGCTCGTCGGGGTCTCCCTCGGCGACGGCGACGAGCCGACCCGGATCAGCGTGGTCCTGCGGCTGGGCGCGCGGGTCCGGCCCACCGCCGACGCGCTCCGCGCGCTGGTGGCCGCCCAGACCGGAGCCCGGCGGGTCGACGTCGTCGTGACCGACGTCGCCGACCCGACCGCACCGGACCCCGCGTGACCGCCGAGTTCCGGGCGTTCGTCCGGCGTCACCACCCCGACGTCGGCGGCGACCCGGAGACCTTCCGCCGGGGCCTGGAGGCCTTCCGGGCCGGGCGGGCGCCCGCCCCCGGACCGTCCCCGTCGTGGCACGTCGCCGACGACGACCCGCGCCTGGACGCCCCGGTCGTCGCCGTGTCCGGCCACGTCGTGCCCCGCACCCTGCGTGCGGGCCGGCGCTGGCTCGGCCGCGCCCCCCTGAGCCCGGTCCGTACGCGCCGGGTCGTCTGACACCGCACTCGAGAGGAACACCAGCACCATGAGCGCCACCACGGCCGGTCTGTTCGTCGGCCTCCTGCTCGGCGTCGCCGCCGCCGCGGGCGGTCTCGTCGGGTTCTTCATCGCCCTCGTCCTCGGCATCCTCGGTCTCGTCGTCGGCCGGGTTCTCGACGGCGAGCTGGACCTGACCCAGTTCACCGGCCGCGGCCGCGACCGATGAGCAGCCCCGCCACGGACGCGACCACGCCGGTGCCGGTGGTCCCGTCCTCCCCCGTCTCCGGCTCCGTTCCCGACGACGAGGCCGCGGAGCGCGGCAGCCTGCACATCGGCTTCGGCGTGGTGCGCCGGATCGCCGAGCACGCCGCGGACTCCACCGACGGCACCATGCGCACCCAGCGGCGCGTGGTCGGCCTGGGCCTCGGCGAGGCCGGCGCCTCGGCGAAGATCTCCGGCTACGGCGACCAGGTCGACGTGCGCCTGGAGGTGCCGCTGGCCTACCCCGCACCGATCGCGCTGACCGTCGAGGCCGTCCGCGGCAACGTCCGCGAGCGCGTGCAGACCCTCACCGGGTACGCCGTGCGGTCGCTCGACGTCACCGTCTCCGCCCTGACCTCCCCGGCCGGTGCCCCGGCCCCGACCTCCCGGGTGGAGTGATGCGCTTCCTGCTGCGGCTGCTCTCGCCGCTCATCGCCCTGGTCGTCGCGGCGGTCGGCGTCGTGACGACGATCGAGGTGGTCACGGCGTGGCTCGCGCCGTCGTCCTCCCCGCTGATCGTGCCGTGGCCCACCTGGCGCGCCGGGCTGGAGGGCCTGACCTGGTCCTCCGCGACGGTGCGCACGATCGCGATCGTGATCGGCGTCGTGGGGCTGCTGGTCCTGCTCGTCGGGCTCGTCGCCCGTCGGCACGACGTGGAGCTCACCGACCCGGTCCCCGAGGTCACCGTCACCACCTCGCCGCGCTCGCTCGCCCGCGCGGTCGGCCACGAGGTCCGCTCGCACGCCGACGTCGTGTCCGCGTCGGTCGTGGCCTCGCAGAAGAAGGTCGTGGTCAAGGCCGGCACGCTCGACGCGCCCGACGCCGTCCGCGGCGCGGTCCGCGAGCGGGTCGACGAGGTCCTCGCCCGCCTGCCGCTCGCGCACCGCCCGCGCGTGTCGGTGTCCGTCGCGCCCACGAAGGGGGTCAAGTGAGCCGCCGCTCCCGCGCCGCCGTCGCCCGGTCCACCGCGGGCGACCGCGCCCGCGTCCTGCTCACCGGGCTGGTGCTGCTCGCCGTCGCCGTCCTGGTCGTCCTGCTCGGCGCCGGGGTGTTCGGGTCGAACCGGGCCCAGCGCCCGGTGGTCGACCCGATCGTCGGCGACTGGATCGCCGCGAACGCCGACCTCACCCGGTGGATCGCGATCGTCGGCGGCATCGTCCTGCTCGTCGTCGGGCTGACGTGGGCCGTGCGCTCGCTGCGCCCGGAACCGCGCCCCGACGTGCTGCTCTCGGAGGCCCCGGGGCAGCGCCTGACCGTCGAGCACTCCGCGATCGCGGACGCGGTCCGCGCCGACGCCGAGGCGATCGACGGGGTGAGCCGCGCCCGGGTGCGGATGGTGGGCACGCAGCGCCGGCCGGCCCTGCGGATGTCGCTGTGGCTGGTGGAGGGCACCGACGTCCGCGACGTCTGGGCCGAGATCGACGGCCGGGTCCTCGCCCGCGCCCGCCAGGCGTTCGCGGTCGACGCGCTGCCGACCGCGGTCCGCATCGAACTGGACGCGTCGGCCTCCCACGCCCCGCGGGTGCAGTAGGGGCAGACTGGCGCGGTGGACCTGCCCGTCATGCCCCCGGTGCTGCCGATGCTGGCGAAGCCCGTGAAGTCGATCCCGGCCGACGAGTGCTTCGAGCCGAAGTGGGACGGGTTCCGGGCGATCGTCTTCCGCGACGGCGACGAGATCGAGATCGGCAGCCGGAACACCAGGCCGATGACGCGCTACTTCCCGGAGGTCGTCGAGGCGCTGCGCGGGCACCTGCCGCCGCGGTGCGTGGTGGACGGCGAGATCATCGTCGCGACGCCCGACGGGCACGGCCTGGACTTCGAGGCCCTGCAGCAGCGGATCCACCCCGCGGTGTCGCGCGTGACCCTGCTCGCCGGGCAGACGCCGGCGTCGCTCGTGGCGTTCGACCTGCTCGCCCTCGGCGACGACGACCTCACGCGGCGTCCGTTCAGCGAGCGCCGCGCGCTGCTCGAGGAGGCGCTGCCGGGGACGGCCCCGGTGCACGTCACCCCGATGACCACCGACCAGGACGAGGCGCGGGACTGGTTCGTGCGCTTCGAGGGCGCGGGGCTGGACGGGCTGATCGCGAAGAAGCCGTCCCTGACCTACCAGCCCGACAAGCGGGTGATGAGCAAGATCAAGCACGAGCGGACCGCCGACTGCGTCGTCGCCGGCTACCGGGTGCACAAGTCCGGTCCGGACGCGCTCGGCTCGCTGCTGCTCGGGCTCTACACCGACGACGGGACGCTCGCGAGCGTCGGCGTCGTCGGCGCGTTCACCATGGCCCGGCGGCGGGAGCTGTTCGCCGAGATGCAGCCGCTGGTGACCACCTTCGACGAGCACCCGTGGAACTGGGCCGCCCACGAGCAGGGCGAACGCACGCCGCGCAAGAACGAGACCAGCCGGTGGAACGCGGGCAAGGACCTCTCCTTCACCCCGCTGCGCCCGGAGCGGGTGGTCGAGGTCCGCTACGACTACCTGGAGGGCGAGCGGTTCCGGCACACCACGCAGTTCGTGCGCTGGCGGCCGGACCGCGACCCGTCGTCGTGCACCTACGACCAGCTCGAGCGCCCGACGAGCTTCGACCTGGCCGACATCCTCCCGACGGGCTGACCACCCGCACCACCCGCGGCCCCTCACCGCGGGGCGACCCGCGACGCGGCAGGATGGGCGTCCTCGCCCCGTCCGGGAAGGTGTCGCCATCCGTCCTGCCGTCCGGGCCGTCCTCGGCCTGCTCGTTGTGCTGCTCCTCGCCGGTTGTGCCGTCGGGCCCAGCCGCCGGCCGCCGGTCGCGACGATCAACAGCGACGAGCCGCCCGCGCCGTCGTCGACCCCTCCGGCCGCCCCGGCCCCGCCGCCGTCGCTGCTGCCGCCCCTGCTCCCGACGACCCCGCAGGTCGACTTCACCGAGTGCACCGCGGGCCAGGTCGCCCGCCTCGGCGGCGGAGGCGTCCTGAACGGCCGGGACCTGCGGCTGGGGTGCACGAGCGTGCCGGTCGGCGGCGGGTACGGCAGCGGGTCGACCACGGGCGCCGCCGAGGTGGACGTGACCCGGGTGACCCTCGGTCCCCCGACGGGGCTGCCGACGGTCCCGATCGCGGTGCTCGGCGACCCCGGCCGCCGCTCCGGCACCGAGCAGGCCGTCCGCCTCGCCGCCCGTGCCCCGGCCGACCTGCTCGCGGGGCGGACGCTCTACGGGGTGGACGTGCGCGGGGCCGCCTCGGGCGGGGTCGACTGCATCACGCCCGGCACCCGCGCGGCGATCGACGACGCCGACCCGGCGGCCGCGGACGCCCCCGCCCTGGCCCCGCTCGCCACGGCCGCCGCGACCGCGGCCCGGACGTGCTCCCAGCTGCTCGAGGACTCCCTGACCGAGTACGGCACGGCCACCGACGCGACGGACCTGGACGAGGTCCGGCGGGCGCTCGGCGCGGTGCGGCTGCACGCGATCGGGCTCGGCGGCGGCGCCGGGACCCTCGCCCGGTGGGCGCAGGACCACCCCGACCAGCAGGGCCGTCTCGTCCTCGACGCGCTCCCCGACCCCACCGCTCCCGTCGGGGTCACCGCCGACCAGCGGGCCGCCGGGGCGCGGGCGGCGCTGGACGCGTTCGTCACGAACTGCGTCGCGACCGCGTGCGCGCTCGGGGCGGACCCGCGCGGCGCGGTGACCGACCTGATCTCCCGGCTGCGCAGCGCGCCGCTGCCCGCCGCCGCGAGCGCGACCGGGACGGTGCCGGGCCGGCGGGTCACGGCGGGCACGGTGGTGAGCCTGCTGGCGACGCGCCTCGGGGAGCCGGACACGTGGCCGGCCCTCGCCACGGCCCTGTCCCGGGCCCGCGCCGGGGATCCCGCCGGGGTCCTGGCGCTGGTGGACGAGGCGGAGAACGACGGCGGGTTCGACCTCGCGCTGGTCTCGACGTGCAACGACCAGGCGGAGCGCCCGACGGTGGACCAGGTGGCGCAGGCGTCCGCCCGGGCCCGCGGCGTCGACCCGGTGTTCGGCGGGTGGTTCGCGCAGCGGGCGCTGGTGTGCTCGTCGTGGCCCGTCCCCACCACCCCGGCGGCGCCGTTCGGCGGCACCGCGGTGCCCACGCTGCTGCTGGGGACGAGCGCGGACCCGCTCGTGCCGCTCGCGGAGACCGAGCGCGTGGCGGCGGGGATGCAGTCCTCGGTGCTGGTGTCGTGGCTCGGGGCGGGACACGGCGCCTACCCGGCGACACCGTGCATCAGCGGGGTCGTCGAGGACTACCTGCTGCGCGAGGACATCCCCCGGGAGGGATTGGTGTGTCCCCCGTGAGTGACGTCCGGGTGATGCCGGGTGATCATGGTCCTGCCGACCGGACATCCCGCCCGTAGGGTGCACGGCGTGCCGTTCCCGTCCCTCCCGCGACTGCTCGACACCGCGCTCGACCGCCTCGTGGTCCCCGGCTACTCGAAGCTGGGCTACCTCGTCCGGTCGGCGGGGTGGGAGTCCCCGCCGTCCGACGCCCTCGCGGGGCGCACGATCGCGGTGACCGGGGCGAGCTCCGGGCTGGGGGCGGCCACGGCGGTCGGGCTGGCCGGTCACGGCGCGGCCGTGGAGCTGGTGGTGCGCGACCGGGGCCGCGGCGAGGCGACCCGGGACGCCGTCCTCGCGGCGCACCCGGACGCGCAGGTGACGGTGGCGCGCTGCGACCTCGCCGACCTGGCCGACGTCCGCCGCTACGCGCTCGACGCGCGGGACCGGCTGCTGGCCCTGCACGGACTGGTGCACAACGCCGGGGTGCTCCCGGACGCGCGGGCCGAGACCGTCGACGGGCACGAGCTCTGCCTCGCCACCCACGTGCTGGCGCCGTTCCTGCTCACCCGCGAGCTGCTCCCGCTGCTGCGGGCCGGTTCGCTGCCGGACCGGCCCGGCGACCCCGCCCGGGTCGTGTTCGTGTCCTCCGGCGGGATGTACACCGCCTCGCTGCGCACCGACGACCCCGAGTACGCCGAGGGCCGCTACTCCGGCGGCGCGGCCTACGCCCGGACCAAGCGCATGCAGGTGGTGCTGGCGGAGCTGCTCGCCGACGACCTCGCGCCCGCCGGGGTCGCGGTGCACAGCATGCACCCCGGGTGGGCCGACACCCCGGGCGTCGCGGACTCGCTGCCGGGCTTCCGCCGCCTCACCGGCCCCCTCCTGCGCACCGCGGCGCAGGGCGCCGACACCACCGTGTGGCTGCAGGCCGCGACCGAGCCGGGCCGGTGCAGCGGGGTGTTCTGGCACGACCGCACGCCCCGGCCGACGCACTGGCTGCCCGGCGAGGAGTCGGCCGCGCAGCGGGCCGCGCTGTGGGCGTTCTGCGTGGACGCCACGGCGGCCGCCCCCACCCGCTGAGTCACCCGATCCGGCATCTCCCGCGCGGTCCGGTTAACGCCGGGCGGGGTCGCGACGATGCGCCCGACGAGAACCCCGTGACGGAGCGGGGGACGGCGCCATCGGGGGCGAGCATGAGCCAGGAGACGGGACAGCCGGGCACGGCCGGACCCGCACCGCGACCGACGGGCCCGCAGCCCTGGGGTCCGCCGCCCCCCGGGCCCTCCTACGGCCCGCGTCCCATGACCGGCGGCCCGCGCCACGCCCCCCACCCGGGCATGCCCCGGCAGGGCCCGACCGCCTACGGCCACGCGCCGGGCTGGGCGCCGATCGAGGAGCCGGCGTACGACCCGTCCTACGACCCGTCCTACGACACCGACGACCCGCGCCCGCCCGGCAACGGGGCCGCGGCGTTCTCCGCGGTCCTCGGGGTGCTGGCGCTGCTGGTGAGCCTGCGGCCGCTGGCGTTCGGCAGCATGGCCCTGTCCTGGGACACGTTCGTCGGGATCGGCATCGCCCTGGTCGCGCTCACCGCGGGCGCGGTCGGCCTGCGCACGCCGGTGCGCCGGCCGGTCGCGGTCGTCGGGATGGCCCTCGCCGTCGTCGCCCTGCTCGTCGTGGCGGTCCTGCCGACCTT
>NZ_JBBEGN010000013.1:0-161314 GCF_037401875.1 Actinomycetospora aurantiaca | reverse complement strand
CAGTTGAGCAGGGAAGGGCGGACGTCGGTGGTCGGGAACCGTCCGTCTGGAGGACTGCCTCCAGGACACACCAGGATATGCCGTCAGCTGGTGCGGCCGTCGAGGATGGCGCGCAGCTGCTTGGCCGCGGTGACCGCGCATGGCCATCCGGTGTAGAAGGCGAGGTGGGTGATGGTCTCGATGCCGTGCACGACGAGGTTCGGCGGCGACCGGGCGGTGGTGGTCCCGGTCCAGGCGCACGATCTCTGCCAGCACGTGCGCATCACCGGGGTCGGACTTCGCTCCCGAACTCGGGTGCCGCTCCCGATAGCGCGCCGCGGACATCGGGTTGATCGCGAAGACCTAGTAGCCCGCAGTCCGCAGCGCGACCACCCACGGGCCCCGGTCGGTCTCGATCCCCACCACGACCTGCCCCGCGCCCAGCTACCCCGTCGCCGGATCACGCGCATCGTCGTCGAGGTGGGCGGCGATCAGCTCGTGCAACCGAGACATCCCCACCGCGCCCTCGGACAGACGCGCTCGCCCTAGCCGGCGTCTGGTCTCGTCGGGAACCTCCACGTCGTGGTGGTCCTTGACCCAGTCATCTCCGACGAACAGCGCCACGAGCCCCTCCGCGCTGCCTGCACCGACCATGTCAGGCAGCGTCGAGGGGGCCAGCCGCGACCTAATGGTCAAGTGCTCACCAGCCACGCGCTCGCGCAGGGCACGACATCCCATCAGCGGCTTTGGTCCGCTCACGACCGGTGGGCGCACGATCTGACGGTAGATCTGACCCGCTCACGCAACTCGAGTGCTGATCCACCGGCCGCCATCGGCACCGGCACCGGCACCGGCACCGGCACCGGCACCGGCACCGGCACCGGCACCGGCACCGGCACCGGAGCCTTCCACGGAAGCCCCGGCAGACCCCGCTAGGCGACGAGGCCGGGGTCCCGGTCGGGCTGTTCGCCGAGCACACCAGCTCGCGCGGGACGCCCGCCTGGCCACGACCATGCGTGCGGCTCTGGACCTTCTGCACCCACAGCGGATCGGGCACGGCATCCGCCGCGCCGAGGACCCCACACTGTCCGAGCGGCTCGCCGAGTCGGGAGTCGTCCTCGAGGTCGCGTTGACCAGCAACGTCCACACCCGCGCGGTGCCGGCTCTGCATGAACACCCATTGCCGGAGAGCCTCCGTGCAGGTACTGAGGTCGCGCTGTGCACCGACGACCAGCCGCAAGTCGCTGGCCAACGAGCAACGCAAGGCCGCAGGGGATCGGCCTCACCGCGACAGAGCTCGTCGGGCTTGCGGAGGGAGACAACGCAGCGCGCGTCGTTGGTGGCCGACGCAGCCGCCGACAGACCTCGACGGTGTAACAGGACCGGTCTGCCCCACCGCGGCTCGACGCGGCAACGCCCGCCGAGGAGGACCGCCGACCCCTCGGCGGCTCTGCTTCCGATCGCCGTTTCGTGGGTGAAACCCCCACCTTCACGGTGCCCACAGCCGGTCCGAGTCGATTGCCCCCCGTACGCGCGATCATCGCGCCGTGACCTCAGTGCGTGGAATCTGTGATTCGCGGTTCGACCGTGTCGGGCAGGCGCTTCAGCGGAACATCGACGACGGCGCAGAGGTCGGTGCGTCCGTCGTGGTCGACATCGACGGCCACCGGAGCGTCGACCTCTGGGGCGGATTTCGCGACGTGGAACACAACTCGCCCTGGGAGATGCACACGATCACGAACCTCTGGTCGTGCACCAAGATGGTCACCGCGCTGGCAGCGCTGCTGCTGGTCGACCGGGGTGAACTCGCCCTCGATGCTCCGGTCGCGAAGTACTGGCCGGAGTTCGCCGACAACGGCAAGTCCGATGTCGAGGTGCGGCACCTGCTGTCCCACACCTCGGGCGTTTCGGGGCTCGAGCAGCCCGCAACCCTCGAGGACTTCTACGACGCGCGCGGGACCGCGGCGCGGCTGGCAGGGCAGAGACCGTGGTGGACGCCGGGTACGGCGTCGGGCTACCACGTGCTCACCTACGGGCACCTGATCGGCGAGCTCGTCGCCCGTATCAGCGGTGTCTCTCTGACCCGCTTCGTCGACCAGGAGATCGCGCGACCGTTGGACGCGGACTTCCAGATCGGTGCGGCAGCGGCCGACTGGCCCCGCATCGCCCCGGTCATCGCGCCGGTCGTTGCGCCGATGCCCGACGCAGACATCGACCCCGGGGTTGCGGCGCCCGACAGCCCTGCAGCGCGGACCTTCGCCGTCGGCGCGACGCCGGAGGACGCCAACACCGGCGCATGGCGCCGGGCCGAGCTCGGGGCGGTCAACGGGCACGGCAACGCCCGTGCACTGGCCAACCTTCTCTCGGTGATCGCCCGGGGCGGTGAGAGCGACGGCGCTCGGCTCCTGCGCCGGCCGACCATCGATCGGGTTCTCGAGCCGCAGGCCGACGGCGTCGATCTGGTCCTCGGCATCCCGCTGCGGTGGGGTATCGGTTTCGGTCTACCGTGCCCGCAGACCCTGCCCTGGATTCCTGATGGGCGGGTCTGCTTCTGGGGCGGGTGGGGAGGCTCCATGGTCGTCATGGACCTGGACCGCCGGATGACGATCTCCTACGTGATGAACAAGATGTCGGCCGGCATCATCGGGTCGCCGCGCAGTGCCGAGTACGTCACGGCCGTCTACGACGCGCTCGAAAGCTGACGCACGGCTCGTGGCCGGTGGGGCGCCCTCGTTCCCACGATTCGCGGTGACCATCAGGTCGCACCGCGCCAGCGTGAGAACGCACGGCTGCGTCCAGCCGTTGCGTCGAGGACGTCGAGGCACGGCTGCCCTGCCGCGATCGGTCCCCTGACCGAGAGGAGAGGACAACCCCCATGAGTTCGGACCTCGATCCAGCGTCCATGCGGTCCGCCCCGGCGCGGCCGGGCTGGCCGGAGCTGCTGGCGGGCGTCGGCGGCTACACGATCGCCTTCGTGCTGTCCCCCGCCGTCGTCGACATCGTCGGCGGGGAGGACGGCGTCACGCGCGGTCTCGCCGCAGCCGCGCTCTCGGGGATCGTGGGCCTGATCGGGTTCGTCGCCGCCTTCCTGATCCGGCTCCGTGCCTGGACGGCGTTCGGGGTGAAGGGAACCGGGCTGCGCTGGATTCTCGTCGCGATCGGTCTCGGTCTCGCGGTGTTCGTCGCCGCGCGCCTGGTCTTCGCGATGCTCCTCGCAACCGGAACCCTGCCGGACGCTGACCCGCAGCAGGACTACCGTGCCGCTGCGGGGGGCGGGGCTCTCGCCCTCGCCGCCCAGCTCCTCCTGATCGCGGTCCTCACGCCCGTTGGAGAGGAGTTCCTGTTCCGCGGGGTCTTCGTCTCGGCGCTCCAGTCTCACGGCGCCTTCCTCAGCATCGCGGCGAGCACGCTGCTCTTCGCGGTCGCGCACGGCCTGAACCTGACGCTCCTGCCCGCGACGCTCGTCGGGGTCGTGTCGGCTGTACTCCTCCTGCGAACGGGCTCGATCTGGCCCGGAGTGATCGTGCACGCCGTCAACAACGGCCTCGGGACCGTGCTCGAGGTCGTGGTGCCCACCATGTCGTGATGACCGAGGCTCCTCCAAGCCCGCCTCGCGCCGCCCGTCGTGGTGGAGCCGAGTTCCTGGAGCCGGACCGCTTCCAGGCAAGTCCGCCGCCTCGATCGGTCGCGCCGCCGACCCGACCGGCGCGATCCGCCCCATCACCATGCCGGACCGCCGCCGCGGTCTTCTCGAACCGCTCGGCTGGACGCCGGGAGAGAACAGCGGGTGTGCCCGGCAAGAAGCCAAGTCACCACCGGTCGAGACCGCCGCGTTTGACCAGTTGGGAGGCGATGACGTTGCGCTGGATCTCGTTGGTGCCCTCGCCGACGATCATCAGCGGGGCGTCGCGGAAGTAGCGCTCGACGTCGAACTCGGTGGAGTAGCCGTAGCCGCCGTGCACGCGCACGGCGTTGAGCGCGACCTCCATCGCGACCTCGGAGGTGAACAGCTTGGCCATGCCGGCCTCCATGTCGCAGCGCTGCCCGGCGTCGTACTTCCGCGCGGCGTGGAGGATCAGCTGGCGAGCAGCGGTGAGCTTGGTGGCCATGTCGGCGAGGTAGTTGCCGATCGACTGGTGCTGCCAGATCGGCTTGCCGAAGCTCTCGCGTTCCTGGGCATAGCGCAGGGCGTCCTCGAGCGCGGCGTTGCCCACCCCGAGGGCCCGGGAGGCCACCTGGATGCGGCCGGTCTCGAGCCCCTTCATCATCTGCGCGAAGCCCCGACCCTCCACCCCGCCGAGCAGCGCCTCGGCGGGTGCGTGGTGGTCGGCGAAGACGATCTCGCAGGACTCGACGCCCTTGTAGCCCATCTTGGGCAGGTCCTTGGAGACGGTCAGTCCGGGCCCATGCTCGGCGAGCAGGATCGACACCCCGCGGTGCTTGGGTTCGGCGGCGGGGTCTGTCTTGCACATCAGGGCGATCAGCCCGGAGCGCCGCGAGTTGGTGATCCATGTCTTGGCGCCGTTGACGACGTAGCCGTCGCCGTTGCGGCGGGCTGTGGTTGTCATGGCCTGCAGGTCGGACCCTCCGCCGGGCTCGGTGAGCGCCATCGTCGCGCGCAGCTCTCCGGTCGCCAGGCGCGGCAGGTATCGGTCCTTCTGCTCCGCGGTGCCATACTCGACGATCAGCTTGGAGACGACGGTGTGCCCGCCCATAGCCCCCGCGAGGCTCATCCAGCCGCGGGCGAGCTCTGCTGTGACCAGCGCGTAGCAGGGCATCGAGACCGGGACCTCGCCCCACGGCTCGGGGATCGCGAGCCCGAAGATGCCGAGCTGCTTCATCTGCTCGATGAACTTCTCCGGGTACTCGTTTGCGTGCTCCATCTCCCGGACCTGGGGCTTGACCTCGCGGTCGACGAACTCGCGGACGAGGTCGACGACGGCCTGCTCCTCGGTGTCCAGCTCTGCCATGACGATGTCCTCTCCTGAGGTCGTGGTCCTGGTGGGTAGGGGTCCTGCGCCGAGCCCGCGGCGGGGATGCGCGCGAGGGATCAGGCTCCACTCACGCGGCTGTCCCGATACGCCCAGAACGGGTCGCGCAGCGTCTTGCGCTGGACCTTGCCGGTGACCGACACGGGCAGGGGTTCGGTCGTGAGGCGGACACGCGAGGGCTTCTGGTGACTGCCGAGGCGGGTGGACACCAGGGCGATGAGCTCCTGCTCGGTGACGGCCGCGCCCGGAGCCGTGACGCACACGGCCATCGGCGTCTCGCCCCACTTCGCGTCAGGGATGCCGAACACCGCGACGGCGCGCACATCGGGATGGTCGGCGAGGATCGTCTCGAGCTCGGCGGGCCAGATGTTGAAGCCACCGGACACGATCATGTCGTCGACGCGGTCGAGGACGTACAGGTAGCCGTTCGCGTCGAGCCTGCCGATGTCCCCCGTGCGGACCCAGCCGTCCACCAGGCGCTCGGCGGTGCGCTCGGGATCGCCCCAGTACCCGTGCATCTGGGCCTCGACCTGTGTCCAGATCTCGCCCTCGGCGTCTAGGGGGAGGACCGTGCCGTCGGGGTCGCGGACCTCGATGCGGCAGAACGGCAGGACGCGACCGGCCGAGCGCATGGGCGTCGAGCCGGGGACGTCGGTGAACCACTCCTCGGGGGTGAGGATGGTCAGCGGGGTGGCCTCGGTCTGCCCGAACACCTGGTAGATGAGGTCGCCGAAGACCCTCCGAACGGCGTTGACGGTGGCGTCGGTGATGGGGGCCCCGCCCACGAGGATGCAGCGCAGCGCCGACCAGTCCCGCGACGCGGCGCCCGGGTCGGCCGCGAGGCCGGCGAGCATCGACGGGGCGGCGAAGGTGTGGCTCACGCGGTGGCGCTCGGTGAGCTCCAGGACCGAGGCGACGTCGAACGGGCCGTAGAGCAGGTTGGTCGCCCCGGCGAGCCACGCCGGGAGGAAGAGGTATCCCGCGGCGTGGGAGATCGGCGCGGCGTGGCCCACCACCGAGTCCCACGTCAGGTTGGGCAGCCGGTAGTACCAGTTGCGGCAGTTCACCAGCCACTCCTGCTGGGTGTACCCGACTCCTTTCGGACGGCCGGTGGTCCCCGACGAGTGGCGGATGACGTACCAGTCGTCCGGCGCCACCTCGACCAGTGGGTCGACGTCGGACCGCGCGGCGAGCCAGTCCTCGTAGCTCTCGTCGCGCACGAGCACGTGCCGCAGGCAGGCCGTGTCGTCCTCGAGACCCTTCACGCCGTCGACGTACGCGGCCTCGGCGACGACGACGACCGCGCCGGTCGACTCGATCATCAGCTGGTGGGACCGCCGGCTGTTCCTCGGGTAGAGGGGGACCCGTACCGCGCCGGCGATGGCGGCACCGACGAAGAAGTCCGCTGCACCGAGGGTGTTGTCCTCGACCGCCGCCACCCGGTCTCCCGGGCGGACGCCGAGCTCGCGGAGGCCGTTCGCCACGCGCACGCCCCGGTCCCAGGCCTGCGCGAACGTGAGCGAGACATCGCGGGTCAGCAGCGCCGTCCGGTCGGCGTGGAACCGCGCGGACTGGCGCATGAGGCTGGGCACGTCCATGAGCTTCTCCTATCCACCGGTGGTTTGAACATGCCAGAGGCGCGACGAGGGCACAAGGTCGTGGCGGCCATGCCCGGTACCGGATCCCGTGGTTCAGCGACCCGCCGGTGCGCCTGGGCGACCGGCGGGGAACACCGTCGAGGGTCCGGCACGCCTCGCGGACCACCTCCCAGGTGCGCTGCGGGGGTCAACGGGAGCCGGTTCATTCGGATGCCGAGGGGTGTGTGCGGGGTGGGAATGCTGACGTCGATCGACTCCGCCGTGACGAGGTCGGCGGCACAGGGCGTGAGGTAGTCGACCTGCGTCGTCGTCTCCAGCCGCTGCCGTGCACCTCCGCGGTCGGTCGTCGTCGACCGTTCGAAAGCCCACCGGTGGGTGGAATGTGCGAGGATGACGTTCGTCGGACTGCAGAGGAGGTCGGTCGCGGATGGCCGTGGACGTCGGGACGATCACGCGGCACTGGATCGACGGCGCCTGGCAGGAGGGTTCCGGGTCGATCGCCGTGGTGAACCCGGCGACCGGGCAGACGCTCGCGGAGGTCCCCGCCGGCGGGAAGGCCGAGGTGGACGCCGCGATACTGGCAGCGCGCCACGCCTTTCCGCGCTGGGCGGCGACCCCGCTGGCCGACCGGGTGGCGACGGTACTGGCCGTCCGCGAGGGCATCAAGGCGCGCAGCGGCGAGATCGCGGCGTCGATCACCGCGGAGATGGGCTCGCCCACGAGGTTCGCCCACACGGTGCAGGTCGGCATGCCGCTGGCGACGTCGAAGGGCGTCGCCGGTCTCGCGGGGTCGTTCCCGTGGGCCGAGGAGATCGGCAACTCGCTCGTGGTGCGCGAGCCGGTGGGCGTGGTCGGCGCGGTGACACCGTGGAACTACCCGCTGCATCAGGTGGTCGCCAAGGTCGTGCCGGCGCTGGTCGCCGGCGCCACGATCGTGCTCAAGCCCAGCGAGGTCGCGCCGCTGACCGCCGGCATCCTCGCCGAGATCACCCGCGAGGCCGGCCTGCCCGCCGGTGTCCTCAACGTCGTGCACGGCACGGGTCCCGAGGCGGGCGAGGCGCTCGCCGCCCACCCGGATGTGGCCATGATGTCGTTCACCGGGTCGGTGCCCGCGGGCCGGCGTGTGCAGGAGGTCGCGGCCGGCACCGTCAAGCGCGTCGCGCTCGAGCTCGGCGGCAAGTCGGCCAACATCGTCCTCGACGACGCCGACCTCACCCAGGCCGTCAAGCTCGGTCTGGGCAACTGCTTCATCAACGGCGGGCAGACCTGCACCGCGTGGACCCGCCTGCTCGTGCCCCGGTCGCTGCACGACCAGGTCGTGGAGATGGCCGTCGAGCAGGCGGCGAAGTACACGGTCGGCGACCCCACCGACGAGTCGACCCGCATCGGGCCGATGTCGTCGGAACTCCAGCGTCAGCGGGTCGAGGAGTACATCGCCAGGGCGTCTCGGAGGGTGCCGAGCTCGCCGTCGGCGGCCCGGGTCGGCCCGACGGGCTCGAGAGCGGCGCGTACGTCCGCCCGACGATCTTCTCGGGCGTGCGGCCCGACGCGACGATCGCGCAGGAGGAGATCTTCGGCCCGGTGCTGTCGGTGATGCCCTACGGCGACGAGGACGAGGCCGTGGAGATCGCCAACGCCACCGTCTTCGGGCTCGCGGGCGCGGTGTTCGCGGGGTCTCAGGAGCGGGGCCTCGCGGTCGCGAAGCGCATGCGCACCGGCCAGGTCGACGTCAACGGCGGAGCGTTCAACCCGCTCGCCCCGTTCGGGGGCTACAAGCAGTCGGGCACCGGCCGCGAGCTCGGCCGCTACGGGCTCGAGGAGTTTCTCGAGGTCAAGTCGATCCAGCTGTGACCGGGCAAGACCTCTCCCTGCGCGCCACGACCGGACCTTCGTACAGTGGCACCGTGACCGAGCATGCCGAGCCGGCGACGCCGGGAGCGACGACGTCGAACAGGACCCGCAAGCGTCGGTCCGCTCGCCGCGAGCAGGTGCTCGAGACCGCAGCACGGATGTTCTTCGAGAAGGGCTACGCGGCCACGACGACCGAGGACATCGGCGCCGAGCTCGGTCTCCTCAAGGGAAGCATCTACTACTACATCTCGGCGAAGGAGGACCTCCTCTTCGAGATCGTGGAGCGCTACCACGAGGACACCCGGAGCTACTTCGAGCGCATCCTCGCCTCCGATGAGTCACCGCTGGACAAGCTGCGCGAGCTGATCACCACCGAGACGGCGCACACGGCGACCAACCTGACGCGGTCGAGCCTCTTCTACACCGAGTGGCGCTCGTTGTCCGCGGAGCGCCAGCAGGCGATCATCGCCGAGCGCGCCCGCCACGAGCACGCCGTCCTCGACTGGATCCGCGAGGCGCAGCGCGCCGGCACGGTGCGGTCCGATCTCGACCCGAAGATCGCCACCTACGCGATCTTCGGCATGGTGAACTCGGCCTACCGCTGGTTCCGGCCCGACGGGCCCCGCTCCGCCGAGGAGATCGGGGTCGAGTTCTGCGAGCTCGTCCTCGGCGGCCTCGAGACGCGCTGAGTCACGGGTCGCGGACCGGTCAGGGTGCGTCGTGGGCGATGACGCCGCGGACGAGCCGGCCGGCGACGAGATCGTCGTAGCCCCGGTTCACGTCCTCGAGGGAGTAGGTCGCGGTCACGAGCTCCTCGAGGTGCAGGGCACCGTCGCGGTAGAGGTCGAGCAGACGCGGGATGTCGGTGGTGGGGTTGCAGTCGCCGAACAGGCTGCCCTTGATCGTCTTCTTCCAGAGCGTAGCCACGGTCCCCGGGAGCGAGACGGTGACGTCGCCGAACCCGGCCATCGAGACGAGCACCACCGTCCCCGCCTTGCCGATCGCCGCGAAGGCCTCCGTGACGACCTGGGCATGCATGGTCGAGACGGTGACGATCGCGGCGGTGGCTCCGACCCCTCGGGTCAGCTCCGTGGCGAGGGTCTGCGCCTCGCCGGCCTCGGCCACCGCGTGGGTGGCGCCCATGCGTAGCGCGGTCTCACGCTTCAGCGTCACGGGGTCGACCGCGATCACGTGGCGCGCACCCGCGAAGCGCGCGCCCTGCACCGCGTTCACCCCGATGCCGCCGGCGCCGTAGACCAGCACGGTGTCGCCGGGCCGGACGTCGGCCGCGTTGACGGCGGAACCCCAACCGGTGGGGACCCCGCACCCGACCAGCGCCGCGTGCGCCAGCGGGATGTCGGGATCGATGCGCACCGTCGAGTTCTGGTGGACCACCCCGTGACCCGCGAAGGTCCCGAGCATGCACATGGCGCCGTAGGAGCCGGCCGCACCCCGTAGGACCCAACGCTCACCGGGCAGCGGCCCGCGCATCGTGCCCGCACCCCAGTCGCAGATGGCCTGCTGTCCCGTGGCGCACCAGTGGCACGAGCCGCAGCTGGGGACGAACGAGCACACCACGTGGTCGCCGACCGCGACGCGGGAGACCCCGGGGCCCACGCCCTCGACGATCCCGGCACCCTCGTGCCCCAGCACCATCGGCAGCCGTCCGGCGATGTCGCCCTGCATGACGTGCAGGTCGGAGCGGCACAGCCCGGCGTGGGTGTAGCGCAGGAGCACCTCGCCCTCGCCGGGCTCGTCGAGCTCGATCTCCTCGATCTCCAGCGGCTTGCCGACCTCGTGCAGGACGGCAGCGGTGGTCCTCACGCCTCAGCGCCCGGCGAGAATCGTCACGCAGGTGGAGGCGTCCTCGATGCCATAGAAGCCGCCTCCGCCCTGGCTGATGGTGAACTGGGCACCGTCCACCTGACGCTCGCCTGCCTCGCCGCGCAGCTGGGTGACCAGCTCGAAGGTCTTCGCGAGGCCGGTGGCGGCGATCGGGTGGCCCTTGGAGACCAGGCCTCCGGAGAGGTTCACTGGGATGCGCCCGCCGAACGTCGTCTCCCCGCGCTCGGCGGCCGCTCCGCCCTCACCGCGGGGGACGAGCCCCAGGTTCTCGGTCTGGAGGATCTCACCGAAGCTCGTCGCATCGTGGACCTCGGCGACGTCGATGTCCGCAGGACCGATGCCGGCGCGTTCGTACGCACGCGTCGAGGCCACGACCGAGAGGTGACGGTCGAGATCGTGCGGCGCCCGGTCCGAGCCGCTGGCGAGCTCGACGGCGGCGATCCGCACGGTCCGGTCCGGCGCGGGGAGGCGCCCGCGGGCGTCCTCGCTCACGACGACGGCGGCGGCGGCGCCGTCGGTCATCGGGGCGCACATCGGCAGGGTGATCGGCCAGGAGATCGTCGGGGCGGCGAGGACCTCGTCCACGGTGAACGGACGGCGGTACTGCGCCCGGCTGTTGTGGACGCTGTGCTGGTGGTCCTTCGCGGCCACGGCGGCGAGCTGGCGCGCCGTGAGGCCGTAGCGGTCCATGTGGTATTTCGCCAGGGACGCGTAGACGTCCATGAAGAGGCTCTTCGCCGCCGGGTCGGGCTGGTCGACGTCGTCGGGGGTGGCGACGTCGGCGCCGAGGGCGAGCAGCCCGGCGGTGGTCGCATCGGCCTCGTGGACGTCCCACGCGCCGTGGAACCAGGCGAGCGCCCCGGCCTTGTCGACGGTCATCCGCTCGGCGCCGACGACGAGGACCACCTCGGCGTCGCCCGCACGGACGCGGGAGTCGGCCAGCATCAGTGCGGTGTCGCCGCTGGCGCACGCGTTCTCGACGTTGATGACCGGACCGGACTGGAAGCCGAGCGATCGCATCGCGATCTGTCCGGCCACCGCGTGCTGCCCCTCGAGGGCGCCCTGCATGGTGTTGGTGAAGACGACCGCGTCGACCATGTCGAGCGTGAGCCCGGCGTCCTTGAGGGCCTCGTCGACGGCGTCGGCGACCAGCTGCTTGACCGTCGTGTCGGGTCGGCGTCCGAACGGGGTCATCGAGACGCCCGCGATGTGTGCGGTCATGGGGTCGTTCCTCTCTCGTCGTGTCAGTCGAAGCGCGGCGCGCGGCGCTCGCGGAAGGCGGACAGCCCTTCGGCGTAGTCGGCGGCGTGCACGTGCTCGGCCGCGACCTTCTGCTCGTGGGCGAGCGCGTCGTCCACGGTCATCTCGAGACCGCGGTCGACCATGGTCTTCATCCGCCCCAGGCCGTCACGGCTGGCTGCGGCGAGCCGCGCGGTGAGCCGGTCGGTCGCGGCCGCGAGCTCGCCGTCGCCGACGAGCTCGGCGACCAGGCCCCAGTCGCGCATCGTGGCGGCGGACACGGTCTCGCCGGTGTACATCAGGTACTTCGCGCGGCCGACCCCGAGACGGCGCGGGAGGCGGACCGAGCCGCCGCCCGCGGGCAGCAGGCCGTAGTTCGCGTGACCGTCGCCGAACCTCGCGGACTCGACGGCGAGCACCACGTCACAGGCGCAGGCGATCTCGAGCCCCCCGGCCACCGCGAGACCGTTCACGGCCGCGACGACGGGGAAATCGAGCAGCTCGAGGCGACGCAGAACCGCGGAAATCGCAGCGTGGAACTCCTCCGTCCCGGCGCCCGCCCCCAGCCCGCGCTCCCGGGCCATGGCCTCCACGGCCTCGAGGTCGCCGCCCGCCGAGAACGCCCGGCCGCGGCCCGTGATCACCAGGACTCGCGTCGAGGCCGTCAGGCCGTCGAGTGCGGCGTCGATCGCGTCCACCACGGCCGGGCTGATCGCGTTCAGCCGTTCGGGCCGGTTCAGCGTGACCGTCGTGACCGGTCCCGTCGTGTCGGCCACGACGGGCGCGTCCTCGCCCATGTCGTCCCTCCTTGGCAACGTCCTCACGGTTCTACCAAACAATGGGTGGGAAAACTACGGATGGCAATAGCCTGTTGGTCCAGTCACGGATCGCGGTCTGCGGCCCAGTTCTCGCGCTGCGGCTCGGCGCACTACCGTCGACCGCATGATCGTCCGGCCCGGACGGGCGGACGTCGGCGACGGAGGTCCCGTGCAGCTCCACGAGGCGAGCCTGGCCGCGGCCAGCCACCTGCCCGCCCGCCTGCTCGACACCAGCGAGGCTCTGGGCTGGCTCTGGCCGCTCGTGCAGGTCTTCGAGCAGCCCCCCGTCGCCGAGGAGTTCGAGACCCCGACGACGTCGGACCTGCTGGCGGTCATGGTCCTGACCGGCCGCTTCCGGGTCGAGTCCCGGGCGCACGGCGACTGGGCGACAGCGAGCTACCACCGCGGGACGATCGGGATCACGGCGCCCGGACAGCCCGACATCCTGCGGTGGCGCGGGCCCGACGTCGGGAACCCGACGACCCTGCACGTCCACCTGCCGTCCGCGTTGCTCGCCGAGGTCCACGACGCGCAGGCATCGCCTCGCCGACGGTTCGACCTGAACGCCCTGGAGCGGGTCGACCCCGCCGCGGGTGCCGTCCTCTCGGCGCTGCACACCGCCCTGCAGCGGCGCGCCGAGCCGCTGGTCGCCGAGTCATTGGCGCAGGCACTCGCCGCCCAGCTCATGTCCTCGCCGGGCGGGCGGCGCTCCCCGGGCGTGCCCCAGGCGTCGGCACCCCTGCCGGACAGGGTCGTGGAGAGGGTCACGGAGTACATGCGCGCCCATCTGGAGTGGTCGGTCTCCCTCGAAGACCTGGCGCGCGAGGCCAACCTCAGCAAGTACCACTTCCTCCGGCGGTTCACCGCAAGGGTCGGCGTGACGCCTCACCGCTACCTGACCGATCTCCGGATGGAACGAGCGGCCGAGCTGCTCGTCACCGGCGACCTGAGCGTGTCGTCGGTGGCGGCGCTCTGCGGGTACGCGGGCACGAGCCGCTTCACGACGTTATTCCACGAACGCCACGGAATGACGCCCGGTGACTTCCGTCGGCGTCCGTGACAGGCCGATCCGTCGTGGCCCTCGGGCCCCGGGTCAGGTCACCCCATGGGCCCGGACGGCGAGCTGCTGCCCTGCGTCCCACTCCGTGAGCCGTCCCTCGTAGTCGGCCCGGGCGAGCGAGAGCGGCAGACTGCCGAGGAAGGCGCGCAGCGGAGGGTCCGCGGCGTCGACGATCTCCAGGACGGGCCCGGACGTCGCGGCCGGGTCACCGGGACGAGTCGGTCGGGCGGCGATGGCCGCGGCGGCGAGCTCACGGACGGGCTCGTAGGCCGGGAGCGCCGTGGCGTGTCTCGCCGAGGGTCCTGCCCAGTCGGTCGAGTAGGGGCCGGGCTCGAGCAGCGTGACCCGGACGCCGAAGCGGGAGACCTCCTGGGCGAGGCTCTGGCTCATCCCTTCGAGCGCCCACTTCGAGGCGTGGTAGATGCCGACGTTCCGGAACGCCGTGATTCCACCGATGGAGGAGACCTGCAGGATGTGGCCGGACCCCTGGGCACGCAGGATCGGCAGGGCGGCCTGGGTGATCCACAGCGGGGCGAGGAGATTGGTCTCGAGCTGTGCCCTCGCCTCGGCCTCGGACAGTTCCTCGATCATGCCGAACTGGCCGTAGCCCGCGTTGTTGACCACGACGTCGAGCCGGCCGAAGTGCGCGGCGGCGTGCTCGACGGCGGCGAAGTCCGCGGCCCGGTCGGTCACGTCGAGCTCGAGGGGGAGCAGGCTCTCGCCGAAACGCCCGACGAGTTCGTCGAGGGTCGCGAGATCCCGCACGGTGGCGGCGACCCGGTCGCCGCGATCGAGCGCCGCGGTGGCCCACTCCCGGCCGAGGCCCTTCGACGCGCCGGTGATGAACCAGACCTTCATGTCGCTCCTCGGTCCCGCGGTGTCGAGAGGAGGTCCTCGAGGTGGATCGGGAGGTGTCGTATCCGCCGGCCGGTCGCGTGGTGGACCGCGTTGGCGATCGCGGGTGCGACGCCGATCAGCCCGACCTCTCCGACGCCCTTGACGCCGGTGGGCGTGAAGCGGTCGGGGTCCCCGACGAAGGTCACGTCGATGTCCGGGACGTCGGCGTGGGTGGGGACGAGGTAGTCGGCGAGAGTGCCGTTGGCGACCCGACCCGTGTCGGGGTCGACGGTGACGTCCTCGAAGAGCGCGGCACCGATGCCGCCGACGGTGCCCCCGAGGATCTGGCTGCGGGCGAGCAGCGGGTTGAGCACCCGGCCGCAGTCGTTCACGGACACGACGCGACGCACCCGGAGCCGCCCGATGACGGGGTCGATGACGACCTCGACGAAGCGGGCGCCGAAGGCGCCGGCTCTGGCCATCGTGCCGCCGCTCGTGTCGCTCCCGTCGACGGTGCCCTCCGAGGACAGCGACTCCAGCCCGGACCGGGCGAGAAGATCGGACCATCTCTCGATGTCGGTGGAGCCGACCATGCGTACGCCGCCCGCGACGAGCTCCAGCTCGTCCGCGGCCGCGCCTCCGAGAGCCGAGTCCGCGTCGGTCGCGACGAGCTCGGCGACGGTGTCGCGGAGCCGATCGACGGCGCGGTGCAGGGCGTGGGCGACCGAGCCGGCCAGGGCGGAGCCTCCGGACTGGGCCGACGGCGGCATCTCGGTGTCGCCCATGTCCACGTCGACCTGGTCAGGAGCGAGGCCGAGCAGGTCGGCGGCGATCTGCCCGACGATGGTGTACGTACCGGTGCCGATGTCGGTGGCCGCGTTGCGGACCGCCGCGCTGCCGTCGGGATACACGGTGACGCGCACGCTGGTGGGGAGCTCGTAGCCGCCGTAGGCCGCGGCCGCGACTCCCCACCCGACGAGGAGGTCCCCGTCGCGCATCGATCTCGGCCGCGGGTCGCGGTCTCCCCAGCCGAAGCGCTCGGCTCCGAGTCGCAGGCACTCGGCCAGGGCCGTGCTCGACCAGGGCAGGCCCGACGCCGGGTCGACCGTGGAGAGGTTGCGCAGGCGCAGCTCCACGGGATCGATGGCGAGCTGCTCGGCGAGCTCGTCCAAAGCCACCTCGAGCGCGGCGTTCCCCTCGTGCTCGCCCGGTCCCCGCATCGCCGAGGAGTAGCGGCGGTGCAGCCGTAGCGCACGGTCCGAGGTCGTGACGTTGGGGCACGCGTAGCCGTGGGCGGTCGCCGCGGTCACGAGGCCCAGGGGAAGTCGCTCGACGGCTCCGGCCACCAGCGCGCGGTGCTCGACTGAGGTCAGCGTCCCGTCCGCAGCGGCGCTCACCCGCAGGGTCTGTCGGGTCTCGGGTCGGTGCCCGACCTGGGTGAACATCTGCGGCCGGGTCAACATCAGCTTGACTGGACGACCGGTGACGCGGGCGGCCCCGACGGCGAGGACCTTGTAGTCCCAGGTGATCAGCCCGGCGCCGAACCCGCCCCCGAGGAACGGTGAACGCACCCGGACACCGGCCAGGGGCACCCCGAACATCGTGGCGATGCCGCGCCGCACCAGGGTGGGCCACTGGGTCGAGTCGTGGACGTCCACCCGGTCCCCGTCCCAGACGGCGAGCGCCCCCATGAGCCCGAGCGGGTTGTTGACGTTCTCCGCGGTGCGGTACTCGAGCTCGACCCGCGCCGCCGCGGACCGCCAGGCCGCGCCCGTGTCCCCGCGCGAGGAGTCCGGTACCCACGGGATGGGTTCGGGTTCCGCGTCGTCGAGGGCCAGCCGCGCGGGCTGCTCCTCGTAGTCGACCTCCACGCGGCGAGCCGCTTCGTGCGCCTGTTCCAAGGTCTCGGCGAGCACGACGGCGACCGGCTGGCCGTGGAAACCGATGCCGTCGTCCTGGAGCGGCGGGGGCGGCGGCCAGCCGAGCGGGACCTCCGGGCCCGGCGCGAGACGGGGGAAGTTCCGCCAGGTGAGCACGTCGACGACGCCGGCCAGCGCGAGGGCCTCGGCCGCCCGCACGTCCGTCACCCGTCCGTGAGCGATCGTGGAGGTCACCAGCGCGGCATGCAGCATGCCGGGCACATCGGCGTCCGAGGAGTAGGGGGCCCGTCCGGCGATCTTGTGCGGGCCGTCGACGCGGGTCAGGTCACGGCCGACCCACGGCGTGGCGGTCGCGGGCTCCGTCGCCGTCGGGCGGTCCACGGCCGGTGCCGTCACGTACGTGGTCACACCAGCACCGCCCCGCGCGTGCCGGTGAGGACTCCGGCCAGCCGCACCAGTGCCCCGATCGCGAGCTCGGGCTTGAATGCCGTCCCGGGGACGGTGAACGCCCCCGCCAGGGCTGCTCGCCCGGCGGCACCGACGTCGGTGTCGGACACGGAGGCGCCCCGCAGGAGCTCCTCGGCCTCGACGGCACGCCACGGCACCGACCCGATGCCTCCGAAGGCGATGCGAGCTTCCCCGACCCGCCCGTGCTCCACGTCGAACGCGGCGGCGACCGAGACGGCGGCGAACTCATACGACGCGCGGTCGCGGACCTTCAGGTAGCCCGAGTTCCGTGCGAACGCGGGGATCGGGATCCTGATGGCGGTGACCAGGTCGCCGTGCCCGATGGCGTGCTCGCGGGCGGGGTCGACGTCTGCTGGGACATAGAAGTCCCGCAGTGGGACGCGACGCGCCCCGTCCGGTCCGGTGATCTCCACGACGGCGTCGAGCGCGACGAGCGCCACGGCGAGGTCGGACGCGTGGACCGCGATGCATCGTGGCCCGGCCCCGAGGACGGCGTGCATCCGTGCGGTCTGCTGGACGGCCGCACAGCCGGTGCCCGGCAGACGCCGGTTGCAGGCGCCGATCGTGGGGTCGCGGTAGTACCGGCACCGCGTCCGTTGCAGGAGGTTTCCCCCGATCGTCGCCATGTTGCGCAGCTGGGTCGAGGCGCCGGACAGGAGCGACTGCGCGAGCAGCGGAAGCCGGTCGCTGACGACGGGGTGGCGGGCGAGCTGCTCCATCGTCGTCAGGGCCCCCACGTGCAGGACCTCGTCCCCGTCATCGACGTCGTCCAGCACGTCGATCCCGCGCAGGGGCAGTCGGGTGATGTCGACCAGCAACTCCGGCGCCAAGACCCCGTCCTTCATCAGGTCCAGCTGGGTCGTCCCGCCGGCGAGGTACGCGGCGCGAGCGTCGCCGCCGACCGCGGCGATCGCGTCGTCGACGCTCGTCGCCCGGTGATAGACGAAGGGCCGCACCTCAGGCACCGTCCTCGTCGCTCGGGACCGGCGCGGATGCCACCTCACGGATGGCCGCCACGATGTTGGGGTACGCGCCGCACCGGCACAGGTTGCCCGACATGAATTCGCGGAGGTCCGCGTCGGACCCGGCACGACCCTCGGCGAGCAGGCCGAGCGCGGACACGATCTGCCCGGGCGTGCAGAATCCGCACTGGTAGGCGTCGTGACGCAGGAACGCGTCGGCGAGGAGGCGGCCGGTCGGGTCGGCCGGGACGCCCTCGATCGTGGTGACACGTCGGCCGTCGACCTGGGCGGCCAGGGTGAGACACGCCAGCATCCGGTCTCCGTCGAGGTGCACCGTGCACGCCCCGCACGCTCCCTGGTCGCAGCCCTTCTTGGTGCCCGTGAGCCCGAGGTGCTCCCGCAGGGCGTCGAGCAGGCTCGTCCGCGGGTCGAGGGACAGGTCGACAGGTCGCTCGTTCACCTCCATGGAGACGGTGACGGGCGGGCATTCACCGCCCGCGGGACGGTCGTGCGTCGGCATCGTTCTCCATTCGGCAGGCGCGTGCCGACGCTACGAACGGGAGACGGTCGCCGTCAGGCGTGCGCTTGCGATGACGACCTCCGGTTGTTGCTCTTCTCGGGACGTCGCCGGTCCGACGGACGCCGCTCACGCCGCGGCGGGAGGTGGCATCAGGGCGCGGCAGAGGTCGGACCCCCCGCTCGCTCGCTGTGGCTCGGCTCACTCCCGCCTTGAGAGTGCCCCAGCGTCACGGCCTTCCCTGAGCTCGTCACCGACCCACACCCCCGGAGAGACGACATGTTCACCGAACAGCCTCGGCGCCAGGCGGAAGGCCTCGAGGAGGTCACGGCACCGATCCCGGTCGCCGGGTCGGAGGCGACGGTGGTGCAGCACGTGGTCGCCGCGCAGCCGCCGAAGTCGCCGGGGCGGGTGATGCTCGACGCGGCGGGCGGCTGGAGGGGGATGATCTACACGAACATCCCCGCGATCGTCTTCTCGATCGCCAACGCGTACTTCCCGCTCCTGACCACTACGGTCATCGCCCTGGCCGCCGCGGTGGTGCTCGCCATCTACCGCATGGCGGTCCGCAAGGAGAAGCTCATGACCGCCTCCGGCGGGGTCATCGGGGTCGGGATCGCCTGCGGGATCACCGTCTGGACCGGCTCGCCGCGCGACTTCTTCCTGGTCGGGATCTGGGCCGCCCTCGTGGCAACGGTCGTGCTGGTCGCTTCGCTTGTCGTACGCCGTCCGCTGACGGGTCTCGCGTGGAGCTGGTTCCACGGCAGGCAGTTCGCCTGGCGCGAGGACGGCCCGACCCTGCGTGCTCACGACATCGCGACGCTGTTCGCAGCCGTCGTGTTCGCGGGGCGGTTCGCGGTCAACCAGACGCTCTACCTGGCGGATGCCACGGGCTGGCTCGCGGTCGCGAAGGTCGTGACCGGGATGCCGCTGACCGCGTTGATGGCCCTGGTCGCGTTCTCGGCGTTCCGCCGCTCGACCACGAGGCTCGTCAAGGGTTCCCGAGTTCGCCGACGCCCGGCGGTGTGCGCGGAGACGTGAGTCGGACATGCCGAATGCGTCGGGATCCGCCGAACTCCCGGTGAGGGATCCTCCCGTGGTCACGGAGGGAGGCCGGCAGCGCGCCCGCGGGCGCGGGAGTCGGGAGACGGTGGCTTCGCCAACCCCATCACTGCTCGAGTGAGGATCGCTCTGGTGCGCGACGAGATCGACCGGGTCGCCCCGTGAGCGGGGCGCAGTCCGACCTCGACCTACGCCTCTTGCGCTACTTCGCGGTCGTCGTCGACCTCGGGTCGATCACGATGGCCGCGCGAGCGCTGGTGATGACACAGCCGGCTCTCTCCCGCTCCATGAGGTCCCTCGAGCGCCAGATGGGTGTCGATCTGCTCGTGCGATCGGTCAGAGGAGTGGAGCCCACGCCCGCCGGGCGCACGCTCTACCGGCACGTGACCACGCTCCGGGCGCAGGCCAGTACCGCGGTGACGGAGGTCCGCGCCTCGACCGCCCCTACGACGCTCCCGGTGACTGTGGTCGACCTCGGCGGGGCGACGGCCGCCGCCGGGGGAGGAACGCTCCGGCACTGACGAGGGGACGACGGACCCCGGCGCGTCGAGGTGCTCGGCGAGGTGGGCCTCGACCGCGCGGTAGGGGCCGGCATCGCCGGACGGCGCCGCCCTGTTCCTGAGTGATTCTCCTCGGTTCGACCTCCTCGGATCGGACGCGCCGACCGTCGGTGGGAAACGGCCCTAGCCTGCGCGACCGGCGGCTCCTGCGCTGCCGTCGGTGGCCGTCGGTGGCCGTCGAACGTGTCGATCGAGCGGGAGAGCGATGCAGCACCGATCCGGTCCGGGCCGGAGGACGAGGCTCGCCGGAAGGTCGGTGGGGCAGCATCGTCCGGCGCCCGCCGGCGAGAGCGGCACGCGCCCGGAGGGCGGGACCTGGCCCGGCTCCAGGAAGTCGTGCTCAGGTCCCGAGCTCGCCGCGCTGGATCGCGCCAGCCAGCTCGATACGCGACTGGTAGCCACTGTGCGCGAAGAGGCGACCGAGGCGGCCCTCGACGCTCTTCTCGCTGGCGCCGATGGCCGTGGCGATCTGACGGTTGCTGAAGCCCTCGGCAACGAGCGTCGCCAGCAGGCGCTCGTTCTCGACCACGGTGGTCTGCCGCCCGGGCACCGTGACGTGGTGGCGCGCCATCTGGTGGCGGGCGAGGGCCCGGTACAGAAGGGCGGCGAAGCGCCCGAAGATCGCGTAGGCCTCCAGGATCTCGGTCGGATCGATGATTCCGCTGCCGACCAGCTGCAGCTGCGCGATCGCGAGGTCGAACTGCACGCCGCGGGCCCGTCCGATCGTCACGGCCTCCCACCCCGCGTCGCCGTCGCGGTGCACGAGGGCTCGGAGGAAGGCGACCATCATCGCGGTGCGGTCGGTCGGCACCTTCCGCCCGAGGTCCTCGAGCGCCCGGAGCTGCTCCGCCGCGCCGGCGTGGTCGCCGAGGAGGAAGGCCAGACCCCCGAGCCGGGTCCGCTTCATCTCCAGGCCCGCGACGATGCCCCGATCGGTGGCCGCACGCAGGGACGCGGCGGCCAGCTCCCGACCGCGCTCCTTGTCGCGCAGCGCCATGGCGGTGGGGATGCCGGGGTCGTCGAGAAGGTGTGCGAGCGAGGGCCGCTCCGCGTGCGCGCTCGTCAGCAGATCGCCGGCGACGGTGATGTGCCCGCGGCCCCAGAGGATGGCCACGGCCATCCGCGTCATCGCGACACGACCGAGGTCGTGGCCGAGCACGCTGCCGGTGGCGAGGGCCCGTCGGGCGAGCTCGAGGACATCTCCGGACGGCCCGGGGTCGCCACGCAGCATCTGCAGGGAGGCGCGGTCGGTCAGGCTGAGGGTGTCCTCCGGGATCCCCTCGGTGGCGAGCACCGCCTCCGAACGGCGCAGGTCCTCGTGGGCCAGCAGGGTTGTCACCTCCTTGCGGGCATCGCGTCGCGGCTCACCGGACACCCGTGTCGCGGGCCCGCCGCCCGCCAGCCGCGCCTCGAAGCGTTCCGGACGCCCGAGGTAGAGGTCCGCGACGGCCTCGAGCGCCTGCCCCAGGTCGAGCGTCAGGGAGGTGCCCTTCCAGGCGTCCCGTGTGTCGTCGAGCAGATGGAGGGCGTCGGACCAGCGGTCGAGAAGGCCGAGGGCGATCGCACGGCAGAGCGCCTCCGCGGCGTCGTCCTGCGCCATCAGTCCACTTCCGTCGGCGATCGCCTCCAGCGCGGTCACGTCTCCCGTGTTGTGCAGCGCGTACACGAGCATGACGAGCGCCTCCTGCGCCGCCTCGGCCGGCAGCTGGTCGCCCGCTTCGTCGAACAGGCCCCGGACGAGCCGCAGGCAGCCGTCGTAGTCGCCGCCGAGGAAGCGCGCGGCGCTCTCCGTCAGTCTGGTCATGGCCCACTCCGGACGGTCCCGCGCGACCTCGGACGCGGCGCGCCACCAGCGGGAAGCGTCGAGCGGGCTCGCGTGTGCGACCCGCGCCGCCTGCGCCAGGAGCGCGCGACGGGCCGGACCTGCGGCGACGAGACTGCCGGCCTCGAGGATTCGCTCGTTGAGGAAGTCGGCGTCGTCGCAGTGGGCCCGCCCGTCCCAGACGGCGTTGACCGCGAGTGCCGAGAGCCGGCGACACTCGAACGGCCCGGCGGCGGTCCGCAGGGCCGCAGCTACGGATGGGACGAGGAACCGCCACGACTCGCCCCGCCGGCCACGGTGCAGGAAGCCCGCAGCGTGCAGGGTCGTGAGGCGTTCCCGGGTGCGGTCGACGCTCGTACCGAGCGCCTCGGCGATCAGGGCCGGGGCCGCCGCGCCCAGGGGGTGCAGGAAGGCGGTCGCGGTCGCCGTGACCCATGCGTCGGCTCCGAGGCGGCGCAGGGACCCCAACAGGTGGCGCTGGTCGTCGGCCGTCCCTCCGGGCCCGGGACGCACGAGGTAGGCGTGCCGATCGACGATGCGGACCACGTCGCGCTCGATGACGGCGTTCACCACGTCGTGCACCGCGACCGGGACCCCACGGCTTACGGAGAGGACGCCGTCGACGAGGTCCGCCGCCGGGACGGCGTCGAGGGCCGTGCGCAGGGCGCGGTCGACGCCGTCCCGGCGCATCAGGGGCATACGTCGCACGGTGACGAGCCCGAGCTCGCGCAGGCGGGCGATCGTCGCGAGCCCGTCCGTGCGGACGGGCTCGAGCCCGGGCGTGCGGACCGTCACGACGCATCGTGCGTCCGTGCCCCGCAACCGGGGCACGAGGGCTTCGAGGACGGCGACGGCGTCGCGGTCGGCCCACTGCGCGTCGTCGACGAGGAGGACGCCGTCGCCGCGCAGCTGCGCAGTGGCGGCCGCGCCGGCCCGCCGCGCCACCTGCGGATCGGTGTGAGCGCCCCGGCGGGGGCCCGGCGCGAGGATGGTGCTGGGCCCTGCGTCCTCGGTGCCGGTGCGCGACGACGACAGGCGCCCGGGGACGAGGACGCGGTCGGGTGTGAAGCGCAGGGAGTGCACGGAACGTCCCGCGGCGACGAGATCGCCCGCCAGCTCGCGCAGCGCGTATGTTCGACCCGCACCGGCGGGACCGGTCAGGACCGTCAGCGGGGGAGCTCCACGCGTGAGCAGGCCCGGGGCGCGGGCAGGCAGGTCGACCTCCTCACCGACAGGGCCGAACGACAGGCCGTCTGCCCGACACGTTGGCGACCAGCGTACCGACCGCGTGGACCTCTCTGTGATTGCTGACGGGATCCGACGACAAAGGAGCGCTTCATGACGGCCATCTCGCTCCGCCGCTCCGCCTCCCGACTCCCGTCCCTCGTGGGTCGGCGCGCCGAACTCGACGCGCTGGCGACATCGCGGAGGGGCCTGGTCGTCCTCCGGGGCGAGGTCGGCAGCGGACGGACCCTCCTGCTCGAGCACCTCGCCCGGCGCAAGGCTGCGGAGGGCACGCTGGTCCTGCACGTGGCAGCGAGGCAGTGCCCGGGGTGGGACGACTACGGCGTCGTCGGCGTGCTGGACGCCGTGCGACGTCGATTCGAGGACCTCGGCGCCGACGCCGGCCTGGCCGACGCGATCGCCGTCGTCGACCGGCAGTGCACGCCCGCCGCCTACGCTAACCCGGATGGGCGAGCAAGCCTGCTCGCCCATCTCTGTCGGCTCCTGCGCCGTGTCGGCGAGCCCGAGAGCCTCGTGCTCGTGGTGGACGACGCCGACCACCTGGCCGGATCGACGGACTCCGCGTCGTGGGCCTCCACCGTCGGACACCTGGTCATCGCCGCCGTGCGGTCCGACGGCGCGGTCGATGCCCGCGGCCCCCAGATCGCCGCCCTCGCCGACCGGGTCGTCGACCTGGGGGCCCTGGGTCCGGCCGCCAGCGCGACGTTGATCGCCCGGCGGGCCCGACGTCCCGTGGTTCCTGCCGTCGTCGAGACGATCGTCTCCGGCCTCGGTGTCCTCGGCGGTAATCCCGGTGCCCTGGTCGGCGCCCTCGAGGAGATGCAGCGTCGGCACGATCTCGTCGACGTCCACGGACGCCTCTGTCCGTCGTCCGCGGACGTCACGGTCACGCTGCCCGACGACCATCCCTCCGTGGTCGCGACCGAGACGCTGGGTGCCGCCGCCTGCGACGTCGTGGTGCTGGCCCGGGAGAACCCGGTGGCCCTGGACGACATCCCCCTGCTCGCCGGGGCCGCTCGACGCCCGGCGACGGAGTGCGGGCAGGCCGCCGACGCGCTCGTCGATCTCGGAGTGTTCACCTTCGACGACGCGCAGTTCGTGCTGGCTTCTCCCGCGGTGGGTGCAGCGGTTGCCGAGAGGATGGGCGACCACCGCGCCCGCCGCCTCCATGCCGAGCTCGTGCACGTGCGGACCGCCGTCGACGTTCGGGGTGCCGCGTTCGCTCCTGCGGTGCTCGCTGACCACATCGTCGCCGCAGGCGACGCGCTGAACGCGAGTCCGGACCTGGTCGAGGTGCTCGCCGAGGAGGCCCGCCGGGTCGAGCGCCGTGACCCCGCGCGGGCGGCGGCACGATACCGGGTCGCACGCCGCCATGCGGCCGGCGGGGCACTCCGGGACGAGCTGACGTCGGCGTTGCAGGACCTCCTGCTCCGTACCGGCGCCTACGCCGAGCTGGCCGGGCTCGTCGAGGAGGTCACGCGTGAGACCGCGCCGACCGGCGATCGGCGTGCCGAGCTCGCGGCCCTGGCGGGACTGGCGACTCTGCACACCGGCGAGGCCGTCGACCCCGAGGTCCGTGCACGGCTGGTCGTCGGGGACGACGCGCCGTGCCCGCTGCGGTGCGGCGAGCGATGGACAGCCGGAGAGGACGTGTCCCTCAACGAGTTCGCTGCGGCGTTCGCCGCCCTGCCGGCGATCGGCCGACCCGGCCGTCCGTCGCCGGCGAGCCGCCCGGTGGCCGGTGTCAGTGAGGGTCGCCGGTTCCAGCTCCAGGAGGATCTCGCGACGCGCGATCTCGTCCCGGTGTTCGCTGCCCTGTTCCCGGACTCCTACCGGGCGCCGGCGACCGGGTGGGCGGTGAGCTTCCACCGGTTGTGGGTCGCGCACGTCGAGGGTCGGTGGACGCAGGTGCCGGGGTTCGCGAGCGAGGTCCTCGCGATCGGGTCCGGCGATCCGCTGACCCGGCAGATCACCCGGTTGTTGGCCGCCGAGGTGCTGGCATGTCAGGGCCACGAGCAGGCCGCCCGGCGGTGGCTCGACGCGGTTCCGTCGGACTCGCCCTACCCGGTCTACCGGGCCTGGGTCGCTGCCGCGCTGACGGACGGCGCCGACAGCACCGACAGCGGGTCGCCCCACCGAGTCCTCGCCCGGCAGGTCATCCCCGTCATCCGAGGCGCTACGCGGTATGCACCGGCCTGGCGATTGCTGCTCGCCCTGGGAGTCCTGGCGGTCGAGTCCGACCGGGCGGATCGCGAGGCCTGGATCGCCGAACTGCTCGGCGAGGTCGTCGCGCTGACGCCGAGCGGCGACGAAGGTCTGGCCGGCATCTACGCGGGCGCGCTCGAGGCGCTGCTCGTGGGCGACGCCTCACAGGCGACGTGGGCCGCCGAATCCTTCTACCACCACGGGCGGCGGATGGACGTCGCTCTCCTCTGCCTCGCCATCGGACTGGAGGTCGACGACCCGGCCCCCTTCCTGCTCGAGGGCCGCGCCGTTGCCGAGTCGGCAGGCGCCGTACGGATGATCACTCGTTTCAGGGCGGCCATGAAACGCCGTGGCGTCACTGCCCCGCGTGCCTCTTCGTCGACCGGTGTCAGCGCCGCGGAGCATCAACTCGTCGAGCTCGTCCGGGAGGGTCGCACCAACCGGCAGATCGCCACGACGCTGCAGCTCAGCGAGAAGACGGTGGAGAACCAGCTGACGCGCCTGTTCGCGAAGGTCGGGTGCCGGACGCGCTACGGACTCGCCACCGCACGGCTCGACACGCCGCCGGTCGACGCCGCCCGATGACGGTCCCCCGAGGGACGCCCGTGAGCCGTCGTGGGTGGGCTTCGCCGGGCACGTCCGGCGACGACGACGGGGCGGGCCACACGCCACCACCCCGAGGACTACTCGTGCCCTCACGGGTCGGCACGTACCTGCGCAGTCGTCGCGACTCCTTTGTTCCTCGACGAGTACGCGCGGGAACTCCACCAGGACTGGGAGGAGGAGGCCCGCAACGCCGTCGCCGGCCTACGCCTCGCGGACGGCGCTCATCCCGGCGACACCCAGATCCGGACCGTGGTGGAGATGTTGGCCGAACGCCGCCCTCATTTCGCTCGACACTGGGCGCGCCACGATGTGCGCGAGGAGACGACAGCACTCAAGAACCTGCGTCACCGGGACGTGGGTGACCTGACGCTGCGGATGCTCGCCTTCGACGTGAGGGCATCGCCGGGCCAGCAGCGGGTGCTCTTCCAGGCAAGTCCGGGGTCGTCCAGCGCCGAGGCACTCTCCCTGCTGGGCGCGCTCTCGTCCACGCGACGCCGTGCCGCGCGCGTCGATCCCCGGTGAGGGCCGGGGTCGCTACCGGCCCGGTTCGCCGGCGGGGGAGTCGAAGACCTCGCGCGCCGCGGCGAGAGCGTTGAGCGCGGCGGGGAAACCGGCATAGACCGCCATCTGGGTGATCACCTCGACGATCTCGTCCCGGGTGCCACCGACGTTGAGGCATCCGCCGATGTGCAGTCGCAACTGGGGCGCGGCCGTGCCCAGAGCGGTGCAGATCGCGACCGTGATCAGTTCACGGTCTCGCAGGTCCAGGCCGGCGCGGGAGTACACGTCGCCGAAGGCGAACTCGACGAGATAGCGCGCAACGTCGGGCGCGAGGCCTCCAAGCTCGCGACCACCCGCTCCCCGGCACCACCGTCGACGGTCGTGAGCATGCTCCATCCACGATCCCAGCGGCTCTCCGTGGGGCTGTTCCCAGGTTCGTGCTCGACCTCGTGGTCGGTCTCCACGAAGACCGCCCTCGCAGCGGTCAGGCCGTTGAGAGTGGCCGGGAACCCCGCGTAGAGGCAGGCGTGCGTGATGGTCTCGACCACCTCCCGCGCGGTCGCGCCCACCGTGAGCGCCCCGCGGATGTGGAACCGCAGCTGGGCGTCGGCCGTGCCGAGAGCGGTCAGCGCAGCGACGGTCAGCAGCTGTCTCTCGCGCCAGGTCAGCCCCGGACGCGCGTAGATGTCGCCGTAGGCGAACTCCACGGTGTACCGGGCCATGTCCGGGGCCAGGTCGCCGAGCGCACCGACGACGGCGGGCGGGTCCTGGCCGCCGACGACTCGCAGGATCTCCAGGCCGCGTGCATATCGGTCGTCCGCCGATGTCCCTGTCACGATCGCGCCCTCGAGGTCGGGAGTGGACTCACTGGTCATGGTGCCCATCGTGGGGCATCGGCGCGTCCCTCCGGGTGGCCCTGACCTGGCCACCTGGATCGTGGCATCGCGTCCTGGCCCGCCGAGCGGTACCGGGGTCGATCCGGCGCCTGCGGTGGTGGACGTGTCCGTCCCGGCTACCGTGCGCAGCGGGATTCCTGACGATCAGCGAGCGAACACGCCCGACGGGTCGCGGCAGGAGTCCCGACGAGCACGGATAGAGCGACGAGGCCGCTCCCACTCGTCGGCGGGCTCGCCACGGTCGCCGTGGACAGGGCAGCGGCGACCCCGTGGACGACGGCCGCCGCTTCCACGCCGAGATCCCCGGTACCGCCCCGTCCGAGGCGCCGCGCCCGGGTCGCGACCTGCCCGGTCCACCGGGGGTGGGGGTGCAGGCTCGGCAGGGTGCCGACGGCGGAGACGAGCGCGATGAGCGCGGTGAGCCGCGGTGCCGGGTCGGCGCCGAGTTCGAGCACGAGACGCAGTTGCTCGCGCAGCCGTGTCTCGTGGCGTTCCGTCGCCGGCAGCCGGGTGGTGGAGATCAGCCCGCCGAACCCGCGGCGCTCGCGGCGCAGCAGGCCGCGCTCGATGAGGCGCTCGACCACCGGCGTCCGCAGCGACGCGCCGAGCCCCGGGAGCGCGGTCCGGAGCCGACGCGGGGCCGCGGTGACCGCCTCGTGGGCGACGCCCAGCAACGGGTCCAGGAGCGTCCCGTCCCCGGACGCTGCGACGATCACCTCGAGGGGGTCCGACGTGGCCCGTCGGTCCTCGACCCGGGCATGTCCACGCAGGGCGAGCTCCGCGAGCACCGCCCCGCCCAGTGCACCGTCGAGGGACGTGACCGGGGCGCGGTCCGCATCCCCGAGCATGAGCAACAGGATGTCCTCGACGATCAGCGTGTCGACGTTCATGATCCCGTACCTCCCCGAGCTCCGCTTCTCCGGGCGACAGCCGACACCGTGCCGTAGAGGCACGGTCAAGCCGGGCGTGTGCCCGAGCGTCGAGCGGAGACGCGTTCCGGCCGGAGAACGACGTGCCTGATCCGACTCACCGGGTCCCTCGGGCCCTGCCGATCGAGCATGCCCCCTGGTGTCGTCGCGGCCGCATCGACCACTGTGCCGTGACAGCTGCGAGAGGAGCACGATGACGGGTTGCCAGAGCGCGGACGTCGCGACCGCCGCGTCCGCGTTTCCCGATGTCCGGCACCTGGGCCTGCGCCACAGCGACCTGGGTCCCCGAGGCGCGATGTCCACCAGCGCCCTGGCCCGGCTGTTCGAGCATCCGCGCGTCATGCTCCCGTTGCCTCGATTCGAGCGGCTCGCGGCCTCGGGACAGTTCGGGCGGTTCCGGATCCTGCTCGTCGGCCAGCGCGTCGAGCGGCATGTCGACTCCGGTGGGCCCGACGCGCAGGTGCAGATCGGTACCGGTATCCGCCGGATCGGCACCAGCTCCTTCACCTACGGTCAGGCGTTGTTCTCCGAGGGGGTCCTCGTCGCCTCCGCACAGGCGAGCATCGTGCTGGCCGACCGGGACGGCCCCAAGCCGCTGCCGGACGCGCTGCAGACCGATCTGCGGGAGCTCCTCCTCACCGACGAGGAGACGCCGTCGCCCTCGGTGACTCGCGACGAGGCGAGCCTGCGGCCCGAGCACTACGGGGCCTGGACATCGGTCACCACACGCATCACTGACGTTGATGCGAACCGTCACGTCAACTACATCGCGACGCTCGGCCTGTACGACGACGCCGTGGTCTCCGCCGTACACGGCCTCGTCGGGACCGAGGACATCGCGCGAATCTCTGCGCTGCTGCCCTGGCGGTACGACGTGAGCTACCTCGGAGAGGTCCTCTACCCCGGCGACTACCGGGTCGGCGTCGCGGTCACAGGTCACGACGACGAGAACGTCCACTACGACCTCGGCCTGTTCGGCGACGGCCGCTGTCTCGGCATCGCCGCCGCCTCGGCCGCGCGGTCCGGGCTCCCTCTCGAATCGCTGCCGAGGCGAGTGTCGGGCTCGACCCGAGGTTGATCGACGGCGAGGACCTCGAGGAAGCCCGGCACCCGGAAGGACGACGTCGACGTGGGGAGACTCGATGGCCGAGCGTACGAGCACCTGGGACATCAACAGCAGCGTGGGTACGACCGCTGTCATCGCGGCGGCGTCGCGCGCCATCGACACGCACCGTCACGACCGACTGGTGAACGACCCGTACGCCGAGGCGCTCGTCGCGGCGACGCATCCACGTCACCCGATCCCGACCCGACCGTCCCCCGATGCCCCGAACTGGCGTGCCATGTCGGACCTGCTCGGGACGCGTAGCCGATTCTTCGACGACGTCCTGCGACTCGCCATGAGTGCCGGCGTCCGGCAGGTCGTGATCCTGGCCTCGGGTCTCGACACTCGAACACACCGATTGGACTGGCCCTCCGGGACCACGGTCTACGAGATCGATCAGCCCGAGGTCCTCGAGTTCAAACGTCAGGTCCTCGTCGACCTGGGCGCCCACGCGACCTGTCGGCACCGAGTCGTACCGCACGACCTCCGCGACGACTGGATGACGTCCCTGGTGGGCGCCGGGTTCCGGCGCGACGACGCGACGGTGTGGATCGCCGAAGGTCTGTTCTACTATTTGACCCCGCAAGCGCAGCAGGCGCTTCTCGAGGCCGTCGACGACAATTCCGCGCCGGGTTCGCGATGGGCGATCGAGGACGACCTGGGCTTCCTGGACCGCATGAGCGATCCGACCGCCCGCACCGTCTCCGAGTCCATGGGGATCGATCTGACCACTCTGCTCGAGGCCGGGCCCCGGCCCGCCTCGGAGGTCTGGCTACGTGATCGACGCTGGGTCGTCGAGTCCCGCACCTTGCGGACCGCTGCGGTCGAGTACCACCGGGACCTGGACCCGCTCACCGAGCGCACCAACGGTTCGTTCCTCCTCACGCACGGCCGGAGCGTGTAGGCGACGAACGCACCACGTCGTCGGAAACGGGCGCTCCACGACGACCACGCACGGGCGCGTCACGGCCCGGGTTCGTCTACGGCTTCATCCCGACCAGTCGCGCGCTGATCTCCCAGAGGGCCTCACAGCGTTCGTGGGAGAGGGTGTGATCAGGGGTGGGGACCGCCCTGCGGTCCACGAAGAAGCGTCCCGTCACGCCGTCGAGACCGGTGTCGGTCGCCACCCACACCGGGTTGTCCGCCCCCTGGTCGGGCAGCTTCCGGGCGGGGTTGAGCGCCACCGCCGTGGCCAGCACCTTCTCCAGCCCGCGCGCGTCGCGGGACAGGCCGGTCCCGGCGATGATCCCGGGATGGGCTCCGTTGACCGTGATGCTGCTGTCCGCCAGTCGGCCCGCCAGGCTGTGGACGAACATCGTGTTCATGTTCTTGGTGCGTGCGTAGGCATGGAAGGGACGCAGGCTCGGGAAGCGACTGAGGGCGCGGGCGTCCTGCGCGTCGAGGTCGTTCAGGTCCACCGGGAAGGCCTTCAGCACCCGGGGACTGGCCCCGACCACCACGAACCGGGCGGGGATGTCCCCGACCGCCTCAGCGAGGGTGCGCATCAGCACGTAGGGCGCCAGGTGGTTGGTGGCCAGAGTGGACTGGAGTCCTTCGTCGGTGCGTGCGCCGATGTCGGCCGTGATCGCCGCGTTGTTGATCACCACGCGGGGCGACGAGCTCTCGGCGAGCCGGTCCGCCAGCGCACGGACCTCGCGGACCAGGGACAGGTCGGCGCGCTCCAGGCGCAGCTCGGCGTCGGGCACCGTCGACCGAACCCGCTCGGCGGCCTGCCGGAGAGTCGTGTCGTTCCGGCCGACCATCACCACCCGCATCCCTCGGGCGGCGAGTCTGCGGACCACGGCTTCTCCGATGCCGCGGCTTGCGCCGGTCACTATGGCCTGCTCGCCCGCGAGCGCCTGTGATTCCCTCGATGGATAGGACACGTGTGTCTCCCTCTCGGTCAACGGGGTCGGTCGGCGAGAACGGCGAGCCATTCGCGCAGGAGAGCGACCTCGGTCGGACGCAAGGACTTCCACGGGCCGTTCGGCAACGCGTCCAGGAGCTGCGTAGCTGAGCCGGCGCAGCCGTCGGCGGCGGTGCCGCTCGAGCCCTGCGCCCGGAAGACCGACCGAGCGATCGTGTCGCGGACGTTCGTCGAGATGATGTGCGAGCTGGTGGCCCGCACGGCGATCAGCTGCAGCGTGACCCCGACCGCGGCGGCAGAGATCGTCTCCTTCGCCGCCTCGGCCGAGACCCTCAGATGGCCTGCGGCCGCCCATGCGGACACGACGCGATCCACCTCGTCCTGGGCCACCACCGCAGCAGGAGACGTGTGGTCGACCCGGAGGTCGCCGAACATCAACCGATAGTGGGCCGGATGCTCGCAGCCGAAGGAGACGTGCATGTCCCAGCCCCTAGAGAAGTCTTCCAGCACGTCGTCGCTCCGGGCGACGGCTCGCTTGCTGTCGAGATACTCGGTGAATCCCTCCAGTACCACGGCGTCCAGCAGAGCGTGCTTGTCCTTGAAGTGGTGGTAGAGGGTCGGCGCAGTGACACGCGCTCCCGAGCAGATCTCGCGCGTGGAGATCTGGCCGTTGGTGGACGACGCGAGGAGATGCTCGGCCGTCCGCATCAACCTGGTGCGGACATCTCCGTCGACGGCTCCCGCCGGCACCTGCTGTTTCACGCTAGCAACGCTACACGGGCGAGGTCATCTTGGGTAGCAGCGTTATACGCCAGGAACGCCGAGCCCCGTTGGTTCGGTCGCCCCACGACCTGACGGGGTCGATGTCGGTCCTCGACACGGTGCCTGCCGAGGACGCCCGCGTCAGCGCGTCCGCGCAAGCTCCCGTCGTTCGTGGATGGTCCTCCCCGTTCTGCAGACACCGATCGTCGGACGACCGGGACGGGGCGTCGTACGTCGATAGCTTCCGGCCCGGCACATCGTCGGCGGCAGACCGATCGGTGTCGGTGAGATCGGAGGCAGGCAGAACATGACGACCGTGGAATCGATTGCTCGCGGGCAGGGTCTGGAGCCGTCGCGGGTGGTGACCGAGGTCGACGAGGCCACGCTGCCGATGTGGAACGCCGCGACACCGGCGGGGGCGAACGTGGTGGTGCGCTGCCGCGACACCGCCGACGTGCAGGCGGCGATTCGTACGGCTCGGGCCGCGGGGCTGGGGTTGTCGGTGTTCAGCGGCGGGAACGACTGGGCCGGTCGCTCGGTCCTCGACGGGGGGTTGGTCGCCGACATCTCCGCCCTCGACCACATCGAGGTCGACGTCGAGAGCCGGACGGCCCGCGTCGGCGGCGGGGCGCGCTCCGACCTGGTGTCCCGCGAGACCGAGGAGGCCGGTCTCACCCCCGTCACGGGGACCGTGGGTCTGGTTCACATGCTCGGTCTGACCCTGGGCGGTGGGTACGGTCCCCTGAACGGACGGTTCGGGCTCGCCTGCGACAACCTGGTCTCGGCCGAGCTCGTCACCGCCGACGCCACGGTGGTCCGTGTCGACGAGCAGAACGATCCCGACCTGCTCTGGGCTCTGCGTGGTGGTGGCGGCAACTTCGGCGTGGTGACCTCCGCGGTGGTCCGTCTGCACGAGGTCGGACCCGTGTACACCGGGATGATCATCTTTCCGTGGTCCCAGGCGACGTCGGTCCTGACCGGCCTGAACCCGCTGCTCTCCTCGTGCCCCGACGAGCTCAGCCTGCAGACCGTCATCTCGAGCGGCCCTGACGGCGACCCCTTCGTCGCGGTGATGCCGACCTGGAGCGGATCCCTCGCGGAGGGGCCCGCCGCGGTCGCACCGGTGGAGGCGCTCGGCGACCCGATCGCGGTCGACATGGGGACCTCGGCGTGGCACGCCGCCATGACGGGCGTCTCGGCGTCGTTCCCGCCCGGCCGGCACGTGCGCATCCGGACGCGCAACGTGCCCGACTTCTCCCCTCGGGTCGTCGAGCGGCTGGTCACGGCCGGCTCCTCGAGGAACTCGCCCTACTCGGCCCTCTCGATCCACCCCTTCCACGGCGCCGCGACCCGCATCCCGCTCGAGAGCGCCGCGTTCGGGGAACGGCGTCGGCACCAGATGGTCGAGATCGTCGGGATGTGGCTCTCCGGTGACGAATCCGGTGCGCGCGACGGCGAGTGGGCCGACGAGGTGCACCGCTCGCTCGCCGACGACGCCATGCCCGGCGGGTACGTCAATCTGCTCGCCGCCGACGACCGCAACCAGGTCCGCAGCGCCTACGGTCCGAACACCGATTGCCTCCTCGCCGTCAAGGACCGCGTCGACCCCACCGGAGTCTTCACCGCAACCCCGCTGCCATCCGACGATCGGAGGGCAGCGCACCCGTCCGCACCGGCCGACACCGTCCGGGCTCGATGAGTGGGACCCGCTCCGCAACGGCTCGTCCGTGCCGTACTGATGATGAGAACCTGTGGGCCGGCCCACGTCACACCGTCTCGGCTGGACCGTGCCGCGACGGCACCGTGTGCGCTGTCGCCATGGACTTCGACGACAGCCGAGCGCCCGGCATAACGGCTCCGACGGGTGTGGGAGTGACGGCGTTGCTGATCGCCGCGCTGCGCGCCTCCGAGTCGACCCGGCCGGACTCCCTGTTCGGCTCCGACCCGCTGGCCGAGGCCGTCGACGACGAGATCGACACCGAGACCGCGCAGCTCTGGGTCCGGGACGGGACGCCCACCCCGATCGCGGCTGCGCTGCGCGACTACGTCGCGATGCGTACGCGATGGTTCGACGGCTACCTGGCGCGCGCCGCTGCGGAGGGGATCGGGCAGGTCGTGCTGCTGGGCGCCGGTCTGGACGGGCGGCCGTACCGGCTCACCCTGCCGGGCGTCACGGTCTTCGCCGTCGACACCGCCGGAGTCACCGACTACCGACGGAGTGTCGTCGAGCGGCACGGCCTCCCCGAGCGCAGCCCGGTCCGCTCCGTCGTGTCCGACCTCGCGGGCGAGGGCTGGGAGGAGGTGCTGCTCGCCGCCGGCTTCGACCGCGCGGCGCCCACCGCGTGGCTCGCCGAGGGCCTGTTGTTCTACCTGCCGGCTGCGGACTGCTCGGTGCTGATCCGTGCCGTCACCGATCTCAGTGCGCCCGGCAGCAGGATCGCGCTCGAGTACCCGCACGGTGACATGGCCGCCGTGCTGGAGGAGCTCGACTCGGGCGGCATCGCCCGACAGCTGATCGGCGAGCTCCTCGAATCCGGACCTCCGTCGGCGCCGGCTGCCTGGCTGACCGACAACGAGTGGTCGGTCGAGATGACCGACGACGTCGCGGGTTGGGCCCGGGCCCTCGACCGCACCCCGCCCGCGTGGAGCACCGCGCGGGGCTTCACCTGGTGGTTCGCCGCGGCCCGTCTCGAGCACTACCCGGACCGATGACCGGGAGGACGCGCCCGGTCCTGAACCGGCCGGCCGGGCCCGTCCGTGTCCGTCATGAGAAGTACCGATCGACCGAGGAGGACCACCGGACGTGGCGACGACGACCCTGACCAATGACTCGCTCATCGTGGCAGGCAAGCGAGTGCCGCGGATGGCGTTCGGCGCCATGCGACTGGCCGACCCGCAGATTTGGGGGCCTCCCTCGGATCGCGAGCACTCCGTCCGATTGGTTCGACGAGCCGTCGAGCTCGGCATCGAGCACGTGGACACGGCCGACACCTACGGGCTGGGAGTCTCCGAGGACATCCTGCGCGAGGCCCTGCACCCCTACCCGGAGAACCTGCTGATCTCCACGAAGATCGGCCAGGTTCAGCCGCGCCCCCTCGAATGGGTGCCGGTCGGCCACCCGTGGTTCCTGCGCCACCAGTGCGAGATGAGCTTGCGCCGCCTCGGCACTGACTGCATCGACCTGCTCTACCTGCACCGCGCCGACCCGTCCGTGCCCTTCCTCGACCAGGTCGGCGCTCTCCGTGAGCTACAGCAGGAGGGCAAGATCGCCCACATCGGGCTCTCCGAGGTCGACATCGAACAGGTCGACACCGCCCGCAGCGTGATCACCGTCGCCGCGGTGCAGAACATCTACAACCTCACCACGCGAACCTGGGACGACGTGGTCGAGTACTGCTCGCAGGCCGGGATCCCGTTCGTTCCCTGGTTCCCGGTCATGAACGGTGACCTCGCCCGCTCCGGTGGGGTCGCCGATCGGATCGCGGCCGAGACCAACGGCACGCCCGCGCAGGTCGCCCTGGCGTGGCTGCTGGCGCGCGCCGAGGTGATGTGTCCGATTCCGGGCACTTCGTCGATCACCCACCTCGAGGAGAACGTGGCCGCCACCGACATCGAGCTCAGCCACGAGCAGTTCGCGGCCCTCGATGCCGCGGGAACGCACTGAGCCGGCGATGGACCCGGCCCGAGCAGGAACTCGAACTCGGGGGTGCGGAGGCCGCATCGATGTTCCGGACCCGTGCCGACCCAGGGCTTCGATCATGTCAGCTGCACGTGCACGACGTAGTCCGACGGTCCGCTTGACATCAAGTACAACACATAGTTAAGTATCAGCGAGCAGAGGCGAGCCAGAACAGTCGACGGGGTCGCCGGAGCGGGAAAGAGCGAAGCGGGGTTCTGCCGTCGTCTCATTTCTTGTGATGGAGCTCGGTACGGCCGTGCCGTCGTCGGACGACAGAACAGGCGAACCGACACCGACAAGGGAGTCGTCACGTGGGAAAAGAGATCCTGTTCAACGCCATCTCCTTGGCGTCGCCCTCGCACCAGTGGCCGGGCCTGTGGGCGCATCCCGAGTCCAACGGTGAGCGCTACGATCAGTTCGATTTCTGGCTCGATTTCGCACGGACCGCCGAGCGTGGTCTGTTCGAGACTGTGTTCATGGCGGACGGTATCGGCGTCTACGACACCTACGAGGGCAAGCCGGACGCGGTCATGAGAACCGGCGGTTTCTTCCCGATGAACGACCCCATGGTGATCGTCCCCGCCATGGCGGTGGTCACGGAGAATCTCGGGTTCGGCATCACCGGCAACTCCACGGTCGAACCGCCCTTCCTGCTTGCTCGAAGGTTCTCCACCCTCGACCAGCTGACCCGCGGCCGGATCAGCTGGAACGTGGTGACCGGCGCGATGCGGTCGGTAGCGAAGGCCGTGGGCGTCGAACCGATCCCGCACAACGAGCGGTACGACGTCGCCGAGGAGTACATGGATCTGATGTACAAGCTCTGGGAGCAGAGCTGGGAGGACGAAGCGGTCGTCCGCGACAAGGCGAGCCGGGTCTTCGCCGATCCCGACCGGATTCATAAGATCAAGCATGAGGGTAGGTACGCCTGCGAGGCCTACCACCTGTGCGAACCTTCGCCCCAGCGCACACCATTCCTCTTCGCAGCAGGTGCGTCGAGCCGCGGCACGGCGTTCGCGGGGAAGCACGCGGAGGCCGCGTTCATGGGGGCCTTCGACAAGGGCTTCGCTCGACGCGTCGTCGACGGGTACCGGAAGGCCGCCGTGGACGCGGGACGTGCTCCGGATGATCTCAAGGTCTTCAATGCGATGACGGTGATCGTGGCGCCCACCGAGGCCGAGGCCCGCGAGATCGAGGCGGAGTGCCGGGAGTACACGAGCGCCGAAGGAAATCTCGCGGCGATGTCCGGCATGATCGGCGCCGACCTCTCGAAGTACGCCTGGGACGACCCCGTCGAGAACATCGAGAGCGACGCGATCCAGTCGCTGGCCGATGCCATGACCGCATCCAAGGGAGGGCGAACCGTCCGGCTGCGGGACCTCGCCGAGTTCAACGGGATGCCCGGCCGTGAGGGGTATCTCGTGGGGTCGACCTCGCAGGTGTGCGACGAGCTGATCTCCTGGGTCGACGACGTCGGTGTCGACGGCATCACCCTGACCCGCAATCTCGAGCCGAGACATATCAAGAGTTTCGTCGACCTCGTGGTACCGGAGCTGCAGAACCGCGGTCGATACAAGACCGAGTACCGGCCAGGGACGCTCCGGGAGAAGATGTTCGGCGCAGGGCCACGTCTGGCGCCGTCGCACTACGGTTCTCGTTTCCGTCGCTGACCGCCAGAGGCTCAGCAACGGATGACTCTGAAGCACCCCACCACGTGATAACAGGAGAAAAGATCATGAAGCGAGACATCAAGCGACTGGTCGCCGCGGCGGACGATGCACTACTACGTGTGGATAATCCCCTGCACCGACGTATTCTGGAGAACTATCGACTGCACGCCATTTTCGAGGTGGCCGGATCGTGGGAACAGATTTTTACTCCGGACATGACGGTCGAGCACCCGATCTACAACGTCGAAGGTCCGAACGGTCGGATGACGCTCGAGGGGCACGACGCCGTGACCGGGTTCTACCGGCAACTGGTCGACCTCGGTATGAATGTCATGGCCGTCGAGGACGAGGAACTCGCGGTGGCGGACTGGGGGTTCGCCTCCCAGTACAGAGTTCACGTCTATCTCCGCGGCTCGGCGCTGCCTGACGGGGACCCGGACAAGTTCTACGTGCAGAGCCGGCTCATCTGCATGCACTGGCCGTACGACGAGCACGGTCGGATGATCGGCGAGACGGTGTACGAGGACCCTCGGGAGACGACCGTGGTTGAGGTCCCCGAGAACGAGTTCATCACGCCCGCGGAAGCTCGCGCCCAGTTGCTGCCGCTGGTCCGGCCTCTCCCGGTGCTCGTGTGAGTCGGACCTGGTCTCACATTTTGACCTTCTCGATCGTGATCGGAGGACCGGGCATTCATGGGTAGGCTCGAGGGCAAGGTCGTCTTCATCACCGGCGCCGCGCGTGGGCAGGGCCGGAGCCATGCGGTACGGCTGGCGCAGGAGGGCGCGGACGTCATCGCGGTGGACACCTCGAGGCCGGTCGACTCCGTGCCGTATCCACTCGCCCGACCCGAGGATCTGGCCGAGACCGTCCGGCTCGTCGAGGCGATGGACCGACGCATCGTGGCTGTCGACGCGGATGTCCGGGATCGCGAGTCGCTCGACCTCGCCGTGGCGGAAGGTCTTCGTGAATTCGGACGGCTGGACATCGTGCTCGCGAACGCCGGCGTGTCCAGTCCGGCGCCGGTGCTGGAGCTCTCCGAGACCGCATGGCAGGAGATGATCGACATCAACCTGACCGGCGTCTGGCGGACACTCGCGGCGAGCGTGCCGGCGATCATCGAGGGCGGACGGGGTGGGGCGGTGGTCCTGACGAGTTCAGTGGCCGCTGTCAAGGCGAACGAGAACATCGGACATTACAGCGCGGCGAAGGCCGGTCTCGTCGCCCTGGCAAAGGTGGCCGCGAAGGAATGGGCGCCCCATGCAATCAGGGTGAACACGATCCACCCCACCACGGTCGCCACTGGCATGGTGCTCAACGACTCGACCTACAAGCTCTTCCGGCCTGACCTCGACGCCCCGACACGCGAGGAGTTCGAGGCCGCGGCGACAGTGGTGAACCTGCTCCCGGTCGCAGCCCTGGACCCCTCGGAGATCTCCGAGGCCGTCCTGCATCTCGTCGCCGACTCCGGCCGACACATCACAGCGACGCAGACTCTCCTCGATGCGGGTGCATCTCTCTGAGGGTTTCGCCGGCACGACGACGAGGTGGTGATGATGCGACTGGTGGTGACAGGAGCCGGGGGCGGGATCGGCGGGACGGTCGCCCGAATGGCGACCGAACGGTTCGACGGGGCCGCGATCGCCCTGGTGGATCGCGACGAGGACTCGCTCCGCGACACGGCCCGGGCAGTAACCGCGGGGGGTGGCCGCGCGGTCGTCGTCCCGGCGGATCTCTCTGCTGTCGTGGGTCCGGCGGACGCCGTGCGCGCGGCGGAGCAGGAGCTCGGAGGCATCGACGCGCTGTTCAGCAACGCCGGGCTGGGTGACGGTGGTCCTTTGCGGACGCTCGACGTGGAGTCCTGGGAAAGGATCTTCGCCGTCAACGTCCGGGCGACATGGCTGCTGGCGAAGGCGGCCTACCCGGCGCTGGTGGCGAGCCGCGGGTCGATCGTCGCCACGACCTCGGTCTCCGCCCGCCAGCCCACGCCGCCCATGGGTGCGTACAGCCCGTCGAAGGCCGCACTGCTGATGCTGGTCAAGCAGCTCGCCCTCGAGTGGGGGCCCGACGGGGTGCGGGTCAACGCGGTCGCCCCGGGGCCGACCGATACCGGGCTGACGTTCTCGGCCTTCGGTGACACCTCGAACGAGGCGGCGGTGGAGAACCGACGCCATCGCGAGTCCCTCATTCCGCTGCGGAGGATCGGGCGCGCGGAGGATGTGGCGGAGGCGGTGCTGTGGCTGATCGGCTCGGCGGCGGCCCACGTGACCGGCACCGAGATCACCGTCGACGGTGGGGTGTCGCAGGCGCTGATGCCGGTCGTCGGCGGTGGCTCCGGTCAGGGGCACCGACCGAGCTGACAGCGGTCGGCCGACGTCACGGCGGAGGGCTCGGGACGGGATCGAACGGCGAGACGTACGGGATCCCGGCGGCGGCTGCGGACTCGGCGATCCAGGCCCCGATCTCGACCGCGATCTCGTGGCTCACCAGCTCGATCCACATGCCCGGAGTCTCGTCGTTGTAGTGGAAGGCGGCCCGGGTGATTGCGCCGTCCTGCTCGTCACCGGACAGCTCCCGGCGATAGCCATGGTGCTCGAGGTCGGCCGAGGCCGCGGCCAGATCATTCGTGTAGTAGCCCAGATGGTGGATGAAGCGGCCGCCGGTCAGATTCACGTAGGGGCGTGCGTCAATCTGCTCCAGCAGTTCGACGAAGTGAGGGCCCTGGAGCGAGTAGGTGAACCGCACGTGCCGCCCGACGAGCCCGTCCGGGCCGAGCAGCGGCGTCGTGGACTCCTTGGGTGGGGCCCACCGCAGGCCCAGGGCACGCCCCATCTGCGACATGGCCCGATCGAGGTCGTTCACGATCAGGCCCGTGTGATATAGGCGCACCTTTGCGGGATCCGACATGGATGGCCTCCTTCGCCGATAAGATGATACACATGACTAAGTATACAGGCGACAACGCGCGTGCCGTGGCCGCGCAGGAAGTAGGGCCACATGACGACCCTCGAGTTCGCCGAACGGCGCGCGCTGGTTACACCTGATCGCCTCCGACACTTCTTCGGCGCGCGGCGACTGGCCGTGGTGGGTGCGTCCGAGACCTCGAGCTGGGGCCGCAATCTGATGCGGAACCTGGACGCCGCGGGGGGTTTGAAGGACCTCACGTTCGTCCACCCGCAATACTCCGAGCTGTTCGGTAGATCGACGATCCCGTCGATGCGCGACCTCGACGAACCGGCGGACCTGGCGTTCCTCATGGTCGGTCCGTCCCGGGTCGAGCCACTTCTCGAGGACGCCGCCGCGGCCGCTGTCAGGAACGCCGTGGTGCTCGCGGCCGGCTACGGCGAGACCGGCGACGAAGGCCGTGCGCGTCAGCAGCGGCTCGCCGAGCTCGCCCGGGAGCTCGACATCACCGTCATGGGGCCGAACACGATCGGATACGTGAACTCGAGCCTCGGGATCGCGCCCTGGGCCGTGGCGAGCGAGCGCCCGCCGATGCGCGGACCGGTGAGTGCCGTGTTCGAGAGCGGGTCGATGGCCCGGGCGGCGTATGAGTTCGCCCAGGCGCACGGGGTCGGCTGCAGCCTGTGGGCGTCGGTCGGCAACTCGGCGATCCTGACCAGCCTCGACATTCTCGAGTACCTCCTCGAGGACGAGGGCACGCGCTCGATCGCCCTCTTCCTGGAGACCGTCCGCGAACCCGAGAGACTGCTCGCGCTGGGGCGGCGGGCCCTGGAGCTGGACAAAGCGGTCGTGGCGTTCAAGGCCGGCCGCAGCGAGGCGGGGAAACGGTCGGCGATGGCCCACACCGGGGCCGTGGCGACAGACGACGCCGTGGTCGACGCAGCATTCGGGCAGGCCGGGATCGTCCGCGCCGCGAGCATCGAGGAGCTGGTCTCCACGGCGGGCCTGCTCGGCTACCAGAAAGTGCGGCCGAAGGGGGCACGCATGGGTGTGGTCACCTCGTCCGGCGGCGGATGCAACATCATTGCGGACCTCGCGACCGTCAACGGATTGGAGCTGCCCGCGTGGGAGCCCTCCGTGGTGACCGCGTTGGCCGAGCAGCTGCCGACCTTCGCCTCGACCCTCAACCCCCTCGACACGACGGGATTCGGGCATGCACGAGCCCGGCCACGGGCGACGAAGGCCGAGGACGACCTGATGGAGATCGCCGTTCAGGACGGCGGGATCGACTTCATGTTCACGATGATGACGCCGCTGCCCAGCGCACGTCCCGAGGACCCGACGTTCATCGAGAGCAGGCTGCGGATCCTCGGGCAGATCGTGCGGGACTCGCCCGTCCCGGTCGTCATGGCCTCCAACACCTGTCTGGACGTCGCGGACTACCCTCGCGGCCTGCTCGAGGGGGCGGAGCTCTTCCTGCTCCCGGGAGCCGAGCTCGGCCTCGCCTCCGTGGGGAACATGGTGCGCTGGATCAGGCTCCGTGACCGCGTGTTGGCCGTCGAGCCACCCGCCCGACCACCGGTCGTCGAGGGCGCGGACGAACCGGTCGGGGCCTGGGCGGAGGACGAGGCCAGAGCGCTGCTTGACCGGCACGGGGCCTCGATGGTGCCCGCGGTCCTGGTCCAGGACGCCGCCGAGGCCGCGCGTGTGGCGGCGGACACGGACGGCCCGGTGGCGATGAAGGTCTGCTCACGGGCGATCACCCACAAGTCAGATGTCGGTGGAGTGGTGCTGAACGTCCAGGGCGAGGCGGAGGCCCGCTCGGCGTTCGAGCGGATCCGGACGGCCGCCACGCGCCACGCCCCCGAGGCGGACGTCCGGGGTGTGCTCGTCGCTCCCATGCGTGACGCCGCCGGCGTCGAGCTCCTGGTGGGGGTGACCCGCGACCCGACCTTCGGTGCCGTCCTCGCCGTCGGGCTCGGTGGGATCTGGGTCGAGGTGCTGAAGGACGTGAGCCTGCGCGTGCTGCCGGTCGGAGCCGAGACCGTTAAGGAGATGCTGACGGGGCTCCAGGCTGCCGCGCTCCTGCAGGGCGCCCGGGGCGTCGACCCGGTCGACCTCGATGCACTCGCCGCGACGATCGTCGCGATCAGCAACGCGGCCCTGTCGTTAGGGGACCGGCTGGAGACGCTGGAGGTCAACCCGTTGCTGGCGACGGTATCCGGTGCCGAGGGTCTGGACGCTCTCGTCCTGACCAAGGGTCCGCGGTGAGCGCCCCCGGGCAGGCGCCGGGCCGCAGCCACAATCCCGGCGGAGCTCTCGCGGGCGTCCGGGTCCTCGACTTCACCCGGTTCATGCAGGGCCCGCTGGCCACGCGGCTCTTCGCCGACATGGGCGCGGACGTGCTCAAGATCGAACGCCCCGGCGGTGAGTGGGACCGGAGGCTGAGGCCTGCGGCGAACGGCTTCCACGGCTTCTTCCACGGTCTTAACCGCGGGAAACGGTCACTCGCGGTCGACATCACGGTCGCGGCGGGACGGGACATCGTCCTCGGCCTCGCCCGGGAGGCCGATGTGGTGATCGAAAACTTCCGGCCGGGAGTCCTGGACCGGCTCGGCCTAGGCTACGACGATCTGCGTGGAGTCAACCCTCGGCTCATCTATGCGGGCGCCTCCGGCTACGGGCCGTCGGGCCCCCACAGTGGCGAACCGATGTACGACATGGTCGCTCAGGCCGTCTCTGGCGTCTCGGACTTCATGCGCAGCCCCGAGGGCGTACCTCGGCTGGCCACCCGAGGGATGGCGGACTCCGCCGGGGCGATCTTCCTGGCGCTCGCCGTGGTGTCCGCGCTCTACGTACGGGAGCGCACCGGCAACGGGCAGCGGGTCGACGCCAGCCTCGTCGGAGCGTGCCTGGGGATGCACACCGCCGAGTTGACCATCTCGCTGAACGAGGAACGGATCCACCGACCGCAGGGGCGGGTCACCTCGACCTCGGGCGCGTTCCGCTGCCGGGACGACCGCTGGCTCGTCGTCGGGGCCACCGACCAGAAGCTGTGGCGCAGCCTGACCGCCGCGTTGGATCGCGACGACCTGTTCGCCGACGATCGCTTCGCCTATGGGAAGCTCCGCGAAGAGCACCGTGCCGTGCTGGAGCCGATGCTGGAGGAGGCCTTCCGCACCCGGAATCGCGACGACTGGGTCGAGCGGATGCGGGCCGCCGACGTCCCCGTCGCTCCGGTGAACACGTTCCTGGACCTGGCGCAGGACCCCGACGTACTGGCGAACGGCTACGTCGTCTCTCAGCCAGACCCCACCTTCGGCGAGGTCCGGACCATCGGCCACCCCCTGCACATGAGCGCCACACCGGGTCGCGTCGGCGAGCACACGCCGGCGCTCGGCGAGGACACCCGGAACGAGCTCGTGGCCCTGGGGTTCACGCCCGCCGACGTCCAGGCCCTGCTCGAGGCCGGCGTCGTCGAGGCCGCCGACGGAGAGGCAGCGCCGTGAGGCCGCGTCGCTGGGGGACAGAAGCGTCCCGCGCCGCCGCGACCGAACAGGTGCTCTACGACGTCGACCGAGGGACCGGGATCGCCACCATCACCCTCAACCGCCCCGAGAAGCACAACGCGCTGAGCGTTCCCATGCGGGACCGCATCGTCGACCTGATCGCCGAGGTGGACGAGGACGACGATGTGCGGGCCGTGGTGTTCCGTGGCAAAGGCAGGTCCTTCTGCAGCGGCAACGAGATCAACGAGGAGTGGGGCCAACGGCGGCCGCACGAACGGCGCCGCACCCTCGCCGTCGGATATCGGTACGGGGCGGACATGGCTTGGGGCCGGCTGGGCTTCAGCCAGGCGGTCTCGCGGTGTGCGAAGGTGACCGTGGCCCAGGTGCACGGGTACTGCGCGGCCGCCGCCTACTTCATGATCGCATGCAAGGTCGATCTGGTGCTCGCCGCGGAGGATGCCCGCATCGGCGCGCTCGAGGCCCGCTTCCTCGGACCGGCGGGCGCGGTGGCGAGCGTCCACATCAACCGGATCCTCGGGATGAAAGCCGCCCGTCGCACCGGGTACACCGCGCAGCCGATGAGCGGGCTGGAGGCGCAGCGGCTCGGCCTCGTGTATGCCTGCGCCCCGGCAGCCGAGCTCGCAACCCTCACGGAGGCGGTGGTCCGGCGGGTCGCCATGCGTTCCCCTGCCGAGGTCGACCACCTGGTCGCGCGGCTGCGGGCGGCGGAGGCACTCATGAACACCAGCGTGCCCTCCATCACCGGCTTGCTGGTATCGCACTTCCTGCAGCCCGGCCAGGACGAGGCGGACTTCTGGCGCACCGCGAAGGAGGTCGGTGTCGGAGGGGCGCTCGACGCCGATAAGGCCCTGCGGGGCGCCGCGGACCCACGGTCCCGGGGTGTCACGAATGTGGAGGGGACGTCGTGATGGAGGTGTCGAGCGCCGGCGGGGTGGCGACCGTCTCGGTCCCCGGCTTCGCGCCGCTCTCCCGATTCGACGCCGACTTCGCGTGGGAGCTACGGGACACCGTCGTGGCCCTGGCGGACGACGACCTGGTCAAGGTCGTCCTGTTGCGTGCGACCGGGGCGGACTTCGCTCCATGGCCGGATGGTCCCGTCTCGGCGGCGTCGCCCCCGTCTCCTCGGTGGAGGCGGGTCTTCGCTGGGGCGAACGGGCTCTATCAGTCACTCTGCTTCGCGAAGAAGGCGGTCGTCACCGAGGTCGCCGGCTCATGCGTCGGCGCGGGCGCGATGCTGGTGCTCTGCTCCCACCTGACGGTAGCCGCTGACGACGCGCTCTTCGGCTCGCCGTTCGCGGTACTGCCCGAGTCCAACTTCGTGCTGGCCGCGCTCACGATGCGGCTGAACCGGGCGAAGGCGTGGGCCGTCACGGACGAGCCGCTCGGGGCGGTCCGGGCGGAGGAGGCGGGGCTGGTCAACGACGTCGTCTCGCGTGCGGCCCTGCCCGAGGCGGCGGCTCGGCTCGCCGTGGACATGGCGGCGATGCCCCTGGACGGGATGGTGATGACGACGATGCTTCGCCAGGCGGTCCTCGACGCACACGGGGTGGGCCGGGAGTTCGACCTCGCCCCGCACTACGCGTCGGGCCGGCGAGCTGTGGAGGGGTGAGGACGATGGAGGGAACCGAGGAGGTCGAGCTCCTGCTCGACCGTGCCGAGAACCGGGCGATCATCCAGCTGGGTCGCGCGTTCGTGACGCGGCGGATGGCCCGGCGGATCGTCGACCACCTCGACACCATCGACGCGGACGACGACGTCAAGGTCGTCGTCATCGAGAACACCGGGCCGGACCTGTCCCGGGGGTGGGATCCGGACGATGCCTGGCGCCAGTTCATCGAGGCGCCGGGCGGCGCCGTGCGCAAGCACCCGAGCCAACGCGCCCGCCTCGAGGCGTTCGACGAGTCGTGGTGGGGCGATAAGGGGCTCTACCGGCGGCTCTTGCACTGCCGCAAGGTCACCGTGGTCAAGGCAGTGGGGGAGTGTTTCGAGACGGGGCTGTTCCTCGCCGTGTGCGCCGACCTGGTGGTGGCGGGCACCGGAGCCCGGTTCGCCGTCCCGCGGTGGCACAGCCTCGGGGCGGACGGCGACCTGTCGCTGCTCATCGCCACGGTGGGCCTCAAGCGAACGTCGGAGCTGGCATTCGCGGGTCGGATCTGGGACGCGGCCAGGGCGGAGCGGACCGGACTCGTCGACCAGGTCGCCGACGATGTCGACGCCACTGTCGACGGCCTGGCGGCGATGTGCGCGTCGATCATGAGAGACGGGATCGTCACCGAGAAGTACGCGGTCTTCGCCTCGTTGGCCACGATGGGAGTCGACCACTCCTTCGCCGCGGCGACGGTGGTGGGTGCCTCGCTCAGCAACATCCACCACCAACCCGACGAGTTCAACTTCCTCGCCGAGGCGCGCCGGTCGGGGGCGGACGAGGCGGTGGCTCGCTCGCGATCGCGCTTGTCGCGCACAGAACCGTCGTGAGACGTCATTCGAGGGCGGGGTCACAGAGTTGTTCGAGGGCCGGTATTGCCGCGAGGAGGGCCGCGACGTCGTCTCCGCCGAGCCGTGACAGGTGTTCGGAGAGCCAATTCTCCCGGCTACGCAGGATCTGTTGTCGCTCGAGCTCGCCCGCGGGCGTCAATGAGATGACGGCAGTACGCCGGTCGGAAGGGTCGGCAAGTCGGAGGACCAGACCGATGTCGATCAGACGGTTCAGGCTTCGAGTGACGGACGGCGGGCTGACGCCCTCGCTGGCGGCGAGATCGCCGGCCGCGACCGGCTGCATGCGATGAATCGCGAACAGGAGCGAGACCAGCGCATAGGAGAGGCCATCGTCGTTCTGCTGCCGCAGTACCCGTCCCAGCCTCCCGAGCGTCATCCGGAGCCGCGTGAGGTCCGTCTGGCTGATCCCGCTGATGGACTCGTCGCCCGCAGCGGGCTCCCTGGGCAACGTGCCCATGCTCCGCGCACCCTCCTCCGGGGGTCGTACGACATGCCCGGGAAGTTCGAATGACATGTCCGCTCCATGATATCGGCACGGACGGGGACCGACCGTGCAAGGTCGTTGCCCGGGACCGGCTCGGGTTGCGAGGCGCGGATCAGGGATATTACTTTGCCATGTTAGATATCGGATCGGACCTACCACCACCAGGAGACGTCGTGAGTGACCTCGTCAAGGACCTGCAGCCGGAGTTGACCTACACCAGCTTCGGGCCGCACATGCACAAGGCGACCACGCCGAAGCAGCGTGAGCACCTGGAGACGGTCGTGCGCCACTCGAAGGGAGAGGTCCTCGCGGACCTGGACATGGTGTTGCCGACCCTTTCGCCGGAACCGCGGTACCACGAGTTCGGCGTCCTCGCCGGTCGCGTGGACGACACGGGGCCGAAGGGGTGGGAGGCAGTGCTCGCCAACTACGCCGAGATGGTCAACAACGGCTCCTACGTGATCGAGTCCAAGAAGACCCGGGTGGTGGTATCGGACAACGAGATCGTTACGGAGGGTACGTACCGACAGATCCTCACCGCCGCGGTGGCGCGGAAGATGGGACATGTGGACGATTCGTCCCCCCAGGCCTCCCATTACGTTCTGGCGGGTCGGACGGTCGTCTTCTGGGAGTTCGACGAGAACGATCTCGCGAAGGGTGAGGATCGGTACGTGATGAACCACCAGGTCGTCCCGATCTCCGAGGACGAGCTGCCGGAGAACTACCCGGCGCAGTTTCGAACCAAGTGAAGGGATTCCGATGACGACCCGTACCATCGAGGAGCGTCTCGACGAGCAGGAGAGCCGCACGTCGATCTCCGCACTGGTGGCCGGCTACTGCGAGGGGGTCGACCACGGCAACCTCGAGCTGTTCCTGAGTCTGTGGCACGCCGACGCCGAGTACCTCATCCCGGGCGGACGAGGTGACTTCCGCGGCATCGAGGGCATCCGTCGGTCGCAGGAGGTGATCAGCAAGGCGTGGGCCTCCACGAAACACTGGACCACGAACCACACGGTCGCGTTTGAGGGAGTGGACGTCGCGACCGGCCGGAGCGACTGCTTCGCCGTCTGCGAGCACCACGACGGGAAGGTCAGCCTCGTCTCCGCGACCTACGTCGATCGCTACGAGCGACGGGCGGGCGACTGGCGGATCGCGCAGCGGCTGGTCCAGCGCTGGTTCGTCAGCGAGGGCCAGGACACGAAGCTCCTCGAGCCGTTCTGACCGTGTCCGTCGGAGGCTCATGGCCGCTCGTCCTGTCCTGGGGCACCGTGCGGCACGCCGCGTTTCCCGACCGCGTCGCGGCCGCCGCGGCCGCGGGCTACTCGGGGATCGGGTTGGCGGTCCCGTACTACCGTCGGCTCCGCGAGCAGGGCTGGACCGGCGCCGAGCTGCGCGCGGTGCTCGACGATCACGGGATCCTCGCGGCGGAGGCCGAGGCCATCGTGGGTTTCGGTGGACCGCCAGGACCGGCGAACGTACCGGGCCGGCCAGGGATGGTCTACGCGGACCACGCGGTCGAGCGGGCGATGGTCGAGCTCGGCGAGGAGCTGGGCGTGCCTCTCGTGCAGGCCGTCGGAACGTTCGACGACCGGCCGGTCGACGAGGCCGTCGTCGACTCCTTTGGAAAGCTCTGCGACCGGCTCGCGCCGCATGGTCTCACGGTAGCCCTCGAGTTCGTCCCCTATACCAACATTCCGGACGTCACGACGGCGCAGGGCGTCGTCGCCGCGGTAGGGCGAGCCAACGGTGCATTGTGCGTCGACTCGTGGCACTTCTTCCGCGGGACGGCGGACTGGACTGCGCTGTCCCAGGTACCGGCGGACCGCCTGGCCATGGTCCAGGTTAACGACGGACCGATTCGACCGGAGACCGAGGACATCCGTGCGGAGGCCGTGGCACTCCGGCGCTGTCTCGGCACGGGCGAGTTCGCGACGCAACGACTCCTTGACCTGGTCCGTCCTCTCGGTGACTCGCGGCCGGTGTCGGTGGAGATCTACTCGGATGCCCTCGACCGGCTCCCGTCGACTACCGCCGCACGCGTCGCCGCGGCCGGGATCGAGAGGTCGGACGTGACCCTGCGCGGTTAGTGTGACGTGCTTGACAGCCCTTGACGGCGTACTTAATGTTTAACCATGTTAACCAAGCAAGGCGGGGCACAGCGGTGAATCCCCGCGTTGCGCCCTGCCCTGGGAAGGGAGGCAGGTCCATGCACAGCCTGAAGGAAGCCCGGGACCAGGATCCGTACGGGTTCTTCGCCGAACGGTTAGCGGCGGGCCCCGTGCACTGGGACGACGGCATGAACGCCTGGCTCGTCCTCGGGTACGACGAGTGCCGCGAGGTGCAGCGGCGCGAGGACCTCTTCAAACACCCCTACGGTGAGCTCAACGGCGCCGCCGACGTCTACGGCGGACCGCGCGGTGTCCTGTTGCTCCAGGGCGAGCAGCACCATGCGGTTCACGGGCTCCTGCTCAAGCACTTCAGCCCGCGCACCGTGAACCGCTACCGGACGCAGTTCATCGCGGACCTGGTGTCTCGCCGACTCGACGCCTTCGGGAACCGCACCAGGTTCGACCTGGCGACGGAGTACGCGAACATCATTCCGAGCGACGTCATCGCCGCCATGCTGGGGCTCGACTGGCAGGACGAGCAGACGATGGCTAACTGTCGAACCTGGAACATCTCGATGTTCCGGTGGACGGAGACGTTCGGTGAAGACGAGTCCGCGTTCAGCGAGGCCCTGGAGGCCGCTCGAAACCTCGACGAGGTCATCCGGCCGGTCATCAAGGAGCGCCGGGACTCCGACGCCGACGACCTCGTCTCGCTGTTATGGCGTCAGGGTGCTGGGGTCGTCGAGCCCTGGGGCGAGGCCGAAGTGCTCGCCCAGGCACGGGTCCTCTTCTTCGCCGGGACCGACACTACCTCGCACTTCCTGAAGAACGCGATCTACGTGCTGCTCGAGCACCCGGAGCTGCAGGATCGTCTGCGGGGCGACGAGCGAGCCATCGCGGACTTCGGGGAGGAGGTCCTCCGGTTCCTCGCGCCGGTGCAGTTCCGGGTGCGGGTCGCGACCCGAGACGTCGAGCTCGCGGGTCACCTGATCCGGGAGGGCGACCGGGTGCACCCGGTCAACGCCGCCGCCAACCGCGACCCGAACCACTACCCGGAGCCGGACGTCGTCGACCTCGACCGGCGCGGGATCAAAGACCATGTCGCATTCAACGTGGGCCCTCGGTACTGCGTGGGTGCGGCGCTCTCGCGCGGCGAGGAACTCGAGGTCGTCCTGCAGCTGCTCGACCGCTACGAGAATCTGCGCTGGGACAGCGCCGCGGAGCCGGCACGCTATCGCGGTTACATGCCGCGGTCGTTCAGCCCGCTCAACGTCGTGGCAGACCGACGGGTGGGACGGTCCTGAGCGCGCTCATGGCCGGTTCGGTCGCGGTCGTGACCGGTGCGGCGTCCGGGATCGGTGAAGCGACGATGCAGCTGATGGTCGACCACGGGGCGCAGGTGGCGGCGTTGAGTCGGAACGGTCGAGCCGGTGGTCCGGGCGTGCTGTCCATCGCCGCGGACGTCGCGGACGCCGAGGCCGTCGAGCTGGCGTTCACCGAGGTGACCGCGGCGCTGGGACCGCCGAAAGCCGTCATTCATGCCGCGGGGGTCGACGACGCGGAGACCAAGACGTTGGCCGCGGAACAGAGCGGTGCGGGGACGCCGGTCCTCACCCTGCCACGGATCTCCGACGCTGCCTGGCGCCGCATGCTCGCGGTGAATCTCGACGGGAGCTTCCACGTCCTGCGCAGCGCAGCCGCCCGGATGCTCGACCAGCAGACCGGCGCGATCGTGTTCATCGGGTCTGAAGCGGCGGTGCACGGCCTCGGTGGGCTGGTGCACTACAGCGCATCGAAAGGAGGCGTTCATGCGCTGACTCGAAGTGCGGCGAAGGAGCTGGCTCCCTTTGGGATCCGGGTGAACGGCGTGGCGCCCGGCGTCATCGATACCCCGATGAGTCGCCGTTCGAAGAGCGTGTTCGGCGGCACGGCTCCTGCGCCGCTCGGTCGGCTCGGTCAGCCCGAGGAGGTCGCGAAGGTGGCTCTGTTCCTGGTCTCGGACCTCGCGTCCTACGTCGTCGGCGAGATCGTCAACGTCGACGGAGGGCGAATGGCCAGCTGACAGTCGCACCGACCAGCGTCGAAAGTCTCCAGCAGTTCGTCCCACCCGAGGATGGGTCGCCGGCCGCTGATCTGCGCGGAAGATGCACGGGATCGCCCTGAGCTCAGGACCGGGCGTTTCACATCGATTAGGGCGCGGTTCGCCACGTCCGTAGCGTGCGCTTTCCGCCGAGTCGAACAGGACAACTCCCGCCCCGCACGAACTGCACGGGCGAGCGGGGCGTCGAGATCGCCGAACCCGGACGGAGAGATGTTCGTGTGGAGATCAGCGGGAAGAATCACCCGGCCACATCAGCGCCGACGAACCGTTCGGCGGTTCTCGAACTGAGTCGGCATCACGCGGCGTCCCTCGTCGAGGACACGACCCGTGTTCACAGCGAGACCAGGCGACGTGTCGCGGAGAGCACAGCGTCCTGGTACGCCGAGTCGGCGGCGCGGGCGGATCGGTCGCCGGCAACCCTGCGGTGGTCGAGGAAGCCGTCGGAGGGGGCCCGACGGGTTGAGGATGACGCTAGCGAGCGCGGCGCCGGACCGGTTGGCCGAGACGGCGAACGGCATTAGCGCCATCAGCGGAGTCCCGAGGAGCCGGATGAGCCCCTGCTCCCACGCGGGGCGGCATGCGCGAGGCGTGTATCGGGCATGCTCCCGGGGCTGTAGCAGGTCCTGTGCATGGCGGGGTATGCCTGGGCGTAGGCGCCGGCGAGTGCCGTGGTGTGCAGCTTCGAGGTGCCCTAGCGCTGCGGGCCGTTCCCGCTCGCCACCTCCGCGAGCGAATCCGGCGAAATCGAGTTCCTCCACCGGGCTGGGCATGCCCGGTGTCGAGCCCGGGACGTGTGCCCTGGAGCCCACGAGCACGGCGGTGGTCGGGGGCTGCGGACCGGTCAACAGGGCGACATGGCCGAGGACGTTCGTCGCGAGAGTTTCCTCGATGCCGTCGGCGGTGAAGGTCGGGGTCGGCCCACTGAACTGGACGCCGGCGTTGGCGACGACCGCGTCGAACGGTGGCAGGCCCGCAGTCACCTCTCGGACGTGCGCCGGCCGAGGGGGATCGAGGACCACGGGCGTGCCCCCCGATCTCGTCGCAGACGCGTGTGACGCCGTCGGGGTCGCGTCCGCTGACGACGACCTGCGCTCCGTGACGGACGAGCACGCGCGCGGTGGCGCGGCCCAGGCCGCGGGTGTCTCCAGTGAGCAGACCTCGCATACGTCGACCGTACGGTCGTCCGAGAGTTCTCCCGGTGCTCTCGCCACGGGGCCGTGTCCTTCAGGGAGGATCACTCACCGATACCCGGCGGTCCCGCCGTTCGTCGGGTGGTCCTCGGCGTTCTGCCCGGCCCCTACCCGATCCCGGATACGACCCTCAATTCGTCCGGCTCGGCTATACGAGCCGATCACCGGCAACGGGCCGAGACGCGGTGTGGATCGACGGGAACGGCGCTCGTCGCCGGTGGGGCCAGTTGCTTTCACGGCGGCACTGCTCGACGGCGGCGCACCACGTCGACGTGGCAGGTCGGGCTGTCCGCGCGACAGCAAGCACGTGCCCACGAACCTCGCCGCCCACCGCCGACTGGGAGGCCGACGCGGACGGATCCTCTGCGCTTGGGAGGCCCCCGGAGGATGGCTCGTGAGGGTTGTCCCCCAGCTCTTCGATACCACGGGCCGGGTGGCCCGGCGGGGAGTCTCAACGGCGTTACCGTCCCCGGTGGGCATGACGGCCGGACGGCGGCCGGCCCTTTCGCTCGCACCGCCGGAGCCCGGCCCGGCGGTACCCCTTCCGGGAGGCACGCGTGGAATCCGCGATCGACACCCACCTTCGGTGCCCTCGCACCCTGACGCGCCGCGTACCGGAGGACTATCAGCCGCCCTACCCGATCTCGGTGGCGCGCGTCGGCGAGGACGTCACCGCGGTCGCGATGGGCTACTTCGGCGTGCAGTACCGCGGCGACAAGCATCGCGCCGAGGCTTGGGAGACCCTGCGCGCCATCACTGACAGGTTTGCTCTCGACGACGGTCCGGGCGGCTGGGACCTCACTCACCACATCGACGCTCAGGGCTACGACACCCTCGTCGCCGCTGGCTACTGGCGGGATGCCACCACCTACGACCGCTGGCTGGCAGGCACGGAGGTGGCCGGCTGGTGGGACGCGCCGGAGCGGCTGGCGGCCGGCGTCGGCGTCTTCCGGGAGATCCTCGCGCCGGGTGTCGACCGCTTCGAGACGCTCTACGCCGCCACCGAGGGACTGCCGGGTATCGGCGGTGTCCTCGACGACATCAGCGGGCAGGTCATCGAACACGCTTACTGGGGCTCCATGCGCGACCGGATCCCGCGCTCGCAGACCGACCGGATGAGCCCGGCGGGCGAGCTACGCGTCGACGGCGACCCGGTCGGTGGCTGCCGCGTGGTCGTGCGCGGGCACGAGAACCTCGCGCTGATCCGTTCGGGCCAGGATTGGGCGGGCGCTCCCGCGGAGGAGCGCGAGCTCTACCTCGCCGCGATCGAGCCGACGCTGAGCGAGGCCATGGACTTCCTGCGCGACCGCGGCCAGCGCCTCGGCTGCTATAGCAACCGCTACGTGCGCAACGTCGACGCCGACGGCACCCCGCTCGACACCACCTCTGCCATCTCCTACTGGCGCTCGCTCGACCTCCTCGAACGCTGGGCCGAGTCGCACCCGAGCCACCTCAACGTCTTCGTTGCCCTACTCAGCCGCGCCGACCAGGTCCCGTCTCTACGGCTCTACCACGAGGTGGCGGTGATGGACGCAGACTCGCAGTACTACGAGTACGTCAACTGCCACCCGGCGACCGGCCTGCTCCGGGACGCGGTGGCGCCCGCCTGACTCACGCCGGGTGTGTCGACGCACGGCCTCTGCGGACAGCAGGACGAGGACTCCACGAGCGCGTCCACTTCCTCTTCCCCAGGTGCCGGCCGCCGAGCTGTGCTTCCCAGGTGAAGGTCGCCCCCGAGGCCGCTCGGCCCCGTCCCGGGGCGCCGAACCTGTCGAGTCGGCGGCGAACGTGGTGCAGGCAGCCTCCTGCACACGCAGTCAGGCCGTCATGCGGGCGGCCAGCACGGCGACGAGAAGCGCCGAGCTCGAACCTAGCGGCGCCCCACCGAGGAGGAGCATTGACACCAGCGGCGACAGCGGCCGGCAGCCCCGCTCATGCGGTCCTGCTGCGGTCGATCGAGCTCCTGGCCGCCATGGACCTCGACGGCTACATCGACCTCTTCGCCGACGACGCCGTAATCGAATTCCCCTACGCGCCACCCGGCAGGCCCGCTCGGCTGGACACTCCGAGCGCCGTGCGCGACTACGTGACGGCGATCGGTGCCGCGGTCACGATCGAGTCGTTCCCGAGCCTCGTCGTTCACCACCTGGCCGACCCGCACTCAATCGTGGCCGAGGTCGCGCTGCACGGCACAGCCGTCGAGACGGGCGCGCCCTACGACGTGCAGTACGTCTGGATCCTCGAGGAGCGAGACGGCCGGATCGTCCGCTTCCGCGACTACTGGAACCCCACACATACCACGGCCGCCACCGGCAGCGCCGACGGAGGAGGCGCGGAATGAGCGCGATCGGGACCGTTCTCGTCACGGGTGGCACGGGGCAGACCGGGCGCGTCGTCACCGACCTCCTGCGCCGGCGCGGGGTGGACGTGGTCGTCGCGAGTCGGAACCATCCGACGGAGCCGCCTCCATCCGGAGTGCGACACGTGCGGTTCGACTGGGCCGACGAAGCCACACACGATGCGGCGCTGCGCGGCGTGAGCAGCCTCTACCTGCTGCCGCCTCCACTCGACACCGACCCGGTGAAGGTGGTCGAAGGTTTCCTCAGCAGGGCCAGGGACGCCGGGGTCAGGCGAGTAGTGCTGCTGAACTCGACGGCCTTCCCGCTGGCGGCCGCCGGCCTCCACGCCGTACGGCTCACCGTCCAGCAGATGCCCGAGTGGTCGGTTCTGCTGGCCTCAGGGTTCATGCAGAACTTCCTGGGCGTCCACCCAACAGCCATCGGCGTGCGTGAGCGTCACGAGATCGTCGCTGCCGCCGGTGACGGGCGAATGGGATGGATCGACGCAGCGGACGTGGCTGCGGTCGCGGCCGAACTGCTGACGCGCTCCGATCACGACAGCCGAGAGCATGTCCTAACGGGGCCTGAGGCGCTGTCCTACATCGACATGGCGGACACCATCGCCGCCGAGTGGGGGCTCCCGGTCCGCTACCGGCCTGTCAGCTCGGTCGAGCGCACCGTACAGCTCGTCGATGCCGGGGTCCCGCAGCCATTCGTCGCCGCGCTCGTCGGCGCGGACGTCCTGACCGCGAGTGGCGCCGAGGCCCGTGTCACCTCAGAGGTGTCACGGGTCGTGGGCAGGGACGCCACATCGTTCGCCGAGTTCGTCCGTCGTCATCGGCCACGCGCGTCGACGACCCCGCGGGGATGAGCCGTGCCGTCGCCACCGAGCTCCTCTCCCGCGCGGCAGCGCGCCCGAGTGCGAACGGCCGGCCCGTCCTCAACACCGAGGCACGGGTCGTGCACGATCCGGGACAGGACGCCCAACTCCGGCGGCAGCGGTGAGATGGTCTCTGCGGCGAGTCCGTGATGAAGGGCTACCGGAACAACCCGGAGGCGACCGCAGAGGCCCTGCGCGCTGCTTGGTGGCACGCCAGGGACGCGGCGAGCGTCGCCGACGACGGCTGCAGCTCTCGCAGTCGCAAGCGTCGGGACTCATCGCGGACTACGAGGTGCCGCACCGCCTCGTCCTCGGGAGGTTCCGCGCACCCCCACGGGCAGGACCCTGAATCACGCCCTGCGCAAGCGGGCTGGTCACGACGAGGGAGCGTCGTGACCGAGCTGGAGAAGACGCAGGAGGCCATGCAGACGATGCTGGCCGTCAGCTCGTAGGCCCTCGGCGGTCCCGAGGTCCTCCGTCCGATCGAGATTCCTCGCCCGCGCGTCGCGCCCAATCGGGTCCTGGTACGGGTTCGCGCCGCCGGCCTCAACCCGACGGACCTCAACATAGGTCGCATCGACTCTTCATCGCTCCTCCGCCCTTCGTGCTCGGGTGGAACGTGTCCGGGGTAGTGGAGGAGATCGGGTTCGGGGTCGCCGACTTCCGCCTGGGCGACGAGGTGTTCGTGAGGTCCGCGGTCCCGACCGCCGCATCAGCCGCGGTCTGCGCGTTGAGGTCAGCGCGGACATCCAGGATCGGGGTGTCGGCTCCGGCTGATGTCCAGACGTCGTAGGTGGAGCCGCTGTTGTGGAGCAGCTGGGCTAGATGGTCGAGCTCTTGTGACCGGGGCAACTTTGGTAGGGGCTCGCCGTCGTCGTCGCGGCTGGGCTGTCCCCGGATGCCGAACTACTTGGCCAGGGCCTGGTTCTCCACCGCAGGGGCGAGGTCTCGACGGCTAATCGTAATTGACCAATGCTGCACAAACGCCGAAGACCTTGCTGCCGACACGGCAGGCGTCTGCGGACCTTTGGAGCATCGGGATGCGGCCGCGCTTCCGTGCAGCGTAATAGCTGGCGGCATAGGTGTTTCGCGACGGCGTGGTGAAGCGCCGATGCCAGTTCAGTGAGGGCTCGGTCGATCGACCACCAGCTCGCCGTGAGGGCTTCGCGTGCTGCTGGCCGCGGCTCGACGGTGTCACGAGATGTGCAAGCGGTGCAGGCGATGTGCCGTCCGCTGTCAAGGTGCGTGCGTGTGGCGGGCAGTTCGTGGCAGGTCACGTCGATGGCGGTCTCTTCGAGGACCCCGCGGACGGCAGCCTGCACGAGTGTTTCGCCGGCTTCGATCTTGCCGCCGGGAAAGGCGAGGGGTGGCGTGCGGTCGTGCCGTTCGATGAGCAGCACCCCTTGGGCCGGTGACGACGGCGAGGACGACCTCAGGGTCGGGAGGCGGCGTCACGATAAGCGGTGAGGATGGCGTTGATGACGAGGTCGGGGTCGTCGCGGTGGACGTGGTGCCCGGTTTCGGGTGCGACGATCTGCCGGCTGCGGGTGGGGGTCGCGACGATCTCGGACTGCAGCTTCTGCCACTCGGGGTACCAGCGCTGCCGGTCTGGGTGGTGTCCGGGGCCGCCGGTTATCACGGTGAGAGGTCGGTCGCCGAGCTGGGCGAGCGGTGCCGCGTCGAGCCTGGCGGCGCGGCGCGCTCGGAGGCGCCGCCCCAGCGGCTGTTGCGGCCGAGGGCGTGTCTGAGGTGGGCGTCGAGGTGTTCCTCGGCGTTGTATGGCCGGGCGTTGGAGCGAGCGTCGGATGTCCAGCCGAGGTCGTGGGCGAGTCGCCGCAGACCGACGGGCATGGCGCGCGCGAGCAAGGAGCGACTGGGGTGAGCAGGGCGAGCATGTCGCCGAATCGCTGACCAAGGGCGCGCGCGAACCCTGATCGATTCGCTGTCGGAGTCGACGATCCGCAGGTAGAGGTCCGGGTCGGACTGCGCTCCCGGCCCGTACGCGCGGTGGCCCTTGACGTCGGACTGGGCCACGGCGAGAGCGAGGTCCGCTTCGACGCATCGATCACGTCCCCGCCTCAGCGACGCGGGCAAGCTGAGGCGCACGTCGTTGCGCGAACTCTCCTGGGAGGCCGGGGCGCCGGGTGAGCGGAAGCTGTCCGGCCCGTCCGCACCCTGACCGGGGGCTCCGGAAGACGGGTCCTCATCGGGAGAGGACGCGGGTCAGCGCGGGGGCGACGTCGCGATGGGTCCGCACCGGGTGGAGTGCCCCGTGTCCGAGCCTCGCGATGTCCCGGCCGAGGGGGAGGTCGTGCTCGCCGTCGGTCTCGAGCAGAACGTGGAGCTCACCGAAGCGACGGGCGAGCAGGCGCGGGTCGGGTCCGGCGTTGTGGACCGAGTCCGTGAGCATGATCGCGATCCGTCGCGGCGCCGCGGACCCCGCGAGAATGGCGTGGGCCGTCGACAGGCCGAACCCGACGTTGGTCAGTCCCCGTGCCGGGATGCGCAGCAGGGTGTCGAGCAGGGTCGCGGGCGTGGTGACCTCGGTGAGCGACGTGAGGACGGCGGCGTCCGACCAGAAGGCCACAACCGCGAGCTGATCGGCGGGGCCCGACAGCTCCGCCGCCAGGACGGCGACGGTAGCCGCAGCGATCCGCACCTTCTCGCCCCGCATCGAGCCCGACACGTCGACGACCAGCGCCACCGCGCGCCTCGCCGACATGCGTTCCCGCACGACGATGTCGGTGGCTTCCGGCCGAGGCCGCTCGGCGAGGACCTCCAGCGTCCGGTCCAGATCGATGTCGTCGCCGTGGTAGCTGTAGCGGACGGGCAGGAGGGCTCCTACGCCACGTCGAGGGCGGGCGTCGCGGAGCGGACGTCTCGCCGATAATCGGCGTGCGATGGCCCGGGCCATGGTCGCCACACCAGGGTCCGGCGGCGCCTCCTCGAGCAGCTCGTCGAGCGCCCGCCGTGTCGCACGCTGACGGGTGACCAGAACGCCCTGTCCGCCAGCGTGCAGAGCGTCACCGCTGTCACCTCTGTCGGGGTCGAACTCGGCGACGACGGGAGGGCCGTTCCCCTCGTCGTAGAGTGCGGGTGGGACGTCGACGCGCTTGGGCTTCCGGCCAAGAGGTGCGAGGGTCCGTCGCTCACCGAGATCGGCGGTGGGCAGCGCGACGGCGTTGTCGACGTTCAGTCGCTGCGGTCCCGGCGCTGCCCGCCGGGGGCCGAGAAAAAATGGTTCTCCCAGAGCTCGGTGATGACGCGCTCCGGGGTGGTGTCGGCGGCGTCGTCGAGGCCGATACGCGCGGAGAGCGCAACCAGCGCGGCGTCGAGGACGACACGTGAGTACTCCACGTCGGGCTCGATCCTCTGGAGCTCCATCGCGATCGCGACGAGGTCGATCGCGCCACGGACCGACGAGCCACGACGCAGGTTCGGATGTGCCCTGGTCGCCCGGGTGAGGGCGACGCCGTCCTCGATCAGCGACCCGAGGGCGCAGCCCGTCCGGAGCGCGACGACGTCGCCCTCCTCCCGGGCGTCCTGATAGCCGACGGCCAGCCGGCACCACCGGTCGTAGACCGAGTCCGAGATGCGGGCGGTCCCGACGTTGTCGAAGGGATTCATGGACGCGACGACACGGAATGTCGGCACCGCGGTCGTCGTACCGACTCTCGGAACGGTCACCGCACGTTCAGCCATCGCACCCAACAGCACGTTGAGCGTGTCCTCGGGAGCACGGTTGAGCTCCTCGATGTAGAGGAAGCCGCCCTCCTGCATCGCCGCGACCAGGGGCCCCGGCACGAAGTTCTCGGCCGAATAGTCCTCCTGCAGGACCCGAGCCGGGTTGTGGTGCCCCACGAGCCTCGCCGGCGTGAGCTCGGCATTGCCCTCGACGAGCACGAACGGCACACCCCAGTGGGACGTGATCGCCCTGAGCATCGTGGACTTGGAGGTACCCGGCGGGCCCTCGAGGAGGATGTCGCGACCCGCTGTGATCGCCGCGAGCACCAGCGTCAGCTCGCGCTCGCGACCGACGACGATCTGGGCCACCGCCTCCCGCGCCGTCATCGCGGGGTCCGTCACGTGCTCCGCCGTCATTACGGTCTCCTCGAGTGACGAGATCGTCCGCCGGCTACTTCCCGCACCAGCCAAGACCCACCTTGAGCTGCTGGCCCGTGATGTAGCGCGCTTCGTCGGACGCCAGGAACTGGACCGCATTGGCGATGTCCCTCGCGTCCACCCACGTCTCGGGCAGGATGTGCAGCGACTTGCGGACCTCGCCGAAGTCGTCCTGCCCTGGGTTCTCGAGATCGGGGTGGAACAGGTTTTACATGGTCTCGTTCTGGATCATCGGCGTGTCCACGGACCTCGGGTGGACGGTGTGTGGCACGGATGTTGAAGGCGCCGAACTTACCGGCGACGGCCTTCATCAGCCCCACGACGCCGTGCTTGGCCGCCGTGTAGTGCGCCAACATCGGGAAGCCTTTGATCCCGGCCGTGGAGCTCGTGAGGATCAACGAGCCGCGGGCGCGCTGCTTCATCCCGGGCAGCACCGCCCGGAGCGCGTTCCACACATCGGTAAGGTTCGTGTCGGTCATGCCCTGCCAGGCCTGCCGGCTCATCGTGTCGCTCGGCTCGGTACTGAAGATCCCGGCGTTCGCCACCAGGATGTCAACGGGCCCGAGCTCCGATTCACCGTCGGCCACTGCCGACTTCAGCGCTGCGCCGTCACGGACGTCGGCCTGCCGAATGACGATGTGCCGATCGAGCGCCTCGACCTGCTTGGCGGTCTCCTCGATATCACCCGCCGTCGCCATTGCGTAGGGCACGCTCGCGATCTGATCGCAGACGTCGACAGCGATGATGTCGGCGCCCTCCTCGGCCAGCCGCAGCGCCGCGGCGCGTCCCTGTCCGCGTGCGGCCCGCGTGATGGGGGCGACGTTGCCCTCGACTCGACCCATGTTCGTTCCTCCTCTGTCATTCACGGCGACCACCGACACCGCCCCTTCGGCGGTCGGCGGCGTTGCCGGAGTTGTCCTGAGTGAGCCCTGACCGGCCCGCCGTCGATGGCAGGCCCAAGACCCTCAGCTGCACCCTGCGAGGCCCCCGATGGTCCGAGTCGCCTCTATACGACCTCGCGACGAGCCGGCGGTTCGGTCGCTCGACCGGGAGGAAGCGGAAGTGTCGGCCCGACGATGAGTCCAGGTCCGCCCGGACGAGATCGAGCGCCTCCTCGGCGCTTCGCGCGGGAACGGGCCGGATGTCGTCGTCGCGACCGTCGACGATGATCAGATATTCCATCTCGAGCCTTTCCAAGGGTTCGATGGGCGCCTGAGAGACGACGTTCTTCCATACCGCCGTCGGGCCCTCGTCGAGGACCTCGAACCCAGGTGCGTTGACGCTGGAGGTCCCTCGTACCGCGATGGGCACGGCCCGACCAACCGTCAGTCCGCGAGGGGATCGGTGTGCGCCCGCCAGGTCCGAGTCCGTCGCAGGAACAGCAGGGTGGACAGGTAATCATCGAGCAGAAGATCGTGTAGTAGGCGGCCGACAGCGGGTCCCCGGTGGCGGAGACGAGGCCGGTGATGATGAAGGGCGCGGTGACTAGCTCGCGTTTGGTGCCGACAATGTCGTGGCTACAGCACGACTGCTGCTCAGTGATCAATTGTTAAGTGCTGCGGTGATGATTAGGAATCATCTCGAGCGCTGGCTCTTGCACCGTGCCGTCTTAACTGGGTCGAAGTAGAACAGAGGCGAGTCCACGACTGACTGCATTGCGCGCAGAGACGATCGGGCTGTCCGAGCGGCCTCGCGGGCGGCGGTTGACGAGCGCCAGGTCAGGTACGCGGCGACTACCGCAATGATCGGCCCGACAACTTGACCCCACTACCTGGCCGCGGCCAGGAAGCCCGTCGGCGGCGGCACGTAGACGGACAAGATCGTCGGACCGGATCCAGGGGGAAAGTGGGACCGGCGTCTGAGCGGGAAGCACCCAGTTAGCCCCTCAGCACCAGCCGCACCCGACGGCGAGCGGGCCGAGCCCCCTCACGGCGGAACACGAACCAGCCCTGAGCAAGCGGTTGGCCCGGCATCGCGCCAGAGGTGCCCCTGGTTACTCGGAACGGGGCTGCCTCGGCGCGCGAAGACCGTGGATGCGCCCGGGCCAGGGACGTCCATTCGTGTGAGGTTCGAATACCTATTGGCGGCTGAGCGTTGCTGCAACCGTGACATGGGCGACGGTGAAGTGCAATAGGCGTACGAACGCGATGCAGCCTGGGCCCGGGGCGGCGTCGTCCGGCTCACACTGGCCCCGGCTCAGCCAAAGCGCTCCTGCAGTTGGGCGATGCCGGAGGCATAGACGCCGTCGCCGAATAGAGCGGTCAGACGCCCCTCGTCACCTTCCCGAGTGTCGAAGTCGGAGTACCACTCAACGAAGCAGTGGCCCGATGTGGTCACCGGTGCGACGCGGATCGTCGAGATGTAGTTGCGGCAGCCGAACGGGTTGTCCGAGACGAAACCGTAGGTGTAGCTCCGGCCCCGATCGTCGAGAGCCAGCAGCTTCTCGCTCACGACATCGCCGTCTTCGGTGGTCAGCCGACGCACGGACCCGACCTGGCCTTCGCCGCCCTCGATGATCTCGCTCTTGGGGACCGACGGGAGGATGTCCGGGATTCCATCGAAGAGCCGCACGGCCCGCCACACCTGCTCGGCGGGGGCGGCGACAACTCCGCTCGCGTAGGCACGAGTCATCACTGGCACCTTTCTGTCGTGGTAGATCGTCCAATGTGGATGGTCGAGGATTGTGTCCACGCGGAATTGCCGGGCAGGTCGGCGCGCGGTGTGTCAGGCGCTGGCCTGGGCGCTGCCTGAGGCCCGAAAGTCACGCGGCGAGCGGCCATACTCGAGTCGGAAAGCCCGGGCGAAGTGGCTTGGGTCAGAAAAGCCCCACCGCTCGGCGATAGCGGACACCGGATCGGTGCCGGAGGCCAGGTCCGCGCGGGCGCGCGCCAGCCGACGCAGCCGTATATAGGCGCTGACGGTCTGATCGGACTCTTCGAACAGTCGATATACCGATCGCACTGAGACTCCGTGCGCGGCGGCGATTCTGGCCGGGGTGATGTCTCCGCTTACCAGATGTCGCTCGATCCAGGCGTTCATAGTGGCCCGTAGCGCGGGGGAGACCGCCCCCGAGTTACTAGCCCGCTCGCCGGGACGCAGCGCGCCGATAAGCAGCTCAAGGGTGGCGTTGCGCGCGGCCGAGACCCCGGCAGGGGTCAGCTGGTCGAGTGTGTGGGAAAGGACATCGAGATAGCCGGTGAGCAGTGACGTTGCTGGGGCGGCACCATCGAGCACGATACCTCCGGCCGCCCAACGCTTCCCGCTCACTTCATCCAGCGTCCGGCGCGGGATCAGCAGGGTCCGCTTGGCCATTGGCTCCCAGACTACGAACCGGACCGGCCGGCCCAGCTCCCAGACCACGGCATCGCCCGGCGCCATGTCCTGCGTGTGATCGCCCTGGGCAAACGACTCACGCCCGCGTCTCGTGATGACGACTGCGACGTGATCCGGCCCGGAGTCGGCGAGCGGGTCGCGTCTGCGCTTGCCGCTGCAGGGGTCGCACTCGGTGTCGACGAGGGCGAGATCGTCGATCCAGCGCCGCTCGATGCGGGCCTGGAACGGCCGCGACTTCTCGTCCGGCGCGATTGCCACGCAGAGGTCCTCGAGGTGCGTGGTAGACAGCATCGTCTGCCAGCGCTCGGACCGCTCGCCAGTCGGGACTCCCCGCAGGTCGTGGACCTCGCTCCGCACCTGGTTCACCGATCACCACTCCTCAACATCGTCGTGGGTCGTCGTGTGTCGTCCATCTGAGCGTGTTGTGAGGGCGGGCGGCAAGCATGGACCTGCCAGCTTCCCGACATCGGCTGCCATGGCGAAGCCGTGCTCGCCGCTGGCAGCACCTGGCCGATTCCCGGCAGGGAAGTGCAGGCCGGTGAGACGAACGGCACACCAGTATCGGTCCCGATCGGCGCCAATGGGGAGTGACTCCTCGTGCAGGTCTCTGCTCATGCCAGTAGTGGAAGTGCTGGTCGAGCCCGGCCGACCCGACAGAACTGACAGCTGGCCTCAACTGTCGGCGGCCGACCGCGGAGCCGCCTCGGTGAGGGGCAGCACCGCCAGACCGCGATCGAGGAGGATCCATGACAGGCCCGCAGCGGGGACTCCGTCGGCCTAGCGCGGTTCTGTACGCAGCGGCTGTGCGCGATCATGGTGTCAACGGACGTCTCGGCCCGCTGCCGGCATCGGAATCCGGGAAGATCGAACCGGCGGCGGAAGTCGGGTGCGGGCGCGCGACATCTGGTGGGCGGCCCCCGACTCACCCGCTGGCCGAGGTAGTCCCGGTCGTTGAGGAGCTCCTCACCGGACCGGCGCAGGACCCCCGGCTCGTCGTCGACATCACCGACGGGACCGGAACGGTGCTGTGGCGCAATGGCGCGTCGATGACGTTGGGCACCTCGCGCGCCACCGCCACGAAAGCCTCGTCGGCGCTGTCCCAGCCGGTAAAGGGCCGCTCAGCCGAGGACGTCGTGCATCGCCTCAACGACCGGTCGCGCGTCGCCGCGCCGGTCATGGACCCGGAGACCGGCGGGGTGCTTGGCGTCATCGACGTCAACGAGCCGGCCGGGACGCTTGCGCCCGCGCAGCGTCGACTCGTGACAGCAGCGGCGTGGCTCGCGGAGCACCGGCTCCGCGATCGACTGCGCGCCGCGGATGCGCGGCTGGTCCACCGATACCGCGCGCACCTGATGAACCTGCGCGGCCCGGGCGCGCTCGTGTCCCCGACCGGACGAGTGATCGCGGCCGAACCACACGGCCGATGGCCTGAGCGCATCGATCTTGCCGCTCCCAACGGCGTGCCGGGACACCCGAACCTGGTCGTCGAGCCCTTGGCGGGGGCATTTCTGCTGCACAGTGAGCGGTTGGGCCGGCGCGGGACGCCGCGACATGCGGTCTCGCTGCGCCTGGTCTCCGGTGCCACGCCATCGGTGCTTGTCGACGGTCGGGCCTCTCTACTTACCCGGCGCCCGGCTGAGATCCTGACCATCCTGTCCCAGCACCCGGAGGGCGTCACCGCCGAGCGCCTGGCGGTTCTCCTCGACGGGGACAACGCGAATCCGTCCACTGTCCGCGGCGGGATCCGGCGGCTGCGGTCGGTGCTCGGCGACGAGATTCTGGTCTCGCTGCCCTACCGGCTCGACGCCGTCGTCGACCTCGACATCGAGCAGGTCCGCGCACTGCTGGGGGTCGGCCGGATCGCGGACGCCCTGCGTGCCTGCCGACATCAGTTCCTGCTCGAGTCCGAAGTGGAGCGGGTCCGCGCGCTCGGCCGGGAGCTCGAGGTCGGGCTCCGCTCGGCGGTACGGGACTGCGGCGACCCCGGCCTGCTGCGCGCCTGGAGCGCGCACCCGTGGGGGCGCGGTGACTCCCTGACCTGGCCCTAAGCCACAGACGCCACCTCGGTAGCCGCCGAGAAGACCCGTTCGCTCGGAAGCCAACAGCCCAAGCACGACAGACAAAGGAGAGTGACGATGGCGCTGCATCCCCAGCTCAAGGAGCTCCTCGGCCAGTTCGAAGAGGCAGGCGTCCCTCCGTTCGACCAGATGACGGTGCTGCAGGCCCGCGAGGCCGTGGCGGCGTTCGCCGACCTGGAGGGCGAGCCCGAGGACGTCGCCGAGGTCCGCGACATCCTCGTGCCCGGCGCGGCAGGCGAGATCCCCGCCCGGGTCTACCATCCTGCTCCTGGCACCGACCTACCCGTCCTCGTGTATTTCCACGGTGGTGGCTGGGTGGTCGGTGATCTTGCGGTGGCGGACAAGCCGTGCCGCTCGCTCTCCGCCGGCGCGCACGTCGTCGTGGTGTCGGTGCAATACCGCAAGAGCCCGGAGACGCCCTACCCCGGGCCCGTCGAGGACTGCTACGCCGCGTTCGCCTGGATCGCGACCAAAGCCTCGGAGCTGGGCGGCGATCCTTCGCAGATCGTGGTCGCCGGCGACTCCGCCGGCGGCAACCTCGCCGCCGTCGTCGCCCTGATGTCGCGGGACCGTGGAGGGCCCTCGATCGCCTTCCAGGTACTGCTCTACCCGGTGACTGCCCCGGCGCGCGGCACCGAGTTCGCGTCCTACTCGGACAACGCGGACGGCTACCTGCTCACTCGGGGCAGCATGGAGTGGTTCTGGGACCACTACTTGTCGGACCCGGAACAAAGCACGGAACCCTATGCGTCACCGCTGCTGGCCGAGGACCTCGCCGGCTTGCCGCCTGCGATTGTGGTCACCTGCGAGTTCGACCCGCTGCGCGATGAAGGTCGCGCCTACGCCCAGAGGCTCGCCGCGGCCGGCGTCGAGGTGACCCACAGCGACTACGCCGGGGCCATTCACGCCATCTATTGGCTGGCCGGGGTCAGCGACCTGGGCCGCGACCTGCATGCCGAGGTGGCCGAGGCCGTCCGCGTGCGCGTCTCCGCATGAATCCGCCCAACGTCGAAGAAGGAGCCGATGTGTCAGTGAACGCCTCCGAGGTCCCCGCCACCGTCGACGCCGTCGTGATCGGTGCCGGTGTCTCCGGTCTCTACATGATCTATAGCCTCCGGGAGCTGGGCCTGTCGACGCTGGCCCTGGAGGCCGGCACGGACGTCGGCGGGACCTGGTTCTGGAACCGGTACCCGGGCGCCCGCTGCGACTCCGAGAGCTGGTGCTACGCCTACACCTTCGACAAGTCGCTCGAGCAGGAGTGGGACTGGAGCTGCCGTTACCCCGAGCAGCCCGAGATCCTTGCCTACCTCAACCATGTGGCGGACCGCTTCGACCTCCGGTCGTCGATCCGCTTCCAGACCCGCGTGGAATCGGCCGTCCTCGACGAGGCGACCGGGACCTGGACGGTGCGCACAGACGGCGGCGACGAGGTCCGGGCCCGCTACCTCGTGACGGCGGTAGGTTGCCTATCTGCGGCGCAGGTCCCTGCGGTCGACGGCCTCGACCGATTCACTGGCGACTGCTACCACACCGGTAGCTGGCCGCACGAGGGGGTGGACCTCACCGGCAAGCGCGTCGCGGTCGTCGGCACCGGGTCCAGCGGCATGCAGACCATCCCGGTGATCGCCGAGCAGGCCGCGCAGTTGACCGTCCTGCAGCGCACCCCGAACTTCGCCATCCCGGCCCGCAACTACGTGCTCGGAGAGAGGCGGGCAAGCGAGATCAAGGGTTCTATCGGTCAGATCCGGGACTTCACTCGGCACTCGTTCGCTGGCTTTCCTTTCGATCTGCGCGAAGGCAACCTGCTCGACATCGACCCGGACGTTGCCCGCGAACAGTTCGAGGAGGCGTGGGAGGCCGGCGGGTTCGAGCTCGTTTTCGCTGGCTACGGCGACGTGCTCGTCGACGAGAAGGCCAACGCCGTCGTGGCGGATTTCGTGCGGGAGAAGATCGCCGAAGTCGTGGATGATCCCGAGACAGTGGCGAGGCTACAGCCACGCGACTACCCGATCGGTACCAAGCGCGTGGTGCTCGACACCAACTACTTCGAGACCTACAACCGCGACAACGTGGAGCTAGTGTCGCTGCGCGAGGAGCCGCTGCATGAGGTCACCGCAACGGGGATTCGGGTCGGCGCCCGCGAGATCGAGGTCGACGCGATCGTGTTCGCGACCGGTTTCGACGGCCTGACCGGCGCCCTGGGCAAGATTGATATCAAGGGCCGGGGCGGCGAGCGGCTAAAGGAGAAGTGGGCGGCCGGACCACGTACCTACCTGGGCGTGGCCTCGGCCGGTTTCCCGAACATGTTCATGATCACCGGTCCGGGCAGCCCGTCGGTGATGAGCAACATGCCGGTCTCGATCGAACAGCACGTCGAATGGATCCGGGACTGCATCGGGCATCTGGAGGAGGTCGGAGCGGCAGGCATCGAGGCCACACGCACGGCCGAGGACGGATGGGTAGAGCACGTCAACGAGACCGCCGCCGCGACTCTATTTCCGAAGGCGAACTCCTGGTACATGGGCGCGAACGTGCCGGGCAAGCCGCGGGTGTTCATGCCGTACCTGGGCGGTGTCGGCCCCTACCGGCAGCACTGTGCCGAGGTGGCCGAGCGCGGGTACGAGGGGTTCTCGGTGGTCTGACCCACTGACTCGGGGCGGGCCGGGCACAGCCTGGCCCGACCCGTACCCCGACCGTTCGAACAGGAGAGGGCGACATGAGCCAGGATCTAAAGCTGTTCTCGCCGGTGAAGCTCGGCCCCTACGATCTGCCGCATCGCATCGTGATGGCCCCGCTGACCAGGATGCGGGCCGGTGACGGCTGGGTACCGACGGACCTGAACGTCGAGTACTACGCGCAGCGGGCCTCCGCCGCATTCGTCCTTGCGGAGGCGTCCCAGGTCGCCCCGGAGGGAATGGGCTATCACAGCACTCCTGGCATCCACTCGCCCGAGCAGATCGAGGGCTGGCGGCGGGTCACCGAGGCGGTGCACGCCCGCGGCGGCCGAATCTTCCTTCAACTGTGGCACTCCGGGCGCATCTCGCACCCGCTTCTGCAGCCGGACGGTGGTCAGCCGATCGGACCCAGCGCCGTCCCTGCCGACGGCCTGGCATTCACCCTCGACGGCCCAAGGCCGTGTGCCGAACCGCGGGCGCTGGAGACCGACGAGATTCCAGAGATCGTCGACCAGTTCGGCAAGGGCGCCCGCAACGCCATGGACGCGGGCTTCGACGGCGTGGAGCTTCACGGCGCCAACGGCTACATCATCGACCAGTTCCTCCAGGACGGCGCCAACCACCGCACCGACGACTACGGCGGGTCGATCGAGAACCGCTCGCGATTCCTGTTCGACGTGGTCCGCGCGGTGACCGAGATCTGGGGGCGCGATCGGGTCGGCGTGCGGCTATCCCCGTGCGGGACCTACAACGGCATCTTCGACTCGGATCCGCAAAGCCTGTTTCGGCACGTCGCCAGTCAGCTGTCCCGCTACGGGATCGGGTATCTGCACATCATCGAGCCCCGTATCGCGGGCGTCGAGACCGTCGACCGAGCTCCGGAGGGACTAGGTGTCGACGAGCTCCGCCCGTACTTCCCTGGAACAATGATCACGGCGGGCGCGTACAACCGGGAGTCCGCGGAGTCCGTGCTGCGCGCCGGAAACGCCGATCTCGTAGCGTTCGGTCGGCTGTTCCTCGCCAATCCAGACCTGCCTGCCCGCTTCGCTGCCGGATCGCCACTCAACCCCTACGACCGCGACACCTTCTACGGGGGCGACGCCCGCGGTTACACCGACTATCCGCTGTTGGCTGTCGAGCCATTCTGAGGTGTGGTGACGACGCAGGGAGCGCGCCCGCCCGGCACCTTCACGCCCTCGTCGAGCCGGGACGGCCGCAACATCCCAGTCGATTGGATCAAGATCACCTACGACGCCGGCAATCCCGCGCCCGACACGGACCTCTACGCGGCCGCGGCAGGACACGTCTCGGTGACCGCGTTATCTGTCAATCTCACCTCCGAGGCTTCCAACGATCTCCTGCGCGAAGCGTTCAACGGAGGTCCTGCGCCGATCCCGAGCGAGGAGCCCGCATGACACAGCCAAGCCCCCGCAACGCCATCATCACGTGTGCAGTGACCGGCGCGGTGCACACACCGACCATGTCGCCGGCTCTCCCTGTCACGCCCACAGAGATCGCGACCGCGAGCCTCGAGGCGCACGCCGCCGGCGCAGCGATCGTCCATCTCCACGCGCGCGATCCGGAAACTGGTCGCCCCACCCCGGACCCGGCCGTCTTCGCGAAGTTCCTCCCCGAGATCCGGGCCAACTGCGACGCGGTCATCAACATCACCACCGGCGGCAGCGTGACCATGTCCCTCGATGATCGACTGGCCGCTCCCCTGGCGATGAAGCCCGAGCTTTGTTCCCTGAACCTCGGGTCGATGAACTTCAACTTCTCGCAGATGGCCGACCACTACTCGATCTGGAAGTACGACTGGGAGGAGAAGTTCGTCCGGGGTAGCGACGACATCATCTTCAAGAACACGTTCCGCGACATCGAACGCATTCTTCGTGACCTGGGCGAGGCGCACGGAACGCGCTTCGAGTTCGAGTGCTACGACGTCGGTCATCTCTACACACTCGCGCACTTCGTGGAGCGCGGCTTGGTGCGGCCCCCCTTCTTCCTGCAGCTCATCTTCGGCGTACGCGGTGGGATCGGCGCGGACGCCGCTCACCTGGCGCACATGAAGCAGACCGCGGACAAGCTTTTCGGTAAGGCTTACGTTTTCTCGGTTTTCGCCGCCGGTCGTCACCAGATACCCTTCTGCACGATGAGCGCCGCCATGGGTGGCAACGTGCGGGTGGGGCTCGAGGACAGTCTCTATATCGGGCGCCGACAACTTGCGGAGTCCAATCGCGAACAGGTCGAGAAGATCGGCGGCATCCTCGCGGACCTCGGGTTCGGGATCGCGACGGCCAACGACGCCAGGGCGATCCTGCAGCTCAAGGGTGCGGACGCGGTCGGGTTCTGATCCGGGCCTCTCATCCGGCCACCGAAGAGGGGATAGTATCTGCCCATGGAGAGTGCGGCACGGACCTCGCGGCAAGAGTGAGGTTGCCGCTGCGGCCGCTGCCAACCTCCTAGATACGCGACGATGACATTCCGAGCTCGACGGTGCGGATGATCGTGTCGGCCACGATCTGGGCAGGCAGGGTCGTAGGCTGCGGCATCGGGTCCCTCCCCGGGATGTTGACGACGGTTGGCGTAGGAACCGCCATCATCAACTTCTCGGGGCCCGCCTCACCGCAGCGACACGACCCCAGCTCCGGGGTCGGTCACACCCTCGGCTGCACTCCGGAATCGGAAGAGCCAGCGAAGTGCCGCTTGATCGCGCTCGTCTTCGCCGAGTCCGTCGCGGCGGTCGACATCGCGTGCGCCGCCATGGAGTCCCGCCGCGCAAAAATTCCTGGCCACTCAAACGCAAGTCGCCGCGTCTTATCCGACCACGAGGTCGCGCCCGCCCCGGACAATTCGTCGAGGGCAACGCAGCGTTCTTGACCAGAGTGCTGCCAAGACTCGACGGACCCCTGAATACGCTGCGCGGCGGGCCTAGTACTACAGCCGGATTTTGAGGGGCTGGTGCGGCGTGTCGCCTTGGCCGGGCCGGCCGGATGAGATCTTGTCTGGTGGGTGGGCGACGATGTCGGTGTCGCCGAGGTGGCGGCGTGGGCGGAGGAGTTCTCGCAGGTCGAGGCGCTGCTGTATCCGCGGTTCGGGCGGCGTGAGCCGCGAGCGCGGGAGGCGGGGTATGTCCGGTCGTTGATGGCGCCGTTGGAGCATAAGAACGGTTTGGACGATCTCGGAGGCGACCGGGGCCCGGTCCCCGGACTCGGTGCAGTGGCTGCTCACCGGCGCGGACTAGGATCCCGACCTGCTGCGTGATGACCTGCGGGTCTGGGTCGCCGAGACCCTCGGCGACCCCGCAGGGGTCCTGGTCGTCGATGACACCGGGTTCCCGAAGAAGGGTCTGAAGTCCGCCGGGGTGCAGCGGCAGTACTCCGGGACCGCGGGTCGGATCGAGAACTGCCAGATCGGGGTGTTCCTGGCTTATGCCACCCCGGCGGGCGGACCCTGCTCGACCGCGAGCTCTACCTCCCGAAGTCCTGGACCGAGGACCCGCAGCGCTGCACCGAGGCCGGGATCGGCGCCGAGGTGGAGTTCGCGACCAAACCGGAGTTGGCGACGGCGATGATCGACCGGGCGGCCGCAGCGGGCGTGCAGGCGGCGTGGGTGACCGGCGACGAAGTGTACGGCCAGGTCAGCGCGCTGCGTCGCGCCGTCCTCGAGCGCGGCCTGTCCTACGTGCTCGCGGTGCCGTCCAACCAGCACGTCCACCCCGCCGGCGGAGCACTGGGCGCCGAAGGGCGGATCGACGCCGCGGTCGCCGGGCTGGACGCGCGATGTTGGACCACGATCACTGTCGGTGCCGGCGCGAAGGGCCCACGGACCTATCAGTGGGCCCGCGCCCGGGTCCGGCCACTACCCGAGCACCGCGGCGAACCCGAGCACTGGCTGCTCGCCCGGCGCAGCATGTCCGACCCGACCGACCTGGTTTACTACCTCGCGGCCGCCCCGGCGCGGACCCCGCTGCGTGAGCTCGCCCGGATCGCCGGGGTCCGCTGGGCGATCGAGGAGACCTTCCAGAGCGCGAAGAACGAGGTCGGGCTCGATCACTACAAGGTCCGCCGCTACGGCGGTTGGTATCGCCACATCACCCTGGCGATGCTCGCCCACGCCTTCCTGACGATCACCCGAGCCGGCACCCGGCCCCGGGAAAAAGGGGGACCTGGAGCACCTGGGGCGGGGCAACAGCGATCGGCGAGCTGATGCCGCTATCGGTGGCCGAGATCCGCCGCCTGCTCAACGCCCTGATCTGGACGCCCCTTCACACCGCCATCACCGTGCTGAGCTGGCCACACTGGCGTCGACGCCACCAAGCCCGAGCCCGCCGCTGCCACTACGAAACCCGCACCCAGCCCCTCAAAATCCGGCTGTAGTACTAGCTGATCCGGCCTTTCGGAGCCGACACCGATTAAGTCCGCTCCGGAACCTTATTGCACGTCTCTGGCTTACTCTTGGAGGAGTGCCGATGCTCAAGCTTGTCGACCTCACGGGAGCATCATGGACCCGGAGGACAGAGCGCTGGTGCGTGATTAGGTCAAGGCGCTTGAGGCAGTGGTCGCGAGATCCACATCTGAGCTCGTACGGCAGGGCGCACTCCGATATGAAGTACCAGTGCGGACGTACGTGGACTCCCCGACTCCCTGCTGCACCCGAGCGGTTGTGGTCGAGGGGAAGCCCGTTCCGCGCGGCGCGGGGCATCATGCTGGAGCTGCCGTTCCGGCCCAGGCATGATGCTGCTCGACAATCGGGAGATCGAGCCTGGCGCGGCAATATTGATCGACCAGCTGGAGGCGACCGAGGCGCCGATCGATAGACCGAAGAGGGCGGCTCCGTAATGATCCGCACCGGGCGGGAGCGGTACACGATGTCGGTTTTCGAGCACCACGAGTACTCGGGGCATGAAAGGCGGCGACACCCGCGTCCTCAACCGCGCAGGGCGCGCGGATCCTCAATGCGGACGCGCTGGACTGGAACCGACCGATACAGGTGATGCGTGATGCGTTCCGGGAGGCTTGCGGCCGAAAGAGGTCTGGGGGCACTTCGCGGTGCGCGACCGGTGGCGTTCATCGTCCAGCAGATGACGAACTTCGAGCCCCTGGCGCTCACCGGGCTCGACCGTCGCCTTCTGCCCGCTCAAGGTGGCCGGTCGAGCGCCACGCCAGCGCGCGGTGGTGCTTCTCGCTTGAGAACGAGCCCGCCCGCCCCAGGGCGGGACGGGCGGGTCGCGGTCAGGTCATTTCACCATGAATCCTGCGTCAACGGGCAAGGCGACCCCGGTGATGTAGCGAGCCTCCTCCGAAGCGAGGAACAGCAACGCGTTCGAGATGTCGAGTGACTCGATCCATGGGATCGGCAGTGCATTGGTCGACTGAAAGATCGGTGCCGTTGTCTCCTTTGTCGGTACAGGGTTCTCCGGGTCGAACAGTTTGTAGGTCTTGTCGTTCTGAATCATCACCGTGTCCACGTATGTCGGATGAATGGTGTTCACTCGAATGGAGTTCGGCGCGAACTCAGCGGCCAGCGCGCGCATGATCCCAACGACGCCGTGTTTCGCAGCTGTGTAATGCACGGTGTTCGGCACGCCGGTCAGGCCGCACGTCGAACTGGTGATGGTGATCGATCCGCCGCGACCGCCCTCGATGATGTGAGGCAGGGCCACCCGACAACTGTTCCAGACGCCGGTGAGGTTGACATCGATCATCTCGCGCCAGTCGGCGTCGCCCAGCTCGAGGGCCGGGGAGATCTCGAAGATGCCAGCGTTCACACTTACTATGTCCAACCGCCCGAGCTCAGACACCCCGGCCGCGACAGCAGCGCGAAGTGCGTCGGAGTCGCGCACGTCGACTTTCGCGGTGACGATTCGGCGATCTAGCTCCTCGACGAGCTTCGCGGTCTCGGCGAGATCTTGGTCGGTGGCTCCCGGGTACAGATGGATGCTCTCCACCGGTTCGCAGATGTCCACGGCGATGATGTCCGCGCCCTCTTCGGCGAGGCGCAGCGCATGGCTGCGCCCCTGATTGCGCGCGGCTCCGGTGATCAGTGCAACCTTTCCCTCAACGCGTCCCACGATGGTCCTCCTTTGGTAGGGAGGGCGAACGGTATGGCGGGAGCGTTTCTCAGCCGTTGCATCAGGCGCGGATGGCGCTCGCTTCTCGGTGGTCTCTGAGGATTGTCGAGCTGGCGCTGGCACCTGCACGAGCTCGACCGAGCTGGGAGCCCAAGGCTCGTTCGCTGGACCGGCCCGCGACCTGGAACCAGATACGCGCCCGCCTCGACGGGGTCGGTGGCACCATCGCTCGGCAGGCCCGCGACCTGGTCAAGTGCTGCGCGAAGCTGACCGCCGAGATCCGGAAGCTCGACCAGGAGATCGCGGCCTCGGTCGCCGAGCTCGCGCCCTCGCTGCTGGCGATCATCTGATGCGGACCGCTGACCGCGGCCAAGCTGATCGGGCAGACCGGCGGCGTGGACCGGTTCCGCTCCCGGGACGCCTTCGCCCGCCACAACGGCACCGTGCCGTTGCCGGTGTGGTCGTCCAACCGTGAACGGCACCGACTCTCCCGGACCGGGAACCGCCAGCTCAACACCGCGATCCCATCGCATCGCGCTCACCCAAGCCCAATGGCATCCCGACGCTCGAGCGTTCATGGCCCGCCGCCGCGAACACGGCGACAGCGGCCGCGAAGCCCTGGGCTTCTCCTCCTCCAGCTGACCGGATCACCCGAGACCGTCGCGGAGAAGGCGCTCGGAGGACCCGGACCGCCGGGTACAGCTAGTCGAAGCTGGCACCCTTCACCCGCCGGCAAGCGTGAACGACCCCCGTCAGTAGGCCAGCCTCTGGGGCTCCTCGGTGGCGTCGAGCAGGCAACCTCCCTCCTGAGCGCGTCGCCTATCGGTATGTCAGCGAGTCCAGATTCGCTCCTGCCGACGGTGAACTCGTCGCCGATGTTTGTGCGTCGGCTGCGCTTGCGCAGTGCGCTATTCAGCTCTGCTTGTAATGGCTGCCTCGGACGAGCGTTCGGGGTCTGCGCGTCTCGCGGCCCAGGCGGTCGCGGCGGCTGCCTATCAGGCGCACGTCGCCGAGCAGCGGTCGAAGCGGTGGCGCGTGGCGCTCGTCGGGGACGCGTGGCGCGTCGCCGTGCAGCACGCGCCTGGGACCCCGTGGTCGGAGCCGGTCATCCCGTTACCCGGAGTGTCCGACGTCGGTGACCCGGTCGAGCGCCAGCGGATGGGTGCATGGCTGCGGGACAAGGTCCTCGAGGTCGAGGGCATCGTCCTGGACCGGGACTACAACGCTGCTCGGGAGGGGCGGGTGGCCCACACCGTGGAGATCACGCGGTGACCGACTGCTGGGACCGGCGTCCTGGTGTGTCGCCCCGGAGGGTCAGCACAGCCCGACGAGGCGTCGCTGCGCTCGTGTCCGATGAACGAGCTGCCCGCACCGAGCCGGTGACACGGGCCCTGCGGGGTCGCCTTCGGCGATGCCACCGGCTCGATGGAGCGCTCAACCCCCGGCCAGCCCTGTCAGGCCCTCTCTGGACAGTGCTGAGCGAGAGCGCGTCACACCAGCACCGAGCCCCAGCAGGAGGCCCACGATGTCCACCCCGATCCAGATCACCGGCAACCTCACCGCCGACCCCGAGCTGCAGTACCTCCCCAACGGCCGGGCCGCGGCCCGCTTCACCGTTGCGGTCAACTCCCGCCGGCGTACCGAGGGCGGCGAGTGGGTCGACGGCGAGCCCACCTTCTATCCGGTCACCACTTGGGGTGAGCAGGGCGAGCACGTCGCCGAGTCCCTGACCAAGGGCGCGCGGGTCGTGGTCCTGGGGACGATCAAGGCCCGATCGTGGGCGCCAACCGAGGGCGAGCGCGCGGGGGAGACCCTGACCCGACTTGAGGTGACCGCCGAGACCGTGGCGGCGAGTCTGCAGTGGGCGACGGTGACCGTCGCCAAGGCCAAGCGCGGCGACGCGTGGACCGAAGCGCCGGTAGCGGCCGACGGCGAGCAGGAGGCGCCGTTCTGATCAAGCTCGTGGCCGGCCCGGCTCCCGCCGGGCCAGCCGAAGCCGCTACCTGGGCAAGGACCTACCGGCGATCGAGACCCTGTTAGGAGTCAGTCGTCCAATGGAAGCCGATCTCCGGCGGCGCGCCTCGTCAGGAGTTTCCGGTCCTTCAAGTGACCAGCGATCACGTCGCAAACGACGACGTAAACCGCTGACCTGCAAGTATGGTGCGCCGTCAGGGACTCGAACCCCGAACCCAGTGAACAAGATTCACGTCGGCTGTCGTGCTTCACCATCCTCGTCCGTGCTGGTCAGCGACATGATCGGGACGTGGCGATCTTGTGCCGTTGGGGCTAGTGAGCGGCCATGGTGTGACATAAGCGGTACCCAAAGCGGTCCTCGGAGGACGGGCGTAGATGCCCGTGCGGCAGACGCGGAACCACGCAAGCGGTCTCGGCGTGGGGAGGCGTCGCGGGCCCCGTGCCAGTTGGTGACGTGGTCATCTTCGGCGCTCGAAGTTCACGCCGATGGAGCAGAGACGGCGCGAGCGGTCCATGTCGTCAGCGGCTCCGTTGGAGCGACGCGGTGTCTACTCGCCACGCTCGGACATGTAGAAATGCAGTACGTCCGGATTCTTGAGCGGGTCGGAATAGGGCGCAATAACCTGTACTGCCAATGCGTCCACGCTGCAGCTCGCGACCCAGTAACGCCGTCCGCCCTGTCCGCCATCTGGCACGATGGCGGGGAAAAAGTTCGAGACGGTAGGTTTCATGATGAGCCCTCCGAGGTGCTCGACCTCCGCCGAGACGTCGCCTTCGAGTAACCAGTCGAAGCCGACCCGGGACAATCTGGTGCAGCGGATGCGCGGGGTTCCGTCCACTCCGGGTGAATCGCACTGCGCGACCAGGGAGCCCGTCAAGACGTTGAGGGCTTGTGCGCAGTGATCGAGGAAGTCCTTGCCCTCATTCAGCTTCTCCAGATGAGCCTGGACCTTGGGCATGTTCAGCACCCACCCGTCTCGTCGTACTACGTCTGCGCCCACCAGGCTCTGCATAGCGGTATCGACGGACTGTTCCCAGGTGGCCCTGCGGTCGGTCAGGTTCTGGAAGGGGCCGTAGGTGCGGACGAGTCCGGTCCATGAAGCCAGCCTCTCAGTTCTCGCCATCCAGGCTGGTCGTTGGCGATACTCGACGGCGAGGACCGAGAGTGCGAGATGCTGATCGACCTTGTACCGAGCCGCTCGCTCCTCGGTGGCCTTCAACACCGTTGCCGGGACTCCGGCGAGCAGTGCGCTTCTGGAATCGGGCGGTGGCTCGCCAGCAGTCCATCTGCTCAGGTAGCCGTAGGCCAGGGCCGCGACCACGCCGGTGAGCAGGACCTCCACGTACTTGTCGAACCCGGGGACGTACTGGCGGATGGCCGGACTCAGCAGTGCACCGATGGCGCAGGTCGCGAATATGAGGACCGTGACGGCGAGATCCGCAAGGACCTTGCGACCAACGAGCGATCTCCGACGGATATCGGATGTGAAACTCCGGATTGTCGTGAATGCGCAGTGTAGTGCGGCGAAAAGAGTAGTGGAGAGGGTGATGTCCGCAGTTGAGTCGGGGCCGGTCGCTGCCACGAGTACAGCGGTGACGAGTACCGGTCCGAGACGGAAAAGGATGTATCGCTGCCATGACCGTGAGATGCTGGCGGCGAGAATATCAGACAACGCGTAGTAGTTCGCTGGCCAGTTCGTCCGCAGTTGTGCAAAGAAAAGCTGCAGGACGAGCGCGCCGACGAGTGCACGCGGCGCTGAGAGCAGGAGCGTCTGCATGCGAAGACGGTACTTGTAGGGGAACGGCGAGCCGAAGGCGCCCGGGAGGTGGCCAATGAGTGCTTGAACCCGACGGCGATCGGTTCCGCGAGCGGCGACAGGGTGGCCGGGAGGCGTTCGTGGCTGACCACGGCTAGCCCTGCTCGTGAGTCGATTTCTCAGCCCAGCAAGTGCTTGATGGCCGCGACCATTCGGTCGCGCTCGACCGCGTTCGCTGAGCTGACGTTGGGTGAGAGACGGCTGCTCAATATTCCCACTTCGTACGTCCCGGAGTCGGTCCGGAGGACGAGCGTAGGAGCGCGCAGGACGGAGGGTCGCGACCCGGCCTCAACGGCTCTGATGTCGCTCAGAGTGCCGAAGTCGGCTCCCTGGACTAAGCGACCCGTAGCGTCGATCAACTGTGTTGAGCCAGCGGGCGCGCCCGCCTTCCCCAGAGCCCACGTCAAGACTGTCGACACGTCCTCGACGTTTAAGGGGCTGAACACGGGGCGGAAGTTGGTGAGAACCAGGTCTCTGCCGACCAGGAAGTTTGGGTAAGACGCGATCGCTCCGGCGTTCTCCAGCTCACCTGGCTCGTGGGAGTCACAGAGGTCTCCTGGCTGGATGCGGAGGGCCCTACGGGCGTGCGAAGAAGGACACGCAGGACGCGACGTTCCCGGCTCGGCCCCGTCGGTGCGGTCAGGTGGTGTACGTCTCGGACGCGGGGGAGTCGGAGTTCGTCGCCGCCCAGCTGGAGAGAAGCCGGAGGGCCTCTTCGGTCGGGCTCCCGGGGTCGGCGGAGTAGCCGATGAGGGTCAGGCCGGGAACGCTGGTGATCTCGAGCGCTTCGTAGCGCAGGGTCAGCTCGCCGACCTCGCGGTGGTGGAAGCGTTTGACGCCCCGCCGATGAGCGCGGACGTCGTGCGCCGCCCATCGCGTTCGGAACCGGTCGCTGCGGGTGGCGAGCTCGCCGACGAGCCCGATGAGCGCAGCATCGTGGGGAGCTCGTGCGGCCTCGACGTGGAGCAGGGCGACGGCGTCGTCGGCGGCGTTCTCCCAGGCGGGGAAGAGCTGCTCGGCGTGCGGTGAGAGGAACAGGAAGCGCGCCAGGTTGGCGTGCTCCACGCCTGAGTCGGCGAGGACGTCACCGTAGAGAACACGGCCGAGCAGGTTCGCCTCGAGCAGGTCCAGCCGCCCGTTCTGCACCACCGCCGGTGTGTTCACCATCGAGTTCATGAGCGCGGCGACGACCGCGGGGACCCGGGGCTCTCGCGGACTGCGCCGACGGGCGGGTATCGGGTCGGGTCTCGTGTTCAGGCCGCGCACGAGCGTGACCAGATGGTCGGTCTCCTCCGCGTCCAGACGCAGCGCCTGCGCGACGGCGGCCAGGACCTCGTCGGAGACGCCGGGGACCTGGCCGCGCTCGATCTGTACGTAGTACTCGACACTGACCCCGGCCAGTGCCGCCACTTCCTCGCGGCGAAGCCCGGAGACCCGCCGTCGGGACCCGGCCGGGAGGCCGACCTGGCCGGGGGTCACCTTCGCCCGACGCGTCGCCAGGAACTCCCGGATCTGCTGCGCCTGGTCCATGGGACGCACCGTAAGGGCGCGGGTCGGCCGGAGGGGAGGGGCTGGCGGTCCCCCCGATCCGCGGGCTCTGTCGGCGCCCGCGCGTGGCGTCCACGCTGGTTGCCAGCCGCCGGAGGAGGCGGAGCGGTGATCGAGCGAGGAGCAGACGTGGAACCGGTGACCTTCTGGAACGGCCCGATCTCGATGGCCGGGAACCTGTTCCGGCCCGACGACGCCGACGGGAGCGCACGCCTGCCGGCGCTGGTCGTGGTGCATCCCGGCGGTGGGGTGAAGGAACAGACCGCGGGGCTGTACGCGGAGAAGCTGGCCGCGCAGGGCTTCCTGACGCTGGCCTTCGATGCGTCGTACCAGGGTGAGTCGGGCGGCGAGCCACACTTCCTGGAGGACCCGGCGGCCCGGGTCGAGGACATCCGGGCGGCGGTGGACCACCTGCAGGGACGCGACGACGTCGACCCGGACCGGATCGGGGTCTGGGGGATCTGCGCGGGCGGCGGCTACGGGGTCAACGCCACGATGACCGACCACCGCATCCGCGCGGTGGGCGTGGTCTCGGCTCTCAACATCGGCTCGGGCTATCGACGCGGGTGGTACGGCCTCGACCCGGACTCCGGCGCGGTGGCCACTCTCGACGCGGCGGCCCAGCAGCGCACCGTCGAGGCCGGGGGCGCCGAGCAGGCCACCATCCCCTACGTGCCGGCCCAGCCCGACGCGGACACGCCCTACGACATGGTGCAGGCCTCCGACTACTACCTGACGCCGCGAGCGCAGCACCCGAACGCCCAGAACAAGAAGCTCTTCACCCGCAGCATCTCCAAGATCTTCGCTTGGGACGCCTTCCACCTGATCGAGGACCTGTTGACCCAGCCCGTGCTCGTGGTGGCGGGCTCGGACGCGGGATCGCTGTGGCACTCCACCGAGATCCACGCGCGGGCCAGGAGCGAGAAGAAGCTCGTCGTCGTGGACGGCGGCACCCACATGGACTTCTACGACGTCCCCAAGTACGTCGAGCGGGCCGTCGCGGAGGCCGTGCCGTTCTTCACCGAGCACCTCGCTGCGAGCTGACACCGTGTCGAGCTGGAGCTCGGAGGAGCTCGAGGAGATCAACGCCGAGGTGTACCTGCATCTGGCGGCGGCGCTCCCGGACGGGTCCACCCCGAAGTGGGTGGACATCTGGTCGGTGCCCGTCGGCGACCGCCTCTTCGTGCGCTCGTTCAACGGGGTCGGGGGTGGATGGTTCGGCCCGGCCCTCGAGAGTGGTCGAGGACGGATCACAGCCGGCCGCGTGGCCCGGGACGTGACCTTCGTGGTCGTCCCGGTCGAGGACGAGCAGACCAACGCGGCGGTCGACGTGTCGTTCCGGGCGAAGTACGCCGACAGCCCGTACGCGGAGACGATGTCCACCGACCCGGTCCGGCTCAACACCCTCGAAGTCGTGCCCCGGTAGAGCCGGACCACGTCCCCGCGCCCAGGACCTCCTTGTGGAGAGACCCTCACCTTGCGCATAATATATTTAACATGCCCGGTCGATCGGGTGTGTTCGATGCGGGAGAGGGCAGCGATGACACTGAACGAGGACGCGCAGACGATCGCGCGACCCACCACGGAGACCACCCGGTCACGGCGGGTCCTGCCCGCCGCGATCGGCTCGCAGGCGATCGAGTACTACGACTTCCTGATCTACGGGACTGCGGCCTCGCTCGTCTTCGGCACGCAGTTCTTCCCGTCGGTCAGCCCGGTGGTCGGTGTGCTCGCGGCTTTCGCGACGTTCGCGGTCGGCTTCCTCGGACGTCCGGTCGGGGCAGCGATCTTCGGGCACATCGGCGATCGCTACGGCCGGAAGCCGGCGGTACTGGGATCGCTGCTGCTCATGGCGGTGGCGACACTCCTGATCGGACTCCTGCCCACCTACGCCGCGGTCGGAGTCCTCGCGCCGATCCTCCTCACGGTCCTGCGGGTGCTGCAGGGCATTTCGATCGGCGGCCAGTGGGCGGGGGTCTCCCTCCTCGCGCTCGAGCACGCCCCGCCGCACCGCCGCGGGCTGCACGCCGCACTCCCGCAGATCGGCGTGTCGGTCGGACTGATCGGAGGCACGCTCATGTTCCTCCTGATCAGCGGGCTCACCAACGCAGATGAGTTCGCGGCCTGGGGCTGGCGCATCCCCTTCCTGCTCACCGTGCTGATGTTCCCGATCGCCTACTACATGCATCGCTACATCGAGGACACGCCGAGCTTCCGCCGGGCCGAGGCTGCGCTGGCCGCCGACGGAGGACGTCCGCGGTCGTCGGTCGTCGAGGTGTTCCGTCGACCGCGGCAGATGCTGCTCGCCGCGGGTACGTACCTCGCGGCCTCGGTCACCTTCTACGTCGTCGTCACCGGAGTCCTCGACTACGCCACGCGCGAGCTGCGGATCCCTCGCGGGACGGTGCTCACGGCCACGATGATCTCGATGGTGGCGTTCGCTGTCGCGATGGTCGGCGCGGCGTGGCTGTCCGATCTCGTCGGACGCCGACCCGTGTACGCGGCCGGTGCGGCGCTGTCCGCGGTCTGGGCCTTCGCGCTCTTCCCGCTGATCGAGAGCGCGAACTTCGGACTGATCCTGCTCGCCCTGTCCGTGGCCCAGGTCGCCGTCGGCGCGATGTTCGGGACGGCCGCGTCGATGTTCGCCGAGATGTTCCCGCCCGAGGTGCGCTACGCCGGGGCCTCCTTCGGCAACCAGTTCGCCAACATCGCCGGTGGCGGACTCGCGCCGTTCATCATGGTGGCGCTGCTCGCCTCGACGGGGACGCCGCTGTCGGTCGCCGGATACGTGGCCGCGGCCTCCGTCGTCAGCCTCGTGTCCCTGGCCCTGGTCAGATTCCCTCGCGCGGCCGAGGACGTTCCGAGTTCGTAGCCGTAGTTCAACGGGATGCCCTGGAGGAGTTCGATGGAGTTCTGCGGCCTGGACGAGGCCGTCGGACGCCATGTGCGTCCGGGCGATGCCATCCACGTGGTCATGGGCCACAGTCGCTGGAGTGCCCTGGTCCGCGAACTGGCGCGGCAGCACTGGCGTCGCGACTCCGGCTTCACGCTGATCATGGCCAGCCTGTCCTCGCTCGGCACGGTGCTCGTCAGGGCCGGCTGCCTGCGCAAGGTGGTGTCGGTGTACTCCGGGGACTCCTTCCCGGTCTTCACGCCGAACCCGGTCTTCCAAGCGGGCTTCCGGGAGATCGAGGTCGAGCACTGGTCGTTCCTCACCTACGTCGCCCGGCTCCGGGCCGCGGCGACGGGGGCGCCGGCGGCCGTGACGACGTCGCTCGCCGGGTCGACGATGTCGGTCGAGAACGACGCCTACACGCAGGTCGACACACCGTTCGGGGCGGTGGGCCTCGTGGCGCCCCTGACACCGGACATCGCGATCCTGCATGCCGCCGTGGCCGACCGTGAGGGCAACCTCGCGATCGCGCCACCGATGTTCGAGGGTGTGGTCGGGGCCCTGGCCGCGCGGAGGGGGGTGCTCGCGACGGTGGAGCGGGTGGTCGACGACCTCCGTCCGTGGTCGGGATTCGTCCGCATCCCGGCCCATCGGTTGCTCGCCGTCGTCGAGGCGCCGTTCGGGGCCCATCCAGGCGGTGTCTCCGTCGGTCCCGCGGAGCAGGCGCTCCCCGTGCAGGGCTACGCCGAGGACATCCCGTTCTGGATCGAGGTCCGCGACGCGAGCCGCACCGAGGACTTCGACGCCTGGATCCGCGAGTGGATCCTAGAGCCGGCCGACCACGACGCCTACCTGGCCAAGCTCGGCGCCGACCGGCTGGCGGCCCTGGCCGCACCGGCCCGCCGTCGGGAACCCGTCCCGGCGACGGAAGAGCCCACCCCGACCGAACGCGCAGCGGTCTGGTTCGCCGACCTCGTCGCCGAGCGGGTCGCGGCGACAGGAGCCGACGTGGTGCTGGCCGGCGCGGGACTCGCGAACCTCGGGGCGTGGGCAGGGGTGGGCATGGCGCGGGAGGCGGGCCGTGCGGTCGAGCTGGCGGCCGAGCTCGGGCTGTGGGGCTATGACCCGACTCCGGGCGACCCGTATCCCTTCAGCCTCGCGAACTTCCCCACCTCGTCGATGCTGCTCGACACCGAGCAGATCCTCGGCTCGTTCATCACGAGCCCGACGACCCGCGCGATCGCCTGTGTCGGCGCGGCCCTGCTCGACCGCCACGGCAACCTCAACACCACGCGCACCGACGACGGCACCCACCTCGTCGGCTCGGGCGGCGCCAACGACATCGTCACCGGGGCTGAGGAGACCCTCGTCGTCGGCACGATGAGCCCGCGGCGCTTCGTCGAGCACACCGACTACGTGACCAGCCCGGGCGACCGGGTCCGCGCGGTCGTGACCGATCAGGGCGTCCTGGAACAGCGCGACAGCGAGCTCGTGCTGACCGCGGTCGCCCCCGGCCCGGAGCCGCAGGAGGACCGCATCGCTGCGGCCCGGGCACGGTGCGGCTGGCCGCTGCGGGTGGCCGACGACGTCCGTGACCTGCGCGAGGTGACCACCTCCGACGTCGGAACCCTGCGTCGGTACGACCCCGACGGCCTCTTCCTCGGCCGTCGATCCACGGGAGGCAGGCAGTGAGCGCACCAACGGCGCAGGTCGTCGACGACCAGGACTTCGCCCACGTCCGCGACCAGGTCCGGGAGTTCGTCCGCGACGCGGTGGTCCCGCGCGAGCGCGAGATCGCCGACACCGACACCATTCCCGAGGATCTCCGTGCCGCGGCAGCGGACATGGGGCTGTTCGGGTACGCCCTGCCCCAGGAGTACGGCGGGCTGGGTCTCGTGATCACCCAGGACGTCGAGCTGGCCTTCGAGTTCGGCTACACCGCGTTGAGCTTCCGCTCGCTGTTCGGGACGAACAACGGCATCGCCGGGCAGGTCCTGGTCGGCTACGGCACCGACGAGCAGAAGAAGACCTGGCTCGAGCCGATGGCCGAAGGGCGCTGTATCGCGTCGTTCGCGCTGACCGAGCCCGAGGCGGGGTCCGACCCGTCGGGTATGCGGGCGACGGCGCGCTGGACCGGCGACGGTTGGGTGATCGACGGGCAGAAGCGCTACATCACCAACGCGCCCCTGTCGGACCTGCTGGTGACCTTCGCGAAGGTGCGTGGCGTGCCCGAGTCGGAGGGGCGGATCGCGGTCTTCCTCGTCCCGACGACGACGGCGGGGGTCATCATCGGCCCGAAGGACCAGAAGATGGGCCAGGCCGGGGCGACGTCGTCGGAGGTGACCTTCGACGGCGTGCACGTTGGGCCCGAGGCCCTGGTCAGCGGGGAGGTCGACACGGGATTCCGCGCCGCGATGTCCGTGCTGGCCCGCGGGCGGGTGCACATCTCGGCGCTCGCGATGGGGCTCGCGCAGCGCGCGCTCGACGAGTCCGTCGCCTACTCCGCGGTGAACCGCCAGGGCGGGGTACCGACGGGAGAGCGGCAGCTCGTGCAGGCCATGCTCGCCGAGCAGGCCTCGCTGGTCATGGCGGGCAAGGCGTGCGCGCGGGAGGCCGCAGCGCGTTACCTCGACGGCAGCGACCGTCGTATCGGTCCGTCGGCGGCGAAGTTGTTCTGCACCGAGTCCGCCGGTCGCGTCGCCGACCTCGCCGTGCAGGTCCACGGCGGCGCCGGCTACATGCGCGAGATGCCCGTCGAGCGGCTCTACCGCGACGTCCGGCTGCTCCGGCTCTACGAGGGCACCTCCGAGATCCAGAAGCTCATCGTCGGGCGCGAGCTGATGCGGGCGGCATCGTGAGCCGGTACGAGCGGCTCCCGAGCTTGCGGATCGACGGCCCGGACGACGACGGAGTCATCGAGCTCGTCCTCGACGCCCCGAACCTCAACGCCGTGTCCGAGGCCGCGCACGCGGAACTGGCCGAGGTGTGGCGCGAGTTCGACGCCGACCCGGACGTCGCGGTCGTGCTGCTGCGCGGCGAGGGCAAGGGGTTCTCGGCGGGTGGGTCGTTCGACCTCGTCGAGAAGCTCTCGACCGACTTCGAGGCGCGCACGCGCACGATGCGCGAGGCCCGCGATCTCGTCTACAACGTCATCGACTGCTCCAAGCCGATCGTCTCCGCGATCCACGGACCGGCCGTCGGGGCCGGCCTCGTCGCCGGAATGCTGGCCGACGTCTCGGTGGTGACCCGGTCGGCGAAGATCATCGACGGCCACACTCGGCTCGGTGTCGCCGCCGGCGACCACGCCGCGATCTGCTGGCCGCTGCTGTGCGGGATGGCCAAGGCGAAGTACTACCTCATGACCTGCCGCCCCCTCTCGGGCGAGGAGGCCGAGCGGATCGGACTGGTGTCGCTGTGCGTCGAGGACGGCGACCTGCTCTCCTCGGCGCGGGAGGTGGCCCACGAGCTCGCGCGCGGCGCCCCGAGCGCGATCCGGTGGACGAAGCAGTCGCTCAACAACTGGTACCGGCAGGTGGCGGGGGCGATCTTCGACAACTCGCTGGCGCTGGAGTTCTACGGCTTCGGTGGCCCGGAGGTGCGCGAGGGGCTCGCCTCGCACCGGGAACGGCGGGCGCCGGACTTCGGGAAGGTGACGTGATGGACTTCGAGGGACTGTTGAGCTCCCGGTGGAGCTGCCGGGCGTACCGGGACGAGCAGGTGGCGCCGGAGCTGCTGGAGGAGATCTTCGCGGTCGCGCAGCGGACGGCGTCGTGGTGCAACACCCAGCCCTGGCAGGTCCTGCTCACCCGGGGTGCGGCGACGAAGCGGTTCGCGGAGTCGCTGACCGCGCACGTGCAGGCGAATCCGCCGAGCCCCGACCTGGAGATGCCGGCCGAGTACCGCGGGATCTACCAGGAGCGGCGCCGCGGGGCCGGGTTCGCGCTCTACGGGGCGCTGGGGATCGGCCGCAAGGACGCCGAGGCGAAGGAGGCGCAGATGCTGAAGAACTACTCGTTCTTCGGTGCGCCGCACGTCGCGGTGATCACCACCGATCGGCTGCAGGGCACGTACGGCGCCATCGACTGCGGCGCCTACGTCACGAACATCCTCACCGCCGCCCGCGAGCGCGGGGTCGCGACGATCCCGCAGGCGGCGATCGCGGTCTACTCCGGCCACGTCCGGGAGTACTTCGACCTGCCCGACGACCGCCTCGTCGTCTGCGCGATCTCGCTCGGCTACGCCGACGAGGCCGATCCGGTCAACGGCTTCCGCACCGAGCGCGCGAGCGTCGCCGACGCAGTGCAGGTCCTCGAGTGAGAATCAGTTCCAGGTGATCGACCCGGTGACGCAGGGCTCACCGCCGACCGGTCCGGCGGTGAGTTCCGGCGCGTCGGTCACGACGACGGGTGTCCCGGCGAAAGCCGGCCGGCGCAGCCGGAAGTCGAAGCCCGCGATCCGCTCGGCGCGTCCTGCGCGGCGCGCGGGCTCCAGCAGCAGCAGCGCCAGCAACGGCCCGTGTACGACGAGGCCGGGGTAGCCCTCGACGTCGCGGGCGTAGTTCTCGTCGTGGTGGATGCGGTGGGCGTTGTAGGTCAGAGCGGAGAACCGTAAGAGCAGCCGCGGATCCGGGACCAGGCCGACCGACCCGTCGTCGGGGAGGGGCAGCGGGTCGGGCGGCGACCCGGGCGCCCGGGTCGCTTCTCCGGAGGCCTGGCGGTAGACGATGTCCTGCTCCTCGACGACGGCGAGGGTGCCGTCGACGGTGAACTCGCGTCGCTCGGTGACGAACAGCATGTCGCCGCTGCGCCCGGACTTCGGGGTGATCGCGGCAATCGCGCCGGTGCGCTCCACGGCCGCCCCGAGCGGCAGCGGTGCACGGAACTCGACCCGACCGCCCGCGAACATCCGCCGGCGGCGGGGGATCGGTGGCAGGAAGTGCCCGTCCGCCTCGTGCCCGTCGACCCCGAGCTCGTCACTGCGCGGGTGGCCGAGGAAGAACAGCCAGTGCCACAGCGGAGGCAGGTGCTCCGAGGTGGGAGCGGGCTGGTCGAGCAGGGCCGCGAACGCGTCGACCGGCCACCGGCGCAGGACGTCGGTGCTCGTGACCGTGGCCGGGGTCCACCCGGCGACGGTGTCCGCGAGCGTGCTCACGCCTGGCCCAGTCCGCCACGCTTGACCAGCTGGGCGGCGATGACGTTGCGCTGGATCTCGTTGGTGCCCTCGCCGACGATCATCAGCGGCGCGTCGCGGAAGTAGCGCTCGACGTCGTACTCGGTGGAGTAGCCGTATCCGCCGTGGATACGCACGGCGTTCAGGGCGACCTCCATGGCGATCTCGGAGGCGAACAGCTTCGCCATCCCGGCCTCCATGTCGCTGCGCTCGCCCGCGTCGAACCGCTCGGCGGCGTGCAGGATCAGCTGGCGGGCCGCGGTGACTTTGGTGGCCATGTCGGCGAGGTAGTTGCCGATCGACTGGTGCTGCCAGATCGGCTTGCCGAAGCTCTCCCGTTCCTGGGCGTAGCGCAGGGCGTCGTCGAGGGCGGCGGTGGCGACGCCGAGCGCCCGCGAGGCGACCTGGATACGGCCGGTCTCGAGGCCCTTCATCATCTGGGCGAACCCGCGGCCCTCCTCGCCGCCGAGGACGGCGTCGGCGGGGACGCGCATGTCGGTGAAGTTGAGCTCGCAGCTCTCGACGCCCTTGTAGCCGAGCTTGGGGAGGTCCTTGGAGACCTCGAGCCCGGGGCCGTGCTCGACGAGCAGGATCGACACGCCCCGGTGCTGGGGCTCGGCGCTCGGGTCGGTCTTGCACATCAAGGCGATCAGACCGGAGCGGCGGGCGTTGGAGATCCAGGTCTTGGAGCCGTTCACGACGTAGTCCCCGCCGTCGCGGCGGGCCGTGGTGGTCATGGCCTGCAGGTCCGAGCCGCCGCCGGGTTCGGTGAGTGCCATCGTGGCGCGCAGCTCCCCGGTGGCCATGCGTGGCAGGTAGCGGTCCTGCTGCTCCCGGGTGCCGAAGGCGACGAGCAGCTTCGCGACGACGGTGTGTCCGCCCATGGCGCCGGCCAGCGACATCCACCCGCGAGCGAGTTCGGCGGTGACCAGCGCGTAGCAGGGCATCGACACCGGGGCCTCGCCCCACGGCTCCGGGATCGCGAGCCCGTAGATCCCGAGCTGCTTCATCTTCTCGATGAGCGCCTCGGGATAGGTGTTGGCGTGCTCGAGCTCGTGCACCGCGGGGCGGACGTCCTTCTCGACGAACTCGCGGACCGTCTCGACGACGAAGCGTTCCTCGGACGACAGTTCGGCCACGGCACTCACCTCTCACAGAGCAGTTCTGAACATAATATATTCAGAGCCACACGCACGGAAGGTGCGGCGGGTCACCGCGACGCGACGTCCCGGATCAGGACGCCGACTCCTGATCGCCCCAGACGCCGCGCTTGGAGAGGTCGGAGACCAGCTGGTCCGCGCCGGCGAGGATGTGCTGACTCATCAGGGAGCGGACCTTGCGCACGTCGCCGCGGTGCAGGGCCTCGACGATCTGCGGGTGGTCGTCCCGGGCGCCCTCGACCCGCCCCTCGATCTGGGCGTAGAAGCGGTTCGGGAGATGCTTGACCGCGGACCCGAGCATGAGGGCGAGTCGACGGGAGTCCGCCGCGAGGTTGATCTCGCGGTGGAAGGCGTGGCCCAGCTCGGTCATGCGCGCGGTGTCGTCGGTGTCCTGGGCGCGGCCGTGCTCGGCGAGGATGGCGTCGAGCCGATCCAGTTGCTCGGGGGTGATCCGCTTGGCGGCCCGGGCCGCCAGTTCGCCGGCCAGCTGGGCCTGCACCCAGAACAGGTCGTGCACATCCTGCTCGGTGAAGGGGGCCGCGACGAATCCGCGCCGCGGCACGAGCTCGACGAATCCCTCGCTCCGCAGCGACAGCAGGCCTTCGCGCACGGGGGTGTTGCTGACCCCGACGGCCTCCGCGATCGGCTCCAGGCGGAGGAACTCCCCGGCCCGCACCTTGCCCGAGATGATCTGCTCGCGGACGTAGGTCGCGACCTCCTCGGGCAGCTGCTGACGCCCGCCCCCGCGCTCGGGGATGGGGGTCACCTCGTCGACCATGGCAGCTCTCCAACGTCCGAACATGATGTATCGAACGACAGCGTCCGACGTCTTCCCGCGTGGCGGGGAGTCTAGCAACCGGGGACGGAGCGTGACGGTGCCGACCCTTGTCGCGAAGCACCATGTATTTTATATTTAGCGATACCACCTGAGGAGGTCGCCCGTGAGCAAGTACTGGAGTCCCGTCGAGACGCTCCCCGCGGCGGAGGCCCGTCGGGTGCAGGACGAGGCCCTTCGCGAGCAGATGGCCTACCTGGCGGCCCGCAGCGCGTTCTACCGGGACAAGTTCGCCGCTCATGGTGTCGACCCCGCCCGCGTCCGCGGCGTCGGCGATCTCGCGGGCCTGCCGTTCACCGAGAAGCAGGAGCTGCGCGACAGCCTGGCCGCCCACCCTCCGCTCGGGACCCACCTGGCCGCGGACCCGGCCGACGTCGTCCAGATCCAGGCCTCGTCGGGAACCACCGGCAGCCCGTCCTACGTCGGGCTCACCGCCGATGACGTCCACACCTGGTGCGAGCTCGGTGCCCGCGCCCTGCACGCGAACGGGTTCCGCCCGGGGGACTGGTTGCTGCACGCCTTCGGGATGAGCAAGGGCTTCGTCGGTGGCCTGCCGGTCACCCAGATCGCCCGCCACCTGGGCATGGTCGACCTCCCCATCGGCGCCGAGGCGGGCGTCGAACGGCTGCTGCGCGTCCAGGCCGACCAGCGGCCGAACACCCTCATCGGCACCCCGTACTTCCTCACCCACCTCGCCGAGTCCGCCCCCGCCGTTCTTGGGAGGCCCGCCCGCGAGCTCGGCGTCCGCACCATCAGCGTCGGAGGCGAACCGGGCGGTGGGCTGCCGGCCGTACGCGAGAAGCTCGCGGACCTCTGGGGCGCCACCGTGCGGGAGATGCTCGGCGGCACCGACATCGCCTGCACCTACTGGGGCGAGTGCGAGGCGCAGACCGGCATGCACTTCCTCTCGCCCGACCTCATGGTCGCCGAGCTGATCGACCCCTCGGGTGAGGTCCTCGAGCCCGAGACGGGGGCCGAGGGCGAGCTGGTCTACACCGCCCTGGCGCGCCGGGCCTCCCCGCTGCTGCGCTTCCGGACCCGCGACCAGGTCGTCGTCACCGCCACGGACTGCTCGTGCGGACGGACCGGCTTCCAGGTCCGCTGCGTCGGACGCACCGACGACATGCTCATCGTGCGCGGCATCAACGTCTACCCGTCGGCGATCCGCGACCTCGTCCAGGCCGCCGCCCCCGCCACGACCGGCGAGATGCGCATCCGGCCCGACTTCGACGGTCACTCCACCCAACGGCCCCTCCCGGTGGTCGTCGAGACCACCCTTCCCGACGACGAGTACGACCGGCTCCGCAGCGACCTCGAGTCCCGCATCCGCTCCGCCCTGAACATCAAGGCCCGTGTCGAACTGGTCGCGGCGAACACCCTCGCGCGCCCGGACCACGTCAAGGTCGCCCTGGTGGAGCGTCCGTGAGTCTCGCCTCCCACCTGCACCGGGGTGCGCTCGGCGACTGGTTCTCGGACCGGGTCGATCCGGCGCCCGTCGTCGACCGGGTGGGCGACGCGCTCCGCGGCCGGGTGCCGTTGCGCCCGCCCCGACACGCCCGAAACAGCCAGCCGGCGCTGGTCGCCGGCGCGCTGCGCCTCCGGGTCGGACTCGCCGTGCAGCACGCGCCGCCGTACTCGGCCCTGCTCGGCGCCCACCGACTGGGGCTCGCGGACACCCGCACGGTGCACGCGGTCGCAGGGCGCTTCCCCAGCCACGCCAGCCTCGACCCGGCCCGACGGCGGGTCGCCCTCCGTCTCCGTCCGACCCGCTCCGGCTGGATCGAGGTGGGCGGCATCGGGAGCCCGCCACCGGCTGGTCCGATCGATTTGCGGCGGCGGGTCGTGCCCGACCTCGCGTCGGTGCTGCTCAACCAGCTCGAACCGCCGGGCCGGATCGCCGACCGCGCCACGGAGACGGCCCTCGCGGCCGCGTGCTGGGCGGCCGTCCGCTGGTCGCTCGGAGGGATCGCCCTGCCCGACGAGCGATCGGAGCAGGCCGCGGAGGTCGTCGACCTCCTGGAGCTGATCAGCGAATCCGGACTCCTGACCCGGCTGCACCGGTGGGCCGGCCGGCCCACGGGCGGATGCGCTCTCGGCGTGGCCGACCCCGTCGTCGTGCCCGGCTGGGCCTCGGGCGGGACCCTCGTGGGCCGAGGACCTGGCGCGTTGCTCGTCGAGGTCTCCGGCCACCCCGACCCGATGCGCCGCCCCGACGGGCTGCGCCGCGCACTGCACCACCTGCTCGCCCGGGCCTGGCTCGACCGTGTTCACGGGGTCCACGGGATCGGCCACCTCGGCATCCTGTTCGCCCGCCACGGCGTCCTGGTCACCGCCGACGTCGCCGAGTTCGGACCACCGCCCGGGGAATTCGTGGCGGCGGCGCACCGCGTCGCCGCGGCGGACGGAATCCGTCTGCGCCCACCTGCCGTCCTGGAGGAGAGAGCATCGTGAAGCCCTACCGGTCCATGCTGTTCGTGCCCGGCCACAAGCCGACCTGGGCCGACAAGGCCGTCGCGTCGGGCACCGACGCGGTCATCCTCGACCTCGAGGACTCCGTGCCGGGGCCGGACAAAGCCGCGGCACGCGACACCGTCCGTGAGACCGTGGGACGCCTCGCCGCCGAGCGGGCGGACGTCTGGGTGCGACCGAACAGCGTCGACAGCGGCCTGTTCGGCGGCGACGCCGAGGCGGTCATCGTGCCGGGGCTCGCCGGGCTCTTCCTGCCGAAGGTGTTCACCGCCGAGGAGATCGTGCGGATCGACGCCGTGGTGTCGCACATCGAGGAGCGGGAGGGCCTGGCGGCCGGATCGATCGGGCTGATCGTCAGCTTCGAGACTGCGGTGGCGATGGCGCACTGCGAACAGATCGCGGCGGCGTCGCCGCGCGTGTCGTCGCTGCTCGGGGCCACGGGGCCGAACGCCGACGTCGGGCGGGAGCTCGGCTTCGAGTTCACCCCGGCCGGCCTGGAGACCTTGTACCTGCGGAGCAGGATCGTGCTCGCCGCCCGCGCGGCGGGGCTGCACCACCCGGTCACCGGGGTGTGGCAGGACATCAAGGACCTGGACGGTTTCCGCCGGTTCGCGCTCGACGCCCGCGGGCTGGGCTACCGCGGCATGGTGTGCATCCACCCCTCCCACGTGGCGGTGTCGAACGAGGTGTTCACCCCGTCGCCCGAGACGGTCGACCACGCCCGACGGATGATCGAGGCGTTCCGCAAGGCCGAGGCGGAGGGCCACGGAGCGGTGGACTTCGAGGGGCAGCACATCGACCTGGCCCACGCGAAGACCGCCGAGGGCATCGTCGCGCTCTCCGACGCGATCAACGCCTGATCGGCCATGGGGCGGAAAAAGTGTGGCGGCCCCTGCCAGCGGCGACCGTCGGCAGGGGCCCGCCGTCGTCCCCGGGCCGGTCAGGTCGCGACGTGGCGGACCGTGTCGGACGGGCGCTCGCCGAAGCGGTCGCGGTACTGCGCGGCGAAGCGGCCGGGGTGGAAGAAGCCCCACCGGCCTGCGATCTCGGTGACGCTGCCGCCACCGGCCGACAGCTCGGCCCGGACCTGGTCGAGCCGGACGCCGCGCAGGTAGGTCATGGGTGAACAGCCGACGACGTCGCGGAAGCCGGCCTGCAGGGCCCGTTCACCGATCCCGACCGCCGCGGCGAGATCGGCGGTGCTGCTGATCGCATCGGGCCGGGAGTCCAGGAGATCGATCGCCTCCCGGACGCGCGAGCGTCCGGCCGGGGCGGCACGTCCGGCGAGCGCCGAGGTCACCGCGTTCGGGATCGCCGTCAGCACCTGCGTCATGAGCGCCGCCTCCATCTCGACGCGGGCGGAGGGCATCGTCGCGAGCCCGCCCGGTCGGGCGAGCTCGGCGTAGAGGAAACCGGCGGTGGCGACCAGCGCCTGCCCGGGTCCGGTCGTGGTGTCGAAGGTCAGAGCGAGGTCGAGCGAGGCCCTCGGCGGTCGTCCGAGCAGCTTCGCCGCGTGGGCCTCGAGGAGATCTCTGGGCAACTTCACCACGTACTGCGTGGCGTCGGGGGAGAAGCGGATCCGCAGGGGCGCGTCCGGGCTGAAGGCCACCCCGCTGCGGCCGGCGACCGTGGTGCCCGAGCGGCCGGCCTGGCTCACCTCGGTGCAGCCCGCTACCGGCAGGTTCACGTGGTAGCACGCGCGCATGGGGGGCCCGTCGAGGGTGACGTCGGCGCCGTACCCGAGGCGCCCGAGCGTGATCCGGTGGGCCGGGGCGAGGTCGAGCCGGAAGTCGAGGCGACGCCCGTCCGCCACCCGGGCGGAGTGGTCGGCGAACGCTTCGCTGATCCGTTCCCGGGCGACGTCGAGGTCACCCGTGCGGAAACGCTGCAGCTGCTCCGCCGCCTCCGTCATCCGCACAGAGTATCGCACAATATATTGTGCTTCCAGTACCGACGAGCGTCATCGCCGCACTTCGGTAGGCGGATGCTCGACTGCGCTGACGGGATGGTGACCTGGCTCTCGGTGGACCTAGCGTCGCCGCCATGGCCCAGAACCCCGCCCCGTCGCAGGAGCGCGAAGCCGTCGACGGCACCTGCCCGCGCTGTGGCGCGGCCGAGCTCCGTCGCTACCCGGTCAACTCCGAGGGCGGCTGGTTCGACGTCGTCAAGTGCCAGGTCTGCCTGAACTCGTGCAGCCGGGAGCGCGGCCCCCGGCTCGGCGCGATCCAGCTGCTGTCCGACCGGATCTGAGGGGAGTCAGGACCATGATCGCAGTCGACGTGGGCGGCACGTTCACCGATGTCGTCGCCCTGCGGGACGGCCGGATCGAGACCGCCAAGGTCTCGACCGACTACGGCGACGTCGCCGCCCCCGTCCTCGAGGGCGCAGCCCTGCTCGGAGTGCGCGATGCCCAGGTCTTCAACCACGCGAGCACCCACGGACTGAATGCCGTGATCACCCGCAGCCTCCCGAAGATCGGTTTCCTGGCCACCGAGGGGCACCGGGACATCCTCGACATGGGGCGCGTCTGGCGGCCGGCCGAGGCGATCCTCGATCCGGGCTGGCGGCGCAGCTTCGGCGACGCCTCCCGCCCGCTCGTGCCCCGCTACCTGCGCCGTGGGATCCGCGAGCGGATGCTGGCCGACGGCGGCACGCTCTACGAGCTGGACGAGGACCAGGCCCGCGCCGAGCTCGAGGTCCTGCGTCGCTGCGGGGTCGTCGGGATCGCGATCTGCCTGATCAACGCCTACGTCAACCCCGCCCACGAACAGCGTCTGCGCGACCTGGCCCGCGAGGTCCTCGGCGACGTGCCGTGCTCGGTCTCCCACGAGACCTCGCCGCTGGCGAAGGAGTACGCGCGGGCGTCGACGACCGTCGTGGACGCTCTGATGAAGATCATCTACTCGGACTACGCGGCCACCCTGGAGAAGGGCCTCGCGGAACTCGGCTTCACCGGGCAGCTCAACTTCGCCGACTGCGCCGCGACCCTGGTCCCGGCCCACCGTGCGATGGAGCAGCCGTACCGGATCGTCTTCTCCGGCCCGGCGGCAGGCACCGTCGCGAGCGCCCACTTCGGGTTGCTGATCGGGGAGACCCACCTGCTGTGTGCCGACGTCGGCGGTACCTCCTGCGACATCAGCGTGGTCACCGGCGGCGAACCGTTCGTCAACACGACCTTCGAGCTCGAGCACGACCTCGTCGTGAACGCCCTCGCCAACGACGTCTCCGCGATCGGGGCCGGTGGCGGCAGCATCGTCGCGATCGGGCCCAACGGCGAGGTCCGGGTCGGTCCCGAGAGCGCAGGCTCGACGCCCGGCCCGGCGTGCTACGGCCGCGGCGGCACCGCGCCGACCACCACCGACACCTGCCTGATGATCGGGCTCATCGACCCGGACGGGTTCGCGGGCGGTCGGCTCCGGCTGCAACCCGAGCTCGCGCAGCAGGCGTTCGAGTCCCTCGACTCGGAACTGACCCTCGCCCAGCGCGTCCGCCACGCGCACGGCATGGCCGTCCACACCATCGCGGAGGGGGTCTTCAACGTCGCGATCAAGAACGGCGTCGACCCGCGCGACTACTCGCTCATCGCCTACGGGGCCGCGGGCCCGATGCTGCTGCCGGCCGCCATGGACGAGGTGCACTGCAAGCAGGTGATCGTCCCGCCCGAGCCGGGTCTGTTCTCGGCCCTCGGCCTGCTCTCCACCGACCAGGTGTTCACCCTCAACCGCAGCGCCTACACGATCCTGACCCCGGAGGTGGCGTCGCAGGTCGACGCCATCTTCGCCGAGATGGAGGCGCAGGTCCGCGAGCGCCTCGACGCGGATGCCGAGGTCCGGCTCGAGCGCAGCTTCGACGGACACCTCGTCGGGCAGAGCTGGGACACGCCGTTCGTCCCGGTGCCCGACGGGACCATCGACGGCGACGGTGTCGCCGCCATGATCGCCGCATTCCACGACACCTACGAGGAGCGCTCCCGCAACCGCTTCGACATGGTGCCGGTCGAGGGCGTCACCTTCCGGGTCCGGGCGGTGATCGACACGCCGAAGGTCTCCTACCCCGAGGTCCCCTCCCGCGTTCCCGACGACGGGTCGCTCGCGCCGGCCCGCACCGCCACCCTGCGGTTCCTCGCCGACGACGAGACCACGGCTCCGGTCTACCGGCGCGCGGACCTGCGCGCGGGCGACGAGTTCGACGGCCCGGCGATCGTCGACGAGGGCCTGTCCACCACCCACGTCGGCGCAGGCCAGCACCTGTCGGTCGGCCGCTACGGCGAACTCGTGATCCGGAGGGCCTCATGAGCATCCGCGAGCTGTCCGACGAGCAGTTCCACGCGACCTACGACACCGACCGCTTCACCGCGTCGATCATCGTCAACCGGCTGAAGTACGCCGTCGAGCACATGTCGACGGCGTTCCTGCGCGAGGCGTTCTCGCCGATCATCCGCGACTGGTACGACTTCGCGTGCACCATCTCGGGGCCGCCGGAGCAGGACTACCGGATGGCCGTGGTCTCGAACAGCCTGACGGTGTTCCTCGGGACGATGCCGGACGCGGTCCGCAACGCCGTCGAGGAGTTCGGGCCGGAGAACCTCGGCCCCGGCGACGTGCTCATCTGCAACGACCCGTACCGCGGGGGACGGCACGTCAACGACGTCTGCTTCACCCGGCCGGTGTTCGTGGACGAGAAGATCGTCGCGTTCGTCAACATCTGCGCCCACCAGCTCGACATGGGCGGCACGGTCCCCGGCGGGTTCTCCGCGACGAAGGCGAACGTCTACGAGAACGGCCTGGTCATCCCGCCGGTCCTGATGTGGCGCGGGGACGCCCCGGTGCGCTCGACGTTCAGCCTGATCTTCGACAACTCCCGCTTCGGGGCGCTCCTGCTGCCCGACTTCCAGTCCATGTTCGCCCAGCTGCAGCTGGGGGAGCGGCTGGTGCGGGAGAACATCGAGCGCTACGGGCTGGACGCTTTCCTGGGGACGCTGACCTACGCCTGCGACACCTCGGCCGATCGGATGCGTTCCGCGCTCGCCCGTATCCCCGACGGCGACTACCAGGGCAGCGCGACGCTGGACGCGGACGGCGTCGACGACTCGATCGCCTACACGGTGCACGTGACCCTGCGGAAACGGGGCGAGGACATCGAGGCCGACCTCTCCGGCTCCTCGGCCCAGGCCCGCACCTGTATCAACTGCGGGGTCACCGACGCGAAGACCGCACTCGGGGTCGCGCTGACGATGCTGCTCGACCCGGAGATCCCGTTCACCTCGGGGACCTGGCGCCACGTCGACCTGATCGCCCCGCCCGGCACCCTGGTCACCGCGGTCCCGCCGGAGGGCGCGCCGATGATGTTCTGGGAGGCCTCCGGCACCCTCATCGCGGCCGTCTTCACGGCGCTGAACCCGGTCCTGGGCGAGAACGCCGTGGGCGGTGACTACGGGTCGACCAACACCCACAACGCCAGCGGTCTGCGCGACGACGGGTCCTTCTGGACCTCCGCGACCCAGTGCGGCGGGGAGCACGGCCCGTGGGGCGCGTCGAAGGCCGGCGACGGCGACAGCTACACGGTCCTGTTCAACCTCAACAATCTCGACCCGGCCACGGAGACCATCGAGCACGACTCGCCCGTCGTCGTGCTGCGCAAGGAACACGCGATCGACACCGGCGGCCCGGGCCGGCACCGGGGTGGCGCCGCCAACCTCAAGGACACGCTCTGGCAGACCGACGCCGAGCAGTACCTGTCCCCGTTCCGCACGAAGGAGCCCAGCGGGGTGGGTGCCGACGACGGGAAGCCCGGCCCGAACGGCGCAATGTGGATCTTCGGCCCGGACGCCGTCGGACCGGGGCTGATCGGCACCGTCGGCGACGTCTACCGGGCCAGTACCCCGGTGGCCGGGGTGCTGGATCCCGAGACCAAGGCGCTCGACCCCGAGCACGGCGTCTACCACCACTTCGCGTCCGAGAAGTCCTGGCGGACCCGGGCGGGATCGGTGCTGCGCTGCCTGACCAACGGCGGCGGAGGGTGGGGCGCCCCCTTCTCCCGCGACCCGCAGCGCGTGCTCGCCGACGTCCGCGACGAGTACGTGAGCGTCGCCGGAGCCGAGCGCGACTACGGCGTGGTCGTGCTCGGCGACCCGCACCACGACCCCGAGGGCCTCCGCATCGACGAGGCCGCGACCGCCGCCCTGCGCGGCGCCTGAGAGGACCACCGTGCCCCCCACGTTCACCGACCGCAGCCTCTTCTTCGCCTGGAGCACCTACACCGGCGACTACGAGCCGTACGCCCAGTGGTACGACCAGGAGCACATCCCGCAGGTCATGGCCACGACCGGGATGGTCGGCGCCCAGCGGTTCCTCGTCGGCGGGGCGAAGAACCTCCCCGGCGTCGTGCCGGTCGACATGGGCCACCTCGCCCTCTACGAGATCGAGGGCTCCGCGGCGGGCTTCCGGGAGGAGGTCAAGCAGATGCTCATGTCCGGGTCGATGGTGCTCCCGGAGTTCATGAACCAGCCGTTCGACGCGCTCTTCCTCGAGGCGATCAGCGAGCCCCAGTACGGCGCGAGCTGGGACAAGGCCGAGAACCTGGACGACCGGCACCTGTTCTTCGCCTGGTGCAAACCGGCCGCCGACTCCGTCGCCGACGGCACCTTCGCCCGCTGGTACGACGGTGAGCACATCCCGCAGATCCTCGCCGCCACCGGGATGCTCCGGGCCCAGCGGTTCGAGTCCTCACCGGTCAAGCCGTTGCCGGGCGTTCGCGTTCCCGACCTCGGTCACCTCGCGCTCTACGAGATCGCGGGCGATCCGTCCGGGTTCCGCGAGGAGGTCAAGCAGATGCTGATCTCCGGGGAGATGCAGATCCCCGACTTCATGAACCCGCCGTTCTCCTCGATGTTCATGGTGCCGGCCAGTCCGTTCCGGCCCGCAGGCTCGTGATCGCCACCGGGAGCGACGTCCTCGTCGGGGGCCGCTGGCAGCCCGCCACCGGCGAGCCGTACACGGTCGTCTCGCCCGCGACCGAGGAGATCGTCGCGGAGGTGACGCTGCCCTCGGAGAAGGACGTCGGAGCGGCGGTCGAGGCCGCCGACCAGGTCGGACGGGTCTCCTGGTCGCGTCTCGCCGTCGACGACCGCATCGCGTCGGTGGCCCGCTTCTGCGCGGCCGCCGAGGCGGGGCTCGACGAGATCGGGCACGTCTGGGCGCTCGAGGCCGGGATGCCCGTGCGCTACTCCCGCACGCTGCACCGCTTCGGGGCCGTCGGAGCCTGGAACGCGGCCCTGGAGTGCGCGGTGGACGCGCTGCGCGACGACGTCCGGCCCTCGCCGCTGGGCGAGACGGTCGTCCGCCGGGAGCCCGCCGGCGTCGTCGCGGCGGTCATGGCATTCAACGGGCCCCTGGTCACCACGGCGACGAAGGTCGTCCCCGCCCTGCTCGCCGGGTGCCCGGTCGTCGTGAAGGCGGCCCCGGAGTCCGCGCTGGTCATGCGGATCGTCGCCGAGTGCGCGGCGCAGACCCTGCCCGAGGGCTCGCTGTCGATCCTCTGCGGTGGCGCCGACCTCGGACGCACCCTCACCGCGGACCCGCGCGTCGACCTGGTCAGCCTGACCGGTGGCCGCCGCGCGGCGCTCGAGATCATCGATGCCACCAAGGCCCGGTTCGCGCGCACCCACCTGGAGCTCGGCGGGAAGTCCCCGGCGCTGATCCTCGACGACGCGCCCCTCGACGCGGTGCTGAAGTCCCTCGTGCCGGGCACGACGGGCGGTGCGGGGCAGGTCTGCGCCCTCCTGTCCCGGGTGCTGGTCTCCGAGAAGCGGGCTGACGAACTCGTCGGGAAGCTGTCGGAGGCCGTCGACGGGCTGACCGTCGGCGATCCGCTCGACCCCGGCACCCGGGTCGGTCCGATGATCAACGCCGCGGCGCGCGACCGGGTCGACGGGTTCGTCGACCGCGCCCGGGCCGCGGGCGCCGAAATGGTTGCAGGTGGCCGTCGTCGGGAGGGGCCAGGGTTCTTCGTGTCCCCGACGCTGCTGACCGGGGTCGAGCGCGGCTCCGAGCTGGCGCGCGACGAGGTGTTCGGCCCGGTCACGGCGATCCAGACCTATACCGATCTCGACGACGGGATCGCGTTGGCCAACGATTCGAGCTACGGCCTGGCCGCGAGCGTCTACACCTCCGACCGGGAGACCGCCCTCCTCGCCGCCTCCCGGATCGAGGCCGGCTCGGTCGCGGTCAACACCTTCGGCCCGACGGTGACGGCGCCGTTCGGCGGGCGGAAGGGCTCCGGGTGGGGCCGCGAGACCGGACCGGAGGGCATCGCGGAGTTCACCGAACTCAAGCAGATCGTGATCGGACCCGGAGTATGAGCATCACCAGGATCCTCGACGCCGTCGTCGCCCCGCTCCCGCCGTCCGGCCCGGACACGGTCGCGGTCAGCTTCGACGGCCGCGCCCGGCTCACGTACCGCGAGCTGCGCGAGAGAGCCCGGCGCTACGCGAGCGGGTTCGTCGACCTCGGGTTGAGCCCGGGCGACCGGGTCGGGCTGCTGCTCTACAACGACCCGGAGTACCTCCCGCTGTTCTTCGGTGCGGCCTACGCGGGCCTCGTCGCGAACCGCCTGAACTTCCGGCTGGCCCCTGCGGAGCTCGAGTTCATCCTCGCCGACTCCGGAGCACGTGCACTCGTCGTGCACGCGAGCCTGCTCGATCGCATCGAGGCCGTTCGGGACCGGACGGCCCTGGAGCACGTGGTGGTGATCGGCGACGTCGAGCGCGACCTGCCGCCGTGGGCCGTGCCGCTCGACGGGCTGTCGGGGCGCGGGGAGCTCGTCGACGGTCCGGTGATCGCCGAGAGCGACCCGGTGGGGCTGCTGTACACCTCCGGAACCACCGGGTTGCCCAAGGGCGCGCTGTGGACCCACGCGAACCTCGTCGGGAACGCCGTGACCCAGGCCCTGCGCTGGCGGTTCTCCCAGCGGACGGTGTCGCTGGTGCCGGGCCCGACCTATCACGCCGGCGGGCTGGAGGCCGTCGTGGCGCCGACCCTGCTGATGGGCGGCACCGCCGTGGTGCTGCCGTCGCGGAACTTCGCGATCACCCACCTGCTCGACGTGATCGCCGCCGAGCAGGTCACCGACTGCCTGCTGTTCTCCTTCATGCTCTCGGAGATGCTGCGCCTCGACGACCTCGAGGCGCGGCTGCCCCCGTCGTTGACGCACCTGATCATCGGCGGGGACACGATGATGCCGTGGACGGTCGCCGAGACCCGCCGTCGCATGCCGGGCGTGCGCCTGACGCAGGTCTTCGGCCTGACCGAGGGCGGGGCGATCGCGACCTGCCTCGACGACGAGGACTTCGAGTCGCAGCCCGGGAGCATCGGCCGCCCGTTGCCGCTCTCCGAGGCGGCCGTGGTGGGGCCGGACGGTGAGCCGGCGGAGGTCGGGGAGGTCGGGGAGATCCTGGTGCGCAACCCGGGGGTCTGCGCCGGGTACTGGCAGCGTCCGGAGGCGAACCGGGACACGTTCGTCGACGGCTGGTGCCGGACCGGCGACGTCGGCACGGTCAACGCCGACGGCTTCCTCTCCCTGGCCGGTCGCGCGAAGGACATGATCCGCTGCGGCGGGGAGAACATCTATCCCGCCGAGGTGGAGAAGGTCCTCACCGACCACCCCGACGTGCTCGACGCGGCCGTGGTCGCCGTGCCGGATCCGAAGTACCTGGAGGTGGGCGCGGCCGTCCTGGTGCTGCGGGAGCCCGTCGAGGGCGACGCCCTGCGGGCGTGGTGCCGGGAGCGCCTGGCGTCCTACAAGGTACCGCGCCACGTCGTCATACGGCCCGAGCTGCCGCGCAACGCCTCCGGGAAGGTCCTCAAGTACGTGCTGCGCGAGCAGCTGGAGAAGGAGATCACGTGATTCGCCGTCCGGAACTCGCCCTCGTCACCGGCGCGGCGGGGGGTGTGGGGTCGGCGACGGTGCGCCGGCTGGTCGCGGACGGCGCGAAGGTCGTCGCGACCGACATCGACGAGGCCCGGCTGTCCGATCTCGAGGCGGAGACCGGCGCGCACGTCATCCCGGCGGACGGCACGGACCGCGAGGCGATCGCCTCGGTGGTGGCGGCGGCGGTCGACCAGCTGGGTGGTCTGGACGCCGTCGTCGCCGCACAGGGTGCCGCGATCGGGGGGACGTCGGCGCCGAAGCACGGCGATCTCTACCTGAAGGCGCTCGACGTCAACCTGCACGGTTCGTACTTCCTGGCCGGCGAGGTGCTGCCACACCTCGCGGCCCGCGGGGGATCGATGGTGTTCCTGGCGTCGACGGCGGGCCTGATCGCCGGGCCTCCCGGAACCGTCGGCTACACCGCGGCGAAGGCCGGCCTGATCGGCGTGACGAAGTGGCTGGCGCGGGACTGGGGACCACGCGGGGTGCGGGTGAACGCCGTGTGCCCCGGCTGGATACGTACGTCCCTGGGGGAGGGGGCGATGAGCTATCTATCGCAGCGCGAGGGCATCACCATGGATGAGGCCTACGCGCGGACCGCGGCCCACGTCCCGCTGCGTCGGGTCGCCGAGCCGGAGGAGATCGCAGGCTGCTGCGCTTTCCTGACGTCGAGCGACGCCTCGATGGTCACCGGGCACGTGCTCGTCGCCGACGGTGGCGGCGCGGTCGTCGACTCGTCCACGGTGGTCTTCGACTGACCGAGCGGGATGTGGTCGCCGGCCGGGGTGGTGCCACCACCACTTCAGCGGCGGTAGACCTCGGAGCGGTGGCCGATCTCGACCACCAGGACCAACAGCCGGTCGCCGTGGACCTCGTAGATCACTCGGTAGTCGCCGGCTCGGACTCGCCACTGGTCGTCCCGGCCGGTGAGCTTGCGGCAGGAGGGCGGCCGAGGGTCGGCGGACAGCTGGTCGATGACGGCCAGGATGCGCCGACGCTGCGGTGTGTCGACGCTGTCCAGGGCCTTCGCGGCGCGGCGGGTCAGATCGATCCGGTACGTCATGCCGAGTCGGCGAGGTACTGCTGCCAGGAGATGGTGTCCTCGTCGCCCGCCGCGATGGCCGCCCGGGCGTCATCGGCGCGCCGGGCCCAGTAGTCGTCCTCCATCCGCTCGTAGTTCTCGGCGACATCGGCGGGCATGAGCGCGGCGACACGCTCGCCGTGCCGGACGAGATAGACGAACTCGCCGTCACGGACGGCGTCGATCAGCTCGGCGAGGTTGCCCCGCGCCTCGGTGACCGAGACCTCGCGGGCTCCACTCAGGTCAGGTTCCACCGGTTCCGTCATGCGGCGAGCGTACGCTCACGTACAGAACGAACGCTCGCGTACTGTTGGGGAACTCCGCGACCTCCGGAGCAAGCTGATCCAGTCGGCTGCACCACGCCACGACGATAGTGCTTAATATATTATCTGGTCATGCGACGAGCTGCCATCGTGTCCCCGGTCCGCACTCCCGTCGGAGCGTTCGGAGGGGCGCTGCGCCCCGTCCCGGTGGAGGACCTCGCCGCGACCGTGGTCCGCGCCGTCGTCGATCGCACCGGGGTGGACCCGGAGCGGATCGAGGACGTGGTGTTCGCCCAGTCGTACGCGAACTCCGAGACCCCCTGCATCGGGCGCTGGGCCGCCCTCCACGCCGGGCTGCCGATCTCGGTGCCCGGGCTGCAGACCGACCGCCGGTGTGGGGGCGGGCTCCAGTCGCTGGCCACCGCGGCGATGATGGTCCAGACCGGCGCAGCCGACCTGGTGCTGGCCGGCGGCGTGGAGAGCATGTCCAACATCGAGTACTACTCGACCACAGCACGATGGGGATCCCGCTCCGGAACGGTGTCGCTCTACGACCGGCTCGACCGCGGCCGCGAGCGCTCGCAGCCCGAGCACCGGTTCGGGCCGATCAGCGGCATGATCGAGACCGCCGAGAACCTCGCGCAGCGCTACGGCATCACCCGGGACCAGGCCGACGACTTCGCCGCCGCGAGCCAGCAGAAGGCGGCCGCGGCCTGGGACGAGGGCCGGTTCGACGACGAGGTGGTGCCGGTCTCGGTCCCGCAGCGCCGAGGGGAGCCAGTCGTCGTCGACCGCGACGAGGGCGTCCGCCCCGACACCACCGCCGAGTCTCTCGGGAAGCTCCGCACCATCATCCCGGGCGGGACGGTCACGGCGGGAAACGCCGCCCAGCAGAACGACGCGGCGGCCGCGTGCCTCGTCGTCGCGGAGGACGCCCTGGGCGACCTCGAGCCGCTGGCCTTCCTCGACGGCTGGGCCGCGGCCGGCTGTGACCCGGCCACCATGGGAATCGGACCGGTGCCCGCCGTCGCGAAGCTCCTCACGCGGACCGGGCTGGGGCTTGACGACCTGGACCTCGTCGAGATCAACGAGGCGTTCGCGGTGCAGGTCCTCTCCGTGCTCGCGGAGTGGGGCTGGCACGACCCGGAGCGGCTGAACGTCAACGGCTCGGGCATCTCGCTCGGACACCCCATCGGTGCCACGGGCATGCGGATCCTGACGACGATGCTGCACGAGCTCCGCCGTCGCGGGGGGCGCCGCGCACTCGAGACGATGTGCATCGGCGGTGGGCAGGGCATGGCGGCGCTGTTCTCCGCGGCATGATCACCGACCATCTGCAGCCGGGGGACACGGTCGTCGTCGGGCAGACCTCGGCCGAGCCGCCGACCCTGGTCGACGAGTTGCTGGACGCCGCACCCGCGGTGACGGCGTTCGTGGGCTACACCGCGAACGAGGCGTGGCTGCGGGCGCCCTTCCCGGTCCGCACGTACGTGGCGGGCGGGGTGCTGCGTCGCCTCCCCGGTCTCGAGTACGTCCCGACTCACCTGAGTCGCGTCGAGGAGCACATCGTGGCCGGGCGGCTGGCCGCGGACGTCGTGCTCCTCCGCGTCGGCCCCGCCGACGGCGACGGTTGGCACGATCTGGGACCGACCGTCGACTACGTCTGGGCCGCTGCCCAGCGGGCCCGCGTCGTCCTCGTCGAGGTGGACGAGCGCATGCCGCGCACCCGCTCGCGGTGGCGGCTGCACTCGTCGCTCGTGACCGCGTCGGTCGTCGCGGACCGGCCGATGGTGACGCTGCCGTTCCGCCCACCTTCGCGGACCGACCGGGCAGTGGCGGCGAACGTCGCGGCGCTGGTTCCCGACGGCGCGGTCGTGCAGTTGGGCCTCGGGGGTCTGGCCGACGCGGTGGCTGCGGAGCTGGCTTCCCGACGGCGGCTGCGGGTGCGGTCGGGGCTGGTGGGGGACTGGCTGCTCGACCTGGCGCGCGCGGGCGCGGTGGACCGGGTCGTCGCCGGCATGACGCTCGGGTCCCCGGAGCTTTACACGTTCCTGGACGACAACCCGCTCGCCGAATTCGCTCCGTGCGCGGCCGTACACGTCGACGGCCCGTTCTTCGCCGTGAACTCCGCGATCGAGGTCGATCTGTACGGCCAGGTCGGCGCGGAGTACGCGGGCGGGCGACTGGTCGGCGGCGTCGGCGGGCAGGTGGACTTCTTCCGCGCGGCCCACGGGTCGGGTGCGGCGATCCTGGCACTGCCCTCGACGACGCCGTCCGGTGCCGCCCGCATCGTCGAGCAGCTCTCGGGTCCGGTGACGAGCGCCGCGAGCGACGTCGACCTGGTGGTCACCGATCGCGGTGTCGCCGACCTGCGCGGGTGCACGGTGGCGCAGCGTCGGGAGCGGCTGCTCGTGGTGTCGGCGGCGACAGGCTGATCCCCGACGTCACGGAGGCGTCCCGCGCGCCCGGGTCGCGTTTCCACCGCTCGGCACCGGTCCTATGGCGGCGGTGAGCTGATCAGGGCGCGTCGAGGAACTCGGTGAGCAGCCGGGCGGCCCGCTGCGACTCGTCGAACAGGAGCATGTGGCCGGCGTCGGGCAGCAGCGCGAGGCGGGAGTCGGCGATGCGCGCCGCCAGCACGGAGGCGTTCACGGAGCGGACGACCGGGTCGTCCCGGCCCGCCACCACCAGCGTGCGGCACCGCAGCGTGTGCAACCACAGGTGACTGCTCCACCACAGGACGGGGATCTGCAGGTAGCGGTAGCCGCGCGTGCTCGGTGGGTTCGCGGCGCGGTCGTCGATGATCCCGCGCAGCGCCTCCGGGTCCCGTGCGGTGCGGCCGCCCGCGAGCAGGCGCAGGTCGCGCTCGGCGGCCGCCCGGTCGTGGTAGCGCCGCGTGGACAGCAGAGCGAGTCCCGCACGCAGGCGCGGGGGCAGCCAGGGGATGCCCGCGACCGTCGCCACCAGCACCAGACGCCGGACGAGCGCGGGGTGCCGGTGGGCGAGTTCCTGCGCGACGGTCCCGCCGTGGGAGAAGCCGAGGACGTCCACGACGTCCAGGTCGAGGGTCCGCACCGCGTCCGCGATGCGGTCGGCGAGGGCGCCGATCGACAGGGGCAGCGCCGGGAGTTCCGAGCGGCCCATTCCGGGCGTGTCGATCATGACGACGTCGCGCTCGGGCAGGGCCTCGAGGAGCGGCTCCCAGGAGCCCATCGAGCCGCCTAGGCCGTGCACGAGCAACAGGGGAGGGCCCTGCGGCCCCGGACGACGTCGGGTCGCCAGGCATAGCCCGCCTGCCGTCACGGTGCGGTCGGTGCCAGGTGCCGCGCTGGTCATGCATCCTCCGAGGTCGGTGCGTAGGTCCCGTCGGGTCGGTGCGCCCACGTCGGGCCGTCGACCGGTCCGTCGAGGTCGGGAGGCCGGGACCACGGGGTCGGGAACGACACCGGGTCGACGACGGTCACCGTCGGCGGTCGCTGCTTCGCCGGCAGTCGTCGCAGCGCCGAGGTGAGCTCCCAGCCCGACAGCTGTGCACCCGGCAGCAGGGTCACCGCGGCGACGACGTCGCCGTCGCGCCCGACGACCCGCGCCGTGTCGACCCCGGAGATCCGCTGCAGGACCTGCGCCACCCGGGCCGGCGCGACGAGACCGTCCACGGTCCGGATGAGGGCGTCCGCGTCGTCGATGAACCAGTACTCACCGGTGGGGTCGCGGACGAACAGGTCGCCGGTCGAGCGCCAGGCGTCGTCCGCGGAGAAGACGGCGCGCAGCGTGTCGGGGCCGGGCGCGCCGGAGTCGTCGCGGGCGAGGAGCAGGCCGGGCTCGCCGGGTTCGCACTCACGGGCGAAACCGTCACGGTCGAACGCGATCCCGCGGGTGCGCTCGTCGAACGCTGCGATCCGGACCCGCGCGGTGCCGGGCAGCGGGCGGCCGACGGAGCCGATGCGGTCGGCGACGTTGGCGAGCACGGCCTCGCCGTCGGCCGAGGCGTAGAACTCCAGGACCCGGGCCGGGGCGAACCGCTCGACGGTGCGCCGCCAGAGGTTCGGCGGCATCCCGGACCCCATGAAAATCCGGATCGAGTGGTGTCGTTCGTGCGGGTGTTCGAGGCCCGAGGCGACGTCGCGCAGCGACGACCAGGCGTAGGACACGTGCGTCGCCCCGTAGCGGCGGACCTCGCTCCAGAACGTCTCGACGTCGGGGGCGCTGGCGAACGCGAGCCTCGCGCCCGACGCGATCGCCCCGGCGACCGCCATGAGCTGCGACGACGAGTGCTCGAGCGGGGTCGCGGAGTAGACGGTGTGTGTCGGGTCCAGCTCGGCGGCGCTCGCCGTCCCCAGCGCCGAGAGGGCCCACCGACGATTGGTGATCACGCGGGCGCGGGTCCGGCCGCCGTGGCCGGAGAACAGCACCAGGGCCTCGTCGGCCGCCCGGGTGGGATTCGCGCGGTACCAGCCGGGCAGGTGGACCGTGGCGGGGTCGATCGTCTCGAGGTCGGTCACGAAGCCGGGTAGCTCCCGCTCGTCGCTCGCGCCGCCCAGGACGCACCATCGACCCGTGGCGGGTGGAGCGGAGGGCACGTGCTCCGGGTCGCAGACGACGATGCCCGCTCGGCCCAGCCCGATCTCGCGGTCGCAGTCGCGCTCCGCGGTGCGCAGCAGCACCGCACACGCGCCGATCCGGCTGATCGCGGCCACCACACAGAACGCGGACGGACGGGAGTCCATCAGGACGCCCACCCGCTCTCCGGGGCGGACCCCGACGGCGAGCAGACCTGCGACGACGCCGTCGATACGGTGCTTCACCTCCCGGCGACGCAGCACCCGGTCGCCGTAGAGCAGCGCCGGTGACTCCGGAGCGCGGCGGGCCGACTCGTCGAGCAGCAGACCCAGCGATATCGCCGTGTCCGGGCGGAGAGCGTCGAGGCGCCCCAGCATGGGGACCTGGGCCGCGAGGTCGCGCACCATCGCGTAGCCGACGGTGCCGGCTTCGGCGGCGGTGTTGTAGATCGAACGCACCACGTCCACGCCGAGGTCGGCGCCGGACTGCACCCGCTGGGCGAGCCCGCCCGGGCTCCAACCCGGGGTCGGCGCGGCCTCTCGCGCCGGCTCGATCACCGACGGCAGCGGGGCCTCGCCGGCCCGCCACCGGATCCACTCCGCGACGCGCGGCCAGGTCCACCGCCGCGCGCCGCCGCCCGCGACGATGCCGAAGTGTCCGGTGTGCAGGACCAGCTGGTGGATGTCGGCGCGGGGGGCGGCGGCCACCACCGAGCGGACCGACCGGGGTGGCCCTCCCGGTCGATGTCGCCGATGACGAGCAGCATCGGGAGTGTGAGGTCGGCCAAGGAGACGGTCCTGTCCTCGATCAGCAGGCCGCCGTCGCGCAACCGGTTGGTGACCAGCACGTTCTCCAGCAGGTCCCGGAACGACGGGCCGGCGTAGTGCGTCCAGCCGTCGTGGGCGAGGAACCGACGTTGCTGCTCGCCGGGGAGCAGGCGCTCCCGGTCGTGGAGCTGCCGCACGTAGGCGAGTTCGAACTGCAGCGCCTTGAGCGGTTCGAGCAACCGGGTGGCCGAGCGGTTGAACCAGCCCGGCAGGGAGAGACGGTCGGCCAGGCCGGTCTGGAGCAGGCCGCGGGCGATCGAGGCGTAGGAGTCGAACGACAGCGGGATGGGCAAGGGAGCGGCGCCGAAGTCGACCGGCGAGCCGAAGGCGATGACCGAGTCGATCCCGTCGCCTCGGCGGTAGGCCGCCGCCTCGTAGCAGAACATGCCCCCCTGCGAGTAGCCGCCGAGCACGACGTCGCGTCCGGTCTCCGTCACGACGGCGGCCACCGCGTCGCTCACCGCGATCACGTGGTCGGCGACGTCACGCTCCAGGCCTCCGGGCTCCGCCTCGGGGCGGCCGAAGTCGACGACCCAGACGTCGACGCCGGCCTCGTGGACCGCGCGGACCGAGCTGGACCGCGGCGCGGTGTCGTAGACCTCGGTCATCATCATCAGCGGCGGGACGAGCAGCAGCGCCGGCAGGCCCTCCGGTGCCGCCTGCGGGAAGTAGTGGCGCAGCCGGAAGGTGGGCGTGGCGAAGCGCACCTCGTACGGCGAGGTCTCGGGGTCCACCCGCAGGCCGCCGAACCACACGTACTCCGCGGCGTTACGTCCGAGCGCCTCGACCTGTCGCGCGGCGCCGAGCGCGCCGGCCAGGGCCTCTTTGGGACCCGGCATCCGTCCGAGGCCCAGCACCTCAGGCCTCCACCGCGTCGGTGTGGGCGGTGCTGAAGCGCTCCCGCAGGACGTTCTTCTGGACCTTGCCACCCGCGTTGCGGGGCAGGGCGTCCACGACGTGGAAGTGCTTGGGCACCTTGTACTTCGCGAGTCGCTGTGTGAGCCAGTCCCGGATGGCGTCGACGTCGAGATCTGCGTCGTCCCGTGCCACGAGCACGGCGGCCCCGACCTCGACGTACTTCGCGTCCGGCACGCCGATCACGGCGGCGTCCGCGACGGCGGCGTGACCGGTGATGATCATCTCGACCTCGGCCGGGTAGACGTTCTCGCCGCCGCTGCGGTACATGTCCTTCGCGCGGCCGGCGATCGTCAGGTAGCCGGCGGCGTCGACGACCCCGAGGTCACCGGAGCGGCACCAGCCGTCGGAGAAGGTCACGGCGTTCGCGTCCGGCCGGTTCCAGTATCCGATGCTGACGCCGCCGCTGCGCACGCAGATCTCGCCGACCTCGTCCGCCTCGGTGAGCGTGCCGTCCGGGCGCACGACCTTGACCTCGGTCATCGCCTGGGGACGACCGATACTGCGTTCGTGCCCGCGGGCCACGTCGAACTCGAGGCTCGTGCTGACCGCGCCGCCCTCGGTCAGGCTGTAGGACTGCACCAGCGCGACGCCCGGCAGCAGGCGCTGCAGTGAGTCGTAGACCCACGGCATGACGACGTCGCCGCCGGTGACGATCCGCTGCAGGCTCGACGGGACCCGGGCGATGAGTTCATCGGAGCGCAGCAGCTCGAAGAGCATGAACGGGTAGAGCAGCATGTTCGTCGTGCCGTACATGCCGGCGACGTCGAGGAAGCTCTCGAGGGTGAAGCCGCCGGACGGGAAGGTCACCGCCGTCCCGTGGGTGATCAGGGAGGGGAGCAGGAGCACCTCGAAGCCGCCGGCGTGGAAGAGGGGGCCGCTGGTCTGGGCCACGGTCTGCTCGTCGAGGCGCCAGCGCTGGGCCTGGATGGTCCCGATCCACAGCGCGTTGCCGTGGGAGAACAGCGCCCCCTTCGGCCGGCCGGTGGTCCCGGAGGAATACATCAGGGTCGCAGCATCGTCGAAGCCGACCTCCGGGAATCCCGTGCCGTCGGCCTCCTGTGCGGCGAACACCCCGAGGGGCGTGGCCCAGTCGGGCACGTCGTGCCCGTCGGGTCGTACCACGTAGGCGGTGACCGGGACGTCGTCGCGGATCGCGCCGACGGTGTCGCCGAACTCGGCGTCGAGGACGAGCAGGCTCGCGCCCGAATCGTTCAGCGCGAACGTCAGCTCCGGGCCGGTGAGGCGCCAGTTGAGCCGTACCGAGATCGCGCCTGCCCGGCCGATCGCCAGGTACAGGGCGATGTAGTCGGTGGAGTTCCGCAGGAGCACCCCGACCCTGTCACCCCGAGCCACCCCCGCGGCGCGGAGGGCAGCCGCGTAACGCAGCTCCAGCGCCCGCAGCTCGCGCCAGGTCAGCGCCGCCTCGCCCCCGAGCGCGATCGCGGGCCGGTCCGGATCGACGGCCGGCATCTGGCCGGCGATCGAGTCGGTGATGTACGTCAGGCTCATCCCCATCGAGGCCTCCGGGTGCACGTCGCCGTCTTGGAACATAATATATTTTCAGAGTCGATGGAGGGGCAAGTGCCTCTCCCGCGGATGGAGAGGTCGATCATCGATGACCGAGACCGGACGGGCCGCGCTCTTCTTCGGCCCCGGCAAGCCTTTCGCGCTCACCGAGCTGCCGGTGCCGGAGCCGGAGCCCGGCGCGCTGGTCATGCGGGTCACCCGCGCGAACGTGTGTGGCTCCGACCTGCACATCTGGCGGGGTGACGGCGCCCTGGGCGCCCGGGCGCGCGACGACGGCCGCCTCATCGGCCACGAGATGACCGGGGTGGTGCACACCCTCGGTGACGGCGTCACCCACGACTGGGCCGGCACGCCGCTCGCCGTCGGGGACCGCATCGTCTGCCAGTACTTCGCGCCCTGCGGGAGGTGCCGCCCGTGCCTGCGCGGCCGCAGCGAGGCGTGCGTGAACTCCGGCCGGGTTTTCCTGGGGCGCCCGAGCGATTTCCCGTACTTCCGAGGGTCCTTCGGTGACTACTTCTACATCCACCCGACCATGGCGGTGTTCCGGGTGCCGGACGCGGTGAGCGACGCGTCCGCGGCGGGGGTGAACTGCGCGCTGGCTCAGATGGTCATGGCGCTCGAGCGCGGTGAGGTCGGGATGGGGGACCGTGTGGTGGTGCAGGGCGCCGGCGGGCTCGGCCTCTACGCCACCGCGCTCGCGAAGGAGCGCGGGGCGGAGCAGGTGGTCGTCATCGACGGCGTCGCCGAACGCCTGGAGATGGCCCGGCGCATGGGCGCCGACGAGGTCGTCGACCTCCGCGAGTACGCCGACGCCAAGGCCCGCGTCGCGCGGGTACGGGACCTCACCGACGGCGGGGGCGATGTCGTCTGCGAGCTGGTCGGGCACCCGTCGGTGATCGAGGAGGGCCTGCGCATGGTGGCCCCCGCCGGGCGCTACCTCGAGCTGGGCACCTTCTACCCGGGGAGCACCGCGGCCGTCGACCCCGGTGTCCTCGTCATGCGCAACATCGACCTCCGGTCGGTGTCGTTCTACGACGCGTGGAGCCTGCAGCAGGCCCTCGGCTTCCTGGCGCGCCACGGCGAGCGGCTCGGGCTCGGGTCCGCGTCCGTCGAGTTCGGGCTGGAGGAGATCGACAGTGCATTCGCAGCTCAGGACGCCGGGCAGGTCGCGCGGGCTTCGATCGTGATGTGACCTCCTGTCCCGGCGTCGGACCTCGACGCCGGGACACCGGGTCCAGTGGGACCTCAGCCTCTAGATGACGCGTTCACACCGGCGGCCCCTCGTCCGTGGCCGTCCGGAGTACGTCGAGCGCGATCAGCTTCTCGACCTGTTCGTCGTCGTAGACCTCACCCGCGACCTCCCGGGTGTGTTGGCCGATCCTCGGCGTGGGGCCCCCGCGGTCGGGGCGGGTGCCGTCGAAGCGCCACGGCGGACGGAGCAGGCGCATGCCGTGCGCGGCCGGCTCGAACAGCTCGAGCCACTCCGTCTGCGGGTGTTCGATGTACGTCGCCATGGTCTGGACCGGCGCGAAGGGGACGTCGAACCGCGTCAGCAGCTCCTCCCACTCCGCCTGGGAGCGTTTCGCGAACTCGGCCTCGACGATCGGGACGAGCGCGAAGTAGTTGGCCTCGCGATGCCGGTACGGGGTGAAACGCGGGTCGTCGAGGAGGTCCGGGCGCTCCATCGCTGCGCACAGGTTGCGCCAGAACTTCTCCGAGGACGACAGGTGGACCGCGATCGCCTCCCCGGACGCCGTCGGTACGCAGAAGTTCTGGGCCTGAGGGTGTCGGGTGGTGCGGGTGGGGTCGGCGCCGGTGTCGACGTACTGGGAGAGTGCGTCGGTCGCGAGGATGCTGACCGCCTCGTACAGCGACGTGTCGACGCGGATCCCGCCCCCGGCCCGTCCGCGGCCGACCAACGCCGCGAGGATCCCCGTCGCCGAGGTCAGGCCGGTGACGACGTCGGCCAGGATCGTGCCGGAGAGCTGGGACTGACCCGGCTCGCCGAGGATCGAGTAGAGCCCGCCGTAGGCCTGGCCGATCGTGTCGTAGGCGGGCCGGTCACGGAGCGGTCCGCCGTCCCCGAACCCGTTCACCGAGGCGAAGACGAGGTCGGGGTTGAGCTCGGCGCACACGTCCGGTCCGAGACCGAGAGCGGCCAGCTTGCCGGGGCGCATGTTCTCGAACACGACGTCGTAGCGGGGGAGGAGAGCCTTGACCAGCTCCAGTCCCTCGGTGGTCTTGAGGTCGACCGCGAGGCTCCGCTTGCCGGCATTGACCTGCGCGAAGTACGGACTGCGATCGTCGTCCCGACGGCGGAAGTCGTCCCCGGCGGGCGACTCGACCTTCACGACGTCGGCACCGAGGGCAGCCAGCAGGGCGCCGCCCATCGGCATCGAGATGTATCCGCCGAGTTCGAGGACCCGGATCCCGGTCAGCGGCTTCTGCGGCGCCGTCATCGGACGATCAGCGTGTCGACGAGCGCCGAGCCCGGCCTGTCCAGGTCGGTGGAGCCGATGGCGGCGAGTGCGGTGTCGGTCTGCTCGGGCCCGAGTCGGCCCACCATGAGGTCCCGGGCCTTGGCGTCGAGTTCCGATTGCGGAATCGGGTTCTCCGCCGTCCCGAGGGAATCCTCGACGAAGAGGGTCTCCGTGGTGCCGTCGGAGAAGTGCACGGCGATGTCTGCCACCCACTTGCCGGGGTAGCCGGCGTCCAGCTCGGGACGCGGGGTGATCGTGACCCGCCGGGCGAGCTGGGCGACGTCGCTGTCATCGGTGAGCTTGAGTCGACCCTCGAAGTAGTCGTGGTGCGTGGTGAAGCCGTTGCCGTGCCCCGTGGCGGCGAGCGCGAACTGGAAGGGCAGCGAGTACTGCAGGTGCTCCAGGGCCGAGGGCGCGTAGGCGTTCACGTTCCGGTTCCCGACGACGACGTCCCCGCCGGTCTGGATGCCCATGGAGACCGACTCGATCCCGCCCGCGCGGTCGGCGAACGTCCGCGCACCGTCGACGAACCCGTGGCAGCAGCCGCAGCAGCAGTACGGCTTGATCCACACCCTGGTGATCTCGAACGGGCGGTTCGCGTCGAACCGGGCGACCGCGTCGTCGGCGATCGGCCGTCCCTTGAAGACGTCGAAGAAGCCCTTGGAGCCGGTGAGGTAACCGAGCGGCCCGGTGATCCCGGCCGCGGCCATCTCTGCGGCGCGGATGCCGTTGCGGGTGCCGATGCCGGCGTGCACGCGCTTCACCGAGCCGCCCGAGGACGTGTACTCGGTCGTGCCGGCGCTGTGGCTCATCGCGATCGAGAGCGCGTGCGTGGTCCGCTCGGCGTCGTAGCCACGCATCCTGGCGACGACCGCCGCCGCCCCGAACGGCGCGAGCAGGGCGTGCGGGTGGAACCCGCGTTCGAGCAGGTCAGGAGCGGCGAGGACGCCGATGCGGGTGTAGGCCTCGTAGCCCGCGACGATGCCGAGGAGGACGTCGCGCATCGACGCACCGTCCTCCTCGCCGACCGCCAGGGCCGCGGACACGACGGTGCTGCCGGGGTGGCTGGAACTCGCGCGGTGCGCGTCGTCGTACTCGAAACTGTGGCCGAGGGTGGCGTTGACGAATGCTGCGTCCGCGGCGCTCATCTCGTCCCCGGTCACGACGACGCGCGATCGCCCGGGGGCATGCGACCCGCGGGCGTAGTCGACGACCGCCCGGCACCACGGCAGCGTCTCGCAGCCGACCTGGAGTGCCAGTTGGTCCTGCATCAGCCGCCGCGCCCCGGCCAGCGCGTCGGCCGGCACCGCGTCGAACTCCAGTCCGGCCACCAGCGCCGCAAGGGCGGCCTCGACCGGGGGGACGTCGTTCGTCATCGCTGACTCCTCAGGCACGGTGGCGGTTGGCTCGTGGTCGAGAATAATATATTGTGCACGGAGAAGGAACCCGTCGGCGAAGGAGAACCAGCCATGCCCGGCCTGTACTTCGAGGAGCTCGAGCCCGGTCTGGTCGTCGACCACCCGACCCGGCGGACGGTCACCGAGATGGACAACGTCCTGTTCTCGAGCCTCACGCTGAACCTCGCGCCGCTGCACCTCGACGCCGAGTACTCCAAGGACTCGATCTACGGCCAGCGCCTGGTGAACAGCCTGTTCGTCCTCGGCCTGGTCTCGGGCATCACCGTGCCGGAGACGACCCAGGGCACGACGATGGGCAATCTGGGCTTCGAGAAGGTGACCTTCCCGAAGCCGGTCTTCCACGGCGACACCATCCACGTGCGGACCGAGATCGTCGATCGGCGCGAGTCGAAGAGCCGCCCCGACACCGGCATCGTCACCTTCCGCCACCTGGGCATCAACCAGCGCGACGAGATCGTCTGCGACGCGGTCCGTGTCGGGCTCATGCAGAAGCGACCCGCAGCCACCCAGGCCCAGGCCTGAGAACACCAGGAGCGCCACCATGACCGACGAGAGCGATCTCGAACTGATCCGCAAGACCGTGCGCGAGCTCGCGCGTAAGTACGACTGGGACTACTGGCGGCAGAAGGACAAGGACCACGAGTACCCGTGGGAGTTCGTCAAGGCCTTTGCCGACGGCGGGTGGCTCGGGGCGATGATCCCCGAGGAGTACGGGGGCATCGGGCTGGGGCTCGTCGAGGCCGGCGTGATGATGCAGGAGATCGCGGGCTCCGGCGCCGGGATGAGCGGCGGCTCGGCGATCCACTTCTACGTCTTCCCGCCCGCGCCCATCGTGCGGCACGGGTCGGAGGAGATGAAGCAGCGGGTGCTGCCGAAGATCGCCTCCGGCGAGTTGCTCATGGCCTTCGGCGTCACCGAGCCCACGGCGGGCGTCGACACCTCGCGCATCACGACGAAGGCGACGAAGATCGACGGCGGCTGGGTGATCAACGGCCAGAAGGTCTGGATCACCAACGCGCAGAACGCGCACAAGATCCTGCTCCTCGCGCGCACCTCGCCGCGGACCGAGGAGAAGCCCCTGGCCGGCATGACCCTCTTCTACGCCGACATGGACCGCGCGCACATCACCGTGCGCGAGATCGACAAGCTCGGCCGTGCCGCCATCGACTCGAACGAGCTGTTCATCGACGGTCTCGAGGTGGCCGACGCCGACGTCGTCGGCGAGGTCGGCAAGGGCTTCTACTACCTCGTCGACGGGCTGAACCCCGAGCGCACCGTCGTGGGACTCGAGGGGATCGGCCTGGGGAAGGCGGCCCTGGAGCTGGCCGGGCAGTACGCCAAGGACCGGCGCGTGTTCGACCGGCCGATCGGGCAGAACCAGGCGGTCGCCCATCCGCTAGCGGACTCCTGGATCCGGCTGGAGGCCGCGGAGATGGTGGCGATGAACGCCGCGCGGCTCTTCGACGAGAACAAGGCCTGCGGGCCCGAGTCCGCGGCCGCCAAGTTCCTCGGCGCCGAGGCCGGCTTCGAGGCCTGCGACCGGGCGCTGTCGACCTTCGGGGGCTACGCCTACGCGAAGGAGTACCACGTCGAGCGGCTCTGGCGGGAGGTCCGGCTGCTGCGGAACGCGCCGTTCTCCCAGGAGATGGTGCTCAACTACATCTCCAGTCAGGTCCTCAAGCTCCCGCGGGCCTACTGATGTCCGGCCTCCTCGACGGGCAGGCCGCCATCGTCACGGGAGCCGGCCAGGGGATCGGTCTCGCCATCGCGCGGGCGATCGTCGAGGCCGGAGGATCGGTGCTCGTCGCCGACCTGGACCTGGGGACGGCGAAGGAGGCCGCGACGTCGCTGGGCGAGCGTGCGGAACCGATCGCCTGCGACGTCACCTCCGGCACCGACCAGGAGACCGCCGTCCAGGCCTGCCGTGACCGATTCGGTCGGCTCGACCTGCTCGTCAACAACGCCGGGGTCACCCGCGACGGGTACATCGCGAAGCTCACCGAGTCCGACTTCGACCTCGTCGTGGACACCAGCCTCAAGGGAGCATGGCTCGGCACCCGGGCGGTGGCGCCGCTGTTCCGGTCGCAGCGGGCCGGCGCGATCGTCAACATCTCGTCGCTGTCGGGCAAGGTCGGCAACCCCGGTCAGACCAACTACAGCGCCGCGAAGGCAGGCCTCGTGGGGCTGACGAAGGCCTCCGCCAAGGAACTCGGGCCGTCAGGGGTGCGGGTGAACGCGGTTCAACCCGGCCTGGTGCGCACCGCCATGACGCTGGGCATGAAGCCCGAGATCTTCGAGGCGAAGGAGGCCGAGGTGCCCCTGGCACGGGCGGGTAGGCCCGAGGAGGTCGCGGATACCGTGGTCTTCCTCGCCTCGCCGATGGCGTCCTACGTGACCGGTGCCGTGATCGAAGTGACCGGGGGACGGGGTCTCTAGCGATGGACGTAATGACGGTGGGTCCCCTCGCCGGGGTCCGGGTGCTCGCCCTGCACGGGATGGGGCCGACGCCGTTCGCGTGCATGCTGCTCGCGGACCTCGGCGCCGACGTCGTGCGCGTGGTGCGGCCACCCAACCGACAGGGCCGCGCCCTGGCGCAGACCGACGCAATGGCCCCCGAGTACGACCTCGCCAATCGGGGGGTCACATCGGTGGAGGCGGATCTCAAGGACCCGGACGGGATCACGGCCGTGCTCCGGTTGGTGGCCGTGGCCGAGGTGTTCGTCGAGGGCTACCGACCCGGGGTGGCCGAACGTCTCGGGCTCGGACCGGCGGAGCTGCACACGGTGAACTCGACCCTGGTGTACGCCCGGTTGACCGGGTACGGGCAGAGCGGCCCGCGCTCGCAGCAGGCCGGGCACGACATCAACTACGTCGCGCAGTCCGGCGTGCTGCACGCGATGGCGCGCAGCGGCGAGGCGCCGCGACCGCCGATCAACCTGCTCGGTGACTATGCCGGTGGCGGCCTGATTGCCGCCTTCGGGATCGTCTCGGCGGTGCTCGCGGCGCGGGCCTCCGGATGTGGCCAGGTCGTCGACGCCGCGATGCTCGACGGCGTCGCGGTGCTCGGCGCGAAGATCCAGGGTCTGCGCGCGGCGGGGCGGTACTCCGACGAACCGGGCACCAACGACCTCGACTCCGGAGCCCCCTTCTACGACACCTACCGGTGTGCGGACGGGCGCCACCTCGCGGTCGGGGCGCTGGAGCCGGACTTCTACGCCGAGTTCCTCAAGGGCCTCGAGGTCGACACCTCCGGCTGGCCCGACCAGGACGACCGGCCCCGCTGGCCGGAGCTGCGGGAGCTCATCGCCGGCGCACTGGCGACCCGCACCCGCGACCGGTGGGCGGCCGTCTACGCCGGCACGGACGCGTGCGTCACCCCGGTGCTGACGTTCGACGAGGCGGCCGTCGACCCACACAACATCGCGCGTGGCGTGTATCGCGAGGTCGACGGCGTGTTGCACCCGTGCCCGGCGCCCCGCTTCTCCGCGACCCCGGCGCGGGAGCCCGCGCACCCGCCGTCGGGAACCGTCTCGTCGGACTCGGTGCTGGCGCGCTGGGTGGACTCATGAGGTCGGCGTCCGCGGCGACCGACCGTCCCCGCTTCCACTCGGATCCACCTCGCTGACGAGAGGACCTCCCCGTGTCCGCAAGCCCCGCGATCGCCGAGACCCTCGAGGTCGGCGACATCTCGATCACCTTCGTCCCCGACGGCCGCGCGCTGGTCGGGGGAGGGGCCCTGTTCCCGTCGAGCACGGAGGCCCTGTGGGCGGTCCACCCAGAGCTCTTCGCCGACGACGGTCGCCTGCTGCTGACATTCGGGGCGTTCCTCGTGCGGACGGCGGGGCGGATCCTGCTCGTGGACCTGGGCATGGGGCCGATCGATGCAGAGTTCCCTGCGGCGGACGGCCATTTCCTGGCGGGCGACCTGGTCGACAACCTGCGAATTCAGGGGGTGGCGCCGGCCGAGGTCGACACCGTCTTCTACAGCCACCTCCACCTCGACCATGTCGGCTGGACCGCTCCGGGGGGAACCTTGACCTTCCCCGGCGCGCGACACGTGGTCGGAGAGAGGGAGTTCGAGTTCTGGCGTGACCTCGACCCGGCAGCCCCCTTGGCCGGTGTCGGCCCGGGCCAGGGGGTGATCGACCCGCTCCTGGATAGGATCGAGTCCGTCGCCGACGGCGCCTCACTAGCCCCCGGGGTGGACGTCGTCTCGACCCCCGGCCACACCCCGGGCCACTGCTCGCTGGTGATCTCCTCGGGTCAGGAGCGGGCGGTCCTGCTCGGCGACGTCGTCCACTGCGCGATCCAACTCACCGACAACGACCAGGCCATGGCCTTCGACGCCGACCCGGAGCTGGCAGCCCGGACACGGGACCGGATCGCCTCCGAGCTCGAGCGCGAGCCCGGGACCACCGCGATCCCCTGTCACTTCCCCGAATCGGTCTTCGGCCGGGTCCTGCGTGTCGGCGATCGGCGGACCTGGCGCAGCAGCCGCGCCACGTAGCCGGTCCGCCGAGATCTCAGAGGTGCTCGCCGAAGAACGGGACCAGCTCGGCCAGGGCCTTCGACGTGGGCTCCGGGAGGTCGTACAGATCGTAGTGCGAGAACCCCTCCAACACGACGAGCCGCTTGTCGGCCGCGGGGGCGCGCCGGTAGATCTCCAGTCCGTCCCGGTAGGCGCCGAACGCACCAGGCCGGTCGCCGACGACCACCATGATCGGCCGAGTGAGCAGCACCTCGGCCCGCCCGAACGCGTCCCATCCAACCGCAGTGCCCTGGCGGGAGAACAGCGCGCTGGTGGCCCCGCCGGGCTGCCGACCCCGGTCGGTCTTGTAGTAGTCGGTGGCCTCGACGACGTCGATCTCCGTGACCCCGTCATCCGACGCGGCCTGTGGTGACGCGGGCAGCAGGTCGTCGACCCGCCGCGTCTCCCCGCGCGCCTCGGCCGTCCGCTGGACCGCGATCGCGTCGAGGACGGCGACCGGGTCGTAGTCCGAGAACGACTCCTGCATGAGCCGCCCGAAGTTGACCCCGGTGACGCTCCCGACGGCCTTGATGCGGCGGTCGGTCATCGTCGCGTTGATCGAGTACCCGCCCCCGCCGCAGACCCCGAGGGCGCCGATGCGGTCGGCGTCGACGTAGGGGAGCGTGACCAGGTAGTCGATCACGTGGCTGATGTCCTTGACGCGCATCGTCGGGTCCTCGACGAGGCGGGGTTCGCCGCCGCTGGCGCCCTGGAAGCTGGCGTCGAAGGCGACGACGACGTAGCCCTGGTCGGCCAGCGCGGCGCCGTAGACGGTCCCGGCCGTCTGCTCCTTGCAGCTGCCGATCGGGTGCGTGGCGACGATCGCGGGGTAGACGCCCGACGGGTCGAAGTCGTCCGGACGGTAGATGTCGGCGGCGAGCTCCCAGGCCAGGGCCGGGATGCCGACGTTCTCAACGGTGCTCATCAGCACTCCTTCGCGTCGCGATGGTCCGGGCCCACCGTGTATTAGGTCGGACGTTCCTGGCAGAGGAAGCGCGTCGGGGGGACCACGACCCCCTCCCCTTGCAGGACTTTCGGAGCCAAGGCGGTAGCAGTATGCATCGCACTTTTTATATGATACTTTCCCGACGTGCGCTCGATCACATCCCCCGAGGGGTTCTTCATAGGAGGGCGGTGGGTGGCCCCGCAGGGTGCGGACACGCTGCCGGTCACCTCCCCGTTCACCGGCGAGGTCATCGCCCGGGTCCCGTCGGCCACCACGGGCGACGTGGACGCCGCCGTGGATGCCGCCCGGCACGCGTTCGATCACGGGGACTGGCCCCGCACGTCGCTGGCCGACCGCATGGCGGTACTCGCCCGGGTCTCCGAGCTCCTCGGCAAGCAGACCGACGAGATCGCGATGGTGGTCACCAGCGAGATGGGCTGCCCCATCACCCTGTCCCGCTCGATGCAGGCGGCCGGCCCCAAGGTGCTCCTGGACAGCTTCCTCGAGCTGGCGCCGGAGTACCCGTGGCGCTCCGAGCGCGTGGCGGCGACCGGGCGAGGTCTCGTGGTCCGGGAGCCGGTCGGGGTGGTCGCGGCCGTCGTGCCGTGGAACGCCCCGTTGCTCATCTCGATCATGAAGCTCGCGCCCGCGCTCCTGGCCGGGTGCACCGTCGTCCTGAAGCCGGCTCCCGAGACCCCGCTCGACGCCTATCTGCTCGCCGGGCTCCTCGAGGAGGCAGGCCTCCCCGACGGGGTCGTCAACGTGGTTCCCGCCGACCGGGAGGTGTCCGAACACCTCGTCACCCATTCCGGTGTCGACAAGGTCGCCTTCACGGGTTCGACCGCGGCGGGTCGTCGGATCGCCTCGCTGTGCGGGCAGGACCTCAAGCGGGTCACTCTCGAGCTCGGGGGCAAGTCGGCCGCGGTGGTGCTCGACGACGCGGACATGGCGACCGCCGCCGAGTCGCTGCGCATCGGGTCGTTCCGCAATTCCGGGCAGGTCTGCAGCCTGAAGACGCGGATCGTCGTGCCCCGGTCCCGTCACGACGAGTTCCTCGAGGCCTTCACCGCGGTCGTCTCGAGCATGCCCGTCGGCGATCCGATGGACGACGCCACCCAGATCGGGCCACTCGTGAGCGCCCGACAGCGGGAGCGGGTCGAGGGCTACATCGCCTCGGGCCGCGAGCAGGGCGCGCAGATCACCCTCGGGGGAGGGCGTCCGGGCGGGTTCGACTCCGGGTTCTTCGTGGAGCCGACCGTGTTCACGGGGGTCACCTCGGACATGCGCATCGCGCAGGAGGAGATCTTCGGCCCCGTCGTCGGGATCCTCGCCTACGACGACGAGGACGAGGCGGTCGCCATCGCGAACGACTCCAGCTACGGCCTCAACGGATCGGTGTTCACTGCCGATCCGCAGCGCGGCGTCGCCGTCGCCCGACGCCTGCGCACCGGCACGGTCGAGATCAACGGCAATCCGGTTGGCTTCCACAGCCCGATCGGCGGCTTCAAGTCCAGCGGCATCGGCCGCGAGGCCGGACCGGAGGGGTTCGACTCCTACGTCGAGCTCAAGTCCATCGGTCTCCCACGAGACCTGACCCTCACCAGCTGAAGGAGAGCAGAGATCATGGCAGGCAAGCACCTTGAGGCCCAGGCCCGCGTCGTCGTCTCCGGCCTCGACGAGAACGGCAAGTCCACGATCGTCAGCGACGGGAACACCGCGACCCGCATCGCTGCGCCCGGGTTCACCGTCATGGACACCTGGCAGGTCGACGCCGTCCCAGCCGCGGTCGGTTCCAAGGCCACGCTCGGCGACGCGCCGGTCATCGACCCGCCGAAGAGCGGCCTCGTCGTCCGGCTCGCGAGCTTCCCGCCGGACAACGAGTTCGACGCTGCCGCCTACGCCGCCTCGCTCGACGACTTCGGTGGCGGCGACTCGCACGGAGGAGCGGACGAGGGCGCCGAGGGAGGCCTCTGGCACGAGACGGACACCGTCGACGTCGTGACGGTGATCAAGGGCGAGCTGTACGCGGTGATGGAGACGGGCGAGACGCTCCTGCGCGAGGGCGACACCTTCGTGACCCGCGGCGTCAAGCACATCTGGAGCAACCGCACCGACGAGCCCGTGCTGATCGTGGCGACGATGATGGCGGGTACCCGATGAGGGGCATCGTCTTCGCCGGCGACAAGCAGCTGGCGATCGAGGAGTTCCCCGACCCGAAGCCCGGGCCCGACGACGTCGTGCTCGACATCAAGGCCTCCGGGCTCTGCGGCAGCGACCTCAAGTTCTATCGCGACCCGCCCGGTGCAGCGCTCAAGGCGCTCGGGTTCAAGAGCTTCGACGAGCGCGGCGTCGAGGGGGTCCCGTCGATCATCGCGGGCCACGAGCCGTGCGGGGTGATCGCCGAGGTCGGCTCCGACGTCGACCCGCGGGCGTTCAAGGTCGGCGACCGCGTCATGCAGTTCCACTACGACGGCTGCGGGTTCTGCGACCTGTGCCGCTCGGGCTGGACCCAGATGTGTCCGCAGGGCGCGACGATCTACGGGGCGACCGCCCACGGCGGCCACGCGAACCACATGCTCGCCCCGGCGAAGACCCTCGTGCACCTGCCCGAGTCGATCAGCTTCTCGGCGGGCGCGGCGATCGCGTGCGGCACCGGCACGGCGTACGGCGCGCTGCGGCGCACCGACGTCACCGCCGCCGACACCGTGGCCGTGTTCGGGATCGGCCCGATCGGTCAGTCGACCGTCCAGTTCGCGAGCGCGATGGGCGCGACCGTGATCGCGGTGGACGTCGCGGACTCGAAGCTCTCGCGGGCGACCGAGTTCGGCGCCCACCACGTCGTGAACTCCGCGGAGACCGACGCGGTCGCCGCGATCAAGGAGCTCACCGGCGGGCGCGGCGCGACAGTGTCCATTGAGTGCTCGGGCGCGCCGGTCGCCCGGCAGGCAGCGGTGCGCTGCCTGGCCGTGTGGGGTCGCTCGGCGATGGTCGGTCTCGGTGGCGAGCTGACCCTCGATGTGGCGCCGGACATCGTGATCAAGCAGATCACGATCTACGGCACCTACACGTTCTCCAACGTCGGGCTGGGGGAGTGCGCCCGCTTCGTCGCCGACCACGGCATCGACGTGGACAAGCTGTTCACCGATCGGTGGACGATCGACGACGCGGACGAGGCGTACAGGGTCTTCGACAAGCAGGAGCGCGGCAAGGCCGTCATCGAGTTCTGACCGTCCCGACGGCGGGTCCCCGTGCCCGCCGTCGGTTCTCGGTCCTCGCTCCGTCGGAGGAGAACACGGATGTCGTCGTTCGAGGGGAAGGTCGCTCTGGTGACGGGCGACGGCCACGCGCCGTTGCTCCTTGAGAGAAGACGACGGCAGACTGCTGACCTGCAACGAAGGGTGCGCCGTCAGGGACTCGAACCCCGAACCCAGTGATTAAGAGTCACTTGCTCTGCCCATTGAGCTAACGGCGCGTGACCAGAAGACTAACAGTGCTGATCTTCCGGTCCGGCAGCGGGGTGCCGCTGCCGTCCGGGTGAGTGACGGGACTTGAACCCGCGACACCTGGGATCACAACCCAGTGCTCTGCCAACTGAGCTACACCCACCATTGGCTGCCACCGGCGTCCCGGCGACGACGTTCAGACTACAAGCCCCCGTCGAGCCGGTAACCACCGGCCCCGGGGATGTGCGAGTGGCGCCGACCTGACGTCCACCGTCAGCCATGGGCCATCGCTGACAGACCGAGAGCCGAGCCCGCACCCGCCGTCAGGAAGGCTCCGCGTCCACCACGTCGGCGGCCGCGGCGCGGGCCTCGTCAGTGGACGGACCGGGGAGCGGCACGAACGCGGTGCGGCGGTAGTACTCCAGCTCGCGGATCGACTCCCGCGCGTCGGCGAGGGCGCGGTGGGCGAGGCCCTTCTCCGGCTGGGCGTAGTAGATCCGCGGGTACCAGCGCCGGCACAGCTCCTTGATCGAGCTGACGTCGATCATGCGGTAGTGCAGGTGGGCGTCCAGCTCCGGCATGTCGCGGGCGATGAAGCCGCGGTCGGTGGCGATCGAGTTGCCGCACAGGGGAGCGGTGCGGGCGTCCGGGACGTGCTCGCGGATGTAGTCCAGGACGAGCTTCTCTGCCTCGGCGAGCGTCACCGTCGAGGCGCGGACCTCCTCGGTCAGCCCCGACTTCGCGTGCATCTCGACGACGACCTCGGGCATGTTCTCGAGGTCCTCGTCGGACGCGTGGATCACCACGTCGATGCCCTCGCCGAGCGGGACGAGCTCCTGGTCGGTCACGAGAGCCGCGATCTCGATCAGCTTGTCCTTGCCGAGGTCGAGCCCGGTCATCTCGCAGTCGACCCACACCAGCCGTCCGTTCACCCGGCCGACCCTAGGGGGCGGACGGCCGAGCAGCAGCGGCGGAGGAGGAGTTGGTACCGCATTCAAGCGCCGTGGCCTTTACGATGCGGTACATCATGGCTACGGACCGGGGCGTGGACTTCCGCTCGCGGCTCCGTCATGCCCTGCAGACGTGCACCAGCGCCTCGGGGGAGCCCTACAGCTACCGCGAGCTGGCGGCGGCGATCCGCGCCAAGGGGTACGACGGTCCGTCGGCCGCCTACCTCAACCAGCTGGTCACGGGCGTCCGGTCGGACCCGAAGCTCTCCTACGTCCAGGCGATCGCGGCCGGGCTCGAGCTGCCGGTCTCCTACTTCCTCACCGACGCCGACGCCGATCCCGAACGGCCACGGGTCGCGCCGCTGGGCGTCGAACTGATGGCGATGCGCGCGGGTGAGCTGTCCGAGCGCGGGCGCCGGCAGGTGATGGAGGTCCTCGACCTGGTCTACCGGCTCGAGCACGGAGGGTCGTCGGCGCACGAGACCGAGTGACGCGGTCACCGGGCGTTCACCCGTGAGGGCTTGGACAGGAAGCCTGTCGCTGTCAGAATCGGGACCCGAAGATCCCACATCGGTGGAGGGCCCTGCCGTGATCCGTCGTCTCGACCGGCGGGGCCTGCGCGGATTCCTGGACGGTCTGGGGCTCGCACCCCCGCTCGACACCGGCCACCTCGTCGAGCGTCTCACCGAGTCGCGCGGCCGACCGCTGCGCCTGATCGACCACCCGATCCAGATGCCGGGCCCGTTCGGCTGCTGGATCGCGACGCCGACCACCGACTACGTCGTCTACCAGCGCGAGACCACCCCGGCGCACCAGGCGCACATCGTGCTGCACGAGCTCGGGCACATCATCGCAGGCCACGACCGCTCGGGCGTCGGCGACCTCGGCGACCTCGTGCCGCCCGCGGAGTCCTCCCGCCTCATCCGCGCGCACCCCGAGATCGACCGGGACTCCGCCGACCGCGCGCTGACGCGCAACGCCTACACCTGCCGTCAGGAACGGGAGGCGGAGAGCATCGCCACGATCCTGACGTCCTGGTCGGTCCCCGACCCGGCCGCCGTCGACGACGGGTCGACCGGGGTGCTGGGCCGGCTGGAGGCGTCCATGCGCGACACGCGCTGGACATGACGGGCGTCGGCGTCCTCCTCGGCCTGCTCGCGGTCGTCGCGCTCCTGGTCATCGGCGTGGTCCTCGTCCGCCGCCCGCGGACCCGCCCCCTCTACGCCCTCGCCGGCCTCTTCGCCTTCGGCGTGCTCGCCTGGCTCGCCTCCGCGATCGCCTCGGGCGCACTCGACGTCCCCGGCCCCGACCGCCTCGACGGCCGCGTCGCCGAGAACCTCTGCCGGATGGCGGCGACCTACTGCCTGTTCGTCTTCACCTTCACGGCCCTGCCGGGGATCGCCTCCCGGGCCGCGGAGCTCTGGCACGGCGCGGTGTTCCTGCTCGCGGCGATCGGCGTGGTCGGCGCGGCCGGGTCCGTGCCGCTGCCCCTGCGCGACGTGGCCGCCGGTGGGGTCGGCGGACAGGGCCAGGCCGCGGTGGTGCTCGTCAGCCTCTGCGCCGACCTGTACTTCGTCATCGCCTACGGCACGGCGTGGTGGTGGGTGGCACGCCACCGGCGGGACGCCGGCGTCCTGCGGCGTCGGGCCCTGCCCCTCTCCGCCGGGCTGGCGCTGATCGTCGCGGCGGCGCTCATGCTGGCGACGGACGACGTCGTGCGCTGGGCCGGCGCGGTGCCGCCTCCGGCCCTGTCGTCGGTGGCGGCGGTCCTGGTCCTGGTCGGGTCGACGACCTTCGTCGTCGGTCTCGTCCTCGTCCTCACGCGCGGGCTCGTCGCCCGGCGTCGGGGGAGGCGGGCGCAGACGGCGCTGCACCGCCAGCTCGAGCCGCTGTGGCTCGAGCTCAACCGCGTCTTCCCCGACGACGCCCTCGGGCCGGACCCGACGGCGGGTCGCTGGTCGCGCCGCTCCCGCGGCCAGTGGGCCTTCCACCGCCGGGTGATCGAGTGCCGTGACGGGCTGGTCCGGCTGAGCCCCTTCCTCTCCACCAGGCCGGGGGAGTCACCCTCCGGGTGCGACCTGTGGCGGGCGCTCGCCCTCGCCCGGGAGGCCCGGGTCCCGGCGGGCGCGGCCAAGGTGGTCGCCGCCCCGGACGAGACGGGGCTGCTCGAGGAGGCGCGGTCCATGGCCGAGCTCGCCCGCCGCCTCCGCGACAGCGCCCCGGCCGGGGCGCACGCGCGCTAGCCGACGTCCGCCGGACGGTCGAGGGGGAGGTCCTCGCGGCGGCTGACCCCGAGCTTCTTGTAGATCCGGGTCAGGTGCTGCTCGACGGTGCTCACCGTGACGAACAGCCGCGCCGCGATGGCCCGGTTGCTGTGGCCGCGGGCGGCGAGGTCGGCGACCCGGCTCTCGGCCGAGGTGAGGGGACCCGTGGGCGGCGCGGGCGTGGGCCGCTCGGCCCGCCGCGGGGCCGTCGGCGTCGTCGGGGCAGAGGCCACGGCCCGCGCGGGCGGCGCGGCCACGGTCGACGGCACGATGCGCTCGACCACGGGGGCCGCCCGGCCGATCCCGATCTCCGCCGCGAGCGTCTCCGCACGCGCGAGGATGGACGCGGCGAGCTCGTCCTCCCCGGAGCGCCGGTGGAAGCGGGCCAGCGCGAGCAGGCTGCGCCGCAGCTCCACCCGGTGCCCGCAGCCCTGGAGCAGGGTGACCGACTCGCGCAGCAGCGCCCCCCGCCGCGACGCGTCGCCGCACGCGGCGAGCACGCGCAGCGCCGGGCCGAGCAGCCGCGGACGGTCCCCGCCGGGCAGCGCGACCTGGGCCTCGAGGAGTTCCCGGGCCCGCTCGGCGTCGTCGAGCGCGAGCGCGACCTCCGCGAGCTCGGTCCGCCACGGCACCACCGCGGGCAGGTCACACCCCCACCGGGCCGCGAGCCGACCGCACCGCTCGAGGTCCGCCGCGGCGGCCCGCGGCCGCTGGCCGGCCCGGTGCAGCAGGGCCCGCGCGTGCAGGACGTGCAGCTCGTGGCGGGAGTCGGCGGTCCCGGGCAGCAGCGGGGTGTCGAGCCGGGCCGCGGCATCGTCGCGCCGGCGCAGCGCCAGGTCGGCCTGCAGGCCGACGGCGACCGGCAGGCCGCGTGCCGTGCCCCACCCGCGCACCCCGAGGGTCTCGGTGGCGCGTCGGACGTCGTCACGGGCGGCCGTCGGGTCGCCCCGCCGCAGCCGGACCTGGGCGCGGATCGCGAGCAGGTGGGCCCGCCACTGCGTGCGCCCGCTGTCGATAGGCGGCTCGAGGAGCTCGGTCGCGAGGCGGTCGGCGGTCTCCAGCTCGTCGGCGTGCACCAGGGCGGTGAGGGCCAGCTCGACGGCCTCGGGGCCGCTGCCCGCCCAGGCGCTCGCGACGGCGCGCTCGGCGTCCCGGGTCGAGGCGGGGTCGGGGCCGTGGGTGTGGACCCGCCGCAGGACGTCGGCGCCCTGGTGGCGGGCCCACGCCCGGATCCCGCTCGGGGCGGTGCCGGGGTGCGTCGGCACGGCCCGGACGGCGAGGCGCTCCGCCACCCCGGGGTGCGTGACCGCCACGGCCTCGAGCACCGCGGCGAGCTCGTGGGCGAGCTCGGTGTCGGCTCCGTCGTCGGCCACCCGCCCCGCGAGGTGGTCGAGCACCGCGACCGCCTCGTCGGCGAGCCCGGCGCCGAGCAGGGTCGGGACGATGTCGGCGGCGTCCGCCGGGCGCAGCGCTCCGTCGAGGGCGAACGGCACCAGTCGGCGCAGCGTGCTGCGCGCGGCCACCGGGGAAGCCTGGTCCTGCACCCGGGCGGCGAGCGAGGTCACGGTCGCGCGGCCCGCGTCGTGGCGCACCGAGCGCGCGGCGAGGTCGACGTGCCCCAGGGCGCCCTGGACGTCGGAGGCCCGCAGCACCGACTCGATCGCCTCGCAGAGCACCCCGAGGCCCTCGTCGTCGACCGGCTCGTCGACGGCGAGCAGGTGGCGCGCGACGACGCGGGCGGGAGCCCCGCACGCCGCGAGGTGCTCGGCGGCGGCGCGGTGCAGGGCCCGCAGCTCCCCGGCGTCGACGTCGGAGAGCACCGTGTCGGCGACCAGGGGGTGCCGGAGCCGCTGGCCCGCGACCAGGCCCATCCGCTCGAGGGTCGTCCAGAGGTCGGGGACCGGCGTGCGGGGCCGGTCGAGCAGGGCGGCGACCCGACTCGGGGTGGTCTCGTCGCCGAGCACGGCGGCGGCGCGGGCGAGCTCGAGCAGGCCCGGTCCTGCGCGGTGCAGCACCGAGAGCACGGCCCGGCGGTAGCCGCAGCCCGGCACGTCCGCGTCGCCCAGGGCCCGCGCCGTCTCGAGGTCCTCGACGAGCCCGGCGAGCAGCGCCGGGCTGCCGCCGGTCAGGGCCTCGGCCTCGACGGCGGTCAGCGGTCCGCCGGCGGCGTGGTCGCCGAGCACGGTCGCGACGCCGTCGGCGTCGATCCGCCCCAGCAGCACCCGGCGGGAGTGCCGGTGGCGCACCAGCTCGGCCCGGAACGGGGCCCAGGTGACGTCCGGGTGGTTCTCGACCCCGACGACGAGCACGACCGGCAGGTGGCGGGCCCGCCGGGCGAGGTGGTGCAGGCAGCGCAGGGACAGCTCGTCGGCGTGCTGGGCGTCGTCGACGACGAGCAGCACCGGGCCGCCGTCGGGCCCGAGCAGCTGGGTGCACAGGTCCCCGACGAGGTGCGGGCCGGCGTCGAACCCGCCGCCGGGGCCGGCGATCATCGCCCGAAAGCTCGCGAGCTCGATGGCGGCGCGCGTGCTCTCGTCGGTCCGGCCCCACGTGGCCGGCCGCGAACGCAGCAGCTGATGGACCACCCCGAGCGGCACCTCGCGGTCCCCGGCCAGGCCGGTCGCGTGGAGGATCTCGACGTCGGCCCCGGCGGTCGCCCGGGTGACGGCGGCCGTGGCCTCCTCGGCCACCGCGTCGAGCAGCGCCGTCCGGCCCGACCCCGCGACCCCCTCGACGACGAGGACACCGCCACGCCCCCGGGTGAGGTCGGCGATCACGGTGCGGCACGTCGAGCGTGCCTCGTCCCGCCCGATGAGTTCCATGCGAGGTCGACTCCGTCCGTTCGGGGGATGGGGTCCGGCCGACGACCACGACGCTAAGGCGTCCCCCGCGGCGATCCGTCAGGTCCGCGTAGGTCGCCCGTAGGCCCGCCCCACCCCTGCCGCGACGTCACCGCCGGGCGTGGGCGGGCAGGGGGGAGCTAGGGGTTGGCGGGCACGCGGGCGCCCGGTGACGCTCACCGCCACGACCTGCCCGGAACCCGAAGCGCTGCCCCCGACCCGAGACGGAGGAGCCCGGTGACCACCGACGTCGCCCGGCCGCGACCGGACCTGGACACGCCCCTCGACGAGCGGCACCCCGACATCCGCCTGGCGGCGCTCTTCGACGGCGCCGACCGGGCCGGCCGGGTCCCCGGCGACGGGGCGGCCGGCTCCGCCGCGGCGGTCCCACCGGCCCGCCTGCGCCCCGTGGACACGCCCGGGCTCGGGCCGGAGACCGGCGTGTCGGTCGGCGTCGGCCACGTCGAGGGCGTCGAGGTGCTCGCCTACTGCACCGACGCCACGATGATGGGCGGTGCCCTGGGCGCCCGCGGTGCCGAGCGCATCGTCGCGGTCATCGAGGAGGCCGTGCGGCGCGGGTGCCCCGTGGTCGGGCTCTGGCACTCCGGCGGCGCGAAGCTCGCCGACGGCGTCGAGTCGATGGACGGCGTCGGGCGGATGTTCCGGGCGATGATCCGCGCCTCCGGCCGGGTCCCGCAGATCTCGGTCGTGCTCGGCCCGGCCGCCGGCGCCGCCGCCTACGGCCCTGCGCTGACCGACCTCGTCGTCATGAGCACCGCCGGCCGGGTGTTCGTCACCGGCCCCGACATCGTGCGCAGCGTGACCTCCGAGGAGATCGACATGGAGGGCCTCGGGGGCACCGAGGCCCACGGGCGCCGCTCGGGCGTGGTCCACGTGACGACCGCGAGCGAGCAGGCCGCCTTCGCGCACGCCCGACGGCTGGTCGGGCTGCTCGGTCTGCCCGGCAGCCTGGACCCCGGTGCCCTCGGCCCGCGCCCCGGGCTCGGCGAGCTGATGCCCCCCTCGGCCAAGCGGGCCTACGACGTCCGACCGGTGGTGCGGGCCCTGCTCGACGAGGACCCCGGCGTCGAGGAGCTGCAGGCCCGCTGGGCGCCGAACATGGTCACCGCGCTCGGCCGCCTCGGCGGGCGCACGGTGGGCGTCCTCGCGAACAACCCGCTGCGCAAGGGCGGGTGCCTGGACTCGCTCTCCGCCGAGAAGGCGTCCCGCTTCGTGCGGATGTGCGACGCGTTCGGCGTTCCCCTCGTGGTCGTCGTCGACGTGCCCGGCTACCTGCCGGGGGTCGACGAGGAGTGGGGCGGCGTCGTCCGGCGCGGGGCGAAGCTGCTGCACGCCTTCGGCGAGGCGGAGGTCCCCCGCGTCACCCTGATCACCCGCAAGGCCTACGGCGGGGCCTACATCGCGATGAACTCCGCGTCGCTCGGCGCGACCGCCGTCTACGCCTGGCCCGACGCCGAGGTCGCCGTGATGGGCGCGAGCGCCGCGGTCAAGGTGCTGCACCGCCGGGCCCTCGCCGCGGCCACCGACGACGAGCGCCCGGCGCTCGAGGCGCGGCTGGTCGCCGAGCAGGAGCGGGAGAGCGGCGGCGTCGGGCGGGCCCTCGACCTCGGGGTCGTCGACGCCGTCGTCGAGCCCCGCGACACCCCGCGCCGGATCGCCGAGGCCCTGCTCGCCGCCCCGCCCGGCGTCGGCCACCACGGCAACATCCCGCTCTAGAGGAAGGACGCCCGTGAGCCAGACCTCCAGCGACACCTGGATCCGTCGCTACCACCCCACGGAGGCCCCGGTCCGGCTGGTCTGCTTCCCGCACGCCGGCGGCTCCGCGAGCTTCTACCACCCGGTGTCCGCGCAGCTCACGCCTGCGATCGACGTCGTGGCCGTGCAGTACCCCGGACGCCAGGACCGGCGCACCGAGACGGCGTTCACCGACGTGGTCGAGCACGCCGAGGCCATCTCGGCGGCGCTGCGCGGGTGGGACGACCGCCCGCTCGCGTTCTTCGGACACAGCATGGGCGCCCTGCTCGCCTTCGAGGTCACCCGCGTCCGGGAGCGCACGGGCGAGCCCGTGCCGCAGCGGCTGTTCCTCTCCGGGCGCCGGGCACCGTCGGTCTACCTCGCCGAGGACCTCCCGACCGACGACGACGGCGTGATCGCGAAGCTGCGCGAGCTCGCGGGCACCAACCCGGCGATCCTCGGCGACCCCGAGCTGATGCGCATGGCGCTCCCCGCGCTGCGCGCGGACTACACCGCGGTCGACGCCTACCGCCCCGGCGACGACGTCTCGGTCGACGTCCCGCTCGACGTGCTGACCGGGGACGCCGACGACCGCACCCGCATCGAGGACGCGCGTGCCTGGGAGAGGCACACGACGGCCGGGTCCGAGCTGACGGTGTTCCCGGGCGGGCACTTCTTCCTGGCCGACCGGGCCCCCGAGGTCCTGGCGCTCGTGCGGGAACGGTTGAGCGGGGTGACGGTCTGAGCGCGGCCCCCGCCGCCGTCGCCGGGACCGCCCCGCCCGCGACGTCCGGCGCGCCGCCCGAGGTGCTCGTCGAGGACCTCGTCAAGGACTACCCCGGGGGCAAGCGCGCGGTCGCCGGCCTGTCGTTCTCCGTGGCCCGCGGGGAGGTGTTCGGGCTGCTCGGCCCGAACGGGGCCGGCAAGACCACGACGATCGGCATCCTGACGACGCGGGTGGTCCCGACGTCGGGGCGGGTGCTGCTCGGCGGGGTCGACGTGGTCGCGGAGCCGAGCCGCGCGCGCCGGCGCCTCGCCGTCGTGCCGCAGCGGCCGAACCTGGACCAGTCGCTGACGGTGCGCCAGAACCTGCTGTTCCACGGCGCCTTCCACGGGCTGCGCCGGGCCGAGCGGCGGGTGCTCGCCACCGACCTGCTCGACGCGCTCGGGCTCGCCGGCCACGCCGACGCCCGGGTCATCACGCTCTCCGGCGGCCAGGCGCAGCGGGTGATGATCGCCCGCGCGCTCATGCACCGCCCGGCCGTGCTGTTCCTCGACGAACCGGCGACCGGTCTCGACCCGCAGGCGCGGCTGTTCGTGCACGAGCGGATCGCCGACCTCTCCTCGAGCGGGACCACCGTCGTCGTCACCACCCACGACATGGAGGAGGCGGCGAAGGTCTCCGACCGCGTGGGCATCGTCGACCACGGCACCGTCCTCACGATCGGCACGCCGGCCGAGCTGACGAGGGCGCTGCCGCAGGGCCGCACCGTCGCCCTCGACGTCGCGCCCGACGCCGTGGAGGACACCGTCGCGGTGCGGGCCGCCCTCGAGGGGATGGCGGACCTGGGCGCCGCCGAGGTGACCCCGGTGCCCGACGCGGGGGTGCTGCGGGTGCGGGTGCAGGGCGGGCCGGACGCCGAGGGGGTCCTCGCCTCGGTCCTGACCCGGCTGCGGGAGCTGCCGTGCGCGGTCCGCGACCTGCAGATCACCGACCCGAACCTCGAGGACGTGTTCCTCGGCCTGACCGGGCGGGAGCTGCGATGACCACCGCCCCGTCGGCGCCCGCCGGCCCCACCGGGACCACGTTCGCCGCGATCACCCCGCCCGCCGCCGACGCCCCGACCCCGGGGCTCTGGCGGACGTTCGTCGCCGTGCTGTGGCGCGACACCTTCGTCACCTGGCGCGAGGTCGGTTCCTTCCTCACCCAGGTCATCATCCAGCCGCTGTTCATGCTGTTCGTGTTCGGCACCGTGCTCAACCAGCTGGGCTACGTCGTACCCGGGTACGCGGCGCTGCTGCTCCCGGGCATCGTCGTGCTCACCGGCTTCGTCACCGCGCTGCAGAACACGATGCTGCCGATGGTCGTCGAGTTCTCCTGGACCAACGAGATCGAGGACCGGCTGCTCGCGCCGATGCCGATCGCGCTGCTCGCCGTCGAGAAGCTGCTCTTCGCCACGCTGCGCGGGCTGGTGGCGGCGATCGTCATGGTGCCGATCGGGCTCGTCGTGCTCGACGACGTGGCCTGGCCCGCGGTCGCGCTCCCGGCCGCGGCCGGGGTGCTGGTCCTCGGGTGCCTGGTCGGGGCCGCGCTCGGCCTCGTGATCGGGACGTCGATCCCGCCGCAGCACATCAACGTCATGTTCTCGGTCCTGCTCCTGCCGCTGACCTTCACCGGCGCGACGCAGTTCCCGCTGCTCGGCCTGGACTCGCTGCGCTGGTTCCAGGTGCTGTGCCTGGTCAACCCGCTCACCTACGCCACCGAGAGCGTGCGGGCGCTGCTGATCCCCGCCGAGCAGCTCCGGTCGCTGTCGCCGGCGATCGGGCTGCCGGTCCTGCTCGCGGCGATCGCCCTGCTCACCGCCCTCGGCGTCCGCGGGTTCGTCCGGCGCTCCCGCTCCTGAGGCGCCCGCGGGATGTCAGGGGCCGCAGGGGGTCGTCCAGGGGTGGGTCGGCCGGCCGCGCGTTCCTAGCGTCACGAGGGCCCACCAGCCCCGGACCCGTCGTCTCTTCCTGGGAGGTCCCCCGCGTGGACACCGCCGACGCCCGCCCGGCCGTCGCCGTCGTGGGGATGGCCTGCCGGCTGCCCGGCTCCGACGACCCGGACGGGTTCTGGGCGCTGCTCGCGGCCGGCCGGGAGGCCGTCGGGGACGCCCCGCCGGACCGGCGCGACGCGGGCACCGGGGCGTCGCCGCGGGGTGGCTTCCTCGCCGACCCGTGGGCGTTCGACGCCGACCTCTTCGGGATCTCGCGGCGCGAGGCCCAGACGATGGACCCGCACCACCGGCTCGCGCTCGAGCTGGGCTGGCAGGTCCTCGAGCACGCCGGGGTGGTGCCCGCCCGACCCGACGCCGGCCGGACCGGGGTCTTCGTCGCCGCGCCCGCCGCGGACCAGCGCCCGGACCCGGCGGCGGCCCCGTCCGCCCACGCCGTGCTCGGCGCCCAGCGCGGGCTGCTCGCGAACCGGCTCTCGTTCGCCCTCGGCCTGCGGGGTCCGAGCACCACCGTCGACACCGCCCAGTCGTCGTCGCTGGTGGCGGTCCACCTCGCGTGCCAGAGCCTGCGCCAGGGCGAGTCCGACCTGGCGATCGCCGGCGGCGTGAGCCTCGCCCTCGACCCCGCCGCCACGGTCTCCGCCGACCGGCTCGGTGTCCTCTCGCCCGACGGCCGCTGCTACACCTTCGACGCCCGCGCCAACGGCTACGTCCGCGGCGAGGGCGGCGCCCTGGTGCTGCTCAAGCGCCTCGACGACGCCCGCGCGGACGGCGACCGGGTGTGGGCGGTGCTGCGCGGCAGCGCGGTGGACCACGACGGGGCCGGCCCGTCGATGACCGGCCCGGAGACCGACGCCCAGGCCGAGCTGCTGCGCCTGGCGTACGCCGACGCCGGGGTGGACCCGGCGGCGGTCGACCTCGTGGAGCTGCACGGCTCGGCCACCCCGGCGGGCGACCCGGTGGAGGCCGCGGCCCTCGGGGCGGTGCTGGGCCGGGCGCCCGGCCGGCGCACGCCGCTCGCGGTGGGCTCGGTGAAGACGAACATCGGCCACCTCGAGGGGGCCGCCGGGATCGCGGGCCTGGTCAAGACGGTGCTCGCGCTCGCGCACGGCGAGGTCCCGGCCAGCCTCAACCACGTCGCCCCGCCCCCGACGATCCCGCTCGCGGACCTCGGGCTCGAGGTCCCGCACGCGACCCGTGCGGTGGCGTCGTCCGACCGCCCCCTCCTCGCCGGGGTCAGCTCCTTCGGGCTCGGCGGCACCAATTGCCACGTCGTCCTCGCCGCCGGGGAGCCCGCGCCCACGGCCCCCGGGCACGACGACGGGTCCGACCCGGTCCCGTGGCTGCTCTCCGGCAGCGACCGCGCCGCCGTCCGCGCCCAGGCCGCCCGCCTCCTGGAGCACCGGCGCGCCCACCCGTCCGGCCGGCCGGTCGACGTCGCCGCCTCGCTCGCGACCACCCGCACGCACCTCCCGCACCGCGCCGCCGTGATCGTCGCCGACCCGGCCGCCTTCGACGCGGCCCTCGCCGCGCTGGCCGACGACCGACCCGCGGGCGACGTCGTCACCGACTCGGTCCGCGACCGGCCGGGGCTCGCGCTGGTGTTCCCGGGCCAGGGCGCGCAGCGCAGCGGCGCGGGCCGGGCCCTCCACGAGCGGCACCCCGTGTTCCGAGCCGCGTTCGACGACGTCTGCGGCGAGCTCGACGCCCAGCTCGCCGGGTACGCCGAGCACCGCGTGCGCGACGTGCTCTTCGCCTCCGACGCCGCCACGGCGGCCCTGCTCGACCGCACCGTCTACGCCCAGATCGGGCTGTTCGCGTTCCAGGTCGCGATGTTCCGGCAGCTCGAGGCCTGGGGCGTGCGCCCGGACGTGCTGTGCGGGCACTCGCTCGGCGAGGTCGTCGCCGCGCACGCGGCGGGCGCGCTCGAGCTGCCCGACGCCGTCCGGCTCGTCGCCGCGCGGGCCTTCCTCATGGACGGCCTGCCCTCCGGCGGCGCCATGCTCGCCCTGCGCGGCTCGGCCGACGAGGTGGCGGCCGCCATCGCCGGGCGCGACGTGGAGCTCGCGGCGGTCAACGGGCCCGAGCACCACACGGTCTCCGGGCCGGAACCGGCCATCGAGGAGCTGGCCGCGGCCTGGTCGGGGCCCGGGCGGCGGGCCCGGCGCCTGCGCGTGCGGGTCGCCGCGCACTCCGCCTCGGTCGACCCGATCCTCGAGCTCCTCCGCCGGGTCGCCACCCGGCTGCGCTTCCGGGCGCCGTCCATCCCGGTCGTCTCCACCCGCACCGGGGCGGTCCTCTCCGCGGACGAGCTCGCCGACCCGGAGCACTGGGTCGCCCAGCTGCGGGGCACCGTGCAGTTCCTCGACGCCACCCGGCACCTCGAGGACCGCGGGGTCGGGACGTTCCTCGAGATCGGCCCGGAGGCGGTCCTCGGCGGGGCGATCCGGGCCTGCCTGCGCTCGCCCGAGCAGGCCTCGGTCACCGCGGTGCGCCGCGACGCCCGCGACGAGCGCGTCGGCCTGGTCTCCGCACTCGCCCGCCTGCACTGCGCGGGCGTCGACGTGGACTGGCGCGCCGTGCTCGCCGACCGCGACCCGGTCCGCGTCCCCCTGCCGGCCTACGCCCTGCGACGCCCCGGCCCCGGCCGCCGCGCGGAGCCCGACGGCCGCGGCCTGCGCGGTCCGGACGCCGGGGCGCGGGCGCTCGAGCTCGTCGGCGAGCACGTCGCCGCGCTCCTGGCTCCGGGCGTGGCGCTCGACGTCGACCGGTCGTTCAAGGCGCTCGGGCTCGACTCGGTGGCGGTGCTCGACCTGCGACTGCGGCTCGGCGCGACCGTCGGCGCCACCCTGCCGCCGACCGTGTTCTTCGACCACCCCACCCCGCGCGACGTCGCGACCCGCCTCGTCGCGACCGTGGCCGGCACCCCCGAGCCGCGCCCGGACCCGGCGGGGCCGGCGGACGAGGAGCCCCGCGGCCCGGTCACCGACCCCGTCGTCGTGGTGGCCGCGAGCTGCCGCTACCCGGGCGGGGTGTCCGACCCCGACGAGCTCTGGGACCTCGTCGTCGGCGGCACCGACGCCACCGGGCCCTTCCCGACCGACCGCGGCTGGCCCGCGCTCGACGGCGTGCGCACCGATCGCGGCGGCTTCCTCTACGACGCCGCCGAGTTCGACGCCGAGCTGTTCGGCATCACCCCGCGCGAGGCGGTCGGGATGGAGCCCCAGCAGCGGCTGCTGCTCGAGACCGCCTGGGAGGCCCTCGAGCGGGCCGGGATCGCCCCGACCGGGCGGCGCGGCACCCCGACCGGCGTGTTCATCGGCGCCACCGCCCAGGCCTACGGCCCGCCCGTGCACCGCGCGGCCCCGGGCGACGAGGGCTACCTGCTCACCGGGGCGGCGCCCAGCGTCGCCTCCGGCCGGATCGCCTACACCCTCGGCCTGCAGGGCCCCGCGATCACCGTGGACACCGCGCACTCCGCCTCGCTGGTCGCCGTCCACCTCGCCGCGGCCTCGCTGCGCCGCGGGGAGTGCACGATGGCCCTCGCGGGCGGCGCGACGGTGATGGCCGGACCGGGCGCCTTCACCGAGTTCGGCCGCAAGGGCGCGCTCGCGCCCGACGGCCGCTGCAAGGTCTTCAGCGACGACGCCGACGGGACCGGGTGGGCCGAGGGCGTCGGCATGGTGCTGCTCACCCGGCTCTCCGAGGCCCGGCGACAGGGACTGCCGGTGCTCGGCGTGCTCCGCGGCACGGCGGTCAACCAGGACGGCGCGTCGCCCGCGCTCACCGCCCCCGACGGCGACTCGCAGCGCGCGGTGATCCGCGACGCGCTCGCCGACGCCGGTCTCGCCCCCGCCGACGTCGGTCTCGTGGAGGCGCACGGCACCGGCACCCGGGTCGGCGATCCGGTCGAGGCCGCCGCCCTGCTCGACACCTACGGCCGCGACCGCGACCCGGAGACCCCGGTGGCCGTCGGCTCGCTGAAGTCGAACCTCGGCCACACCCAGGCCGCCGCCGGCGTCGGCGGGCTGATCAAGGTCCTCGGCGCCCTGCGCGCCGGCGTGCTGCCCCCGACCCTGCACGTCGGGGTCCCGACGACGGCCGTGGACTGGTCCGCGGGGGCGGTGCGCCCGGTGACCGAGGCGACGCCGTGGCCGGCGGGTGCCGGTCCCCGCCGGGCCGCGGTCTCCTCGTTCGGGATGAGCGGCACCAACGCGCACGTGGTCGTCGAGCAGGCGCCGGAGGAGCCCGCCGCGCCCGCCGTCCCCGGGGGCGGCCGTCCGGCGCTGTTCTCCGACGCCCCCGTGCTCTGGCCGCTGTCCGGCCGCGGCTCGGCGGCGCTGGCCGCGCAGGCCGCCCGCCTGCTCGCCCGCGACGGGCTCGACGACCTCGACCCGGCCTCGGTGGGCTGGACCCTCGCCGCCGGACGGGCCCACCTCGACCACCGGGCCGTCGTCGTCGCGGACGACCCCGCCCGCCGTCGGGACGCCCTCGAGTCCCTGGCCCGGGAGGCGCCGGGCGCGGGGGTCGTGCGGGGGACCACGCCGGGGGAGGCCGGCCGGGCCGTCGTGTTCGTGTTCCCCGGACAGGGGTCGCAGTGGGCGGGCATGGGCGTGGACCTGCTCGACACGTGCCCCGTGTTCGCGGCGGCGATCGACGAGTGCGCCTGGGCCCTCGACCCGTGGCTCGACGTCGACCTCGTCACGATGCTGCGCGGCGCGGACTCGTCGTGGGTCGAGCGCACCGAGCTGATGCAGCCCGCGCTGTGGGCGGTGGCCGTCGGCCTCGCCCGCGTGTGGGAGGCCGCCGGGGTCCGCCCGGCCGCCGTCGTCGGGCACTCCCAGGGAGAGCTGGCCGCGGCCGTCGTCGCCGGCGCGGTGTCGCTCGCCGACGGCGCGAAGGTGGTCGCGCTGCGGGCGCGCGCGCTGGCCGAGCACCTCTCCGGGCGGGGCGGCATGCTCGCCGTCGCCGAGCCGGTCGAGGCGCTCGAGCGGCGCCTGACAGCGTGGGAGGGACGGCTCGGCATCGGCGCCGTCAACGGGCCGACGACGTCGGTGGCCTCCGGTGACCTCGACGCCCTCGATGAGCTCGCCCGGGCGTGCGAGGCCGACGGGGTCCGCGCGCGGCGGGTGGCGATCGACTACGCGTCGCACTCCCCGCAGGTGGAGGTGCTCGCCGACCGGATGCGCGCGGAGCTCGCCGACGTCACCCCGCGGGCGGGCGAGGTCCCGCTCGTGTCCACCGTGACCGGCACCGGGATCGACACCGCGACGCTCGACGGCGACTACTGGTACCGCAACCTGCGGTCGACGGTGCGGCTGCACGACGCCGTCCGCGAGCTCGTCGACCGCGGGCGCACCGTGTTCGTCGAGATCAGCCCGCACCCGGTGCTCACCGGGGCGCTGCAGGACACCGTCGACGACGCCGAGCTCGAGTTCCCGGCCGTGGTGGGGACGCTGCGCCGCGACGACGGGGGGCCGCGGCGGTTCCTCACCGCGCTCGCGGAGCTGCACGTCGCCGGCGCGACCCTCGACGCCGGCGCGGTGTTCGCCGGCACCGGGGCACGCCGGATCCCGCTGCCGACCTACGCGTTCCGCCGGGACCGCTACTGGCTCGACCCGGAGCCCGTCGAGGCCGCCGGTTCGCCGGCCGACCTCGACGCCGGCGGACTGGAGTCGGCCCGGCACCCGCTGCTCTCCGCGGCCCTGCACGGCGCCGAGGACGACAGCCTGCTGCTGCTCGGGCGGGTCGACGGCGACGGCGGGCCCGCCGCCGGCGTGCCGGGCCTGCCCGACGTCCGGGCCCTGTCCGCGCACGCGGTGCTCGACCTCGCCTGCCATGCCGCCGCGCGCGCCGGGGTGCCGCGCGTCGACGACCTCGCCCTCGACGCGCCGCTCGCCCTCCCGCCCGGTCGCAGCAGCGAGCTGCAGGTGCGCGTCGGCGGGCTCGACGATCACGGCCGCCGTCCCGTGACGGTGCATGCGCGGCCCGGGTCCGGGTGGACCCGGCTGGCCGCCGGGCACGCGCGCCCTGCCGACGGTGACGCCGGCACCCTGCCGGTGCCGTGGCCTCCCGATGGTGCGGTGCCGGCCCCGGGGGCCGGGCCGGACGGGGTGCTCGGGCGGTGGCGGCGCGGCGAGGAGGTCCTCGTCGAGGTCGCCGGCGGATCGGGAGGACCGGGCGTCCCCGCGACCGTCCTCGACGCCGCCCTGGCCGTGCTGGACGAGGAGCCGGGAGCGGTACCGAGACGACCGACCTCCTTCGAGGGCGTGGTGGTCGGCGAGCACGTGGGACCGAGCGCGACCTGGCGGGTCGTGCTCGTCCCGCGCAGGAACGGTGCGGTCTCCGTGAGCTGCGCGGACGACCGCGGCCGGGCCGCCCTGCTGGTCGACGCGGTGACGCTGGGTCCGGTCGACGTCGAGGCGCTCCGGGAGGCGGTGCCGGCGCCGCGCCGGGCGAACGGCCACCGGTCGAACGGCGACCGGTCCAACGGGCATGGGGCGAACGGGCACGGGTCGAACGGGCACGGGTCGAACGGGCACGGGTCGAACGGGCACGGGGGCGGTCCGGCGCAGCGCCTGGTCGGGCTGGAGGACGCCGCGCGCCGCGAGGAGGTGGCGGCCGTCGTCCGGGACCTCGCGCTCGGCGTGCTCGGCCGCACCGACGGGCTGTCGGTGCGGCGCACGTTCGCCGAGCAGGGCTTCGACTCGGTGACCGCGGTGGACCTGCGCAACCGGGTCGCCGCCGCGTGCGGGGTGCGGCTGGCCGCGTCGGCGGTCATCGACCACCCGACCCCGGCGGCGCTGGTCGACCACGTCCTGGACCGGCTCGCCGCCCTCGCTCCCGCGGCGGTCCCGGTCGAGGAGCCCGCCGAGGGCGTGCTCCCCGAGATCGACCGGCTGGCCACGCGCCTGCGAGCCGTGGACGCGGACGAGCGCACGCGTGCCGCCGCCCGGGTGCGGGCGCTGCTCGCCGAGCTGGAGGCCCCGAACGAAGTGCCCGAGGTGCCCGAGGTGCCGGAGGTACCGGACTCCGGCGGACCGGCCGACGAGGACCTCTCGGCCGCCGACGACGACGAGATGTTCTCCCTCATCGACCGAGAGCTGGGCGGTTCGTGACGCCCGGCCCCGTCCCCCACGAGGTGATGGCGTGACCAGCACCGAGGACAAGCTCCGCGACTACCTCAAGCGGGTCACCACCGACCTGCGCGCGGCCCGCCGCCGCGTCGAGGAGCTGGAGTCCCGGCAGGCCGAGCCGGTCGCCGTCGTCGCGATGGCGTGCCGGCTGCCCGGGGGCATCGCCTCGCCGGAGGACCTGTGGGACCTCGTCGCCGCCGGCGGCGAGGCCGTGGGGCCGCTGCCGACCGACCGGGGCTGGGACACCGGCCTGTACGACCCCGCGGGCCGCCGACCGGGGAGCTCGGTGACCGCGACCGGCGGGTTCCTCGACGACGCGGGCGGGTTCGACGCCGGGTTCTTCGGGATCTCCCCGCGCGAGGCGCTGGCGATGGACCCGCAGCAGCGGCTGCTGCTCGAGGTCGCCTGGGAGACCCTGGAACGGGCCGGGGTGGACCCGACGTCGATGCGCGGCGAGCAGGCCGGGGTCTTCGTCGGCGCGATGCCGTCGGACTACGCGCCCCGCAGCCACGAGGTCCCCGCGGAGCTCGAGGGCCAGGTGCTCACCGGCAACACGACCAGCGTCGCCTCCGGCCGCATCGCCTACGTCCTCGGGCTCGAGGGCCCGGCGGTCACGGTGGACACGGCGTGCTCGTCGTCGTTGGTCGCCCTGCACCAGGCGGTGGCGGCGCTGCGCCGGGGCGAGTGCACGACCGCGCTCGCCGGCGGTGCGACCGTGCTGTCGACCCCGAGCACCTTCATCGAGTTCTCCCGCCAGCACGGCCTGGCCGCCGACGGTCGCTGCAAGGCGTTCGGGGCCGGCGCCGACGGCTTCGGGCCCGCCGAGGGCGTCGGGCTCGTCCTGCTCGCCCGGGTCTCCGAGGCCGAGCGCCGCGGATGGCCGGTCCTCGCCCTCGTGCGCGGCACCGGGGTCAACCAGGACGGCGCGTCGAACGGGCTGACGCAGCCGAACGGGCCCGCCCAGGAGCGGGTGGTGCTCCGGGCGCTCGCCGACGCCGGGGTCCCGGCCGGCGAGGTCGACGTGGTGGAGGCCCACGGCACCGGTACGCGCCTCGGCGACCCGATGGAGGCCGAGGCGCTGCTCGCGACCTACGGCGCCGTCGAGCGCGCGGAGCCGCTGTACCTGGGGTCGGTGAAGTCGAACATCGGGCACACCCAGGCCGCCGCCGGCGTCGCGGGCGTGATCAAGATGGTGCTCGCGCTGCAGCACGGCGTGCTGCCCGCGACCCTGCACGTCGACGAGCCCTCGCCCTTCGTCGACTGGTCCACCGGGGCGCTCGCGCTCCTGTCATCGGCCCGGTCGTGGCCGGAGGTCGGGGACCGCCCGCGTCGCGCCGCCGTCTCGTCGTTCGGGGTGTCGGGGACGAACGCGCACGCGGTGCTGGAGGCGGCGCCGAGCCCTGGTGTCAGCGGTGGCACACGGCTGACGCCGGACGTCAGTGGCGGGACACGCTCGCCGGCCGACGGCGGGGAGTCGGATGTCAATGGTGGCACACGGTTGCCATCGGGTGTCGGTGGTGGGCCACGGCTGGTGCAGCCGTGGGTGCTCTCGGCGCGGTCGACGGGGGCGCTGCGCGGCCAGGCCGAGCGGCTCGCGGCGTGGGCGCGGGAGCACGACGGGTTCGTGACGTCGGGTGTGGCGTCGGGGTTGGTGCGTACGCGGGCGTCGCTGGAGCACCGGGCGGTGGTGGTCGGGGACCGGGACGAGCTGCTGGCGGGCCTCGAGGCGGTGGCGTCGGGCACCCCGGTGCGGCAGGCGGTGCTCGGGACCGCGCTCGACGACCCGGACCCGTCGGTGGTCTTCGTGTTCCCGGGGCAGGGGGCGCAGTGGGTGGGCATGGCGGCCGCGCTGCATGCCGAGGAGCCGGTGTTCGCCGACGCGCTGGCCGAGTGCTGCACCGCCCTGGAACCTCACCTGGGCTGGGACCTGCAGGCAGCGCTGCTGGACGGTTCGGATGATTCCTTCGACGTGGTGGGAGTGCAGTGTGCGTCGTGGGCGGTGATGGTCGCCCTGGCGCGGCTGTGGGCGTCGTGGGGTGTCACGCCGTCGGCGGTGGTCGGCCATTCGCAGGGTGAGATCGCCGCCGCCGTCGTGGCCGGTGGGCTGACCGTCGAGCAGGGCGCCCGGGTCGTCGCGCGCCGCGCGACGGTGATCCGCGAGCACCTCGCCGGGCACGGGGCGATGGCCTCGGTGCCGCTGCCCGCAGCAGAGCTCGAGCTCCCGGAAGGCCTCTCGATCGCCGCGGTCAACGGTCCCGCGTCCACCGTGGTGTCCGGGGACGTCGACGCGGTCGAGCGGTTCATCGCGGGGTCCCCGGTCGAGGTGAAGCGGATCGCGGTGGACTACGCGTCGCACTCGCAGCACGTCGCCGCCGTGGTCGACACCATCCGCGGCGAGCTGGACGGGCTCACACCACAGACGAGCGCCACCCCACTGTTCTCCACGGTCCGCGGCGAGGTCCTCGACACCGCAGAGATGGACGCGGGCTACTGGGCGGAGAACCTCCGCCGGCCCGTCCAGCTGCAGCAGGCGATCGAGGCCCTCGCCGCCGAGGGCCAAGGCGTCTTCGTCGAGGTCTCGCCGCACCCGGTGCTGGCCGGGTCGGTCGGGGACACCGTGCCCGACGCGCTCGTCGTCGGGACGTTGCGCCGTGACCACGGCACCCGTCAGCAGGCCCTCCTGGCCCTCGCCGCGCTGCACACCCGGGGCATCGTCCCGGACTGGGACGCCGTGATCGGCGACGCCGAGCCGGTCAGGGACCTGCCGACCTACGCCTTCGAGCACCGCCGCTACTGGCTCGAGCCGCCCGCCGTCGGGACCGGGGGAGGGTCGTCGGCGGAGTCGTCGTTCTGGTCCGCCGTCGAGCGCGGGGACGCCGACGCGCTCGCGGCCGCCGTCGGGCAGGGCGACGCCGACGCACTCCGCGCGGTCCTCCCGACCCTGGCCGCCTGGCGCGACCGGGACCAGGAACGGTCGCGGCTCGACGGGCTGCGCTACCGCGAGCGGTGGGACCCGGTCTCCCTCGACGCCGCCGCGCTCGACGGGCGGTGGCTGCTCCTCGCGCCGACCGGCACGGACACGACCGCGATCACGACCGCGCTCGCCGGAGCCGGGGCCGAGCCCGTCGTCGTCGAGGTCGACCCCGACGCGCCGGCGCGGCGCGAGACCCTCGCCTCCCGGCTGCCCGACGGCCCGGTCGCCGGTGTGTTGTCGCTCCTCGCGCTCACCGACGCCCGGGACCCCGAGTTCGACGTCGTCCCCTGGGGCCACGCCGCGACGCTCGCGGCGCTGCAGGCCCTGGCGGACGCCGGGATCGCCGCGCCCCTGCACGTCCTGACCCACGGCGCCGTGGCCGCCGCGCCCGGCGACCGGCTGACCGCCCCCGAGCAGGCCCTGGTGTGGGGGCTGGGCCGGATCGCGGCCCTGGAGACGCCGGAGCGGTGGGGCGGGCTGGTCGACCTCGACCCCGACGACCCCGACGCCGCGCGCGGCCTCGTCGCCGTGCTCGCGTCCGATGTCGAGGACCAGGTGGCGGTGCGGTCCGGAGCGGTCCTCGCCCGCCGGCTGGTCCGGGCCCCGCTCGGCGACCGGGCCCCCGCCGGAGGGTGGGAGCCCCGGGGGACCGTGCTGGTCACCGGGGGCACCGGCGCGCTGGGGAGCCGCGTGGCCCGGATGCTCGCCGCGCACGGCGCCCAGCACCTCGTGCTCGTCAGCCGCCGCGGCCACGACGCCCCGGGCGTCGCCGACCTCGTCGCGGACCTCGCCGCGGCGGGCGCACGGACGATCGTCGCGGCCGTCGACGTCACCGACCCGGCCGCGCTCGCCGCGCTGCTCGACGAGCACGACGACCTGTCCGCCGTCGTGCACACCGCCGCCGTCCTCGACGACGCGATGGTCGCCGACCTGACCCCCGCCCAGCTCGCGACGGCGCTGCCCGCCAAGGCCGGGGCCGCGGCGACGCTCGACCGCCTCACCCGGGGCCGGGGCCTCGACGCGTTCGTGCTCTTCTCCTCCTGGGGCGGGGCGGTCGGCGTCCCCGGGCAGGGGAACTACGCGCCCGGCAACGCCTATCTCGACGCCCTCGCGCGGGCCCGCCGCGACGCCGGCGAGCCCGCCACCGCGATCGCCTGGGGCGCATGGGCCGACGGCGGCATGGGCGGGAGCGGGGTCGGCGACCTCCTCACCCGCCACGGCGTCCCCGAGATGGACCCGGAGCTCTGTCTGGCCGCGCTCCGGCAGGCGGTCGGGGCCGACGACACCGACCTGGTCGTCGCCGACGTCGACTGGCCCCGCTTCGCGACCGCGTTCACCGCCACCCGCCCGGCCCCGCTCCTCGCGGGCGTCCCGGAGGCCGCCACCGGCGACGGCGACGCGCAGCAGTCCGTCGGCGACGACCTCGCGACCCGGCTCCGCGGGCTGCCCCGCGACGAGCAGGAGCGGGTGCTCGTCGACCTGGTCCGCACGCACTCCGCCGGCATCCTCGGGCACGACTCCGGCACCGACCTCGACGAGCGCCGCGCCTTCAAGGACGCCGGGTTCGACTCCGTCTCGAGCGTCGAGCTGCGCAACCGGCTCGGCGCCGCCGTCGGGCTCCGCCTGCCCGCGACCAGCGTCTTCGACCACCCCACCCCGACCGCGCTGGGCCGCCACCTGCGGACGCTGCTCGTCGGCGACGACGAGCCCGACCCGGCCACACCTGCCGTCGGGAAGGACGTCGAGGGCGACGAGCCGGTCGCGATCGTGGCGATGGCGTGCCGGTTCCCCGGCGGGATCGACTCGCCCGAGGCGCTGTGGCGCCTGGTCGCCGACGGCGGCGACGTGATGGGGACCTTCCCCGACGACCGCGGCTGGGACCTCGCCGCGCTCTACGACCCCGACCCCGACCACCCCGGCACCGCCTACACCCGCGCCGGCGGGTTCCTCGACGACGCCGCGGGTTTCGACCCGACGTTCTTCGGGATCTCCCCGCGCGAGGCGCTGGCGATGGACCCGCAGCAGCGCCTGCTGCTCGAGACGTCGTGGGAGACCCTCGAGCGGGCCGGGATCGACCCGGACACGCTGCACGGCACGCGCGGCGGCGCGTTCGTCGGGATGAGCGCGCAGCCCTACGGACTCGGGGCGCCCGACGACGAGGCCGGCGGCTTCCGGACGACGGGGACGCAGTCGAGCGTCGCGTCCGGCCGGCTCGCCTACGTCTACGGGCTCGAGGGCCCGGCGGTCACCGTGGACACGGCGTGCTCGTCGTCGCTGGTCGCGCTGCACCTCGCCGTGGCGTCGCTGCGCCGGGGCGAGTGCGACGCGGCGTTCGTCGGCGGCGCGATCGTCATGAGCACCCCGGAACTGTTCGTCGAGTTCTCCCGCCAGCACGGCCTCGCCACCGACGGCCGCTGCAAGGCCTTCTCCGCCGACGCCGACGGCACCGGGTTCTCCGAGGGCGTCGCGATGCTCTGGGTCGAGCGGCTGAGCGATGCCGAGCGGCTGGGCCACGAGGTTCTGGCCGTGGTGCGCGGCTCCGCGGTGAACCAGGACGGCGCGTCGAACGGGCTGACCGCGCCGAACGGCCCGTCGCAGCAGCGGGTCATCCGCGACGCGCTGGCCGCCGCCGGGCTCGGCCCCGCCGACGTCGACGCGGTGGAGGCGCACGGCACCGGCACGACCCTCGGCGACCCGATCGAGGCGCAGGCGCTGCAGGCGACCTACGGCGGGGTGGAGCGCGCGGAGCCGCTGTGGTTGGGGTCGGTGAAGTCGAACCTGGGCCACACGCAGGCCGCCGCCGGACTGGCCGGCGTGATCAAGATGGTCCTCGCGATGCGGCACGGCGTGCTCCCGGCCTCGCTGCACGTGGACGAGCCGTCGCCGCACGTCGACTGGTCGGCGGGCGCGGTGTCGGTGCTGTCGGCGGCGCGGGCGTGGCCGTCGGTGGGCCGTCCGCGCCGGGCCGGCGTCTCGGCGTTCGGGATCTCCGGGACGAACGCGCACGTGGTGCTGGAGTCGGCGCCGGGTGTCAGCGGTGGCACACGGCTGCCGTCGAGTGTCAGCGACGGGACACGGCCGCTGGCCGACGGTGGGGAGCCGGATGTCAGTGGTGGCACACGGCTGCCATTGGGTGTCAGTGGTGGGCCACGGCTGGTGCAGCCGTGGGTGCTCTCGGCGCGGTCGGCGGGGGCGCTGGCCGATCAGGCGCGGCGGCTCGTTTCGTGGGCGCGGGAGCACAGCGGGTTCTCGACGTCGGGTGTGGCGGCGGGGTTGGTGGGTCGGTCGCGGTTCGAGCGTCGGGCGGTGGTGGTCGGCGACGGCGAGGCGCTGCTGGCGGGGCTGGATGCGCTGGCGGCGGGGGAGCCGGCCGGGAATCTGGTGTCCGGTGCGGCGGAGTCGGTGGGTGCCGGGCCGGTGTTCGTGTTCCCGGGTCAGGGGGCGCAGTGGGTGGGCATGGCCCGCACGCTGGTCGGCGAGGAGCCGGTGTTCGCCGACGCGCTGGCCGAGTGCTGTGCCGCGCTGGAGCCGCACCTGGGCTGGGATCTGCACCAGGCGTTGCTCGACGGCGGCGATGAGTCGTTCGATGTGGTGGGGGTGCAGTGTGCGTCGTGGGCGGTGATGGTCGCCCTGGCCAAGTTGTGGGCGTCGTGGGGTGTCACGCCGTCGGCGGTGGTGGGGCATTCGCAGGGTGAGATCGCCGCCGCGGTCGTGGCGGGTGGTCTGACCGTCGAGCAGGGGGCGCGGGTCGTCGCGCGCCGCGCCACGGTGATCCGCGAGCACCTCGCGGGGCACGGGGCGATGGCCTCGGTGCCGCTGCCGGCCGCAGAGCTCGAGCTCCCGGACGGCCTGTCGATTGCCGCCGTCAACGGGCCCGCGTCCACGGTGGTCTCGGGTGATGTCGACGCGGTCGAGCGGTTCGTCGCGGAGTCGGCGGTCGAGGTGAAGCGGATCGCGGTGGACTACGCGTCGCACTCGCAGCACGTCGACGCGGTCATCGACACCATCCGCGGAGAGCTGGGCGGGCTGAGCCCGGTCACCGGCAGCACCCCGCTGTTGTCCACGGTCCGAGCAGAGTTCCTCGACACCGCAGCGATGGACGCCGGGTACTGGGCGGAGAACCTGCGCCGGCCGGTGCAGCTGCAGCAGGCTGTCGAGGCTCTCGTCGAGCAGGGCCACGAGGTCTTCGTGGAGGTTTCACCGCACCCGGTGCTCACCGGGCCGGTCGGGGACACCGTGCCGGACGCCCTGGTGGTCGGGACGTTGCGCCGCGACCACGGCACCCGCCACCAGGCCCTGCTCGCGCTGGCGGCCCTGCATGTCCGCGGCATCACGCCGGACTGGGACGCCGTGATCGGCGAGGCGACCCCGGTGAAGGACCTGCCGACCTACGCCTTCGACCACCGCCGCTACTGGCTCGAGCCCGCCGCCCCGGCCGCCCCGACGGACCCCGTCGACGCCGCACTGCGGGCCGCCGTCGACGGGGGCGACACCGCCGCGCTCGGCCTCGACCCGGACCTCCCGCTCGCCGACGCCCTCGCCGCCCTGCGCCGCCGACGCCTCGACGACCGGCAGCGCGCGGTGGCCGACGACTGGCGCTACCGCATCACGTGGTCGCCGCTCGCCACCCCGCAGCCGACTCCGCCCGAGGGCCCGGTGCGCATCGTCGCCCTCGGCCCGAGCGACGACCTCGCCGCTGCTCTGACCCGCGCCGGTGCCCGGATCGCCGCCCACAACGAGGAACCCGCGGGCCTCGTCGTCGTCACCGGGACTCCCTCGGACCGCCACGCCGACGCGGCCGCCCTGGCCGCGATCGTGCAGGACGCGGGCCGCGCGCGGGTGGTCGTCGTGACCCGCAGCGCCGTCGCGACCGGCGGCGACCCCGCGCCCGACCCGTCCGCTGCTGGAGTCGCGGGCCTCGCTCGCGTGATCGGGCTCGAGGATCCGACCCGCTGGGGCGGCCTCGTCGACACCGACGGCACCGATGCCGACGCCACCGCCACCTGGGTCCTCGCCCAGCTCGCCGGGCACGACGAGCGCGAGATCGCCCTGCGCGACGGCCACGCCCTCGGCCGCCGCCTCGTCGCCGCCCCGCGGACCGAGACCGGTCCCGACGACGGGCTGCCCCGCGACGGCAGCGTGGTCATCACGGGCGGGACGGGCGCGCTCGGCGCCCGCGCCGCCCGCTGGCTCGCCGACGCCGGCGTGCCGCACCTCGTGCTGGTGTCGCGCCACGGTCCGGACGCCCCCGGCGCCGACGAGCTGCGCCGGGACCTGGAGGAGCGCGGCGCGCGGGTCACCGTCGTCGCCGCGGACGTCGCCGACCCCGCGGCGGCCGCCGCGGTCGTCGCCGACCTGCCCGACGACGCCCCGCTGCGCGGCGTCGTGCACGCCGCCGGGATCGTCGCGGACGGCGTTGTCGAGCAGCTCGGCCCGGACGACTGGGCCCCGGTCTGGTCGCCGAAGGTGGACGGCGCGCTCGCCTGGGACGCGGTCTCGCGGGACGCCGCCCTGTTCGTGCTGTTCTCCTCGGCGGCCGGCGCGCTCGGCAACCCAGGTCAGGGCGTCTACGCGGCGGCCAACACGGCCGCCGACGCGGTCGTGGCCCGACGCCGGGCGGCCGGAGCGTCCGGGCTGTCCGTCGCGTGGGGCGCGTGGGGCGGCGGTGGACTCGCCACCGGCCACGTGCAGGACGCCGCGGGGGAGGCCTCGCGGCTGACCCGGACCGGCTTCGGCGTGATGGACCCGGACGCGGCGGTCGCGGCCCTGGCGGCCGCCGTCGCGGGGGGCGACACCGACCTCGTCGTCGCCGACCTCGCGTGGCCCCGCTACGCCGACGGCCTGCGCGCCGCGCACGCCGGCGCGCTCGTCAGCGAGCTCCCCGCCGCCGCGCCCACCGAGCCCGCCGAGGACGACGCGACCGGGCTGGCCGCCCTGCCCGCCGGGGCCCGGGAGCAGCGCCTGCTCGACCTCGTCCGGTCGCGGGCCGCGGTCGCGCTCGGCCTCGACGGACCCGCCGACGTCGGCGCCGACCGCCCGTTCCGCGACCTGGGCTTCGACTCGCTCACCGCGGTCGACCTGCGCAACCGCCTGGCCCGCGACCTCGGCGTGCGGCTGCCCGCCACCGTCGTCTTCGACCACCCCACCCCCGTCGCCCTGGCCCGGCACGCCCTCGACGAGCTCGGCCTGGCGGCCGAGGGACCCGACCCGACCACCCCCGCCGTCGGGAAGGATCTTCCCGACGACGAGCCGGTGGCGATCGTCGCGATGGCCTGCCGCTACCCCGGCGGGGTCGGGTCGCCGGAGGACCTGTGGCGGCTCGTCGCGGACGGCACCGACGCCGTCGGGGACTGGCCCACCGACCGCGGCTGGGACCTCGAGCGGCTGTTCCACCCCGACCCGGAGCACGCCGGGACCTCCTACACCCACCGCGGCGCGTTCCTCGACGCCGCCGCCGACTTCGACCCCGCGGTCTTCGGCATCAGCCCCCGCGAGGCGCTGGCCACCGACCCGCAGCAGCGCCAGCTCCTCGAGACGACGTGGGAGGCGCTCGAGCGCGCCGGCCTGGACCCGACGTCGCTGCGGGGCAGCCGCACGGGCGTCTTCGTCGGCACGAACGGCCAGGACTACGGCGAGGTGCTCGGCCACGACGACCCGGAGCTCGAGGGGTTCCGGATGACCGGCACCGCCGCGAGCGTCATCTCGGGCCGGCTGTCGTACGTGTTCGGGCTCGAGGGCCCGTCGATGACCGTGGACACGGCGTGCTCGGCGTCGCTGGTGGCGCTGCACTCGGCCGTCGCGGCCCTGCAGCGCGGGGAGTGCGACCTCGCGGTCACCGGCGGCGCCACCGTGATGGCGACCCCGCACGCGTTCGTCGAGTTCTCCCGCCAGCGCGGCCTCGCATCCGACGGCCGGTGCAAGGCGTTCTCCGCCGCGGCCGACGGGACGGGCTGGGGCGAGGGCGTCGGCGTGCTCGTGGTCCAGCGGCTCGCGGACGCCGTCGCGGCCGGGCGGCCGGTGCTCGCCGTCGTGCGGGGCAGCGCGGTGAACTCCGACGGCGCCTCCAACGGCCTCACCGCCCCGAACGGCCCGTCCCAGCAGCGGGTGATCCGCGCGGCGCTCGACGCCGGGGGACTCGGCCCGGGCGACGTCGACGTCGTCGAGGCGCACGGGACCGGCACGGCGCTCGGCGACCCGATCGAGGCCGGCGCGCTGCAGGCGGTCTACGGCACCGGGCACGACGCGGCGCGCCCGCTGCACCTGCGCTCGGTGAAGTCGAACCTCGGGCACACCCAGGCCGCCGCGGGCGTGGCGGGCGTGATCGTCATGGTCGAGGCGATCCGCCACGGCCGGATTCCCGCGACGCTGCACGCCGAGGAGCCGAGTCCGCACGTCGACTGGACCGACGGCGCCGTCGCCCTCGTCCGCGAGCCCCTCGACTGGCCGGACACCGGGCGGCCCCGCCGCGCGGGCGTGTCGTCGTTCGGGGTGTCCGGGACCAACGCGCACGTCGTCGTCGAGCAGGCCCCGACGGCTCCTCTTCCCGACGACGAGCCGTGCCCGACCCTGCTGCCGTGGGTGCTCTCCGGGCGCACCGACGACGCCCTGCGCGCGCAGGCCGCGCGCCTGCTGCCCCGGCTCGACGACGTCGCCCCCGGCTCGGCCGAGGCCCGGGACCTCGCGTCCGCGCTGGCCACCGGCCGGGCGGCGCTGACCCGCCGCACGGTGCTCGTCGGCGACCCGCGCTCGGTCCGCGACGACCTCGCAGCGCTCGCCGACGCCGGGACCGGCACCACCCCCGCCGACGGCCGGCTCGCCATGGTGTTCACCGGGCAGGGCGCCCAGCGCCCGGGCGCCGGCCGCGACCTGCACGCCCGCCACCCGGTGTTCGCCGCGGCGTTCGACGCCGCCTGCGCCGCGCTGGACGCCCACCTCGACGGGCCGGGGTCGGTGGCCGCGGTGGCCCTCGGCGACGATGCCGACCTGCTCGCCCGCACCGACCACACCCAGGCCGCCCTGTTCGCGCTCGAGGTCGCCCTCGCCCGGCTGCTCGGCTCCTGGGGGCTGCACCCGGACGTCGTCGGCGGCCACTCGATCGGCGAGATCACAGCGCTGCACGTCGCCGGGGTGCTCGACCTCGACGACGCCGCCGCGCTCGTCGCCGACCGCGGCCGGCTCATGGCCGCCCTGCCCGACGGCGGGTCGATGGTGGCGGTGGCGGCGCCCGAGGACGAGGTGCGCGCCGCCCTGGTCGAGGGGGTCGACCTCGCGGCCGTCAACGGCCCGGCCGCCTGCGTGATCTCCGGGGACGACGGGCCCGTCGCGGCCGTCGCCGCCGGGTTCGAGGACCGCGGCGTGCGGGTCCGCCGCCTGCACGTCAGCCACGCGTTCCACTCCGCCCGCATGGAGCCGGTGCTCGACGAGTTCCGGGCCGTCCTGGCCGGGCTGACCTTCCGCGAGCCGGGGGTCGTCGTCGTCTCGAACGGGTCGACGGCCGGCATCACCGACCCGGAGCACTGGGTCGCGCACGTGCGCGACACCGTCCGCTTCGCCGACACCGTCGCCGTCCTCGCCGAGGAGGGCGTGACGACGGTCCTCGAGGTCGGCCCGGACGCGGTGCTCGCGCCGATGGCGCAGGAGAGCCTCGACGACGGCCGCGCCGCGGTCCCGACGCTGCGCCGCACCGCCGACGAGGAGACGGCGCTGCTCGAGGCGGTCGGCCGGCTGCACGAGCGCGGCCACGTGCCCGACTGGGCCGCCGTCGTGCCCGGCGGTCGGCACGTCGACCTGCCGACCTATCCCTGGCAGCACCGTCGCTTCTGGCCCGCCCGCACGGCGGGCTCCGGCGACGTCACCGGCGCCGGCCTGGGCGGGTCGGCGCACCCGCTGCTCGCCGCGGTCGTCGAGCTCGCCGACGCCGACTCCCGCGTGCACACCGGCCGCATCTCGCTGGCGACGCACCCCTGGCTCGCCGACCACGCCGTCCTCGGCGCGGTGATCCTCCCCGGCACCGCGATGGTCGACCTCGTGCTGCACGCCGCCGGTCCGGTGGGCGTCGAGGTCGAGGAACTGACCGTCGAGACGCCGCTGACCGTGCCCGACGACGCCGCGGTCGCCCTGCAGGTCGTCGTCGCGGCCCCCGACGCCGATGGCCGGCGCGCCGTCACCGTGCACTCGCGGGCGGCCGCGGGGGAGGACACGGACGAGCCGTGGACCCGGCACGCGTCGGCCACCACCGTCCCGGCGCGCCCCGCACCCCCGGTCCCCGACGGCGCGTGGCCTCCGGTCGGGGCGACCCCGGTCGACCTCGACGGCTTCTACGACGGCCTCACCGACGCCGGGTTCGGCTACGGACCGTCCTTCCGCGGCCTGGTCGCCGTGTGGCGGGACGGGGACGACGTCGTGGGTGAGGTCGTGCCGCCGGACGCCGACCCGCACGGCTTCGTCCTGCACCCCGCGCTCCTCGACGCCGCCCTGCACACCGTCGCCGTGCGCTCGGGGCTCGCGGACGACCCGGACGCCGGCGCCGGCGCGACCACGGGGCACGTCCCGTTCGCCTGGCGCGGCGTCACCGTCCACGCGGGGCACGCCACCGCGGCCCGCGTGCGGCTGCGCGGCACCGGCCCGGACACCGTCGCGGTCGAGCTGACCGACCCGGCCGGCGCCCCGCTGGCGACGGTCGAGGCCCTGACCCTGCGCGAGATCGACGCCGACCGGCTCGAGCTGGCCCGCCGGACCCGGCCCGCCTCGCTCTACCGGCCGGCCTGGACCCCCGTGCGGCTACCGGCCGTGCCTTCCGTGCCTCCTGTGCCGCTCGCCGTCCTCGCCCCGTCCGGTCCCGGTGACTTCGCCGACGCCGTGGCCGGCGCCCTGGGCACCACCCCGGTCAGCGACCCGGCCGAGGCGAGCGGTCCGGTGCTCCTGCCGGTCGAGAGCGTCGACGGTCCCGATCTCGGTGCCGCGGTCCGCGCGACGACGGCGGCCGTGCTCGAGGTCGTCACGCGGTGGCTCGCGAGCGACGCCGTGGTGCCGCTGGTGGTCCTCACCCGGGGCGCGGTCGCCGCGACCGCCGACGACACCGTCGACGGGCTCGCCGCCGCCGGCGTGTGGGGACTCGTGCGCGCGGCCCAGTCCGAGCACCCGGACCGGCTGGTCCTCCTCGACACCGCACCGGACTCGTTCCCGTCCCTCGCCGCGGCCGTGGCGACCGGCGAACCGCAGCTCGCCCTGCGCGACGGCGGGGCCCTCGTCCCGCGCCTCACGCGCGCCGCGGCGGACACGACGCCCGGCACCCCGTGGGCCGACGGCACCGTCCTCGTCACCGGCGCCACCGGCACCCTCGGTGGGCTGGTCGCCCGCCACCTCGCCCGCCACCACGGGGTGCGGCACCTCCTGCTCGCCGGCCGGCGCGGGCCCGACGCCCCCGGGGCGGGCGAGCTGCTCGCCGACCTCGAGGCCGCCGGGGCCACCGCCCGGCTCGTCGCGGCCGACACCGCCGACCGCGACGCCGTCGCCGCCCTGCTCGCGGGCGTCGAGACCGGCCACCCGCTCACCGCCGTGGTGCACGCGGCCGGGGTCGTCGACGACGCGGTGCTGACCGCCACCACCGCCGACCAGGTCGACCGGGTCGCCCGCCCGAAGATCGACGCCGCCTGGCACCTGCACGAGCTCGTCGACGACGACGTCGCGCTCGTGCTGTTCTCGGCCTTCGCCGGCGTGCAGGGGGCCGCCGGCCAGGGCGCCTACGCGGCCGCGAACACCGCCGTCGACGCCCTCGCCGCCCACCGTCGCGCCCGGGGCGGCCGGGCCGTCGCCCTGGCCTGGGGGCTGTGGGCCGCCGAGAGCGGCATGACCGCCGCCCTCGACGAGGCCGACCGCGCCCGCATCGCCCGGGCCGGGTTCGCCCCGCTGGCCACCACCGAGGCCCTCACCCTGCTCGACCACGCCCTCGCCGCGACCGCGGCCCCGGGGGCGCGCCCGGACGAGGCCCTGCTCGCGCCGGTGCGGCTGGACCGGCGGGCCCTCGCCGCCCGGTCCGCCTCGGGCTCCCTGCCCGCCCTGTTCGCCGACCTCGTGCCGGCCTCGTCGCCCGCGCGCGCCGCCGGGCTGCCCACCGGTGGGGAGGCCGCGACCGGGATCGCCGCCCTGCCGCCCGACCGCCGTCGCCAGGCCCTGCTCGACCTGGTGCGCAGCGAGGTCGCCACCGTCCTCGGCCACGACCGCACCAACGACGTCGAGCCCGAGGCGGCCTTCACCGAGCTCGGGTTCGACTCGCTGACCTCGGTCGAGCTCCGCAACCGGCTCGGCGCCGCGGTCGGCGTGCGCCTGCCGGTCACGGCGGTGTTCGACCACCCGACGCCCGCGGCCCTCGTCGCCCACCTGTCCTCCGAGCTCGGTGGCGACGACGCCGGGTCGGGCCGGCCCGACGGGCCCGCACCGGCGCCCGTGACGGGGGACGACCCCGTCGTCATCGTCGCGGCCGCGTGCCGCTACCCCGGTGGGGTGTCGTCCCCCGAGGACCTCTGGGACCTCGTCGACGCCGGGCGCGACGCGGTCGGCCCGTTCCCGACCGACCGCGGGTGGGACCTCGACCGGCTCTACGACCCCGACCCCGAGACCCCCGGCACCAGCTACTGCCGCGAGGGCGGGTTCCTCTACGACGCCGGCGACTTCGACGCCGGGCTCTTCGGCATCTCCCCGCGCGAGGCGCTCGCCGCCGACCCGCAGCAGCGGCTGCTGCTCGAGGCGGCGTGGGAGACCTTCGAGCGCGCCGGGCTGGACCCGACCGCGATGCGGGGCAGCGCCACCGGGGTGTTCGCGGGCGTGATGTATCACGACTACGCGACCCGGGTCGCCCACCCGCCCGAGGGCCTGGAGGGCTACCTCGGCACCGGCAACGCCGGCAGCGTCGCGTCCGGCCGGGTCGCCTACGCGTTCGGCCTCGAGGGCCCCGCGGTCAGCATCGACACCGCCTGCTCCTCCTCGCTGGTCGCCCTGCACCTGGCCGTGCAGGCGCTGCAGCGCGGCGAGTGCACGATGGCCCTCGCCGGCGGCGTCGCGGTCATGGCCACCCCCGACACGTTCGTCGACTTCTCCCGCCAGCGCGGCCTCGCCGCCGACGGGCGGTGCAAGTCCTTCGCCGAGGGCGCCGACGGCACCGGCTGGGCCGAGGGCGTCGGCATGCTGCTGGTCGAGCGCCGCAGCGACGCGGAGCGCCTCGGACACCCGGTGCTCGCCGTGGTCCGCGGGACGGCGGTGAACTCCGACGGCGCGTCCAACGGGCTCACCGCGCCGAACGGCCCGGCCCAGCAGCGGGTGATCCGCGCGGCCCTGGCCGCGGGCGGCCTCACCGCCGCCGACGTCGACGTGGTCGAGGCCCACGGCACCGGCACCACCCTCGGGGACCCCATCGAGGCGCAGGCCGTCCTCGCGACCTACGGCGCCGACCGCGACGGTGCGCCCCTCCGGCTCGGGTCCGTCAAGTCGAACCTCGGGCACACCCAGGCCGCCGCCGGGGCCGCCGGGATCATCAAGATGATCGAGGCGATGCGCCACGGGCGGCTGCCCGCGACGCTGCACGTGGACGAGCCCTCGTCCAAGGTCGACTGGTCGGCGGGCGGGGTGTCGCTGCTGACCACGGCGCAGGAGTGGCCCGCGGGCGAGCGGCCGCGACGGGCCGGGGTCTCGTCGTTCGGGGTGTCCGGGACCAACGCGCACGTGATCGTCGAGGAGCCCCCGCGCCCCGCCGCCGCGCCGACGACGGAGGCCTCGGGTCCGCTCGCGTGGGTCATCTCCGGGGCGAGCCCGGACGCCCGCCGCGCCCAGGCGGCCCGCGTGCGCGCCGCCGTCGCCGGCGCGGACGTCCCGCTCGACGCCGTCGCACGCACGCTGGCCGGGCGCGCGGCGCTCGCCCACCGGGCCGTGGTCGTCGGCTCCACGCGCGACGAGCTGCTCGCCGGGCTCGACGCCGTCACCCGCGACGACGCGACGGGCGCGGTCGTCGGGGAGCGCCGGGGCGGCCGGCTCGGAGTGGTGTTCACCGGTCAGGGCTCGCAGCACCCGGGGATGGGCCGCGAGCTCTACGACGGCTTCGAGGTGTTCCGGACGGCGTTCGACGCGGTCTGCGAGCGGTTCCCCGAGGACGTGCGCGGGATCGTGTTCGGGGACGACGCCGACCTGTTGGCGCGGACCGAGCACGCCCAGCCGGGGTTGTTCGCGCTCGAGGTGGCGCTGTTCCGGCTGTTCGAGTCGTGGGGTGTCCCGCCCGCGGTGTTGGGTGGGCATTCGATCGGCGAGATCAGTGCCCTGCACTGCGCCGGGGTGCTGGACCTCGATGACGCGTGCCGGCTGGTGGAGGCCCGTGGTCGGTTGATGGGCGAGCTTCCCGACGGCGGGTCGATGGTGGCGGTTGCGGCGTCGGAGGACGAGGTCCGCGCCCAGCTGATCGAGGGTGTGAATCTGGCCGCGGTGAACGGTCCGCAGGCGTGCGTGATCTCCGGTGACGAGGACGCGGTCGCGGAGGTGGCTGCCCGGTTCGAGCGCACCAAGAAGTTGACGGTGTCGCACGCGTTCCACTCGGCGCGGATGGAGCCGATGCTCGACCAGTTCCGTCAGGTCGTGGCGGGGCTGACGTTCCATGAGCCGCAGATTCCGGTGGTGTCGAACGGGTCGACCGAGCACGTCACCGACCCGGAGCACTGGGTCTCCCACGTGCGGGACACGGTGCGGTTCGCCGACACCCTGCTGACCATGGACGCGGGCGTCGTCCTGGAGCTCGGGCCCGACGCCACGCTGTCGGCGCTGGCCGAGCACGGGATCCCGGCCCGACCCGACGTCATGACGGCCCTGGCGCAGCTGTTCGTCAGCGGGCACGGGCCCGACTGGGCCACGGTCCTGCCGGCCGGGGAGCGCGCGGCGCTGCCCACCTACGCGTTCGACCACCGGCGCTACTGGCTGGAGTCCGACACGGTCCCGGCGACGGCCGACCCGGCGGAGGAGCGGTTCTGGGAGGCCGTCGAGGCGGGCGACACCGGGACCCTCACCGCGACCCTCGGCGAGGCGGTCCCGGGCGACGCGCTGGCGGCGGTCGCGCCGCACCTCGCGGCGTGGCGGCGACGCCGCCGCGACAGCGAGGCGCTGGACGGTCTGCGGTTGGCCGAGCGCTGGGAGTCGGTGCCGGCCGACGCGACGACCACCGGGCACTGGGCCCTGGTCGGCACGGTCCCGGACGCCGTCGGCTCGGCGCTCGTGGCCGGGGGCGCCACCGTGGCGTCGCTGGACGGCGGCGCCGGGCTCGTGGCCGCGCTGGAGGCGGAGTCCCCGGACGGGGTGGTCGCCGCCGTGGACGGGCTCACTGCGGCGCTCGAGGTCGTCATCGCGCACCTCGCGACGGACGCCGAGCGCGTCGGCCCCCTGGGGGTGCTCACGCGCGGCGCCGTCTCCACCGGGCCCGGGGATCCGATCACCGACCCCGACCGCGTCGACACCGCGGCGGTCTGGGGCCTCGGCCGGGCGGTCGCCCTGGAGCACCCCCACCGCTGGGGCGGGCTGGTCGACCTGCCCGACGAGCTCGACCCGGCGTCCACCCGCGCCGTGCTCGGCGCCCTCGGCCGGCGGGCGCGTCCGGAGGACCAGGTCGCGGTCCGCTCGGGCGGGCTGCTGGCGCGCCGGCTCGAGGACGCGCCGGCTCCGACGGGCGGCGACTGGACCCCGCGCGGCACCGTCCTGGTGACCGGCGGGACCGGCGGGCTCGGCGCCGCCGTCGCCCGACGTCTCGCGGCGCGGGGCGCGCAGCGCCTCGTCCTCGCTGGGCGCCGTGGGCCGGACGCCCCCGGCGCCGACGACCTGGCCGCGGAGATCCGGGCCTCCGGGGTCGCCGTCGACCTCGTGCGCTGCGACACCGCGGACCCGGCGGCGGTCGTCGCCCTGGTCGCCGACCTGCCCGACGACCTGTCCGCCGTCGTGCACGCCGCCGGGGTCGCGACCGTCGAGCCGACCACCGATCTCGACGCCGAGGGGCTGGCCGAGCGCACGGCCGCCAAGCTCGTCGGGGCCCGCGCCCTCCACGAGGCCCTCGCGGGCGCCGACCTGGACGCCTTCGTGCTGTTCTCGTCGATCGCCGGGACCTGGGGCAGCGCGCGGCAGGCCGCGTACTCCGCGGCGAACGCCGGGCTCGACGCCCTCGCCCGCCTGCGGCACGCCGAGGGACTGGCCGCCACGAGCATCGCCTGGGGGCCCTGGGCCGAGGCCGGAATGGCGACCGACCCCGACGCCGAGGCCACGCTGCGCCGCCAGGGCCTGCGTCCGCTCGCCCCCGCCCGGGCGCTCGACGCTCTGGATCGCGCCGTCGGCGGAAGCGACACGGTGGTGACCGTCGTCGACCTCGACCTCGAGCGGTTCGCCGCCGGGTTCACCGCCGCCCGCCCGAGCCCGCTGCTCGCGGGGCTGCTGCCGGAGTCCGACGACGCCGACTTCGTGGCCGGCGGTGCGGTCGCGGGGTTCGCCGCCCGCCTGCGCGACGCCGACGACCCCGGGCGCGTCGTCGTCGACCTCGTCCGCGGGGCGGTCGCCGGGGTGCTCGGGCACGCCTCCGCCGACGCGGTGCCGCTCGACCGGGCCTTCTCCGAGCTCGGCTTCGACTCGCTGACCGCCGTCGAGCTCCGCACCCGCCTGCGGGCCCTCACCGGGCTCGACCTGCCCCCGACCCTCGCCTTCGACTTCCCGACGACGGGTGAGCTGGCCCGTCACCTGCACGAGCGCGCGGCGGGGAGCGCCGGGGGCGCCGAGGGCACGGACGCGGCCGGGCGCACGGTCGACGACGGCGAGCCGATCGCGATCGTCGGGATGGCGTGCCGCTACCCCGGCGGGGTCTCCTCGCCGGCCGACCTGTGGTCGCTGCTCGACGGGGGCCGGGACGCCATCGGCCCATTCCCGGCCGACCGCGGCTGGGACCTCGAGCGGATCTACCACCCCGACCCCGCGCACGCCGGCACGACCTACACCCGCGAGGGCGGGTTCGTCGACGACGTCGCCGGGTTCGACCCCGCGTTCTTCGGGATCGGCGAGCGCGAGGCGGTCGCGATGGATCCGCAGCAGCGGCTGCTGCTCGAGACGTCGTGGGAGGCCCTCGAACGCGCCGGGCTCGACCCGACCGCGGTCCGGGGACGCGACGTCGGCGTCTACGTCGGTGCGACCACCCAGAACTACGGGCGCGAGGCCGCGGTGCCGTCCGGGGTCGAGGGCTACGTGCTCACCGGCACCGCGACCGCCGTGCTCTCCGGCCGCGTCGCCTACGCCCTGGGCCTGGAGGGTCCGGCGGTCACGGTGGACACGGCGTGCTCGTCGTCGCTGGTGTCGCTGCACCTCGCGGTGCAGGCGCTGCAGCGCGGCGAGTGCTCCCTGGCGCTCGCGGGCGGCGCGACCGTGATGGCCACCCCCGAGGCGTTCGTCGAGTTCGCCCGCCAACGGGGCCTGGCCCCCGACGGCCGGTGCAAGGCGTTCTCCGACGCCGCGGACGGCACGGGGTGGTCGGAGGGCGTGGGGATGCTCCTCGTCGAGCGGCTCTCGGATGCCCAGGCTGCCGGGCATCAGGTGCTCGCGGTGGTGCGTGGCTCGGCCGTGAACCAGGACGGCGCGTCGAACGGTTTGACGGCGCCGAACGGCCCAGCACAGCAGCGGGTGATCCGGGCGGCGTTGGCGGCGGGTGGGTTGTCGACGGCCGACGTGGACGTGGTGGAGGCGCACGGGACGGGGACGTCGTTGGGCGATCCGATCGAGGCGGGGGCGCTGCTGGCCACGTACGGGTCGGCGTCGGATCGCGTGGAGCCGCTGTGGCTCGGCTCGCTGAAGTCGAACATCGGGCACACCCAGGCCGCCGCGGGTGTCGGCGGCGTGATCAAGCTCGTCGAGGCGATGCGCCACGGGCGGGTCCCCGCCTCGCTGCACACCGGGGAGCTGAGCAGCAAGGTCGACTGGTCCTCCGGCGCGGTGCGGGTGGCCGTGACGCCGACCGCTTGGCCCGAGGTGGGGGACCGCCCCCGCCGGGCAGCGGTCTCGGCGTTCGGGATCAGTGGGACGAATGCGCACGTGGTGCTGGAGGCGCCGCCGTCTCCTTCTGTCAGCAGTGCGGCCATGCTGACACTGGACGTCACAAACGTGGGCGGTACGGCGGTGCCGTGGGTGGTGTCGGCGCGGACGCCGGAGGCCGTGTCGGCGCAGGCGGCGGCCCTGGCGAGCTGGCCGACGGAGTCGGTGGCCGACGTCGCGTACTCGTTGGTGACGACGCGGAGCCGGTTCGAGTTCGGTGCGGTGGTGACCGGGTCGTCGACCGAGGAGTTGCGGGCGGCGCTGGGGACGGTGTCGGCGCGTCCGGTCGGTGGTGGCCGGCTCGGGGTGGTGTTCACCGGGCAGGGGTCGCAGCGGCCGGGGATGGGTCGCGACCTGTACGACACCTACGAGGTGTTCCGGGCGGCGTTCGAGGCGGTCTGCGGACGCTTCCCCAGCGATGTGCGCGGGATCGTGTTCGGTGACGACGCGGACCTGTTGGCGCAGACGCAGAACGCTCAGGCCGGGTTGTTCGCGCTGGAGGTGGCGCTCTACCGGTTGTTCGAGTCCTGGGGTGTCACACCGGCCGTGCTC
>NZ_JBBEGN010000012.1:0-164040 GCF_037401875.1 Actinomycetospora aurantiaca | reverse complement strand
AGGGTCGTCAGGACCCGCGGCCCGTCCTCGGTGACCGCGACCGTGTGCTCGACGTGCGCGGCGCGGGTGCCGTCCGCGCTGCGCAGGGTCCAGCCGTCGGGGTCGGTGACGTAGTCGTCGCGGCCGCCCGCGATGAGCATCGGCTCGAGCGCGAGCACCAGGCCGGGCTGCAGGCGGACGCCCCGGCGCGGGCGGCCCTCGTTGGGCACGTGCGGCGCCTCGTGCATCTCCCGCCCGATCCCGTGCCCGCCGTGGTCGGCCATCAGCCCGTAGCGCGAGCTCCGGACGACGCTGCCGATGGCGTGCGCGACGTCCCCGAGCCGGGCGCCGGGCACCGCGGCGGCGATGCCGGCCTCGAGGGCGCGGGTCGTCGTCGCGATGAGGTCGGCGTCCTCCGGGGACGCCTCGCCGACGGTGAAGCTGATCGCGGCGTCGCCGCACCAGCCGTCGAGCTTCGCGCCGCAGTCGACGCTGACCAGGTCGCCCGCGCGCAGCCGGTAGCGGCCGGGGATGCCGTGCACGATCGCGTCGTTGACGCTGATACAGGCCACCCCCGGGTAGGGCGTCGGCGCGCCGTGCGGCTGGTAGCCGAGGAAGACCGGGTCCGCCCCGGCGTCGGCGATGACCTTCGCGGCGACGGCGTCGAGCTCGTCGAGGGCCATCCCGGGCCGGGCGGCCTCCTTCGCGGCCTGCAGCGCCTGCGCCGTGATGCGTCCCGCCGCGCGCATCCGGTCGATCTCGGCCGGGGTCTTGATCTCGATCATCACCACTCCTCGGGATAACTATCCCGGTATTACTATCACGGCCATGGTGCGTGTGCCGCTGACCCCGGAGGACCACGAACGTGGGCGACTGCTGGGCCTGGCCCTGCGCGACGCCCGGGGCGACCGGCCGATGACCGAGGTCGCGGCCGCCGTCGGGATGAGCCCGGAGACGCTGCGCAAGATCGAGAGCGGCCGGGTGCCCACGCCGGCGTTCTTCACGGTCGCCGCCCTGGCCGAGGAGCTGGCCGTCCCGCTCGCCGACCTGGTCGCGACCTGCGACGCGAGCCGCAGGGCGCTCGGCGTCGTCAGCTGAGCCCGCGCTAGCCTCGACGTCGATGCCACGCTCCGTGAAGACCCTGGTCGGCTGGGCGCGTACGGCCCCGAGCCGCGCGACCGTGCTGTCCGGCGAGGACGTCGTCTCCGACGACCTGCTGGCCGAGGCCGTCACGACGGCGGGTCCGCGCGGCGTGATCCCGCGCGGGCTGGGGCGCTCCTACGGCGACCCGGCGGTCAACGCGGGCGGGCTGGTCGTGGACATGACCGCCCGGAGCCGGGTGCACGCGATCGACGCGGAGACCGGCCTGGTCGATCTCGACGCGGGCGTGTCGCTGGACCGGCTCATGCGGATCGCCCTGCCGTTCGGGCTGTGGGTCCCGGTGCTGCCGGGCACGCGTCAGGTGACGATCGGCGGCGCGATCGCGAGCGACATCCACGGCAAGAACCACCACAGCAACGGCAGCTTCGGCAACCACGTGGTGTCGATGGACCTGCTCACGGGCTCCGGCGAGGTCCGTCGCCTCGAGCCCGAGGGCCCGGAGTCGGAGCTGTTCTGGGCGACGGTCGGCGGCATCGGCCTGACCGGGATCATCCTGCGCGCGACGATCCGCATGACGAAGACCGAGACGGCCTACTTCGTCGCCGACACCGAGCGCACCGCGAACCTCGACGAGACGATCGAGCGGTTCTCGGACGGCTCCGACGAGGCGTACGACTACTCGTCGGCCTGGTTCGACTCGATCTCCACCGGCGAGAAGCTCGGCCGGGCGGCGCTGGGCCGCGGGTCGCTCGCCCGGCTCGACGAGCTGCCCGAGAAGCTGCGCCGCGACCCGCTGAAGTTCGACGCGCCCACGCTGCTGGACCTGCCGGACGTCTTCCCGAACGGCCTGGCCAACAAGCTCTCGTTCTCCGTGATCGGCGAGCTGTACTACCGGAAGACGAAGAACGCGCGGGGCCAGATCCAGAATCTCACGGCCTTCTACCACCCGCTGGACCTGTTCGGGGACTGGAACCGGGCCTACGGCTCGAAGGGCTTCCTGCAGTACCAGTTCATCGTCCCGCTGGCCGCCGAGGCCGAGTTCCGGTCGATCATCGCCGACATCGCGGCGTCCGGGCACGTGTCGTTCCTCAACGTCTTCAAGAAGTTCGGCGAGGGGAACCGCGCCCCGCTGTCGTTCCCGATGCCGGGCTGGAACATCTGCGTCGACTTCCCGATCGTCGACGGTCTCGGCCGCTTCTGCCGCGACCTGGACCGCCGGGTGCTCGCGATGGGCGGCCGCCTCTACACCGCCAAGGACTCCCGCACCGACGCCGCCACGTTCGCCGCGATGTACCCGCGGCTGGACGAGTGGCGCAAGGTGCGCGACGCGGCCGACCCGGACGGCGTGTTCGCCTCCGACATGTCGCGCCGGCTCGCCCTGACGAACTAGGAGAACTCCCCGTGATCGACGCCGTCGGCCACCCGTCGTCCCTGCTCCTGCTCGGGGGCACCTCCGAGATCGGGCTCGCGATCGCCGAGCGCTACCTGGCCGACGGGCCGGTGCGGATCGTGCTCGCCGCCCGCCAGTCGCCGCGCCTCGCCGACGCGGCCGCCCGCCTCGAGCGGGCCGGCGGCACCGTCGAGACCGTGGAGTTCGACGCGAAGGACGCCGCGGTGCACACCGAGGCCGTCCGGAAGGCGTTCGCGGGCGGGGACATCGACGTCGCCGTGGTCGCGTTCGGGCTGCTGGGCGACCAGGAGAAGGCCTGGCAGGACATCGACGTCGCCGTGGAGCTGGCCGAGGTGAACTACGTCGCGACCGTCTCGGTCGGCGTCGCCCTCGCTGCGGAGTTCCGGCGCCAGGGGCACGGACACATCGTCGCGCTGTCGTCGGTGGCCGGGGAGCGCGCCCGCCGCTCGAACTTCGTCTACGGCTCGACGAAGGCCGGCATGGACGCCTTCTACACCGGGCTCACCGAGGCGCTGCGCAGCGACGCGATCGGCGTGACGATCGTCCGGCCCGGCTTCGTGAAGACCAAGATGACGGCCGGTATGGACTCCGCGCCGCTCGCGACGACGCCGGAGCAGGTCGCCGAGATCACCGTGGGTGCCGTCGCGAAGCGCCGCGAGCTCGTCTGGGCGCCGCCGCAGTTCCGGTACGTGATGAGCGTGCTCCGCCACATCCCGCGCCCGATCTTCCGCCGCCTGCCGGTATAGGTGCTGCGAGAACCGCTGCCGCGGTCACCCGACGTGGCCGTCGGTAACACATCGTCACCGACGCCCGCGACCGTGCCCGAGAACCGATTCCACCGGAATCGGATCCGCAGCGGAGTCCCAGACCCGAGGTCACCCGACGTGGCGGTCGGTGACAGATCGTCACCCGACGCTCGCGACCATGCCCGAGAACCGATTCCACCGGAATCGGATCCGCGGTGGAGTCCCAGACCCGAAGTCACCCGACGTGGCCGTCGGCGACGCACCGTGACGCGAGGAGCCCGCCGTCAGGAACGCATCAGACGACGACGGGCGGGCTCCTCGATCCACCGGTACGCCAGGTGGGCCAGGAGCACCGAGGCGACGAGCACGTGCGGGATCGCCAGCGCGGCGAGCGAGGAGTTCGGCGCCAGCGCCGGGAAGCGCGTCATGGCCACGACCGTGATCTCGATCAGCGGGAAGTGCACCAGGTAGATCGCGTAGGAGATGCGGCCGCCGTGCTGCAGGCGCGGCGAGGACAGCCAGTCCACGAGCCGGCCCCGCGCCACGCAGAGCGCGCCGAGCAGCACCGGGAAGAGCGGCACCGCGAGCCACAGCCGGTCGGCCGCCGGGATCGCCGCCGACGCGGGCGCGGACGCCGCCCAGTAGGCGACCAGCGCCGTCTCGGCGACCACCACCATCACCACGCGGCCCGCCCAGAGCTCCACCCGCGGTGTCCGCGGCAGCCGGTCGACCACGAGCCACGTCAGCATCCCGGCCGTGAACCCGCCGCCGATACGCAGCAGCCACACCCACGCCCCGGACTCGCCCGCGCCCGCCGTCACCAGCGGCACGACGGCGACCGGGGAGGCGGCGACCACGGCCAGGACCGCCAGCACCGGCAGCGGCCACGAGCGCACCCGCCACGCGCCCAGCACCAGCAGCGGGAAGCACAGGTAGGCCAGCCACTCCGCGCTCACCGACCACGCCGGCAGGACGAACGAGACGCCCTCGATGCCCGAGGAGGTCCACATCTGGGTCATCGTCAGCTGTCGGATCCACCCGAGCGGCCCGAGCGAGGGCTGCGGCGACTGCCACGTCACGATCCCGTCGCCGCCGAACACCAGCCGCGCGGCGCACCACGCCCCGAACGCCACCGTGACGACCGCGTAGAGCGGCCACACCCGGGCGACGCGCGCCCGCAGGAACCGGGCCGTCCCACCGACCGACGGCCGGGTTCCCATCCGGGCGAGGTAGGAGCGGGTGAGCACCAGCCCCGAGAGCACGAAGAACAGGTCCACCCCGAGCGGGCCGGCCGCCACCAGCGGGGCGATCGGGGCGGTCCACCGGGCGAACACGTCGCCCGGGATGTACGAGGCGTGCAGCAGCAGCACCCAGACCGCGGCGACGAAGCGGAGCCCGGTGAGCTGCGGGATGTCGGCGCGGACGCCTGCCGACCGTGCGGGCGCCTCCTCGGGCGCGGACGGGCGGATCGGCGTGACGGCCGGTGTCGGTGCCGTGCCCCGCGTCCGGGGGAGCGGGAGGACGGTCCCGCTCCCCCCGCCCGGCGTCCGGAACCCGACCGGGGAGGCACTGCGCCCACCCGACGTCAGGGGTGCGCTCCCACCGACGTCCGGGGTCGAGGGGACCGCCACGAGCGGCGTCGTGCGCATCCCCGCGAGACGGGACGGCTCCGCCGCCGGCGCTCCCGCCACGGCACCTGCACGACCCGGCGCCCGCGTCGTGAGCGACGTCAGCGTTCCCATCGTGGTGCCTCCCCGACCGTGTCACCCGAACCGAGCGCCCCGATCGAGGACCGCGGCGCTCGACATGGGGAACGGCACGGCTCGTCCGTTTCCTGATAGGCCATTCAGTGGATCGAGCGACGGCCGTCCGGTCGCGGTCGTGAAGACGGGTGACGACGGCACCGTCCGTGACGGCGTCCACCTGCTCCACCCGCGATCGCGACCCGTCCGAGCGGCTCCCCCACCTCCCCGGTGGAGGGCACCCGGCTCGATCACCCCTGGTCACGCACGGTGCTCCTCCCGCCCCGGCCGCCGAGGGTGTCGGGGGGTTCCCCTACCGTGGCGGGATCGCCGCGTCAGGGGCGCGTGACGAGGAGGAACAGGTTCGTGAGCAGGGGCCCGACGATCTCGGATCCGGCCGTCGAGACAGACCCGACGCGCCCGACCGACGCGGTGGATCACCCACACGGGGACCACGTCCAGCCCCACTGGAGGCGCCGGCTCGGTGACCCCGCGCTCGTGGGGGTCGGGCTGCTGGCCCTCCTGGCGGCGCTCGCCGTGCTCGTCGTGAACGCCGCCCACAACCAGGGCCGCATCGTCCCGCCGCTGGACGACGTCTACATCCACCTGCAGTACGCCCGCCAGATCGGCCTCGGCGAGTTCCTGCGCTACCAGGCCGACGCCCCGCGGACGACCGGCGCGAGCAGCCTGCTCTACGTCCTCCTCCTCGGGGCGGCCTCGGTCGTCGTGCCGTCGGGCCTGCTGCTCTACGCGGCGATCGCGCTCGGGGTGCTCTGCTTCGTCGCGACCGTGGTCCTGGTCGCGCTGCTCGGCCGCGAGCTGGCGTCCCGGCGGGTCGGTCTCGTCGCGGCGGTCCTGACGGCGCTGTGCGGCCCGTTGCTCTGGGGCGTCACGAGCGGCATGGAGGTCGCGCTCGTGGCGGTGCTCGTCGCGGGCCTGCTGCTCGCGTTCGTGCGCGAGCAGCCGGGCGGGTGGTTCCGCGTGACGCCGCTCGTCGCGATCCCCCTGGTCCTCACCCGCCCCGAGGGCCTCGTCCTGGTCGTCGCGGTCCTCGCGGGCGCGGTGGTGACGCTCGCGCGGCACCGGCGCCGACCGCCCGTCGGGACCGTCCTCCTGCTGGCGCTGCCCCTGCTGGCGGCGCTCGCGCAGTTCGGGCTCTACCGGCTCCTGACGGGAACCGCGGAGAACTCCGGAGTCCAGGCCAAGTCGTTCCTCAGCCTCCCGCTCGGGTCGCCGCTGGAGGTGGCCGACCGGATCGTCACCACCGCGCGGACCATGCTGGAGCTCGTCGGCGGGGTCACGACGACGCAGGTGGCCGGGCCGGGCATCGTCGTCCTGGCCGCGATCGGCCTCGCGGCGGTGGCGTCCCGACGCCGGGTCGTGGCCGGGGTGCTGGCGCTCGGGCTCGCCGGTGTGCTGCTCGCCGTCGCCACCCTGCAGACCGCCCTGTGGCACGACGGCCGCTACCTGCAGCCCCTCCTGCCCGTCGTCGTCCTGCTGGCCGTCCTCGGCGTGCGGGCGGTCGGGCGGGCGGCCGCCGACGCCCGCAGCGGCCGGGTCCTGACGGCGGGGCTGGTCGCCGTCCTCGTCGCGTTCACCGTCGTGTCCACGCCGACCTGGGCGCTGCGCCAGGGCGAGCAGGCCGCGGGCATCCGCGAGTCCGCGGTGTCGGTGGCGCAGTGGCTCGAGGGCAACACGCCGCCGGGTTCGGTCGTGGCGGTCAACGACGTCGGCGCCGTCGCGTGGTTCTCCGACCGCCGGGTGCTCGACCTCGTCGGCCTGACCACGCCCGGCTTCGCGCTGCCCGCGCTGGAGGGCCCGGGCGCGATGTACGAGCGGCTGGCGCACCTGCCGCCGGAGCAACGGCCGAGCTTCTTCTCGATCTTCGACGACACCGGGCTGGTCGGCATCGGCGAGCTGCCGAAGGCCCGCATCCTCGGCGCCGAGCCGATCACGTCGTTCGCCCTGAAGAGCCCGGTGCGCGACAGCGCCCCGTTCGGTGGCATCTGCCAGACGACGGGCGACTGCCCGGTGATCAGCGTCTGGCGGGCCGACTGGTCGCACGTCGGAAGCGGCGACCTGCCCGACCTCCCGGTGCCCGGCCGGATCGTCGACCACGTGAACGTCGGCGATCTCGACGACGAGGCCGCGCACGGCTACGGCGTCGACCGCGCGATCGTCGGGGTGGTGCCGAAGGCCGAGATCCGCAACCAGGAGCTCGGGGGGCGGGTGATCGTCGACAGCGGCCGGCACGTGGTCGGCGGGGAGCACTTCACGCTGCGCGGGCTGACGCCGGGACAGCCGGTCACGCTGACCGCGCGCGTCGACGCCCGGGAGCCGGTGGTGGACCGCAACACCTCCGCGGGCGTGGTGTCGGTGGCGGCCGGCGGGCGCGGCGTGGGCGACTGGGAGTTCGCCACCGAGGTCCCGGGGCTGCCGGCGGGCGCCGAGCACGCGTGGGCGCAGTCGTCGTTCACGATCCCGGCGGAGGCGGTGACCGGCCCGGAGCTCGAGATCGCGCTCGGACCCCGGCAGCCGTTCCTCGCGCCGTACCCGGACTACCGGGCGTTCTCGTACTGGGCCAGCCAGTAGGCGGCTACCGGTCCTGGTGCGGGATGCGGCCGGCGGTACCGCCGTCGTCGCGGCGGCCGGGCCGGGCCTGCTCGCGCAGGAGGTCGCGGATCTCGGTGAGGAGCTCGACGTCGGTCGGCTCGGCCGGGCCGGCCTCCTCGCCCCGCTTGCGCCGCTCCGCGATCACCTTCAGCGGCAGGACGACGAGGAAGTAGACGACCGCCGCGGTGATGACGAAGGTGATGAGCGCGTTGACGAACGACGCGTAGTCGAAGACGACGCCGTTCACGACGAAGGTCCCGGCCAGCTCGCCGCCGCCGGAGAACACCTGGATCAGCGGCTTGAGGAACGCGTTCGTGAAGGCGGTGACCACCGCGGTGAACGCCGCCCCGATGACGACCGCGACCGCGAGGTCGACGACGTTGCCGCGGAGCAGGAAGTCCTTGAATCCCTTCAGCACCGGTGTGGTCCCCTTCGCTCGTTCGCCCCACGCTGCGCACCGAGCGTAACCGTGTCCGGACACACGGACGCGCCCGCCACGCCGGTGGGGGGAGCCGGCGTGACGGGCGCGTCGCTGTCGGGCCGCCCGCGGGGACGACCCGAGGCCCCTAGTTGTCGGCCGAGACCGGGTTCGAGCAGGACTTGGCGATGCCCGCCGAGTTGCCCTGCTTCGCGTCGCTGAGCAGGGGGATGCTGCCCGCGTTGTCCTGGACCGGGACCTGGACCCCGAGGACGTTCACCGGCACGTCGTTGTTGCAGAGGTTGATCGGGGTGTTCGGCGCGAAGTCGCTGGAGTTGATCAGCCCCTTCTGCACCGTCCCGCCGTCCCAGTCGCTCTCGTGCGCGAACGCGGCGCCCGACGTGCTCGCGAGGCCGGCGCCGATCAGCGACGTCGCCAGCACGGCCTTGCGGAAAACTCCCACGGTGATGTCCTCTCGGTTCTGCTCCGGCGACCCCGACGGCCGCGCCACCGCATGTGATCACCTGTGTGTGAAACGTGTCCGGAGCGGGTCGAAGGGGCCCACCACCCGTCCGGGAACGGACGATGGTGAACCGGGTCCGGGCCGTCGTCCGCGGTGCGTGACCACGGCCGGACCGCCGCGGCCCCGTCACCCGCGTGACGCTCACCGGCGTCTCACGCTCCGCGACGGGCACCTTTCTCGTACACATCGTCGACTGCGCCGAACGGACCATCCGGCGCGCCGGGAGGTCGACGGGACGGTGAACTCCCGCGAGGGCGACGGCGCGGCCGGCAAGGTCCGATAGCGTCCGCGGTGTGTCCACCGGGTCGGCCACGCCGCTCACCCCCGCCTCCACCCCGCGAACGACCGGCGCGCTCGTCCGGTGGGCGGCGTGGGACTGGGGCTCGGCCGCGTTCAACGCCGTCATCACGACGTTCGTCTTCACCGTCTACCTGACCAGCGGTGTCGCCGCCGACGAAGCCAGCGGCTCGGCGGCCCTGGCGAACACGATCGCGATCGCCGGGCTGCTGGTCGCCCTCACGGCCCCGGTCTACGGCCAGCGCAGCGACGCCTCGGGGGCCGAGCAGGGCCGGCAGCGCCGTCTCGGGGTGCTCACGGCGGTGATCGTCGCGGCGTGCGCGCTGATGTTCCTGGTGCAGGGCTCGCCGTCGTACCTGCTGCTCGGGCTGATCCTGCTGGGCGTCGGGACGTTCGCCTACGAGCTGGCCCAGGTCGAGTACAACGCGATGATCTACCGGCTGGCGCCGCCCGGACGGACCGGGTGGGTGTCGGGGGTCGGGTGGTCGGCGGGCTACCTCGGCGGGATCGTCCTGCTGCTCGCGTGCCTCGTGCTGTTCATCGAGCCGATCGGCGTCATCACCTTCGACTCCCCCGACATGGGCCCGCGGGTGATCGCGCTCGTCAGCGCCGTGTGGTTCGCGCTGTTCGCGATCCCGGTGCTGTTCATGCGCTTCCCCTACCCCGCCCCGCCCGGCGACGCCGAGGCCGCGGCGGTGAACTGGATCGGCTCCTACAAGCTGCTGGTGCAGCGCCTGGTCCGGCTCTACCGCACCGACCGCCACCTGCTCGGGTTCCTGGTGGCGAGCGCGATCTACCGGGACGGGCTGACGGCCGTGTTCACCTTCGGCGGTGTGCTCGCCGCCGGGACGTTCGGGCTCTCCCAGTCGGAGGTCATCTTCTTCGCGATCGCGGCGAACGTGGTCTCCGCGGTCGGCGCGGTCATCGGGGGGCGGCTCGACGACCGGATCGGCCCGAAGCCGGTGATCCTCGTGTCGCTCGCGGCGCTCGTCGTCGTGGCGGCGGGCCTGCTCCCGGCGTCGGGCAAGACCGCGTTCTGGATCGGCGGGCTCTTCCTGTGCCTGTTCGTCGGCCCGGCCCAAGCGTGCTCGCGCAGCTACCTCGCCCGGCTCGTGCCGCCGGGCCGGGAGGGCGAGATCTTCGGGCTCTACGCGACCACGGGCCGGGCGGTCAGCTTCCTGGCCCCGGCCCTGTTCGGGCTGTTCATCACGCTGTTCGGCGAGCAGCGGTGGGGGATCCTCGGGATCGGGATCGTGCTGCTGCTCGGTCTCCTGGCCCTGATCCCCGTGCGCGGCGTCCCCGGGAGCGCGGCGGCGGGGAGCGCGGCCGTCACGAGCTGAGCCCGCTCCCCCGCCGAGTGCGACGCCACGCAGCCCTCGCGGCGGCGGACGCTGCCTCGGGGAGCACTCGGCGGGAGTGGCCCTACTTGACCCGCGCCGCGACGAACCGGATCAGCCGCGATGCCAGCTCGCCGAGGAACACCCAGAACACCGCGGCGACCAGCGAGTTGACGATCAGCGCCACGGTCGGGTCGGCGGGCAGGAACAGGTCGCGGAACCCGAGGATCACGACGTCGGCCACGCCCGCGACGAACTGCGCGACCCCGTTCGCCGGGTTGACCCCGACGAGCAGCAGGACCACGTTCACGATCAGCACCAGCGCGAACAGCAGCGCCAGGGTCCGGACGACGGTGGCGATCACGTTGCCGGTGCGCCACGCGAGCTCACCGAGGTCGACCGAGCGCTTCGGCCTGCTCTCCTCGCGGTCCGCCCACGAGGTGTCCGCGCCGCCGCGGCCGCCCTGGGTCCGCTGCTGCTGGGTGGGCGCCTCCGAGGGGGCCTGCTGCTGCTTCTCGGTCGGCGCCTCGGACGGGGCCTGCTGTTGCTTCTCGGTCGGCGCCTCAGACGGGGCAGCCTCCTGCTTCTGCGTCGTCTCACCGTCCGAGGACTGCTGCTCGGACGACTGCCCGCCGGTCGACTGCTGCTGCTCCGTCGTCTGCTCGGACGAGTTCGCCTCGTCGGAGGACGAGCGATGCTTCCCGCTGGTCTCCTGGTCGGACGACGACTGCTCCGACGACGACTGCTCCTCGGTCCCCTGCTGCGGCATGGCGGTGAGTGTGACACCGCGTCCGGTCCGACGGACGGGCACCGTCCCCGACGCTCCGAGCGAAATCGGTTGAGCCGTGCCCGCTCCCTCGACGACGGTGTGCGCAGCGCCGACGAGGGAGGGAACCATGGTCACGTCCGTCGCCCTGATCCGTCCCCGCGTCTCCCGCGCGGGGTTCGCCGACGTCCTCGCCGCCTGGCTCCGGGAAGGTCTCCGCACCCGCCCGGTCGCCGGTCCGGCCGCCGTGGTGATCGTCCCGGAGTACCTGCGCGCCGCGCCGCGCACGGTGCTGGCCGACCTGACCGACCGCGACTGGCGCGGCACCACCGTCGCGCTCGCCGGCTACGGCGGACGCACCCGGGGCCGGCACGCCGTCGACGACGCCCGGGCGGCCCTCACCGAGCACGGGACGACCGTGCTCGGGCCGTCGCTCGGCATCGACGTCGCGCGGACCCGCGTGCGGGGGTTCGACACCGCCGACGTCCTGCTGCGCGACCTCGTGCTCGACGCGGTCGCCGACGCCGCCGACCGGGCCGCGGCCTGATCAGCGGTAGCGGGAGAAGACCTGGGCCTCCCAGGCCTCGCGGCTGACGAGCTCGCCCATGCCGTCCCGGTAGCGGCGGCGCAGGGCGGGCCACGACCGCTGGACCTGGCGGTGCAGGCCCAGCGACGTCCGCAGGAGCCGCCAGAACTCCTCGCGGTCGCGCCGGCGGAAGGTGACCCCGGTGCCGTCCGAGGTGGACACGGTGGCGCCGTCGAGCCGGGACAGCAGGAACCACGTCCCGTGCTCGGCGGGCACGTTGCGCTGCGGGCGCTCCGCCGCGCCGGGGGCGGTCGGGCGCAGCTGGTGGCGCAGCGCCCCGACGAGGGCCTTCACCTGCGCGACCCTGCCCTGCGGGGGTTCCGGCCAGAGCTGCGCGGCGAGGGCGCCGATGGGCGGTTCGGGCAGGTCGCGGGCACTGGGGTGCACGGTGCCGTCGACGTGGCGGCTGCGCTCGGCGCGCACCTCGCCGAGCGCCGTCGGGAGCGAGCCGAACAGCGCCTTGGGCCCGGAGAGGAAGTCGCGCATCGCCATCTGGTGCAGCGCGATCGCCGAGTACTCCAGCAGGAACAGGTGGCGCAGGGTGCGCTTCAGCGAGTCCAGCAGCATCGCCCTCGGGTCGTCGGGCCCGTGCAGTGCCGCGACGACGAGCCGGTTCCGCGCGTGGAAGTAGGCCTGCCAGTCCGAGCTGTCGTCCTTCTCGACGAAGCTCATGTGCCAGATCGCGACGCCGGGCACGGTCGCCGTCGGGAAGCCGTGCGCGCCGGCGCGCAGGCCGTACTCGCAGTCGTCCCACTTGATGAACAGCGGCAGCGGCTGGCCGACCTGCTCGGCGACGACCCGGGGGATCAGGCACATCCACCAGGCGTTGTAGTCGACGTCGGTGCGCCGGTGCATCCACAGCGTCTCGCGCAGGGAGTCGACGGCGAAGTCGTGGTCGTCCTCGGTGTTCGGTGCGAGCTGCCAGAAGAAGGTGTGCCGGTCGACCACCTCGCCCATCGCGTGCAGGTGCGAGCGCGCCTGCAGCGAGAGCATCTGGCCGCCGACCAGCATCGGCGTCCGGGCGAACCGGGCGAAGGCGAGGGCGCGGAGCACCGAGTCGGGTTCGAGGACGACGTCGTCGTCCATGAAGAGGATGAACTCGGCGTCGGTGTGCTCGAGCGCCTCGTACATGATCCGGCTGTAGCCGCCGGAGCCGCCGAGGTTGGGCTGGTCGATGATCCGCAGCCGGTCGCCGAGCAGCGCCGCGGCCTCGTCGAACCCCTCCTGCTGCCGGACCTTCGACGTGCCCTGGTCGGGGATGACGACCGCGGTGAGCACGTCGCGCACCAGCGGGTCCTCCCCGAGCGCGCGCAGCGTGTTCACGCAGTCCGACGGCCGGTTGAAGGTCGGCATCCCGACAGTGACGGCGGCCCGCCCGGGCGCGGCACGGTCGGCGTACCACCCGCCGTCGAGGAGCTCGAGGGGCTCGGCCCCGCTGGACAGGTCGAACCAGATCCACCCGCCGTCCTCGAACGGGCGCAGCCCGACCGGGACGTCGAGCACGCCCTCGGAGGTGACCGGCTCGCCGTGCACGTGGATCGGCACGCCGCGGGCGGTGGAGCGGTACACGTCGACGCGCCCGGCGCCGCGGACCCGCAGCCGCAGGTGCACCGCGTCGAGCACCGACCAGCGGCGCCAGTAGGAGGCCGGGAAGGCGTTGAAGTACGCCGCGAACGACGTCTCGGTGTGCTCGGGCACCCGCACCGACGTGCGGGAGAGGACCTCGGCGCGCCGCCCGCCCGCCGTCGTGAGGTGGAGGACGAACTCGTCCTGCTCCTCGTTGACCGTGCCCGGCCGCTCGGCCGTGGGCGCCGCGGAGCGCAGCGACGTCGACGTGCCCTCGTCGAGGTAGAGCGCGCGCACCGTCGTCGGGTCGGCCGGGCGCGGCAGGATGATCCGCTGGAGCAGCGCGGACTCCAGCTCCCGCGCGGTGAGCTCCGTGCCCGTCCCCGCGGCCTCCTGCGTGCTCGTCATGGCACCGACGGTAGCGCCCGGCCCCCGGTGCACCCGTGTGCCCCCGCCGGGCGCGGCCGGGTGGCGCAATCCCCCGACGAGGTGCGGATTGTCCGTTTCCTCCGGGCCCCTTGCCGGGAAGGTCGCGAGCACCCACCGACCCCGGGAGGCACCGATGTCATCCGCTCCTGCCGTGCCCTCGACGGGGGCCCGACTCCTCGGCCCGGCGGCCGGCGTCGTGGGGGACGTGTTCGGCCCGCCGCTCCGGGCGCTCGGCCTCGTCCACGCCCGCCGCAGCAGCGGCCGGGCGGGCCGCACCCACCTCGAGGTGCGCGGGCTGGACGCACCGGGCGAGGCCGGGGCGCGCAAGGCGCTGGTGGAGGAACTGCTCGCGGTGCCCGGCGTCGAGGGCGCGGTGGTGAACGCCGTTGTCGGCCGGGTCGTGGTCGACCACGCGCCGGACGTGGCCCTCGAGCGCCTCGTCGCGGTCGTCGAGGAGGTCGAGCGCCGGCACGGCCACGCGGACGCCGCGCCCGACACCGACGGCTCCCATCCCGCGGACGTGACGCCGTGGTCGCGGCAGGCCCTCGCGCTCGGGTTCGACCTCGCCGGGCTCGGCCTGGCGGGCGTCGAGCGCCTCCTCGGGCTGCTCCCGCTCACGCGCCGCGTCCCGCCGCTGCTGATCGGCACGCTCGGGCTCCTCGACGCCGTCCCGGCCTCCCGCGGCGCCGCGGAGTCGACCGCCGGCAACGCCCCGACCGAGTCGTGGTTCTCGCTGGGCAGCGCCGGGCTGCAGGCGCTGGGCAGCGGTCCGCTCGGGCTCCTCGTCGACGCCTGCTACCGCGTCGTCCGGGCCGACGAGGCCGCGTCCCGACGCCGGGTCTGGCAGGCCTGGGACGCGGGCGCCCCGCTCGAGCGGCACGCGGCGGAGCCGGTCCGGGCGTACGAGCGGCCCGGGTCGCTGCGGCGCGGGCCGGTCGAGAAGGTCGGCGACGCCACCGGGGTCACGACGCTCACCGCCTTCGGCGCCGCGGCGGCCCTGCTGCCCGAGCGCGCGGCGGCGGTCCTGCTCGCCGGGACACCCAAGGCCGCGCGGTGGGGTCGCGAGGCGTACGCGGCGGCCGCCCACCACGCGGTGGCCGAGGCGGGCATCGTCAGCATGAGCCACTCCGCCCTGCGGCAGGCCGACCGCGTCGACGTCGTCGTCCTCGGGGAGGGGCTCGCCGAGCTCGCCGGGGCGGCCGCCGCCGTGGGCCGGGTGGTGGTCGTCGACGACGCCGCCACCGGGTACGCGGTGCAGCGGCTGCAGGAGGCCGGGCGCGGGGTCGTCCTGGTGTCGGCCGACGACGCCGAGGGACTCGGCGCAGCGGACGTCGGCATCGGGCTCGGCGACGAGGCCCCGTGGACCGCCGGGCTGCGCTGCGCCGACACCGACCAGGTCCGCGCGGTGCTCGCCGCCGTCGCGGGGGCGCGGGCGGCCTCCGTGCGTGCCGCCGTGTTCGCCCTGCTCGGGTCGGCGGCGGGTGCCCCGATCACCGTGACGACGTCGCTGGTCGGGCTGACCGGGCGCGCCAACGCGCCGGTCAGCCTCGCCGCCCTGGCCGCGATCGGGGTCAACACCTGGGCCGGGCGGACGTCCACCCGCGCCGCCCGCTCTGACCGCGAGGGGAGGATCCGGTCGGTCTAGCCGCGCGAGGGTTCCCCTCGCGCGGGGACGGGGAGCCGCCACGCCACCGGGTCGCGGTGCGCGGCGAACGTCGCGGCCCGGCTGGACTCGAACTCCTCGGGCAGGGCGTGGACACCGCCGTCGCGCCCGATGTTGTCGCTGCGGCTGGCGAGCGGCCCGACGAAGCGCATCCCGGTGGCGGCCGCGATGCGCTCGACGCCGAAGTCCCAGCCCGCGCCGGCCCCGTCCCACGGCGCGCGGGCGGCCTCGAACCACCGCGGCTCCAGCAGCTCGGTCCAGCGGTCGGCCCACGTGGCCCACACCCACGCGCTGAAGCCCGTGTCGGCCAGGACGTCCGCCGGCTGCGGCGCGGGCCGCCGGGAGAAGGCGCACGCGGCGAGGACGTCCGGCTCGTCGGGCACCGCGTCCAGGCACTCCAGGACGTCGTCGCCCACCACGATGTCCTCCTCGCACAGCACGACCGACCCGGCGCCGGTGGCGAACGCGGCCGACAGCGCGTGGTGCGGGTTGGCCCGCACGCCGCGGCGCTCGGGGTTCACCTCGACCTCGACGGACCGCGCGACCCGTCGGCGCGCGAAGTTCTCGAGCACGGCCCGGCAGCGGGCGAGCTCGGGGCCCGGCTCGACGACGAAGCGGAAGCGCCGCGCGGACAGGCCACGGACCGCGGACCAGGAGTCGAGCGTCTCGGCGAGGTAGCCCGGGCGGCCGCCGGACACGGTCATGGTGATCACGCGGGCAGGTACCCACCGCCGCGGTGGATCACTGCTGCGGGCAGGCCGCCCCGGGTGTCGGGATGCCGAGCCGGGCCGCCATCCAGGGCAGGGAGTCCGCGAACGCGGCCGAGAACACGTCGAAGGTGTGCCCTCCCCCGGGCACGACCACCGAGCACACCGCGATCCCGGCCCGCCGCGCCTCGGGCACCAGCGCCGCCTGCGCGGCCGCGGGCTCGGGGTCGGCGTCCCCCACCTGGAACCACCCGCCCAGCTGGCCGAACCGCTTCGACGCCAGGATCGTCGCGGGCTCGTGCGCGGCGAAGGCGGCCTGCGACCCGCCGAACAGCTGGGTCACCGCCGACGCCGTGTCCGCGTTCGTGTCCCCCGCCCGGGGCCCGGCGAGGCCGGAGAAGTCGCCGAACGTGTGGAACAGGGTCGGGTGGCGCAGCGCGAGCACGATCGCGCACGATCCGCCCTCCGACAGGCCCGCGACCGCCCACCCGGCACCCGTCGGCCGGGTCGCGAAGGTCGCCGTGACGTAGGCCGGCACGTCCTGGGTCAGGTAGGTCTCCACCCGGCCGACGGGGCCGTCCACGCACTCCGAGTCCGCGTCCGTGGACCCGTTGACGTCGGGCATGACGAGGATCGGGGCGCGACCGCCGTGGGCGGCGGCGAACGTGTCCGCGGTCTGCGCGGCGAGGCCGCCGTCGATCCAGTCCTGCGGCGTCCCCGGCGTCCCGTGCAGCAGCACGACGACGGGCAGCGCGGGCCGCGGGCGGGCGAAGAAGGCGGGCGGCACGTAGACCATGGCCGGCCGCGCCGCGAAACCCGAGACCCGCGCCGGCACCGTCACGGGGGCGACGACGCCCGGGCCGGGGTCGGAGTCGCGACTCAGCAGCTCGTCGATCGTCTCCTCGTCCGAGGGGTCCTGCCCGACCGCCTGCCCGAGCGTCAGGTAGTACTCGAAGTGCAGGTTGAGCGCCGCGGCCGCGGTCAGGAGCAGGGCGACGACGAGGCCGACGACGGCGAGCGCGCGCCGGACGGGGCGGCGCGCGAGCACCACGCCGAGCACGGCGAGCAGGAGCAGGACGACCAGCAGCGCGCCGAACGGCACGTCGGTGATCGCGGTGTCGCCCGGGTCGCCGCCGGCCTCCACGGCGATCACGACGACGAGCACCGCCGCCAGCGCGGCGAGCCCCCACGCGGCCCGGCGCAGCAGCGGGCGACGGCGCGGGACCGCCCGGTGGTGGCGTTCCGGGGCCCGCGTCACGAGGCGGCCACGACAGGGGTGCGGGGGCGGCGCCGGTCCAGCGCGGCGACCACGAACGGCGGGCACGACAGCACCACCACCGCCACCGCGAGGAGGGCGACGTAGACGACGGTGTCGCCGGTCTCGAGCTGCGACGGCGGGACGAAGCCCAGGACGAACGAGAAGACGCAGCCGAGCAGCCCGATCCCGCCGGCCGCCCAGACGCCGGGCAGACCGCCCGGGATGCGGTAGGGCCGCTCGACGTCGGGCCGGGTGTAGCGCAACCGGATGACCGCCGCGAACATCAGCCCGTACATCACGACGACGATCTGCGCAGTGACCGCCGACAGCATCCAGTACGAGGTGCTCACGCTCGGGACCAGCAGGAACAGCAGTGCGAACACGCTGCCGGCGACCCCCTGCGCGACGACGAGCGCGACCGGCACGTCCCGGGCGTTCGTCCGCCCGAGCCGCCGCGGCGCCGAGCCCTCCCGGGCGACGGCGGCGACGCCGGTCGCCGGCCCGAGGATCCACGGCGTCAGGTGGGCGATGCCGCCGAACGCGACGAGCAGGGCGAGCGGGACGACGAGCCATCCGACGCCGAGCAGGTCGAGGACCCGCGAGAACAGCTCCATCGTCCCGGACACCAGGCTGAGCTCGGCGGCGGGCACGACGAACGCCAGGAAGAGCGACCCGACCACCGAGAACACCACGGTGATCCCGACGCACAGCGCGATCGCCCGCGGCACCACCCGGCCGGGGTCGACGGTGTGCCGGGCGTGGAAGCCCGCCATCTCCATCCCGGTGAACAGCAGCACGATGCCGCCGAGGAACGCCAGGTTGTCGATCTGCAGGTCGGGGACGAGCGCCTCGGGCGAGAACGGGATCGCCGACGGGCGCCCGCCGGCCAGGAACGCCACGCCGAGCACGACGACGAGCACCGCGGGCACGATCGAGCCGACGATCGTCCCGATGGCCCCGAGGCGGGCCGACGCCCCGACCCCGCGCAGGCTCAGCGCGGTGGTGGCCCAGAAGACCGTGAGCATGATGACGACGAGGTAGACGGTGTCCGTCGCGAGCGCCGGGTCGATCGCGTAGGCGAGGCTCGCGGCGATGAAGGAGAGCACCGTCGGGAACCACGCCACGTTCTCGGAGTAGTCGCACCACACCGCGAGGAAGCCGGTGCGCTCGCCGAAGGCCTCCTTGACCCACGCGTACACCCCGCCGTCGCGGGGCCAGGCCGTGCCGAGCTCGGCGGCCGCCATCGCGATCGGCACCAGGAACACGAGGATCGAGAGGGCGAACAGCGCCAGCATCGACCAGCCGTACTCGGCCATGACCGGCAGGTTCCGGGCACTGACGATGGCCGCGACGTTGATCATCGCGAGGGCCAGGACGCCGAGGCGGGCGCCTCTCACTGCGCACCCGCCGCGCGCAGGGCGTCGCCGACGCGGTCGGTGACGGCGTCGTCCGCGGTGCCGGGCACCGTGACGAGCAGGTCGCCCCACGTGTGCACCACCGCGCTGCCGCGGGGCCGGACGCGGACCTCCTCGGCGCGCGCGGCCGCGTCGCGGGCCGCCGTCGTCGCGAACCGCTCGACTCCGACGCGCGCGACGGCGCCGGCCGCGCAGCCCGCCGGGTCGGCCGCCACCTCCAGGACCGCGGCGGGGCCGGGCCGGTCGACCCGCGAGCACACGACCAGCCCGTCGGCGGCGAGGGCGGGAGGCACGGCGTCCACCCCGAGCGACGCGAAGTCGGCGCGTCCGCCCCCGGCCCAGCCCGCGACCAGGGCCAGCACGCCCACCAGGACGAGGGCGGCGACCCCGCCCGCGGCGACGAACGCGCGGGTGCTCACGACAGGGGTGCCGACGGCGAGGGCGCGCCGCCGACCGCGGCCGGCACGAACAGCGGGCCGAGGCCGGGGACGGCCAGGAAGCCCTCGGCGCCCGCGTAGAGCAGCCCGACCCGCGGCAGGTCCGCCGGGTTGCGGTAGGCGAGGACCCGCGGCAGCCACTGCGGGTCGAACTTGGCGTTGAAGTCGTGCAGCGACCGGACCTGGAAGAACGGGTTGAGCACCCCGACGGCGCGCCGGGCGACGCGCTGCACCGGGGTGAAGGGCACGTCGTCGGCGAACAGCCGGCCCCACAGCGCGAAGTTCATCGACAGCCGGGTCACGCCGCGCTCGCCCAGCGCCTCCGCGGTGCGGGCGATGAGGAACTCGGTCATCCCGTTGGGCGCGCCGGGATCGTGGCGCATGAGGTCGAGGGTGTAGCCGAACGTGGTGCCGGTCTGCGGCCCGCCGTAGGCGGGGACCAGGCGCAGGAAGCCGCCCGGGACGCCGTCGTCGTCGAGCGCGACGCAGAGCAGGAAGTCCGGGTTGCGGCCCGCCCCCGCGACGTCCTGGCTCAGCGCCATCGTGAAGCCGCGCTCCGGGGCCTTGCCGCGCCACTGGTCGCTGATGGCGTTCAGCCCGGCCACCAGGGCCGGCGAGGCGTTCGCCTCGGTGACGAGCTGGAACCGGTAGGTCTTCGCGACCCGCCGGACGGCCGCGCGCAGGCTCTTGTGGCTCCGTCCCTCCAGCGAGAACGTCGTGCAGTCGAGGATGGCCTCGTCGCCGAGGTAGAAGCTGCGGAACCCGCGGGCGCCGAGCAGGCCGTCCCGTCCGACCGTGTCCTCCCGCGCGGCCAGGAACGCCGGGGTCCACGCGCGCTGGGCGCACATCGCGAGGAACTCGTCGACGACCCGCGGCAGCGAGTCGGGGTCGCCCACCGGGTCGCCGGAGGCCAGGGCGTACCCGCGCAGGTAGGTGTACGCGATCAGGGCCCGGCCGTCGGAGGAGAAGAAGAAGCTCTTGTCGTCGCGCAGGGAGAACGCGGCGAGCGTGTCCCACCCGTAGGTGCGCACGATCGCCTCCGCGCGGGCCCAGTCGTCCGGCGTGTGCGGCGAGCGCGCCACGAGCGGCCGGAAGACCAGCACCAGCGCGACGACGAGGCCCGCGATGCCGAGCGCGAGCAGCGCGTCCGGGAAGAACGCCGCGAACAGCGGGCGGGAGAACGTGTACGGGCCGTCCAGGCCCACGAGCCCGGCGGCGATCGTCTCGAGGCCGCCGAGCAGGGTCAGCTCCGGCGTCATGCGCCCGCTCTGCAGGGCCAGCCCGACGAACCCGAACACCAGGACGGCGACGACGTAGATCGGCACGAAGCGCAGCAGCCGCAGCAACGACGGCGGGTCGGCCGGCGCTCGGAACCGGCCGCGGTACACGACCAGCAGCGCGAGCATCACCAGGCAGAGCAGCATCCCGAGCTCGTGCGGGCCCTTCACCAGGTGCGCGACGAGCCCCAGGCCGAACAGGCCGACCGCCACGCGCCAGGCCGAGCGCTTGCGCTTGGCGAGCTGGTCGGCGAGCAGGAGCAGGACCAGGCCGATCACGGCGGAGAGCACGTGGCCGGAGACGACGAACCACGGCGGGACGACGTCGAGCGCCACCCGTCCGTCCAGGCGGCCGTGCATCACCGGGAGGTGCACGAGCAGGTGGAGGAAGCCGGCGAGCGCGGTGAGCCCCGCGATCAGCCGCGGGGCGAGGACGCCGCCCGCCGTCGGTGTCGGGACCGGGGAGGGCGACGGTACGGCCGGCACGGGCGGGGGCAGCGTGACCGCCGGCAGCCCGGTCGGCGGCAGCACCGGGCGGTGCGCACCCCCGGGACCGGCACCGGGCGGCGGCGCGAACTCCGGGCGCAGCGTCGGGAACAGGACGACCTCGCGGATCGAGTCGACGCTGGCGAGCAGCATGACGAGGCGGTCGATGCCGATGCCGAGCCCGCCGGTCGGCGGCATCCCGTACTCGAGGGCGCGGACGTAGTCCTCGTCGATGTCCCCGGCCTCGGGGTCGCCGTTGCGCTTGGCCTCGGCCTCCTCGACGAAGGCGGCCATCTGGGCGGCGGGGTCGTTCTGCTCGGAGTAGGCGTTGCAGAGCTCGAAGCCCGCGACGATCAGCTCGAAGCGTTCGCTGTACGCGGGGTCGTCCCGGTGGGCGCGGGCCAGGGGCGACACCTCGCGCGGGTAGTCGAGGCAGAAGACCGGACCGTCGACGTCGTGCTGCACACGCTCGTCGTAGACCTCGGTCATCAGCCGGCCCGGACCCCAGCCGAGCTCGTAGGCGATGCCGAGGCGGTCGAGCGCCGCGCGGGCGTCCGCCACGGGCATCGTCGGGTGCATGACCTCGCCGGTCCGCTCGGCGATCATGTCGGCGAACCGCTTCCGCGGCCAGGGCGGCGTCAGGTCGACGGTGCGGCCGGCGTAGCGGACGGTGAGGTCGGAGTCGGCGCCCAGCGCGGCCCGGGCCGCGGCGACGACGAGGGCCTCCGTCAGGTCCATCATGTCGTGGTAGTCCGCGAACGCCTGGTAGGCCTCGAGCATCGTGAACTCGGGGTTGTGGCGGGTGTCGACGCCCTCGTTGCGGAACACCCGGCCGATCTCGAAGACCCGGCCCATGCCGCCCACGATGAGCCGCTTGAGGTGCAGCTCGAGCGCGATCCGCAGGTACATGTCCAGGTCGAGGGCGTTGTGGTGGGTGACGAACGGCCGGGCCGAGGCGCCGCCCTGGATGTTCTGCAGCACCGGGCCCTCGACCTCGGTGTAGCCCCGCTCCGCGAACTGTTCGCGGATCGCGCGCACGGCCGCGTGCCGGATGCGGAAGATCTCGCGGGTGCGGGCGTTCACGGCCAGGTCGACGTAGCGCTGGCGGTAGCGCGTCTGGACGTCGGTGAGGCCGCGGTACCCGAGCGGCAGCCGACGCCGCGCCGGCGCCAGCAGCTCGCAGGTCTCGACGCGCACGGACAGCTCACCGTGCCGGGTGGTCATCACGGTGCCGGTGACGCCGATCCAGTCGCCGAGACCGAGCGCGTCGACCGCCCGGTGGGCGTCGGCGCCGAGCACCGCCGTGTCGAGGAACAGCTGGACCCGGCCGGTGCCGTCGCGCAGGTCGGCGAAGCCCAGGTACCCGTGCCGACGGCGGGCGACCAGGCGGCCGGCGATGCGGACCCGGGCCTCGGTGGCCGTGTCCGGCGCGAGGTGCCCGTACTCGTCCCGCAGCGCCCCGACGCCGCGGTCGACTTCGAACCGGTAGGGCGCAGGCGGTGAGATCCCCTCCACGCCGGACAGCTTCACACGCTGTCACCGGGATGGGGAAGGAAACAGGACTCCGGTCCCGTAGCGCTCAGCCGGACGTACCAATCGTCACCGGACGGTGACCGCACTGGTGCGTGCGAGGACGACGGAGGCCGCGACCGCCGTCGCGACCAGGGCCCCGATCAGCACCCACTCGGCGCCGTCGGCCAGGACCTGCTCACCCAGGACGGTCAGGCCGAGGAGCGCGGCCACGAGCGGCTCGCCGACGGTGATCGCGGGCAGGGTGGTCGCGAGGTCGCCGGCCTGGAACGCCGCCTGCTGCAGGTACGTCCCGCCGACGGCGGCCGCGATGAGCACCCACGTCTCCCAGCCGAGCAGCAGCGGCACGACGCCGTCGGCGAGCAGGTCGACCACGGACTTCGTCAGGGCCGCGAGCACTCCGTAGGCGATGCCGGTCGCGACGGCGAGCGCCGCGGCGCGGACCAGACCGCGGCGGCGGGCCGCCAGGACGAGGCAGCCCAGCAGCACGACGACGAGCGCACCCCCGGTGGGTGCCCAGGCCGCGAACGGCGCCCGGTCCTCGCCCGCCGTCGGCTCGCCGACGACCAGGAACAGCGCCAGGGCGGCCGCGAGCACCAGGGCCCAGCCGCCGTCCCGGAGGGTCACCCGCCTCCCGCCCGTGGCTGCCTCGAGCGGCAGGGCGAACAGCAGCGTCGTCACCAGCAGCGGCTGGACCAGCAGCAGCGAGCCGACCCCGAGGGCGGCGGCCTGGACCAGGAACCCGCCGCCGTCGCCGACGGTGCCCGCCCACCACGTCGGCGAGCGGACCAGGCGACGCAGCAGCCCGAGGCCACCCGCCTCGTCGTCGGGAACTCCCGAGGCGGCCCGGCGCTGGGCGACGGACCCGACCGCGAGCAGCAGCGCGGCCAGGAGCGCGAGGGCGACCGCGAGGCCGGTCATCAGCCCTCGAGCGGGTCCGCGCCGTCGAAGTCGACCCCGGAGGTGAACCAGGGGGCGATCCGGTTGTCGAACATCGTCAGCGCCGAGCCGATCGCCATGTGCATGTCGAGGTACTTGTAGGTGCCGAGCCGGCCGCCGAAGAGCACCTTCCGGTTCGTCGCCTCCTTGCGGGCGAGCTCGCGATAGCGCTCCAGCTTGGCGCGGTCGTCCGGGGTGTTGATGGGGTAGTACGGCTCGTCGCCGGACTCCGCGAAGCGCGAGTACTCCCGGACGATGACCGTCCTGTCGCTCGGGTAGTTCTTCCGCTCCGGGTGGAAGTGGCGGAACTCGTGGATGCGGGTGAACGGCACGTCGCGGTCGGCGTAGTTCATCACCGGCGTGCCCTGGAAGTCACCGGTGGTCTCGACGACCTCGGGCACGAAGTCCAGCGTGCGCCACCCGAGCTCGCCCTCGCAGAAGTCGAAGTAGCGGTCGAGGGGGCCGGTGTAGACGGTCGGGACGTCCTCGGTGCCGTCCCAGCCGAGCTCGTCGCGGACGTCGAACCAGTCGGTGTCGAGCCGGACCTCGATGTTCGGGTGGTCGGCCATGCGCTCGAGCCACGCCGTGTAGCCGTCGACCGGCAGGCCCTCGTAGGTGTCGTTGAAGTACCGGTTGTCGAAGGTGTAGCGCACCGGGAGCCGGCTGACGATCGACGCCGGCAGGTTCTTCGGGTCGGTCTGCCACTGCTTGGCCGTGTAGCCCTCGAAGAACGCCTCGTAGAGCGGGCGGCCGACGAGCGCGACGCCCTTCTCCTCGAAGTTCTGCGCGTCGTCGACGTCGATCTCGGCGGCGTGCTCGGCGACCCACGCCCGGGCCTCGTCGGGCGTCATGGCCCTGCCGGCGAACTCGCAGATCGTCGCCAGGTTGACCGGCATCGGGTAGACGCGGTCGCGGAAGATCGTGAAGACCCGGTGCTGGTAGCCGGTGAAGTCGGTGAACCGGTTGACGTAGTCCCACACGCGCTTGTTCGACGTGTGGAACAGGTGCGCGCCGTAGCGGTGCACCTCGATCCCGGTCTCCGGGTCGGGCTCGGAGTAGGCGTTGCCGCCGAGGTGCGAGCGGCGCTCGACGACGAGCACCCGCTTGTCGAGTTCGGTGGCGGCGCGTTCGGCGATCGTCAGCCCGAAGAAGCCGGAACCGACGATCACCAGGTCAGGCTGGGCCATGGACGTCACGGTAGCCGTGGCGCCGGCCGGGTATGCCGGGGGCATGCCGACCGTGACGCGGACCGCGACCTCGCACGCCCCGCTCGAGACCGTGCGGGACTACCTGCGCGATTTCTCGAACGCCACCGAGTGGGACGCCGGGACGATCACGTGCGAGCCCGTCGACCCGTCCACGGCGGTCGGGATCGGGAAGCAGTGGACGAACGTCTCGGAGTTCCGCGGGCGGGAGACGACGCTGACCTACACCCTCGAGGCCGACGAGCCCGAGCGCCTGCGCATCGTCGGGCGGAACAAGACGGTGACCAGCGAGGACGAGTTGGACCTCTCCTTCCTCGGCGACGTCACCACCGTCCGCTACACCGCCACGTTCACCTTCCACGGCGCGGCCAAGCTGGCGACGTTCCTGCTGGTCCCCGCCCTGCAGAAGCTCGGCGACGACGCCCAGCGCACGCTGCAGGCGGCGCTGTCGAAGCTCCCGGCGTCCTGACGGCGTTCGGGGTCAGCCGCCGTCGGCGAGTGCGACATGGCGCAGGTCTCGGGCCCGCTCGGCCTGCCTGACGTCGCACTCGCGCGTAGCGCGGACGGCCGGCATCCGCCGAGTGCGACATGGCGCAGGTCTCGGGCCCGCTCGGCCTGCCTCACGTCGCACTCGCCGATGGCGCGGATCAGCCCCCGACCGTTGCGCGGGTGTTGCCGATCCGGGCGCTCTCGATCGTGTACCTCGCCGGCAGCGTGATCGCCGAGTCGCGGTAGATCCCCATCTTCCAGTAGCTGCCGACCGAGGCGGTCCCGGAGGAGGTCGGGTAGAGCGTGCCGCCGGCCGGCTTGTAGCCCGACAGCACCGGGGCGCCGTTGTTCCAGATGTCGACGACGCCCTTGGCCGGGTCGCGCGAGAAGAAGATGTGCACGACCAGGTCCGTCCGCTGACCGGTGACGGCCGGGCCGAGGACCTGACCGAAGAGCTTCGGCCCGGTCGGGTGGCCCCAGCCCCCGGAGAGGTTGAGGTTGCCGTCGCGGACGCTGAGCTCCAGGGGCGGTGACCCCGTGCCGTCGTTCTTCCACTGCGTCAGCAGCTGCCAGGTGTTCACCTGGGTGGGGAAGTCGGTCGGCAGGAAGAAGGAGAACTTGAACCAGCGGTCCTGACCTTCGGTGAACGACGCCGTGGTCGGGACGATCTCGGTGCGCGTGCCGCCGCCGGGCATCGTGAACTGCGCGGCCCTGGCGCCGGAGGTCACCGGCGAGTTCACGATCACGGGTGCGCTCGCGCCGACGTTGTTCCACGGCGTGTCGTCGAATCGCCCGAAGCCCGACGAGGTGAAGTTCGAGTCCCAGGTCTGGGTGGTCTGCGGCGGCAGGCTGGTCGAGGTCGTGGTGGTCGTCGTCGGCGGCGCGGTCGTGGTGGTGGTGACCGGCGGGACCGTGGTCGTCGTCGTGACCGGCGGGACGGTCGTCGTCGTGGTGGTGACCGGCGGCACCGTGGTCGTCGTGGTGGTGACCGGCGGGACGGTCGTGGTGGTCGTGACCGGCGGGACCGTCGTCGTCGTGGTCGGCGGGACCGTGGTCGTCGTGCCCGGCGTCGACAGCGCCGGGACCCGCCACTTCTGCGCGTTCGTGTTCACGCAGGTCGCGATGGTGATCACCACGCGTGCTGCGATCCGGTTGTTCTGCGGCCCCAGGCACGTCCGCGACTTCTGGTTCTGGACGACGCCGGAGGCCTGGATCGTCCACTTCTGCGAGGTGGAGGTGGTCGAACAGACGACGAGCACGACGCGGGTGCCGTTGCCGGTCGCCCCGCCGAGGGTGTCGATGCACCGGCCCTGCACGCGGATGGTGCCGTCGGACCAGCGGGACCACTGCTGCCCGGCGTTCGTGCCGCAGTAGTTGAGCCACTGCGCGTTGTTCGTGGTCGTCGCGTTGTTGGCGTTCTCCATGCACCCGCCGGCGACGTTCGCGATCGGCCCCGTGACGGTGGCCGCGGACGCCGGCGCGGTACCGCCCACGATCAACCCGACCAGTAGCGCCAGCGCCCCGACGGCCGCCAGGACCACCCTGTTCCGACCCACCATGTCGCCCCCCAGAACTGACTTCTGGTGGTCGTGTCGCGTGGATCTCGGTCAGTATTACGGTCTCGTGTCACCTGAATGGGTGGCAGTCGGTGACGGAAAGTCGTGAGCCGCCGGGTGTCGAAGGGCGACTCGCAGCTTCGACGTCCGAGTGCCGACCGAGGAGAGGGAGCCCGTCATGGACGCCGCACAGGAGTACCGCGAGATCGCGGACCGGTTCACGCAGGTGGTCGAGGGCGTGCCCGACGAGGACACGTGGAACCGGCAGTCGCCGGTGCCCGAGTGGACCGCCCGGGACGTCGTCGCCCACCTCGTGGAGTGGTTCCCGCCGTTCCTCGAGGGCGGGGCCGGGGTGCACCTGCCGTCGGGACCGCCCGTCAAGGAGGACCCCGTCGCGGCGTGGCGGACCCTGAGCAACGGCGTCCAGGCCCTGCTGGAGGATCCGGCGACCGCGGACAGGCAGCTCGTGAACCCGCACATCGGCACCGTCCCGCTGCCGCAGGCGGTGCTGCAGTTCTTCGCCGGCGACGTCTTCATGCACACCTGGGACCTGGCGCGGGCCACAGGTCAGGACGAGCGGCTCGACCCGGACCGGTGCGCCGCGCTGCTGGCGGGCCTGGAGCCGATGGACGAGATCCTGCGGGCGTCGGGGCAGTACGGCCCGAAGGTCGAGGTCGGTCCGGAGGCCGACGTGCAGACCCGGATGCTCGCGTTCATCGGCCGCGATGTGGCTGCGCCTCGTGTGCAGTAATCCGTGTCTGGACACGGATTACTGCACTGCACACGAGGCCGTCAGGCCACCTCGGCGTAGGAGTTGCCGATCTTCGCGCTCTCGATCGTGTACTGCGCGGGCTGGGTGATCGCCGAGTCGCGGTAGAGCCCCATCTTCCAGTAGGAGCTCACCGTTCCGGTGCCGGACGAGGTCGGGTAGAGCGTGCCGCCCGCGGGCTTGTACCCGGACAGCACCGGGGTGCCGTTGCGCCAGATGTCGACGACCCCCTTGCCCGGGTCCCGCGAGAAGAACACGTGGACGACGAGGTCGACGCGCTGACCGGTGGTGGCCGGCGCGAACGCCTTGCTGAACGTCTTCGGTCCGGTCGGGTGTCCGTAGCCCCCGGAGAGGTTCAGGTTGCCGTTCCCGACCGTGATCTCCAGCGGCGGCGACCCCGTCCCGTCGTTCTTCCACTGCGTCAGCAGCTGCCAGCTCGTCACCTGCGTCGGGAACCCGGCCGGCAGGTAGAAGGAGAAGCGGAAGTAGCGGTCCTGCCCCTCGGTGAAGGACGCCGTCGTCGGGACGATCTCGGTGCGCGTGCCGCCGCCGGGCATCGTGAAGCGGGCCGCCTTCGCCCCGGAGGTCACCGGCGAGTTGACGATCACCGGCGCGCTCGCCCCGACGTTGTTCCACGGGGTGTCGTCGAACCGCCCGAATCCCGACGAGGTGAAGCTCGAGTCCCACACCTGGCGAGTCTGACCCGGCAGCGTCGTGGTCGTGGTCGTGGTGGTCGGCGGGACGGTGGTGGTCGGGCGCGGCGTCGTGGTCGTCGTGGGCGGGACGGTCGTGGTGGGGCGCGGGGTCGTGGTGGTCGTCGGCGGGGGCGTCGTGGTCGTCGGGGTCGAGAGGGCGGGGACGACCCACTTGTGCGCCGCGACGTTCGCGCAGGCGGCGATCGTGACGACGACCTTCGCCGCGATGCGGTTGGCGAGCGGCGCGAGGCACAGCCCGGACTTCTGGTGCTGCACGTAGCCCGCGGCGTAGAAGGTCCAGCGCTGCGACGTCGAGGTGGAGCACGCGGCGAGCACCACGCGCGTGCCGGCCGCCGTCGCGCCGCCGGCGGTGTCGAGGCAGCCGTTCTGCACGCGCAGGCTGCCGTCGGCCCACCGCGAGAACTGCTGGCCGGCGTTCGTGCCGCAGACGTTGAGCCACTGCGGGTTGTTCGTGGACACCGTGTTGTTCGAGTTCTCCAGGCAGCCGCCCGCGGTGTTGGCGATCCGCCCGGTCACCACCGCGGCCTGCGCCGACCCCGCCGTCAACCCGGCGCCGAGAATCCCGGCGAGCAGGACGAGAGCACCCACCACGGACACCACGACTCGTGTGCGACGGTGTGGCGCCCGGTCCCGGGCCCCTCCGTCCGTCCAGCTGTCACTGTCCGTCATCCCGCCCCTCTGTGCGTGACCATCACTGCGGGCTTCGCTCCGAGGGCCTCCGGTATTAGTCCGAACGGGCTACACGACCGGGTGATCACGGCGAGGTCACGAGCAGGGGAAGGTCCCGACGATGCCCCGCCCGGTCGCCCTGGCTGCCGCCGCGATCCCTCCGTTGCTGCTCGCGGCGTTGGGGCTCTCGCACCCCACCGTGCTGACCCCGGAGTCCGCGCCGTGGTGGCGTGACCTCCACGTGATCGGCCTGGTGCTCTTCCCGCTGCTCGCGCTCGGCCCGTGGGTGGTCGTGTGGGGACGTGGGTGGCTGCTCGAGGGGGTCGTGATCGTCCTCGGCCTGGTCTACGCGTGCTTCTACACCGCGCTCGACGTGCTCGCCGGGATCGGTGGTGGCCACGAGACGATGGCGCTCGGGCCGGGTCCGTGGGTGGCGGCCCTGTTCGGGATCGCGGACCAGCTGGTCGTCCCCGGCGTCTACGCCTACCTGGCCGCCACGGTGATCGGCGGCGTCGCCGCGATCCTGGTGACGCCCGGGGCCCGCCGGGCCCTCCCCGTCGTCGGGACCGTCCTCGTCGTCGGGGGCGCGTACTCGTTCCTGACGAGCCACATCTACTACCCCGTCGGGGTCCTGACGATGGTGGTGCTCGCGGTGGGGTGGACCGCGATGGCGGCCGTGGTGCCGCCGGCGGTCAGGTCGCCGCGGCGGTCGCGCCGGCGGCGGCAGCCTGCTCCCACATGAGCAGCACGACCGCGAGGGTGAAGACCGCGAGCGGCGTCGGCATCCCGGGCAGGTCCGCCTCGGCGTCGCCGCGCCAGGTGCCGGTTCGGCGGATGGAGCCGACCGGCTCCTCCGAGTCCGGGTCGGCGATCCACTCCTGGTCGGCCTTCCAGATCGACCGTCGACGGAAGAAGAAGGTGCCCTCGGGGGTCACGATCGACCACCGCTTGCGCCCGATCCGCTCCGCGCGGGCGACCTCGGCGCCGTCGTCCGTGGTCAGCGTGTACTGGGTGCCGGTCCAGGAGGACTGGACCTCGTAGGCGATCCCGTCGAGCGTGTACCGCACCGCGGAGCGCCAGCCCTTGGCCTCGAGCACGAGCAGGGGCGCGTCGTCCTCGCGGACCTCCCAGCGAGAACGCAGCGACGACACCCGGTGGGCCTCCAGCATGCGCGCATGAGACCAGGGTGCGGCGGATGTCTCAAGAGCACGCGGGCCTGTCGTCCCGCCCGATCATCCGCACGGCGCACCCTCGTCGACAGTCCCGAACCGGCCACGGTTACATGAGTGGATGGCCGCCCTGCACCGACGCGTCCGGCACGCCCTCCGCGTTCGCCTGATCGAGGCGCTCCGCGACGCCGTGACCCCGGAGATCGCGGACCTGCGACGGGAGCAGAACCGGCGCTTCGAGGAGCTCTCGGCGCAGGTGCAGGACCTCCGCGAGGCGATGCACGCCCGCGAGGTCCGCGACCGCCGCGACCTGCTCGCCGCGGGCGAGCGGGAGGCCGTCGAGTCGAGCGCGGCGTTCGTCCGCGAGTCGATGTCGTCCGCGGGGACCTTCCCGACCCCGCCGGAGACCCTCGCCCACGCCCTGTCCCTCGCGCCGACGGGCGGGATGGCGCTGGAGTTCGGCGTCTACAGCGGGACGACGCTGCGGCAGATCGCACGGGCCCGGGGCGGCTCCGAGGTCTACGGCTTCGACTCCTTCGAGGGCCTGCCGGAGGACTGGCGGGCCGGGTTCCGGGCCGGGACGTTCGCGGTCGACTCGATTCCCGAGGTCGAGGGCGCCGAGCTCGTCGTCGGCTGGTTCTCCGAGACCCTGCCGGCCTTCCTCGACGCCCATCCCGGCCCGGTCGACCTGCTCCACCTCGACGCCGACCTCTACTCCTCCACCGCGACCGCGCTCGGACTGGTGGGGCCGCGCTTGCACCCGGGCTCGGTGATCGTCTTCGACGAGTACCTCAACCACCCCGGCTGGCAGGACGGCGAGCACCGCGCCTGGCGGGAGTTCGTCGCCGCGGCCGACGTCGAGTTCGTCTACGAGGCGTTCACCCACGACAGCGAGCAGGTCGTCGTGGTCGTCACGGGGTTGCGCCACGTCGACACCCCCGCGGCGCGCGAGGCCTCCGCGACCGGCGGGCGGGCCTGACCGGGTCGTCTCCTACCCTGCTCGGGAGCACAGTCGGGAAGAGGGTGGGCGTGTGACGGACGTGCAGACCGAGACCAGGCGGCCCTCGGGGCCGGCGACGCCGCCCGGGCGGTCCGTCGTCCAACGCGGTCTGTTCACCGGCCCGACCGCGGACATCCCCGACGAGATGTACGTCGAGGTCCTCGCCGGGCACGCGGAGCGCCGTCGCCGCCACGTCAAGGTCGGCGCGTTCGGCCGCGTGTCCACCAACACCTACTTCGGTCGCTTCCCCGCCTCCTACTGGCAGCGCTGGACGACGGCGACCTCGGTCCGCTTCGAGGGCAGGATCAGTGGTTCCGGGCGGGTGATGCTGCGGGCGTCCGACACCAACGGCGTCCCGCGCACCGTGGCCGTGCACGACGCGCAGACCGAGAACGTCCGGCTCGAGGCGCGCCTGGACCGCTTCCTCGACGGCGGCGGGCTCTGGGTCGAGATCGTCACCGACGACGCCGAGCTCCTGCTGCACGACGCCCGCTGGACGGTCGAGGCGCCCGCGACGCAGCGGCACACCAGCATCGTCATCTGCACCCACAACCGCGCCGACGACTGCGCGGCGACGCTCGCGGCGCTGGCCGACGACCGCGAGGCGGTCCGCCTGGTCGACGAGATCGTCGTCGTCGACCAGGGCACCGACCCCGTCGAGACCCGCCCTGCGTTCGACGAGGTCCGCGAGGCGCTCGGAGGCCAGCTCCGGTACCTGCGCCAGCCCAACCTCGGCGGCTCGGGCGGTTTCACCCGCGGGCTGCACGAGGTGGTCACTGCGGCCGGTGACACCCCGACCGACGCCCTGTTCATGGACGACGACGTGCGGTGCGAGCCCGAGGTCGTCGTCCGGCTCGCGTCGTTCGCGCAGTACACGAGCCACCCGACGATCGTCGGCGCGCAGATGCTCAACCTGCTCCACCCGACGCAGGTGCTCGCCGGCGCCGAGTACGCCGTGCTCGAGGACCTGACCAACGGTCACGTCGCCGACGGCGCGGTGGGCGAGTCCGACGTGACCGCCTACTTCCCGGACGGCACGAAGAACGTCCAGGACCGGCGGGTCGACGCGGGCTACACCGGCTGGTGGTCGTGCCTGATCCCGGTCGAGGTCACGCGGACCATGGGCTACCCGCTGCCGCTGTTCTTCCAGTGGGACGACGTCGAGTACAGCTACCGCGGCCGCGCCTTCGGCTTCCCGACGGTCACCCTCCCGGGTGCGGGCCTGTGGCACGCCGACTTCCCGTGGAAGGACTGGGACGACTGGCACCGGTACTTCAACCTGCGCAACGCCATGATCACCTCGGCGTTGCACAGCGGGTTCCCGGTGCGCCACGTCGCCGCCACGCTGGGCGAGCTCCTGGCCCGCTACCTGCTCTCGATGAACTACGGCCTGGCCGCGACCCTCATCCGCGCGGTCGAGGACTTCCTCGCCGGGCCGGACGTCCTCGCCGACGGAGGCGTGAGCGCGACGGCGCGGATCCGGGAGGAGCGCTCGAACTACCCGGAGACCGTGATGCACCCGGTCTCCGACGCACCCGATCTCGGCGCCGCGCAGATGCCGGTGGTGCGGGCCGGCGGCAAGCCCACCCGGATGAAGGCCGTCTGGGCGAAGCGGATCATGCAGCAGGTGACGGGTCGGGTGCCGTTCCACGAGGGCCTCGTCGGTGCCGGCGAGGCGCACTGGTGGCACGTCGCGCTGTTCGATCGGGTCGCGGTCACCGACGCGGGTCAGGCCGGTGTCCGGGTGCGTGAACGGAACCCCGAGCTGCTCAGGCGCCTGGGCCGGGACGGCGCAAAGGTGCTCGTGCGGCTCGTGCGGGAGGGCGACGAGGTCGCGCAGCGCTGGCGCGTCGCCGCTCCGGCCCTGACCGGCGCCGACAACTGGCGTCGTCTCTTCGGGACCGGCCGGGACTGACCGGCGTGACCACCACGTCGGAGGACGAGGCCTCGGCGCAGGTGAAGGACGGGACGGCGCTGCCGGGCCGTCGTCGACCGTCCGGCCCCCTCCTCGTCGCGGGCGCGGCGGGGATCGTCGCGATGATCTGCGCGGTCCTCCTGCCCCTGCTCCCCGTCGCGGTCGAGCGGCCCGTCGTCTCGTGGCCGCCGGTGCCTGGTGTTCCGGAGTCGACCGCACTCGGACTGACCACCCAGCGTCCTCTCGTCCTCGACGCCGCGTTCGGGTGTCGGGACGCCCGGGCCGCGACGACGGGGCCCGTCCTGGCCACCGCTCCGACAGGCTTCCCGGACGCCGAGCGGGCCGCGCTGATCGCCCGCGCCACCGACGGGACCCTCGGCGTCACCTCCCGCGGGACGCCGTTGTACGAGGGGCCGCTCCCCGCCGGGGACTGCACCGTGACCGTCCACGGGGACCTGAGTGTCCTTGAACTTCGGATCGACGGCACCGTGGTCGGAACCCTGCCCGGGGAGGCACTCCCGGACGTCGACGCTCTCGTCAGCGCTGCCCCCGCTCCGGCAGGAGTGGAGGTCCGCCTCGCTCTCGACGACCAGGGAGCGACCTCCCCGACCGCGGTCAAGGTCGTCGCCACGGCGCTGCTCGGGCTGGCCCTCGCCACGTCGCTGGTGGCCCTCGCCGTCGCCGACCGTGCCGCTGCGCCGCGCGCTCCCCGCCGGTGGCGGCGGCCTGCCCTCGTCGACGTCGTCGTCCCGGCCGTGATGCTCGTGTGGCTGTTCCTCGCGCCGATGACCGACGACGACGGCTACTACTCGGCGATGGCCTCGAACGTGCCGCACGCGGGCTACGTCGCCAACTACTTCCAGCTCTACAACCAGGGCTTCACGCCGTTCACCTGGATCTACTACGCCCTGTCGGCCTGGCAGGGCGTGTTCGGGACCGCGCCGGTGGTGCTCCGGATCCCGGCTCTGCTGTTCGGGCTCGTCACCTGGTTCACCGTGCGCACCTTCCTCGCGCGGGCCGTTCCCGACGGCGGGTGGACGGCCCGCGCGCTGCGGATCACGGTGGGCGTCTGCTTCCTGGGCTGGTGGCTGCCCTACGACATGGGCGTCCGACCCGAGGCGGTGGTCGCCGCCGGTACCGTCCTGGCCCTGCTCGGGATGTCGGTGGCGATCGAGCGGGGGCGGCTGCTCCCGGCCGGACTCGCCGTCCTGGCCTCGGGGGTCGCCTTCACGGCCGGGACCGCGGGCTTCGTCGCGCTCGCACCGCTTCTCGCCACCGCACCCGCGTTCTGGCGCATGCTGCGCGAGCAGTACCCGTCCACACGCTGGGCGGCGCTCGTCGCGGTGGTGGCCGCGGGGTCGGTGGTCGGCCTCCTGGCGTTCGCGGACGGCTCGCTGCGCGACTTCACCCGCGCCCAGCAGATCTTCCTCGGCCTCCAGTACCCGGAGAGCTGGTCCACGGAGATCGTGCGCTGGGACTACCTGCTCGACTCGCCCGGCGCGATGAGCAACTACGCGAAGCGGCTCCCGGTGCTGCTCACCCTGCTCGCTCTCGGCGGCTTCCTCCTCGGCGCCGCCGCCACCCGCGGCCACGCGCTGGCGTGGCCCGACCGTGTCCGCACCACCGCCGTGTCCACCGCGCTCGGCCTGCTGCTGCTCTGGCTCACCCCGAGCAAGTGGACGCACCACTTCGGGGCCCTCGCCGGGATCGGCGCGGTCCTGCTCGCCGCGGTCACCGTCTACGGCATCCGGCTCGCGCAGCAGGCCGTGGCGGACCGCCGGCCCACCGGGCCGCTCGCCGTCGCCGCCCTCCTGCTGCTCGCCGTCCTCGTGGCCCTCGCCGGCCGGGGGGACAACCTCTGGCCGTACTCGTGGATGCTCGGCATCCCGCACCCGGGGACGCCACCGCAGGTCTCCGTCGTCGCCTTCGGTCAGCCGGTGTGGTGGCTCCTCGGGGCCGCCGCGGTCACCGCCGTCGCGGCCGTCCTCCTCCGACGACGTGACCCGGCCCGCGTCCCGCTCGCCCCGTGGATCGCCGTGCCCGTCGTCGTGTGCACCGCCTTCCTCGGGACCACCGGCTACATGGTCGGTGGCTTCGCACTGGCCGCCGTGCGCACCCACGACACCTACTCGCCCTGGGCCGACGCCCTCGAGGACCCGCTCGCCCGCCGCTGCGGTGCGGAGCAGGAGGTCCAGGCGCTCGATCCCGGGAGTGCGCGCGCCCTCCCTCTCGCCGCGCCGGGCGAGGGCTCCGCGTCGGGGGACGCCTTCGTCGCGAACGCCGGCTGGTCGCCGTCGAGCCCGCCACCGGTCGCCGACGTCCCCGTCTGGGGGAGCCACCGCCCCGGTCCCGACGCCGCCGACCCGCCCGACGGCGCGGGCTCGGGCACGATCACGACGCCCTGGTACTCGCTGCCTGCCGACCCCGAGGGTCTCTCCTTCTATCTCGCCGGGCGCGCGGGCGAGGACAACGACGTGCGGGTGGAGTACGCGTCGGCGGGCCTCTCCCCGCTCGAGGGGTTCGACGCCGTCGGGCAGGGGCGCGAGGGCGCCCCGGTCGACGCCCGCGAGTGGCGCTCCGTCTCGCTGTCCGGCCGGTGGGCGCCGCCGGCCGGGGCGGAGGCGGTGCGGCTCGTCGCGGCCGATCGGTCCGACGGCGTCGGGGGATGGACCGCGGTGTCGGCTCCGGTCGTCCAGCGGTGGGTGCCCCTCGCCCGGCTCGTCCGGCCGGGGTCGGCGACGGCGGTCGGCTGGTCGATCGCGTTCCTCTTCCCCTGCCTCCGCACCCCCGTCCAGGCGCTGGGCGTGAACGAGCCCGTGACGCTGGCGGTGACCGGCGGCGACGAACCGCTCGACGGGGTCGGGGACAGCGCCTTCCAGCCCGAACGGGGCGGGCTGTACGTGCCGAGCTATCGCGGGTCGGTCGTCACGCAGTTGAGCGCGCGCCTCGCGCACTTCCCCGACCGGCCGGGCATCCAGGTCTACACGCTGCGCGGCGACCTGCCGCACGGACGCTACGACCTGCGGAGCACGAGTGAGGTCGTCCCGGGCTGGGCCCCCGCCCCGAACACGACCTTCTCCCAGCCCGTCGGACCGGAGCGGGTCGTCCGACCCTGACCTGCGCTCAGGCGCCGGCGGTGATGTAGAGGCGGCTGTCCCACCGGGGTCCGGCACTGGTGTCGGGGTCGGCAGCGACGACGCGCGCACCCAGTGACTCGACCAGGCGGTGCACCTCGGGCTCCGGGGTCCCGTGCATCTCCATCCCGCGGCGGAGCATCCGGGCGATCGGCACGGGGAGGGCCGACAACACTCGCCCCGCAAGGGAGGCCGACGGCCGGGTGGGCATCTGGAAGACGACGACGCCGCCCGGCTTCGCAACCCGCCAGAACTCGCGGATGTAGCCGTGCGCAAGGGCGGGCGGCATGTGCTGCAGCACGCGGCAGGAGTAGACGAGGTCCACCGAGTCGGACTCCACCGCGGCGAGGTCGGTACCGACGACCTGGACGAAGCGGCACGCGTCGTCCGGCACGATCTCGCGGGCCTTGGCGAGCATGGTCGGGGAGATGTCGCACCCGAGGACCTCGCCGAACCCTCCTCGAGCGAGACCGTGGCTGAGCCGCCCGGCCCCGCACCCGAAGTCGAGGGCGCGCTCCCGGCCGGGCCGGAGCCCGAGCGCCTCGAGGCGCGCCAGGACGCCCTCGACCTCTGACACGCCGGTGGCGAGGAACTCGTCCGGGCTCCACCGGTTGCGGTCCTTGCCCTTGTCCGTCAGCACGGCCCACATCGGGTCCTCGCCGCCCAGCTTGGTCCAGGTGCGGGAGACGTCGTCGATGTCGCGGTCGGTGGTCACGGGCGTGGCTCCAGGAGGTTTGGTGGGGGTCAGCCTGCGGCCTTGGTGAAGACCGCCTCGTACGCGTCGAGCACGGCGTCGACGCTGAAGTTCGCGGCGGCCGCGGCACGGCCGGCGTCGGGGTCGGGAGGGGTGTCGCGGAGGGCCTCGAGCCCGGCGCGGAGAGCCGGGACGTCGGCGGGCGGCACGATCCGCCCGAACCCGGTGCGCTCCACCGGCAGCCGGACCCCGGGCAGGTCACTGACGAGGGCGGGGACGCCGGCCAGCATGCCGACCACCTGGACGATGCCGAAGGCCTCGAAGGCGTTGACCGAGGGCAGCGCGAACGCGTCGATCGACGCGTAGAACTCGCCCATCCGGTCGTCGGGGACGAACCCGAGGAGCTCGACGCGGGGATCGTCCCCGATGTGCGCGCGCACGCGGTCGACGACGCTCCCCCCGGCGATGCGGCTGTGGTCCCCCCCGACGAGCAGGCGCGCGTCCGGGTCGTCCAGGGCGAGGAAGGCGTCGACGAGGTACTCGACGCCCTTCTCCTCCACGATCCGTCCGAGGAAGCCCACGTGGAAGCCGTCGCCACGGCGGTAGGTCGGCTCGGCCTCGTCGACCGGGAGGCAGGGCGGCGGGATGGCGACCATGTTCGGCGCGATGTCCGGCCAGAGCCGACTCTCACGGGCGTAGTCCTCGCTCGTCACCACGGTCGCCGCCGAACGCCGGAGGCCGCCGCGGTTCGAGTGGTCGACCGCCTCGCGCTGGGCGACGTTGACCACGCCCGGGGGCAGGCTGACGTCGCAGTGGTAGGTCGAGACGACCGGGATCGGCGCGAAGCGGCTGAGCAGGCCGGCCTCGATGAGGGGGAGGTGCAGGTTCGCGACCCGCGATCGGCGCATCTCGCGCAGGGCGAGCCGCGTCAGGTTGACGCCGATCGTGCCCTTGCCGACCTTCGCGAGAACCGGCGCGCGGACGACGCGGACGCCGTTGATCACCTCGGTGTTCGACAACGACGGATCGTGTTTGCTCGCGACGACGCACACCCGCCACCCGCGGGCGGCGAGGCCCTCGGCCACGTCCCGCGCCACGTTGGTCAGCCCCGACACGTACGGCGAGTAGTAGGTCAGGACGATGACCAGGTCGTTCTCGGCAGGCGTCTCCGTGCGAGCGATGGTCGCGCCCCTCCCTGCTCGTCTCGACGGACGACTCCCGGCGGTGCGTCGACGACGACGCCGGTCCGATTCAGCCCGTTTTCTCGATGCAGTGCCACGGTAGCGGTCCCCGGAGACCTCGCCGGTGACGGGCTGCGACGGCGCGCCGCGGCCGCACGCGGACGGCCGCGCGACACGCCCGGGCGGCCCCGCCGGACGGCCCGGCTCCGGCACACGGCACCCTGACTCCATGACGCTGCTCTCGCCCGCCGCGCGCTCCCGTTCCCACGGTGATCCGCAGGCCCGCGGTCACGGCGCCGCCCTCGGCGGGGCGGGGCTCGGAGCGGCGTTGGGTGTCGTGGCGGTCCTGCTGATGCACCGTGCGCTCGGCGACGACGCTCTCATCACGGTGAGCTACGCGAGGACCCTCGCCGAGTCCGGCACCTGGGGCGCGTTCCCCGGCATCCCCGCGAACACCCAGACCAGCCCGCTGAACGCCGTCCTGCTCGCGGCGGGGGTCCTGCTCGTCGGACACCCGGTGGCGGTCGCGGGCGCGCTCTACTGCGCGTGCACGGCGACCTGCGGCGCGCTCGCCACGATGCTGGCGAGCAGGCTCGGCGTCCGCCCGTCGGGGGGCTGGCTCGCGGTCGCCGTCGTCGCGACCTCGCCGGTCCTGGTCGCGACGGTGGGGCTCGAGGCCTGCCTGGGCGCGGTCGTCCTGCTCGGCATCGCGGTCGCCGCGACCTCCGGTCGGGTCGTACTCACCGGACTGCTGTGCGGCGCCGCCGTCCTGACCCGACCGGACCTGGCCGTGCCGGCCGCGGTGCTGGCCCTCGGAATCGTCATCGTGTCGGGCCGGCCGCGTCGGTTCCTGCGCGACCTGGCCGTCGTCGTCGGGGTCGCCGCGCTGGTCGCACTGCCCTGGCACGTCTTCTCCTGGTACGCGCTCGGCGACGCGGTCCCGGACACCACGTGGGTCCGGACCGGTGACCGCAGCGGCCCGACCATCCTTCCCGCGGTCGAGGTGTGGCTCCGCCTCTATCCGGCGGCGACGCTCGGCAGCGTGCTCCCGGTTCTCCTCGCGATCGGCTGCGCGGCATGGGCGATCCGGCACCGCGACGAGGCCTGGGCTCGGGCCGTCCTGATCCTGGTCGCCGCGGGCTGGGCGCACCTGCTCGCCCTCGAGGCGATCCACGCACAGGGCGCCGGGTGGTACTACGGCCCGGTCGTCGTCTGCTCGGCAGCCGCCCTGGGCATCGCGGCCGGCGCGGTCGGCGCCCGGACCAGCGCGGGCGCGACCCTCGGCGTCGTCGCGCTCGCGGTCGCGGGCGTCCTCACCTCTGGTGCACTGCCGTGGACCTCGGCCCCGCTCGTCGCGAACTTCGCCAGCACCGAGCAGTACGCGGCCATCGCCCGCGAACTCGGACCGCTCACCGGCGGCCGACCGGTGGAGGGCCCGGGTGAGCTCGGCGCTCTGGCCTTCCACAGCGCGGTCCCCGTGCTCGACTTCCTCAGTGAGCCCGCCCAGACCGACGAGGTGATGGCGAGCCGGGCCGCGGAGGGCGGCCTCCGCGCGGAGCTCATGCGGTGGAGCACGGCACATCGCGAGACCGCGCCCAGAATCCCCACCGTCTGGAGACTGAGCTTCGGGTCGTCCGGCCCACCTGGGGGACGGGTCGTGCGGACGTGGCCGATCGACTCACCGCACCGCGGCGCCGACACCGTCGTGCTCAGCACCACGGGATAGTGCCGCGCACACTCGGCTAGTTCGCCACCTGTAGAGGGTTCTCCACTCTCTCCAGTATGGCCCACTGGTACCAGCCCGGGTTGCGGGTGATCGGCCAGGACGGGCCGGGGCCCGGCGCGGCCACCCCGGCGCGCACCCGGTAAACCACTGGGATGATCGGCGGTGGGTCGTAGTGCACGTAGTTGAGCGCCGAGAGCCTCGGGTGCTCACGGCGGAACTTGGCGATCAGCACGTCGGTGCGGCCCGGGTCGGAGAGCACGGGATCGACCACGCGGCAGCGGTCCGCGCAGTAGAAGGCCAGCCCACCGATCTCACCGCCGAGCACGACGGCATCCGTCGGCAGATCACGGGCGATCGCCGCGTACTGCTCGTTGGTCGCCCAGTTCTCACGGATCGGCCCGATCCCACGCAGCCACCAGGAGCCGTTCGCGATCAGCACCACCACTGACGCCGCCACCAGGAGCGAGGCCACCACGACGGCGGTCCGCGCCCGGGAGCACAGCAGCACCGTCGCCAGTGTCAGCCCGGCCAGCGACGGGCCCGCGTAGTAGAAGATGGGCGGGGTTTCCTGAGTAGCGAGGGCCGCGAGGTGGGCGATGCCGGCGAGCCCGGTCAGCAGTGATGGCCATGCGCGCAGGGCGCCCGCCAGCACGGTGGCGACCGCTCCGCAGGCCATCGTCGCGACGGTCACGGCGGTGACCAGCGGCCACTGCTCCCAGAAGAAGCTGACGTCGGTGATGGAGCGACCGCCCCACGTCCCATTGGCCCACTTCACCGCGACGCTGTTGGGCCAGGCTGACCCGAAGTGCCACCACGAGAAGAGCACCCATGGGGAGACCAGGAGCGCTCCCAGCGGTAGGGAGGCGAGCAGCCGCGGCGTCCGCAGCACGACCGTCGCTCCGACAACGAGGACGACGGCCGGTACCAGGATGTCAGGACGCGCGAGCCAGGCGGCTCCCACCATGACGCCCGTTGCGACCGGCCGACCCTCGAGCGCGTAGACCGCGAGACCTACCAGGACCGCGGCAACCAGCACGGTCTCCATCCCGACCGCCGAGGCGAAGACCGGCGCGGTCGCGATCGCCAGAGGCCCGAGCACCGCGGCCGCCGCCCCTCCCAGACGGTGGCACCACAGGGCGAGCAGCGCGAGCGACAGCGACAGCACGACGGCGGCAGCCCAGAATGCCTTGCCGGTGGTCAAGACCACCGCCGCGAGCAGCCAGACGTTCAACGGACTCGTAGCCGTGTTCGACTCGACCCCCGAGGCGAGACACCAGCAGCCGTGCTGGGCGAGGTTTCGAGCGAACGACAAGGTGATCAGCGCATCGTCGGGCATCGTCCGCCACGCGAGGACGAACAAGGCCACGCCGAGGAACGCCCCGTACACGGCGAACCAGCAGCTCTTCGGCAAGCGCCACGATCCGCGCTCCGAGTTCTCATGTGCGGGCGCCGACGGCGCCGCGGCCCCCCTGGCCAGCGTCATGGACGAAGCCTGCCCGACCGATGCTGCGTGCCCGTGTCCAGGGGGTGTTCGGCGCTCCGCCCGTCCGGTGGCGCGGACGGCGGCGCGATCGAGGACCGCCTCACCCGGAGGTGCCTGACGCGGTTGTTAGCGTCTGCCGGGAGCTCGACGAGCAGGACGGGAGCGTGGCCTTGGCCGAGGACACCGATCGGGGTGTCGACACGACCCGTTCCGACGAGGACGGCTCGGACTCGAACGGGACTGGAGCGGATAGCACCACGGCAGGCACACGGCTCGCCCTCCTGCGCCGCCTCGCGCCGGTACGGCTGGTCTCCCGAGCGGCGCCACGGGAGACGGTGGAGCTCGAGCAGCGCACCGATGCGTTCACCCCCGACGACGAGCGGCCGGACCGCTGGGGGCCGGACGACTGGGGCCTCGACGGCCTGCTCGTGGCCCGGGTGGTTGCCGTGACGTCGGCGCTGGTCGCCGTGGTGTGCGGCGTGTTGCTGCCGTTCGCGCCGGTGGTGCAGAACGTTCCGCAGATCTCGTGGCCGCTCGACGTCCAACGTCCCGAGTCGACCATGCTCATGCTCACGGCGTACCAACCGGAGTCGCTCGACGTCCGCTTCAGCTGCCGCGCGGCGCGAGCGGCAGGGGCGACTCCGGACGGGTTGGTCATGGCGACGATGTCGCCGACGTCGGGCGACTTCGACGACAAGGCCATGTCGGTGCGGGTGCGTGGCGACGTCGTCACGATCCGGACCGGTGCTCGCGATGTCGTCGCTCAACCGCTCCCTCCCGGGGAGTGCTCCTACCGCGTGTCGGGCGATGCCGCAGGAGTTCGCGTCCTCCTCGACGGACGCGAGCTCGGCCAGCTCGCGCCACGGCTGGGTACGCCCGACCCGGACGAGGTCCGGGACGTGCCCCCGGACTCCGAACCAGCCTCGAAGCCCATCAGCGCGCTGCCCGACGTGGACGCTCTGACGACCTCCCTCGGCGAGTTGCCCGGAGCATCGCCCGAGGACCTCTCGGTGAGCATCACGGCTGACGACCGCTACGCGAGCACCCCGACCTCCCTCAAGCAGGGCTTGACCACCGCGACGGTGATCGCGGTGATCGTCGGGTGCCTCGCCGCGACCGGCGCGATCGTGCTCGGACGTCGCCGTCGTCGCCGCACCGCGGAATCTCAGCTCCGTCCCACACCCTGGTGGGCGCGGCTGGATCGCATCGTGCTGAAGCGGATCGGCACGTGGCGACCTCGCGTCGTCGACGTCGTCGTCGTCCTCGTCCTGTTCTCCTGGTTGTACTTGACGCCGTTGTCCGACGATGACGGCTACTACGCACAGATGGCGGCGAACGTCCCCTTCTCGGGGTACGTGCCGAACTACTTCCAGCTCTACAACCAGGGCTTCACCCCGTTCTCATGGCCCTACTATCTCCTCTCCTGGTGGGAGCAACGGGTTGGTATGGCGCCCGTTGCTCTGCGGGTTCCGTCGTTGCTCCTCGCTCTGCTGACCTGGGTCGCCGTCCGCGCCTTCGTCGCCCGCTGCTCGGGCTTGACCCACCCGTGGCAGGAGCACCGTTGGGCCGCTTTCGCCACCCGGGTCGCGCTCGCTGCTGCCTTCCTCGCGTGGTGGTTGCCCTACGGCATCACCACCCGGCCCGAGCCGTTCACGGCCGCCTTCGCCGCGGTGGCGCTCGCGCTCGTCGCCGAGGGGGTGGAGCGGGAACGGCTGGACGTCCTCGCTGTCGCGGTCGGTGTCGGCGGCATCGGACTGATGACGGCCCCGACCGGCTTCATCTGCCTTGCCCCTCTCCTCGCCGCTGCTCCCACGGCATGGCGGGTCATCCGACGTCGCTCGGCGCACTGGTGGGAGATCCCACCTCGCTGGCTCGTCGTCATCGCGCCCGGAGCCCTCGGCGCCGTGGCCGGGTTCGCCGACGGCACGTACGGGGATTTCGTCCGGTCGCAGGCGATCTTCGCCCCCATCCAACGCGCGCAGACCTGGTATCTCGAGTTCGGGCGGTACGCCTACCTGCTCGACGAGACGAGCCGATTCGGCGCCTACGCCAAACGCACCGCCGTGCTGCTCTGCCTCCTCGGCGTCGTGTGGTTCCTGGTCACCGCCGTGGTCGCCCGAGTTCGGGACCTACCGGTGCCCACCCGGCTGATGCTCGTCGGCTGGACCGTGATCCTCGCCTTCGCCCTGTTACTGCCGACGCCCAGCAAGCCTTCGCATCACTTCGGTGCGATCGCGGGCGTCGGGGCACCGTTCCTGGCCCTGATGCTGGTCGCGGGACCACGGCTGGTGCGGGACGCGGTCCGATCGCGGGGTGGCGCCGTCCCGATGCCCGCCATCATCGCGGCTGCGGTCGCCGCCGTGGGAGTGATCGCGTTGGCGGGCCACGGCCGGAACCGTTGGGCCTTCATGTGGGGGTTGGGTCTCCCGTCCTGGCTCGACTATCCGTCCGTAAAGGGCTTCTACTTCGACGAGCCGCAGTACTGGGCGGCGATCCTCGTCGTCCTCGCCGTCGTGGTCGCGCTCGTGACGTCCTGGCGGTGGCGTGGTTGGCGGCCATGGTCGTTGCTCGTCGCGATCCCCCTGCTCTGCGTGGCCTCGATGTTCGCGACCACCACGCGCTTCGTCGCTGATTTCGCGCTCGCCGCCGATCGGACGGCGTCGACCTACTCACCGGCAGCCGACTCGTGGCAAGACCCTTCGGCCACCCGCTGCGGGGCGGAACAAGCCATCGATGTGCTCACTCCACAGCGGATTCCACTGCCGCCGCGCGATCCGGTGGCCCCGGTGGAGGACGAGGCGCCGGACCAGGCGTTCCTCCGCGACGCCTACCTGCCCACCAGTCAGCCTCCCGTCGACCTGCCACGCGGCCTCCCGGTGTGGGGAAGCTTCCTCGAACCGTCCGAGGGACGCTCGCCCGACGCCCGGACGGGAACGTTCACCACCAACTGGTTCCGCCTGCCCGGCGGGTCACCGAGCGACCTGGCGTTCACCACAGTCGTCTCGGGTCGGGTCGGGGAGGGCAATTCGCTGCGGCTGGAGTTCGCACGGCAGGACGGCCCGGCCGGCCCGATCCGGGAGCTCGGCGGTGTCGATGTCGACGAGAAGAGCGACGACACCGCGTGGCGGGCCGTCAACATGACCGAGTCCGGCAACCCGCCGGCCGACACCAACCTCATACGCATCGTCGCGACCGACACGACCTCTGACGTGGGTGGATGGCTGGCTTTCACCGCTCCCCTCGCACAGCGTTGGGCCCCGATGACGACCGCGCTCGACCGCTCCGGCACGTACAGCGTGAACTGGGAGAACTCGTTCGTCTTCCCCTGCATCCGCCAGCCGGTCCAGCAGAACGGCGTCACCGAGACGATGGACGGATTCCTGGGTTACGGCGAGGAGCGCCGCGAGGCCCTCTCCGATTTCCAGGCCCGCACCAACAGCGGCGGAATCGTCGGCAACGCCTATCGAGAGGCGGACGTGACGGAGCTCCCGACCCGCTTCCGCGACTTCCCGGACACCGACGACAACGTCTACCTCATGCTCTTCGACAATCCCTACCCGAGCGAGCGATACACGCTCGATCGCACGAGCCGGGTGGTGTCGGGCATCACGCCGTGAGGCCCTACCCGCACGATGGTCGGCCGTCGAGCAGGCGGCAGTCCTCCGTCGTGCGGTAGTAGCCGAGGAGATCGTCGGTGGACAGCGGAGGGGTGCGGCCGTTGCGCTCGGCGAGCACGATCAGCATGGCCAGGGTGCGCGTGCCTCCCCAGCCGTCGCCCACGTCCGCCGGAGTCACGGTTCCGGCCCGGAGGTCGGCGTCGAGCCGGACGAGGGTCGAGGACTGGGTGCCGCCGAGGTCGACCGGGAAGGGCCAGTCGATCGGCAGGGGACGCGTCCCGCTCGCGAGTTCGGCGCGCGTGCTGAGGCCTCCCTGCACCGAGGGCACGACGGCCACGGCGGTCACGAGGACGACGAGCAGGGTCGCGACCGGAACGGCCACCCACCGAGGGCGGCGCACCACCCTCACCAGTTCGTCGAGTGCGGGCGCCACCAGCAAGCCGGCGACGACAGCGACGGCGGCGATCCGTCGCGAACCCGGCACTCCGCTGGAGACCGCGTAGAGGCCCGCAGAGGCGAGGGCGACGGTGAACCAGGGCCAGACCAGGCGGAACCGACGGAGGACGGCCACGAGCGCGCAGGCAGCGAGAACACCCGCCACGACGCGGGAGGTCAACATCGGCTGGTCGGAGAACCAGTAGTAGCCGCTGCCGTCGTCGACGAGCAGATGGAGCGTCTCGACGAGCCGGATCCGCCACTCGTCGAGGTCCGCTCCGGAACGCCCCCCGCCCGTGACGACGATGCCTCCGTTGCGCCACCACAGCAGGGGCGCCAGGACCAGCCCGGTCCCGACCGCGCCACCGAGCAGGACGAACACCGCGTCGCGGAACGAGCGGACACGGACGAGACAGACCAGCGCGACCACCGCCGCCCAGGCGAGGCCCGCCGTGTAGTTCGACACCGCGTAGGCCGCCGGGAGGAGTGCGAGCGGCCACCACGCGCGGCGGGACGTCGCGAGGTACAGCGCCAGCACGCCCCAGATCGCCTCGAAGCCGTTCTCAGTGCCGACCCAGGCGATCGTGGTGACTCCGGGCAGCAGCGCAGCCACGGCCGCGCCGACCGTCGCCGTGACCGGCGAGCACCGCAGCCGTCGGCGCGCGACGAGGTACAGCAGGGCGGGGAGGACGGCCATGGTGGCGGCCTTGACGGGGCGGGCCCAGAACAGGCCGTACTCGGGCGTGAGGTGCGAGGCGACCAGGTAGTACAGCTGGGACCCGGCGTTGGTCGACCAGATCGAGGGTTGCCACCCCAGGCTCAGCGCGAGCGGGTCACGGTGGTCGATCGACGCTTCCTCGCCCGTGATCACCCCCTGGGCCGAGGCTCCGGCCGCGAACCACAGGTTCCACGCGAGAGCGCCCGCGAACAGGGCCAGTGGGAGCAGCACGTCGACCGCGGTCCGCAGACGAGCGGCGCGACGAGCCGCTCGACCGTCCAGCGCGAGGGTCGGCGCGTCGCCGGCGACCGCGTCGTTCAGGAGCATCGCAGCACGAACACCGACGACTCGCCGTTGCCCGGCCGCAGGACCATCCGGCCCGACAGGAACTGCGCGAACGCCGGGACCGCGTAGCGCGCGGCGTCCAGGAGCTTCGGGAGCCGCGAGTACGGCACGTTCCACAGGCCGTCGGTGCCCTCGCGCTCGACGGTGAACCCGTGGTCGGTGAGGACGGAGCGCCACTCGGCGTGCGGCTTGAGGTTGATGTGGGTGGGGTCGGCGTAGCCCATCCAGTCCGCGCCGGCCAGCGCGCGGCCCCGGCCCGCCGGGTCGGGCATGACGACCAGCGCCTGCCCGCCCGGGCGCAGGATGCGCCGCCACGTGGCGAGCACGTCGTCGACCACCTCGTCGGTGAGGTGCTCCAGGACGTGGATCGCGGTCAGGGCCCCGAACCCGTCGTCGGGAAGGTCCTCGGCCGCCGTGGTGATGGTGGCGCCGGGGGCGTTGCGCCGCGCCGCCGCCGCGGACCACTCGGAGAGCTCGAAGCCCGCCGCCGGGCCGAGGGCCGACAGCCGGCGGACCAGGTGCCCGGTGCCGCAGCCGAAGTCGAGGTAGGGCCCGCCGTCGCAGTACCGCCCGACGAGCCGGGTGTAGTACCCCAGCGCCGGCCGGTCGCCGGCCTGCCCGTTCGCGTCGTAGTAGGCGGCGTCGTAGTGCTCCGCCTCCCCCTGTCGCGGCTCGAAGCTCACGTGGTCGTCCTCTCGCGGTCGCGGGCCAACAGTGCCGTGCTCGCCAGCGCCCCCACGAGCGACCCCACCCCGAAGGCGATCTCCCCGGCGACGACGACGCCCGGGACCAGCCAGAACGTCAGGCCGGCCGCGACGAGCCCGGTCAGCCAGCTCAGGGCGACGTCGGTGTGCCGGTTGCGGGCGACGTGGACCTGCGTCACCACGACGAGGGCCACGTGGGCAAGCACGCCCGCCACGATCACGGCGAGCTCGAAGCCGGCGATGCGGTACTCCGAGCCGAAGATCAGGGTGACGATCGGCGGGCCGATCCACCACGCGAGCGGCACCCCGACGACGGCCAGCGCGGCCAGCCCCGCCGTCCCGCGCGCGAACAGGCGGAAGACCTCCCGACGGCGGCCGGCCGCGAGCAGGCGGGTGAGCGTCGGGACGACCGCGGACTGCAGGGGCACCACCATCGACAGCGGCGCCTTCGCGATCGTGAATGCCGCCACGAAGACGCCCGCGGCCGCCTGCGCCCCGCCGTCGGCGAGGGCGACCACCACCACCGGGAGCCCGTTGAGCAGCAGCTGCGCGCACACCGACCCGACCAGCAGCGGCACCGCCGAGGCACCGAGGGCGCGGACGGAGTGCTCCGTGTGGCCGGGGTCGGGGTACTCGCGCTCGGCCCGGGCCCACGCCGCCGGGACCAGCGGCAGGTGCGCCAGCGCGATCGCGGCGACGAGCGCCCAGCAGTACAGGGCCGCCTGGTCGGCGCCGAACAGGAGCAGGGCCACGGCGGACCCCAGTCGCAGGAGCGCGTCCAGCACCATGACCGCCCCGTGGCGCACGAGCCGGTCGGTGCCGATCAGCACCCCGCGCAGGAGGAACTGGCCGGCCGACACCACGCACAGGGCGATCAGCGCCGCGAACGCGCCCACGTGTCCGTCCAGCGAGCTCCACACCAGCGGCGAGGCCGCGCCCAGGACGGCGAGGGCGAGACCGCCGAGGATCGCGGCCGTCCCGAGGCCGGCGACCAGCACCCGGCGTCGGGATTCCCGCATCGCCAGCCGACGGGCCAGCTCCTGCTCGAGCGGCAGGAACGGGCCGAAGCCGAGCACGAGGGCGAGCGCCCAGAAGGCGCCGAAGGTGGCGTACTCCGCGGGCGTCAGCCCGCGGGCGACGACCGCCAGGTAGACGTTGACCAGCAGCCCCGACACGACCACGCCGACGCCGGCGGAGCTGACGAGACGCCGCGCGCCCGGGCCACCTCGGGGCGCCGAACGGGTCGGGTCGGCTGTGGTGCTGATGGAAGGACGATAGCGGTGCGCCACTCGCCCCCCGCCCGTCGCCCGACGTTCGGCATGTCCTGCACCATCCGCGTGATGGTGCGGTCACACCCCTGTGTGACGTACCGAACGTGAGGGTACGGTGACGCTGTGAACGTGCAGAAGGTCGTGGGCGTCCTCGTCGCGATCCTCGTCGTCTTCTGGATCATCAGTTCGCCCGGCACGGCCGCCGGGACCGTGAACGGGATCCTCGACGGCCTCGCGTCGGCCGGTACGTCGCTGATCAGCTTCCTGCGCCAGATCGCGCCGAGCTAGTCGCTCACACCGCCGCGGTCGGCGGTGCCACCGGGTCCTCCTCGGCCCCGGGCAGCACGACGTCGGTGATGACGATGTTCAGCTCCGTCACCTGCACGCCCGCGATCTGGTCGACCGCCTCCGGCACGTGCCGGCGCAGCGCGCGCGTGAGTTCCCGCGCGCCCGCGCCGTACTCGATGGCCACGTCGAGCCCGACCGTCGCGCGCTCGCCGTCCATCTCCACCCGCACGCCCGCGACGTTGTCGCTCGCCCCGGTCAGCGTCTGGCGCACCGCCCCGACGGCGCGGGCCGTGGTGCCGCCGAGACCGGCGATCCCGGGGATCTCGCGCGTCGCGAAGGCGACCACCTTCTGGACGACGGCGGGCAGCACCTCCGTCGAGCCGGTGACCCCGGTCGGGTCGGTGAGGGGCGGGGGCGGCGGCGTCGCTGCGGTCATGCCTCCGGTGTACCCGCTGGAACGCGGTGCCGTGCGGCGGCGCGCAGCACGATCGTGGCGAGCACGGCCGCCAGGACCGACGCGAGGACGATCCCGACCTTCACGTGGTCGTCCGCCTCGGTGCCGCCCCCGAACGCCAGCTCCCCGACGAGCAGGGAGACCGTGAAGCCGATCCCCGCCAGCAGGGCCAGCCCGACGACGTCGATCCAGCGCAGCGACTCGTCGAGCTGCGCACGGGTGAACCGCTGCACGAGCCACGCGGCGCCGGTGACACCCACGGTCTTCCCGACGACGAGCCCGACGACGACGCCGATGGTGATCGGGTTGAGGAACGCGGCCCCGACGTCGTCCTGACCGAACACGGTCACCCCGGCCGCGAAGAACGCGAACACGGGGACCGCGAAGCCGGCTGAGAGCGGGCGCCACCGGTGCTCGAAGTGCTCCGAGAGGCCCGGGCCCTCCCCGGGAGCCCGCCGGACGACGGGAACGGTGAAGCCGAGCAGCACGCCCGCGACGGTTGCGTGCACGCCGGACTCGTGGACCAGCACCCACGCCACCAGCGCGAGCGGCATCAGCAGCCACCAGGACCGCACCCGCCGCTGCACCAGCACCCCGAACAGCGCGATCGGGACGAGTGCGAGCAGCAGCGGGCCGACCGAGAGGTCGTCGGTGTAGAAGATCGCGATGATCGTGATGGCGAGCAGGTCGTCCACCACGGCCAGCGTCAGCAGGAACGTCCGCAGCGCGGTGGGCAGACCGCGACCGATCACGGCGAGCACCGCGAGCGCGAAGGCGATGTCGGTCGCCGTCGGGACCGCCCAGCCCACCAGACCCTCGGGGTGGTTCAGGTTGATCAGGACGAAGAGCAGGGCGGGCACCGCCATGCCGCCGACCGCGGCCGCGACCGGCAGCACCGCCCGCGAGGGCTCCCGCAGGTCGCCGGCGACGAACTCGCGCTTGAGCTCCAGGCCCGCGACGAAGAAGAAGATCGCCAGCAGGCCGTCGGCCGCCCAGGTCGCCAGCGACAGGTCCAGGTGCAGCGCCGCCGGGCCGATCGTCGTCGAGCCGAGCGTCGCGTAGGCCTCCCGCCACGGCGAGTTCGCCCAGATCAGCGCGATGACCGCCGCGCCGATGAGCAGGGTGCCGCCGACCGTCTCGGTGCGCAGCAGCTCCCCGATGCGGGACGCCTCCCCGGGGGACGGGGGGACGAACAGCCGCCCGACCTTCGTCCGGCGGATCCTGTCCCGGCGCGGGGTACTGGTCACGGGGCTCCTTCGAGCTGGCAGGCGTCATCGACCGCCGACCAGACTTCCCGGCACACCGCGAGCCAGCCTAACTAACAGACCGCGCCCGGTCCCGGCAGCGTGAGATTCGTCAGGTAGCGGTTGACCTGGTCGTCGACGCAGGCGACGCCGCTGCCGTACACGGTGTGCCCGTCGCCGCGGTAGGTCAGCAACGCCGACCCGGGCAGGCGCCGGGCGAGGTTCACGCTGTTCGCGTACGGGGTGGCCGGGTCGTTGGTGGTGCCGAGGACCAGCGTCGGGGGCAGGCCGGCCCCGGTCGGCGGCGTCAGCGGGTCCTGTGGCACCGGCCAGCGGGCGCAGGTCAGCCCGGAGACCAGGACGTTGCCGCTGAAGTGCGGCGCGCGCAGCTCGGCGGCCCGGGCCTGGGCGTACACGTCCTCGAGCTGGCGCGGCCACGAGTTGTCCAGGCAGGTCACCGCGTTGTAGGTGTCGGAGTTCGAGCCCTGGAAGTAGCGGTCCGCCAGCCGCCGCAGCGGCCCGCCGTCGCCGGAGTCGGCGGCCTGCAGCGCCTTGGCCAGCGTCGGCCAGTTTCCCTTGGAGTACAGCGGCAGGACGACGCCGAGCTCGAGCAGGCCGGGCGAGAGCGGGGTGGTCCCCGGCACCGGCAGCGGCGCGGCCTCGACCTTCGCGCGCACCCGGTCGAGCATCGCGATCGCGTCGGGCCCCGCCTCGCAGTCGGGACGGCGGGCGCAGTCGGCGGAGAACTGGCGCAGCGAGTTCTCGAAGCTCTCGGCCTGGCTGGGGTCGAGCCCGGGCAGGGTCACGTCGACGACGCCGTCGAGCACCATCGCGCGCACCCGCTGCGGGAACATCTCGCCGTAGACCTGGCCGATCGAGGTGCCGTAGGAGTAGCCCAGGTAGGAGATCTGCGGCTGGCCCAGCGCGGCGCGGATCGCATCCATGTCCCGGGCGACGTCGCGGGTGCCGAGGTGCGGCAGGAGCTGGCGGTAGGCGTCGCCGCACGCCTGGTCGTAGCGCTCGACGGCCTGCGCGGTGGCCGCCTCGTCGGCGGGGTCGCCCGGGTCGGGGTCGCCGTAGTACGGGGTGTCCGGGCCGACCGGGCAGGCGAGGCCCGCGCTGCGTCCGACCCCGCGGGGATCGAAGCCGATGACGTCGAAGCGCGCCGCCACTGCCGCCGGGACCTGGCCGCTCTCGACGGTCTCGATGCCCGACCCGCCCGGACCGCCGGGGTTGACCAGCAGCACGCCGAGCTTGTTCGCCTGGTCCGCGGCGGGCTGCCGGACGATGCCGATCGTGATCGTCGGGCCGGCCGGCACGGTGTCGTCCACGGGCACCGTGATCTGCGCGCACTCGAAGCGCTGGTCGCACGGCACGAACTGGGCCGGGGCCCCGAGCGGGGTGGCCGGGGCGGCGGGCGCGGCCGACGACGGGGCCGGGGCCGACGACGACAGCGGCGGGGCGGACGGGCTCCCGCCGGTGCACCCGGCGAGGGCGAGGCCCCCGGTGAGCAGCGCGACCGCCAGCTTCACCCGTGCGGACCTGCGGCGTTGCTCCATCGTGGCGCTCCCGTTCCACCTCACGACGCCGCTCCCTGCCGGGGGCGACCGTCCGGGCATCCAACCGCACCCTGCCCTGTCGGCCGCGACGGTGCCGGATTTCCTGTCCCTGGCTGCCAGCAGTGACGCGTTGCCGGCACTGGCGCTACCGTCTGCCCATGGACGGACCCGACCTGGTGCTGGTGCCGGCGCTGGTCGGGCTGCCCGCCGCGGAGGCGCACGAGCTGGCCATCACCGCCCGGGTCGTCGCGGTCGACCCCGACCCGGACACCCCGCCCACCGTGAGCGGCACCGTCACCGACCAGGAGCCCAAGGCCGGGGTCCGGGTCCCGGCGGGCGACCCGGTGACCATCTGGGTCGAGCCCGACGACGGCGGCGGGGGCGGCAACATGCCGCGGGTGCAGCCGGACGCCCCGCTGGACGGGGCCGGGGCGAACGCCTGAGGATCGGGCACCCCCCGCCGGTGAGAATCGGATACAAGCTCATCGCCGAGGCCTACGGGCCGACCGAGATGGTGCGTCAGTGCGTGCTCGCCGAGCAGGCCGGGTTCGACTTCGTCGAGATCTCCGACCACTTCCACCCGTGGGTCTCCGAGCAGCAGCACTCCGGGTTCGCGTGGTCGATGCTCGCCGCGATGGCGGCGAGGACGGAGCGGATCGAGCTCGCCACCGGCGTGACCTGCCCCTTCATCCGCTACCACCCGGCCGTGATCGCCCAGGCCGCCGCCACCACGCAGATCCTGGCCGAGGGTCGCTTCACCCTCGGCGTCGGCTCCGGGGAGCGGCTCAACGAGCACGTCGTCGGGCAGGGCTGGCCGCCGGTCCACGTGCGGCACCGGATGTTCCGGGAGTCGCTGGACATCATCAAGCTGCTCTGGCAGGGCGGGTACCAGAGCTACGAGGGCCGCCACCTGACCCTCGAGGACGCCCGCGTGTTCGACCTGCCCGAGGAGCTGCCGAAGATCGTCGTCGCGGCCGGGGGCCGTCGCGCGGCGACCCTGGCCGCCGAGCTCGGCGACGGGCTGTTCGTCACCGAGCCCCGGGCCGACCTCGTGGAGACCTACCGGGACGGGGGCGGCGACGGACCGCGGTACGCCGAGGTCCCGCTGGCCTACGCGAGCACGGTCGAGGAGGCGGCCGAGTCCGCCGGAAGCTGTTCCGCTTCGGCATCCCGGGGTGGAAGGTGCAGGCCGAGCTGCCGAACCCGGTCAACTTCGACGCCGCCACGGCCCTCGTGACGGCGGACGTCATGGCCGAGAACTTCGGGTGCGGCCCGGACGTGGAGCGCCACGCCGAGACCGCGCGGCCCTTCGCCGAGGCGGGCTACGACCACCTCGCCCTGATCAACGCCGGGCCGGACGTCGACGGCTTCTTCGACCACGCCGCGAACGGGCTGATCGAGCGGGTGCGGGCCCTGGGCTCCTGACGACGACGGCCGGTCCTCTCCCCCCGGGAGGACCGGCCGCCGCCGGACGGTCCGCGCAAACCGGGCGGTCCGTCCGTGGGGGAGTGTGCCTGGTGAAGGCTTGGTGAAACAGTCGGGCGCGGTGTGATCCGATCGACGGTGCCTCCCGCGCGACGAGCGAACGCCTGACGGTCCGTCCCCCAGACGCCGGTCACACGGCTGCTCCCCGTAACCTGCGTGTCGATGGGTACGGGCGTCGGGGGACCAGCACCACGGGACGGGCGATGACCGTCGCGTCCCCCACGACGGGGCCGGCGGGCGCGCCGGTCGAGGAGGCCCGCCGTCGTCGCACCTTCGCGGTCATCTCGCACCCCGACGCGGGGAAGTCGACCCTGACCGAGGCCCTGGCCCTCCACGCGGAGGTCATCTCGGCCGCCGGCGCGGTCCACGGCAAGGGCGGCCGCAAGGGCGTCACCTCCGACTGGATGGACATGGAGCGCGAGCGCGGCATCTCCGTGACCAGCGCCGTGCTGCAGTTCGCGTACCGCGACCACGTCATCAACCTGCTCGACACCCCCGGCCACGGCGACTTTTCCGAGGACACCTACCGGGTGCTCGCCGCCGTCGACGCCGCGGTGATGCTCCTTGACGCCGCCCGCGGCCTCGAGCCGCAGACCCTCAAGCTCTTCGACGTCTGCCGGGCCCGCGGGGTGCCGGTGCTGACGTTCGTCAACAAGTGGGACCGCCCCGGCCGCGAGCCGCTGGAGCTGGTCGACGAGGTCGAGCAGCGGATCGGGCTGCGGCCCATGCCGATCACGTGGCCGGTCGGGATCGCGGGCGACTTCCACGGGCTGGTGGAGCGCGCCGACGGGACGATGCGCCGCTTCACCCGCGCGGCGCACGGCGCCTCCCGGGCCGCCGAGGAGATCCTGGACGCCGACCGCGCCGCCGCCGAGGAGGGCGTCGACTGGGAGCGCGCCACCGAGGAGCTCGAACTGCTCGGCGAGATCGGCGCCGACTTCGACCCGGTCGACTTCCACGCCGGCACCGCGACCCCGGTGATGTTCGGCGCCGCGCTGTCGAACATCGGCGTCGCCCGGCTGCTCGACGCGCTCGTCGAGCTCGCCCCGCCGCCCGCCCCGCGCCCGAGCGCCGCCGGGGCCGAGCGCCCGATCGACGCCCCGTTCTCCGGGCTGGTGTTCAAGGTGCAGGCCTCGATGGACAAGTCGCACCGCGACCGGGTCGCGTTCGTCCGGGTGTGCTCGGGCCGGTTCGAGCGGGGCATGGTGCTCACCCACGACGCGACCGGCCGCCCGTTCGCCACGAAGTACGCCCAGGCCATGTTCGGGCGCGACCGGTCGACGATCGACGAGGCCTTCCCCGGCGACATCGTCGGGCTGGTCAACGCGAACGCGCTGCGCCCCGGCGACACCCTGTGGGCGGAGAAGCCGGTCACGTTCCCGACCATCCCGAGCTTCGCGCCCGAACACTTCTCCGTGGCGAGGGTGGCGGACGCGTCGAAGACCAAGCAGTTCCGCAAGGGCATCGAGCAGCTCGACTCCGAGGGCGTCATCCAGGTGCTGTCCTCGGACCTCCGCGGCGACCAGGCCCCGGTGCTGGCGGCCGTCGGGCCGCTGCAGTTCGAGGTCGTGGCGGCCCGGCTGGCGGACGAGTTCTCGGCGCCGATCAAGCTCGAACGTCTCGACTACACGCTCGCCCGTCGCACCGACGCGGCCGGCGTCGAGGCCCTGAAGGGGGCGATCGGGATCGAGGTCCTCACCCGGCGCGCGGACGGCGAGCTGCTCGCGCTGTTCCCGCACAAGTGGCGGCTGCAGGCGGTGGCGCAGAACCAGCCGAACCTGCTGCTCGAGCCGCTGATCGCCGAGGGGTCCGGCCAGTGAGCGCACAGACCAGGACGCACGGCCTGCTCGGGGTGGCGGTCTCCCTGCTCCTCGTCGCGGGCGTCGTGGTCGGCTGCTCCACCGGCGAGCCCGGCACCGGCAGCTCGACCGGCTCCGGCTCCGGCTCCGGCTCCGGGGTCGCCGCGACGGGTGACCCGCCACCGCTGACCGGGGCGCCCGACCCCTCGACCGTGCCCGCGCCCGTGTGGCAGGCCTCGCTGTCCGGGCCCGACCCGCTGCGCAACTTCCGCGACACGCCCTACAACAACGACGGGGCCCCGGCGCCGGAGCTCGTCGACGCCCCCGGGGTCGACGGCGCGAAGGCACTCCGCTTCGAGGTCCCGGGCGGCGGCCGCCGCAGCGAGCTGGAGCCCAACATCCAGTTCTACCGCGAGGGCGACGAGGCCTGGTTCGGTTTCGCGTGGAACCTGCCCGCCGACTTCCCGGTGAACGCGGGTGGCTGGCAGGTGCTCGCGCAGTGGAAGAACTCCGGCGAGGGCAGCCCGCCCATCGAGATCAAGGTCGAGGGCGGCCAGTTCAAGCTCGACGGCGGCGCCGGCGGGGACGACCCGGGCGGCAACTACTTCTCGGTGCCGATCGGCCCGGCGCAGACCGGTCGGCAGACCGACATGGTGGTGCACATCGTGTTCTCCACCGACCCGCAGAAGGCCGTCGTCGACGTGTGGCAGAACGGGCAGAAGCGCCTCGACGGCTACCGCCCGCCGGGCGGCACCCGCTACGAGGGCGACGACTCGTACCTCAAGACGGGGATCTACCGGGACTCCGGGATCTCGGAGGCCGCGACGCTGTTCCTCATGGACGTGCGGATCGCGCAGAGCTACGAGTCGGCGTCCGCGCTCGTGGGACCGAGGGGCTGACCGGGCTCAGCGCCGCCCCGGCGGCAGCCCGCGCGGCGGCAGCGCGTCGTTGATGATCTTCGACAGGCCGGCCGGGTCGTCCACCTCGACGACGACCCGGTGGAACGGCTCCCCGCGCAGGTAGATGGCCAGCAGGGTGGTCGCCGCGTGCACCATCCACAGCTGCCGGCGTTCGCCGACGCCGTAGGCGCCCGCCCGGAGCACGCGCGGCACGCTGATGCCGGGCAGGTGCACCCGGGGGCTGGCGAGCACCGCGTCGCGGCGCTCGAGGGTGCGGGCGCCCAGGACGCGGTCGATCGGCAGGAACACGCCACCGCGGCACGCGTAGAGCCGGTCCCGCCCGGTGAACCGGAGCAGCACACCGTGCTCGGTCACCCTGGTGTGGACGCCCACCCCGCCGTCCCTCCCCCCGACGATCCGGCGCCCGGACCCGCGCCCTACGGCGTGCGGTCCGCCCGGGTCGCGGACTGCTCGTAGGCCTGGTCCGTGGCCTTGCGGGCCTCCTCGTAGCCCTGCGCGACGGCCGAGTGCCCGTCGTCGTGGGCCTCCGCGACCGCCCGCTCGGCGGCCTTCGCCATCTCGGCGAGCGCGCGCTCGGCCTCGTCGGCGGCCTGCGTCAGGTCCGCACCGGCGCCACCGGAGGCCGCGTCGGCGTCGCCGTGGTCCGGGTGCGCGTCCGGGGTCGATGAAGTCACTGCGTCTCCGTGCTGGTCCGTCGCGGGCCACCCCCGACGACGGGCGCAACCGGTTGCGGTGCGCCTGACCCGTCCGGGTGTGCGTTCCGGCCAGCATGGCACCCGTACGGCATCCCGGTGACGGCGCCCCCTCCTCAGCGGGGGTAGGCCGCGGCGTAACTGGTGCCGATCCGCCAGTCGTCGAAGAACAGTGTCCCCGTCCGGCCGATCGCGGTGCTCCGGTAGATGCCGGTCTTGAGGTAGCTGGTCGTCCCCGGGTAGAGCGTGCCGGCCGGGGGCCGGAACCCGCGGATCGTCTGCTTCCCGTCCACCCAGGTGTCCACCGACCCGCCGCCCTCGGCGAACCGCACGTGCACCACCACCTGCTGGGCGCGACCCGGCGTCGCCGGCCCCATCGGGATCTCGAAGGGCGCGCCGCGGTCGAACCCGCCGTCGAGCTGGAACTGCCCGCCACCCACCTTCACCGACAGCGGCGGGGACCCGGTGCCCTCGTTCTTCCACTGGGTGATGACCTGCCAGTCGTCGGTCTCGACCGGGAACCCCGGCGCGAGCGTCACCGAGAACCCGAAGTAGAGGTCGTCGCCGGTGCGCAGCGACCGGAAGTTCGGCTCCAGCTCGGCCCGCTGCCCGCCACCGGGCATCGTGACCTGCAGCGCGGGCCGGCGCAGCAGCCCGCCGAGCACGGACCCGACGACGCCGGGCGGCGCGGCGCCGACCATGTTCCAGGGCGTGGAGCGGTAGTTGGCGAGCCCGCCGGCGTAGTTCGCCTGCCAGAGGAGCTTGCCGCCGTCGGGGGCCGGCGCCCCGGTCGTCGGGGCCGGCAGCCCGGGAGCCCCGCCGGGGGTGCCGGTGAGGTAGCCGACGACGTCGAGGACGACGTGCATGGCCGAACCCGCGTCGGCGACCTGCACCGTGCCCTCCGGGCTCACCGGGACCACGGCGAAGCCCGGGCGCACCGCCCCGGCCGGCACGACGACCGCCGAGGTGGTCGGCGGCGGCCCCGCACCCCACACCCCGATCGCCCCGTTGCCGGCGGGCGAGAGCCCGGTGACGTTGAGCAGCACCGACGAGACGCCGGTCGCGGGCACCCCGGAGCGGCCGAGGACCGGCACGGTCCGGATGCGGCCGGGCGTCAACGGCCCGGTCCCGACGGCGGCCGTGGCCGCGTCCGGGGCCCGGCTGTCGTAGAGCCGGGCGGGCGCGAGCGCCTTCCCCACCGCCGCGGGGACGACCGCGACGAGATCGGCGAGCACGTCGACCGTGCCCGCCTCGTTCGCCACCGTGATCGACCCGTCCTCGCCGACCGGCACCATCGTCATGTTCGGGAGGGTGTCGCCCGGGACCAGGGTCAGCTGCGGCGCGAACGGGCGGGTGCCGCCGGTCGCCCAGGCGCTCACCGTGGTGGGCTGCGAGGCGTCCGTGCCGGTCAGCGAGAGCAGCACCGCCGAGCCGGGCGGTGCGGGCGCGAAGCTCCGGCCGTCGACCTGGACCCGGCGCTGCTCGCCGGGCTGCAGCACGCCCTCCCCGCCCTGACGGGCGTCGAGGACCCGCTGGGGCACCCCGGAGGCCAGCGGCGAGTTCTCCGGGAACCACCCGACGACGTCCACGGTCGCGTCGGAGAGCCCGGTGACGTTGAACAGGCTGACCGCGCCGCCGCCGCCGAGCTTCGTGACGACGGTCTTCGTCACCGGCGCCCCGGGCGTCAGCGAGAGCGTCGAGGTCGGGGGCCGCGGGGCGTCCTGCGGCCACAGCGTCATGTAGCTCGACCCGAACAGGGTGGTCCCGGTGATGTTGAGGACCACCGTGCCCGCCCCCGTGTCGGGCACCCCGCCGCGACCCGCCACCGGGATCGAGACGGTCCGGCCCGGGCCGAGCGGACCCGCCGTCGTGAAGTCCTGGTCGACGACCTTCGAGGGCACGCGGGAGTCGAAGAGCCGGGCCGCCTGCAGGGGGACGAACGAGCCGGCGCCGGCCGGAGGCACCGGAGGCGCCGGCTGGGCGGTCGCGGGGGCGACACCGGCCAGCAGGGCGACCGCGAGCAGCAGGGGGAGGACCCAGCGCGTTCTCATCGGCTCCTCGGGTGACGGCCGGCCTCGGGCACCGCGTCCCCCGAACGGGCGGTGCCGAAGGAGGTTGCCACACGCGCGACGGGCCGTCGGCACCAGGGCTCGTGGCGGCGGTAGGTCGAGGAGGCGGTCACCACGTGACCGCCTGCCCGGCCAGGATGAGCGGCATGAGTCGCGAGGTGCAGGTCACGTTCGACGCCGCGGACCCCGGCGCGCAGGCGGAGTTCTGGGCGGTGGCGCTCGGCTACCGGGTGCAGGAGCCGCCGGGCGGCTTCGCCACGTGGGGCGAGGCCCTCGAGGCGTGGGGGGTGCCGCCGGAGCGGCGCAACGACGCGTCGGCGGTCGTCGACCCGGAGGGCACCGGACCGCGGGTGTTCTTCCAGCGCATCCCGGAGGGCAAGTCCGTCAAGAACCGGGTGCACCTCGACCTCCGGGCGGCCCCGGGCCAGCAGGGCGACGAGCGGATGGCCACGCTCGAGGCCGAGGCCGAGCGGCTCGTCGCGCACGGGGCCACCCGGCTGCTGCGCGTGGACCCGGAGCCGCCGCTGGTGCCCGGCAACATCGTGATGGCCGACCCCGAGGGCAACGAGTTCTGCCTCGACTAGGGCGGGGGTATCGTTCCGTGGACCGCCCCCAGGGGTGGCGTCGGGGCGAGCGAGGTACGTGGTGGACGGTCGGGCACAGCTGCGCCGGGCCGGGCGCGCCCGCACGGCGGTGGCGCCGTCCTTCCCGTCCGACCCGGACGCGCTGCTCCCCGAGCGTCGCCGGTCCTGCCCGGTCTGCGACGCCCCCGTGGGCCGCGGTCGCGACGGCAGGCCCGGTCGGCTCACCGGCACCTGCGGGTTCTGCCGGACGCCGTTCGACCTGGGGCCCGACCTCGCGCCGGGGACGCTCCTGGCCGGGCGCTACCGGGTCGTCGACCTCCTCGCCCGCGGCGGCGCGTGGCTCTACCTCGCCGCCGACGAGCGGACGGGCGAGGAGGTCGTCGTCGCCCGCCGCCGCGACGACACGCGCACCCCGGAACTGCTGCTCGACCGGCCGCACCCGGCCCTCGTCGGGCTGCGCGACGTCGTCGACCACGACGGGGTGCGCCTCGTGCTCGACCGGCTGCACGGCACCCCGGCCCGCGGACCGCTGGATGTCGGCACCGCGGCCGCGAACGTGGCCGCCGTCGTCCCCGCGGTGGCGCACCTGCACGCACTGGGGCTGCTGCACGCGGACCTGAAGCCGTCGAACGTGCTGCTGACCGACCGGGGCCCGGTGCTGGTGGACCTCGGCTCCCTGCGGCGCACGGACGACCGCACGAGCCCGGTGTGGGGCACGGACGGCTTCCTCGCCCCGGAGATCGCACCGGGCGGCGCCGGCCCGTCGGTCGCCTCGGACGTCTTCGCCCTGGCCCGGACCCTGGACGTGCTGCTGGGTGCCCCGGTCCTGCCGCACCTCGGGGGCGGCCGGGGCGCGACCGCGCTGGATCCGGTGATCCACCGGGGGACCGCACCCGACCCCGCTCTCCGGCACCCGGACGTCGTGAGCCTCGCCCGGGACGTCGACCTCGCGCTGCGCGGAGCGGTCTCGGGGACCACCCTCCCGGGGCAACCCGCCGATCACGGCGTGGGTGTGCCGGACGGCGGACACCGCGTGCACCAAGATGACCCCCTACCGCACCCCGCCCCGCGCGACCCCGCTCGCCGATGACCCCGCACCGGCACCCCGCACGCCCAGACAGGAGCCCTCCCGCCGTGACCGAGTCCTCCGCGCCGCCGTCCCCGACGAACGGCCCCGGCGACCCGGCGTCGGACGACCCGGCGGTCGACCCGGCCGGGCGCTCGGCCGACACGAACGACCCGGTCGACCCCGTCGACCCGGACCCGACCGGGGGCGTGCCCGTGCAGTCCGTCGGGCCCGCGGGCACCGCGGGTGAGCACACCGACCTGCGCTCGGTCCTGGAGGCGACCCGCAACCAGATCGAGACGGCGGACTGCCCGGAGTGCGGCGCGAGCGTCGACGAGGCGCAGGACGTGGTGTGCGGGCGGTGCGGGACCCGCCGCCCCGCGGTGCGCGACCACGTCGAGTTCCGCCTCGGCCCGGCCGCGGCCGTGACCGACCGCGGCCTGCGGCGGCGCCGGAACGAGGACGCGTGCGCGATCGGCCGGATCGCGACGGCGCACGGCGAGGTGCTGGTCGCCTCGGTCTGCGACGGGGTGGCGTCGGCCCGGCGCGGGGACGAGGCGTCGCTGGCGGCGGCGGAGGCGTGCGTGGCGGCGGTGCTCACCCACATCACCGCCCGGGGCCCGGCGAGCCTCGACGAGCTCGCCGCGGCGGGCGCGGGGGCGGCCGCGGAGGCGGCGGCGGACCTGGTCCGGCTCGGCGACCCCACGGACCCCCCGGCCACCACCTACACCGGCGCGGTCACCCGCAACGGCTCGGCGGTCGTGTCCTGGGTCGGCGACAGCCGGGTCTACTGGCTGGCCGGCGACGGGACCTCGCAGCTGCTGTCCACCGACGACTCGTGGGCCGAGGAGATCGCCGCCGCGGGCGTGATGAGCCGCGAGCAGGCGCACGCCGACCGCCGTGCCCACGTGCTGACCCGCTGGCTCGGCCACGACTCCCCCGAGGGCCCCGCCCGCGCCCGGCGCTTCCGGCCCGCCGGTCCCGGTGTCCTGCTGCTGTGCAGCGACGGGATCTGGAACCACATCCCGGAGGCCGACCGGCTCGCCGCGATCCTGTCCTCCGGCCGCGGCCGCGCCGACGTCCTCGGCGACGCGCGGGCGCTGGTCGACGCGGCCCTGGCCGACGGCGGGTACGACAACGCGACCGTCGCGCTCCTGCCGCTCGACCCCGCCGACGGCAGCGGCGAGTGGGGGCCGCGCCCGGACGGGGGCGAGGACACCGGCCCGATCCTGATCCCGCTCGACGGGGAGGACGACCGGCTCGCGGACGCGACCGCCGAGGACACCGTCGACCCACCCGGCGACGGACCGGCGTGACGCGCTGGTGCGCCCGCGTGTGGGCCGACCGGGACCACTACGAGCTGGTGCGCGCGCGGGAGGACACCTCGGTCACGGTCCCGGAGTTCCCCGGCGACCCGCGGGAGTTCACGGTCGACCTGGCCGGGGACGAGATCGCGATCGGGCGCCGCGGCGTGCCCGACGAGGGCCGCGCCGGCGCCGAGACCTCGGCGGACGACCCCGGGATCGACCTGACCGGCCCGCCGCGCGACCCCGGCGTCTCGCACCTGCACGCGATGCTGCTCGCGGTCGGCGACGACCGCTGGGTGGTGCTCGACGCCGGGTCGACCAACGGCACCACGCTGAACTACGGCGGCGAGCTGCTGACCCCGGGCACGCCGGTGCCGCTGGAGTCCGGCGACACGATCCACGTCGGAGCGTGGACCACGATCACCGTCGAACGACGGTGAGGCGCAGGGTCGCCGGGTCCGGGTCGACCTCCGGGCGTCGGACCGGCGGCCGCCCGCCGCGGGCCAGCACGAACCGTGCCGCCAGGAAGCTGGCCGGGACCGCGAGCACCGCGGCGGCCAGCGGGGCGACCCGCTCGTCCACCCCGAGGGCGACCAGCCCGACGACGCCGATCGTCGTCGCCGCGATGTTCACCGCCTGCGAGGCCGGGTAGAGCACGAACCGCTGCCACGAGGGGCGGACCCCGAACGTGAAGCGGCAGTTGAGGAAGAACGACACGACCATGGCGGCGCCCAGCCCGACCACGTGCGCGGTCAGGTACCCGACCTCCACGAGCACGAGCAGGTACACCGCGTAGTACGTTGCGGCGTTCACCACGCCCACCAGGGCGTAGCGCACCAGCGCGGCCACCGACGACGTCATGACCCGGTGTCCGTTCCCGCCCGGGCCGCGGTTCAGTGCACGGCCGAGGTCGTGACCGCCAGGAACAGCAGCACCGCCCAGCCCAGGCCCAGCACCTGCAGCACCCGGTCCTTGAGGACGATCTCCTCGGGCTCGCCGCCGTTGCCGCCGTCGACGTCCACCGCGTACCGCAGGATCGCCACCACGAACGGCACCACCGAGATGATCGCCCACATGCTCGGCGGGGTCGGCAGCGCGTTGCGCACCGGCTGCACGCCGATCTGGAAGGCCCACAGCGAGTAGGCCAGGATCACGATCGTGGCCGACAGCGACCACACGAAGCGCAGGTACGAGGCCGAGTAGCGCTCCAGCGACCGGCGGATCTTCGCGCCGGTCCGCTCGGCGAGCCGCATCTCGGCGTACCGCTTGCCCGAGGCCATGAACAGCGAGCCGAACGCCATCGTCAGCAGGAACCACGGCGACAGGTACAGCGACGCCGCGGCGCCACCGGCGATCGCGCGCATGAGGAACCCGGAGCTCACGATGCACACGTCGATGACGGGCTCGTGCTTGAGCCACAGGCAGTACGCGAGCTGGACGACGACGTAGACGATCACGACGATCGCCAGGTTCAGGGTCGCGAGGAAGCTCAGCCCGATCGCCCCGGCGAACAGGACGAGCGCGGTCCCGTAGGCCACCGCGGGCGGCACGATGCCCGCCGCGATCGGCCGGAACCGCTTCTTCGGGTGCGCGCGGTCGGCCTCGACGTCGCGCGCGTCGTTGACCAGGTAGACCCCGGACGCGGCCAGCGAGAACGCGGCGAACGCGATGAGGACCGAGACCCAGACCGGGCCCTCCCCGAGGCGCCCGGCCGCGAACGGTGCCGCGAAGACGAGGACGTTCTTGACCCACTGCTTGGGCCGCATCGTCTTGAGCAGCCCCAGCGGCACCGCCAGCGGACCGGTGCGGCGCACCGGGACGGCGGTGTCCTCCGGGGCGTCCTCGGGCTCGCGGTTCTCCTCGAGGGCGGCGTCCGCACGGTCCTCGTCGTCGCGGCCGGCTCCGCTGCGCTGCGTGTCCTCGGACGTGGTCATCGGGTCCTCCAGCGGCCCAGCCGGCCACGCTCGATCACGCGGCGCGCGGCCAGGGCGCACGCGGCTCCGAGCGCGGATCCGGCCAGGACGTCGGTCGGGTAGTGGACACCCAGCACGAGGCGGGAGAGCGCCATCGCCGGGATCACGGCGGTCAGGGGGAGGGCGCCCCGGCGCCCGAGGATGCTGCCGTACGCCACGGCGGCCGCGGTGGTGGAGGTGGCGTGCGAGGAGGGGAACGACAGCCGGCTCGGGGTGCCGACGTGCACCGCGATCCGCGGGTCGTGCGGGCGGCGACGGCGGACGACGCGCTTGAGCACGATCGAGGCGCCGTGCGCCCCGGCGACCGCCACCGCCGACGAGACCCATTCCCGACGGCGGGTCGGGTCCAGCGCCGCGCCCGCGGCGCCCAGGGCGAGCCACCCGGCGGCGTGCTCACCGAACAGCGACATCCCGGTCGCGGCCCGCACCACGGTCGGCTGGTCGATCCGGTGCTGGATCGCCACCAGCGCAGCGGCCTCGCGAGACCCGCTCGCGTCGAGCACACGTCCTCCCGGCGCCCGGTGATGTTTGCGGACCGATGCTACGCGGGCCTTGACAACGGCCCGTCACCGAGCCTGCTGAACCACCGCTCGAGCACCGCCGCGACCCCGTCGTCGTCGTGGTGCCCGGCGATCTCGTCGGCCGCGGCCAGCACCTCGGGGTGCGCGTTGCCCATCGCCACGCCGTGTCCGGCCCAGCGCAGCATCTCCAGGTCGTTGGGCATGTCGCCGAACGCCACCACGTCCGCGGCGTCCACGCCGTGGTGGGCCGCCGCGAGCGCGAGGCCGCGGGCCTTCGTCACGCCGGGCACGGAGCACTCGACGAGCCCGTTCGACGCGGAGAACGTGACGTCGACCAGGTCGCCCAGCCCGTCGCGCACCGCGGCGGCCATCGCGTCGCTCTCCAGCCCGCGGCGCCGGGCCAGGACCTTCACCGCGGGCCGGGCGGCGAGCTCCGCGGCGGCGATCTCGACGTGGTCGGACTGCGGCCAGGCGTGCTCGTAGGCCGGCTCGCAGCAGAACTCCGGGGCGTCCACCCGCTCCACGGCGAGCCCGGCGCCGGGCAGGGCGGTGCGCAGGCGGTCGATCACCTCGGCGAGCGCGTCGGTGTCCAGCTCGGCCGCCTCCACCACCCGGCCGCTGCCCGCGTCCCAGAGCACGGCGCCGTTCGCGGCGACGCAGAGCCCGTGCACGCCGATCGCGTCGCACACCGGGGCGATCCAGCGCGGCGGCCGCCCGGTGGCGATCACCAGCGGCACGCCGGCCCCGGTCATCCGCTCCAGCACGCCCACGAGCCGCGGGCCCGGCTCCCCGTCGGCGCCGAGCAGCGTGCCGTCGACGTCGCTGGCGACCAGGCGTGGAGCTCCCATGACCTCGATTCTCCGCCCCCGGGCCGGGTAGCCCCGCACATGACCCGGGAGCAGACCGCCGCCCAGTTGCTCGACGTCGCGGGCGAGACGTTCGCCGCCGAGGCCGGCATCACCCTCGACGACAAGCCCGCCCCGCTCTACCGGCTGCTGGTGCTCGCCGTCCTGCTCTCCAGCCGGGTGCAGGCCAAGCTCGGCACCCGCGCGTGCCACGAGCTCGTCGCGAGCGGGTTCGGGACGCCGGAGCGGATGCGCGACGCGACCCACGACGAGGTCCACGACGCGCTCTCCCGCGGGAAGTTCCTCAGCAAGGACCAGACCGCCGACGCCCTGCTCGACGGGGCGGCCCTGGTGTGCGACCGCTGGGGCGGCGACCTGCGCCGGATGCGCTCCGAGGCCGACGGCGACACCGAGGCCCTGACCGGGCTGCTCACCGAGGTCCCGCGGCTCGGGCCGGTCGGGGCGAGCATCTTCGTCCGCGAGGTCCAGGCGGTCTGGCCGGAGTTCCGCCCGCACCTCGACGACAAGGCGCTGGACGGCGCCGAGGCCGCCGGGCTGCCCCGGGACGCGCACGCGCTGGCCTCGCTCGTGTCCGCCGACGACCTGGCCCGGTTCGCCGCGGCGCTGGTCCGGGCCGGGCTCTCCGACGACGTGGCCGAGCAGGTCGGGTCCTGACGCGTCACCCGAGGGGCCGTCGTCCGTCACGGAGGGAGAGGACGGCATGATCCGCTCCGACGACGCAGAGCGTGGGGGCGTCCGCCATCGACGAAAGCAGGCCTCGTGCGCCTCGACGCCCGACCCGGCGCCGCCCGCCGCCCCGACCTGGACCGGTCCGTGCCCGCCGTCCTGCTCAAGCTCGGGAGCTACCCGCTGCACCACGGCGGCCTGGGCGTGGTGCGCACCCTCGGGCGGTGCGGCGTGGACGTCTACGCCGTCACCGAGGGCGCGTTCACCCCGGCCGCGGTCTCCCGCCACCTGACCGGCCGGTTCTCGTGGCCGACCACCGGCACCGAGGACCCGGCCGAGCTCGCCGCGGGCCTGCACGCGATCGCGCGGGCGATCGGCCGGCGGGCCGTGCTCGTCCCCACCGACGACGAGAGCGCCGTCGCGGTCGCCGAGCTGGGCGACGAGCTCGCGGACGACTTCCTGTTCCCCCGCTGCGCCGACCCCGGTCTGCCGCGCACCGTGGCGAGCAAGGAGGGCCTGCACGAGCTGTGCGTCCGGCACGGCGTGCCCACGCCGGGGAGCGTCGTGCCCGCCGACCGCGCGGCGGTCGAGGAGTACGCCGCCCACGGCGCGTTCCCCGTCGTCGTGAAGAGCCGGGCCCCCTTCGAGCGCCACCGGCGCCCGACCGTCCGGTCGTCGACGGTCGTCGAGGGCCCGGACGAGCTCCGCGCGCTGGCGCGCGACTGGGACGACGACCCGGCCGTGATCCTGCAGGAGTACCTCCCGCGGGAGTCCTCCGAGGACTGGGTCGTGCACGCCTACGTGCCCGGCGACGACGAGCCGGTCCTGTTCACCGGGGTGAAGCTGCGGTCGTGGCCGCCGCACGCCGGCATCACGACGGCGGGTCGGGCCCGGTGGAACCCGGAGCTCGCCGAGCTGGCCCGGCACCTGTTCGCCGCGACCGGGTTCCGCGGGATCGCCGACCTCGACCTGCGCTACGACCGCCGCGACGGCCGGTACAAGCTCGTCGACTTCAACCCGCGCGTCGGCGCGCAGTTCCGGCTCTTCGAGGACGCGGCCGGGCTGGACGTGGTCCGCGCCCAGCACCTCGCGCTGACCGGGCGGCCGCTGCCGCGCGCCCCCTTCCCCGAGGGCCGCGCCTTCGTCGTGGAGGACTTCGACTACGTGGCGCGGGTGGCCTACCGCGGCGACCGCACCGACGGCCCGGCTCCGCCCGGGCGCGCGCCGTTCGCCGAGCACGCGTGGTTCGCCCTGGACGACCCGCTGCCGGTGGTGCCGATGGTGCTCGGACGCGCCCGGCCGGTGCTGTCCCGGGTCGCCCGCCGGTTCACCGGCTAGGTTCACCGCCGTGGGATCGGCCCGGGTCGCGACGCGCGGCGAGACGTTCCTCCGGCGTCCGGAACTGCCGGCGGCCCTCGGCGGCGCACTCGCCGGCGTGGCGTTGTTCCTCCTCGCGCACCGCGGGATGCCCGACGACACCTACATCACCCTGGACTACGCCCGGAACCTCGCCCTGCACGGCCACTGGGGCCTCAACCCGTTCCGGGACTCCAACTCGGCCACCTCGCCGCTGAACGTCTGGCTGCTCGCGGCGGGCATCCTCGTGACCGGTCGTCCGGCGGTCGCCGTCGGGCTCGTCCTCGTCCTGGCGACCGCGGCGCTCGGCGTGTGGGCGGCGGGGCTCGCGGGCCGGCTGGGGGTGCGCCCCGGCGTGCTGGTCGCCCTCGTCGTGGGCCTGACCGTGACCTCGCCGGTCTTCGCGAGCATCGTCGGGATGGAGTCGTTCCTGGGCGCCGCGCTGCTGCTGGGCGTCGCCCGGTACGCGGCCGCCCGCCGCCCGGTGGCGGCGGGGATCGTCCTCGGGCTCGCCGTGCTGTGCCGCCCGGACCTGGCCGTCCCCGGGGTCGTCGTCCTCGTCGCCCTGATCGTCGGCCGGACGCCCGCGGCCTGGCGCGAGCTCGTGCCGGCGTTCGCCGCCACCGTCGCGGTCGCGCTGCCGTGGCACGTCGTCTCGTGGATCGTGCTGGGCGGGTTCGTCCCGGACACCCTGGTGATCAAGACCAGCGGGGCCTTCCCGAACGGCGAGGTCTTCGGCAACGGCCCGCTGTTCTGGGCGCAGCGGTGGCCGGTACCCATGGTGCTGATCGGCGCGGTCGTCCTGGCCGGCCTGGCCGCGCTGGCACGGTCGGTCGCGGCGGTCGTGCGCGGCCGGCACACCCCGGTCGACCGCGTCGTGGTCGCCTGCGGGGCGGCCGGGCTCGCGCACTACGCGGTGTACGCGGCGATGGGGGTGTCGTCCTACATCTGGTACTACTGCCCGTCGCTGTTCCTGCTCACGGTCTGCGCCGCGCTGTGCGCCGCCGACCTGGCGACCCGCCGGGCCGGCGCCGTCCTCGCCCCGGCGCTCGGGGTGGTGGCCGGGGCGGCCCTCGGGATCGGGCTGGTGGGCCCGCTGCCGTGGAGCCAGCCCGTGATCTTCGGCAACTGGGCGACGGCGTCGCAGTACATCGCCGCGGGCCGCGCTTTGGGCGCGACCCTGCCGCCGGGGCAGAGCGTCGCGGCGCCGGGCGAGATCGGCGCCCTGGCCTACGGGTGCGGGTGCGACATCGTCGACGTGTTCTCCGACCGGGACCTGGCGGCGGCCCTGGCGGCCGAGCGGGCGGCCACGGCCGGGCCGTTGACGCGGGCGTTCCTCCGGGTCAACTACCTCTTCGCCGACACCGCCGCGGCACCCCGACCGACCGACCGCGAGCTGCGGTGGGAGCCGGGTGCGGACGGCCCGGGCTGGCCGACCGACGTCCCCGGCCGCGGCCCGGGCCGGCTGGTCCTCTCCCCGTAGCGGGGCTCAGCCCACCGCGCCCTGATAGCGCACGTCGTCGTAGTCCTCCTCGGCGAGCGTCGGGCCGCGGTCCCAGCCCGGCGTCGACCGCGTGGTGGAGGTGACGTCGACCTGCCCGGCCGGCCGGTCGCGGACCACCAGGTCGATGCGGCCCCACGGCTTCGTGCGCGGCCCGCCGGGCTGCACCGCGGTGGCCAGGCGGACGTAGGTGGAGTTCGCGTCGTCGAAGCGCCACGCCCCGCCCCGCTCGGGCTTGTCCTGCAGGCCCCAGTAGCTCTCCCCGAGGTCCTCGTCCGCGTGGATGCGCACCTCCGGCGCCGGCGCGATCCCGTCCGCGACGGCGGCCTGGTCGACGCACGGCCACAGCACGGCCGACATCTGGTCGACGAGCACGGACCGCCCGGTGAGCACCTCGGTGATCGGGCGGGGGACGGCCAGCCGCGGCTCGGCGACCGCGACCCGGTCCTCGCCGATCGCCGGCCCGGGCTCGACGACGACGCGGACGAACTCCGGGCGGACCGGCTGGTCGACCAGCGACACCGGCCGCTCCTGCCACGTGCGGCCGTCGGCGTTCGGCAACGGCTCGATCTCCTTGCGCCCGGTGGCCGCCACCGCCGTCGCGGGGCCCTGCCCGAACTCGACGACCACGCGCTCGTCGGGGGAACCGGCCAGCAGCACCGGCACCACGACGTCGGTCGCGTCCCCGCCGGGCGGCACCGGGTACCAGCCGGTGCGCAGCCCGCCGCGTCCGCCGGAGCCGGGCGCGGCGTCGTGCCACAGCGGGCCCAGGCCCGGGACCGGTCGCGGTCCTGGCACGCGCGTGGAGTCGACCATGTCGCCCTCGGTGACCGCCGGGGCGGTCGGGCGGCCCAGCGGCGCCGACGCGGGCCCCAGGTAGGTCACCTCGTCCTCGAGGCCGCACAGCGGGCCGCGCACGACGTCCTTGGTGTTGCCGAGGGCGACCGTCCACCCCGGGTACTGGGTGGCGGGGGCCAGCACGAACACGCCGAGCATCCCGACGACGAGCGTCCCGCACGCGACCGCGAGCACGGCCCGGTCCGGCCCGGGGCGTGGGAGGCGTCGGTCGGGCCACCGGCGCAGCGACCAGCCCGCCCAGGCCGCGGCCAGCACGGCGATCGCGATCCAGACGAGCGGGTTGCGCAGGAACACCGGCCCGAGGTGCGGGGCCAGCAGGTTCTGGCTCAACGGCGTGGGGTCCGGGTCGGCGTGCGCCCCGAACGGCTGGCCGCGGTCGGAGTACGGCGTCCAGACGTTCCAGCCGGCGAACGTCACCGAGGTGACCACGACCAGGACCGCGAGCCCGACCGCCGTCGCGAGCGCCCGCTCCTTCCCGGGCAGCGGCGCGCGCAGCAGGGCGACGGCGAGCAGGACCGTGCCCGCCGCCCCGACGGCCGGGAAGTGCAGGACCCACTTCGTCGGGCTCGCGGCCACGAGCGCGAACGCGACCGCGCTCGTCGCCGCTGAGTGCAGCAGCAGCCGCCGCAGGTCGTCGTCGTCCGGCCCCCGCAGCGCGCTGCCGGCCGCGACCAGGATCGTCACGCCCAGCGTCAGCAGGATCGGCCCCCGCCCGCCCCACGACGTCCGGCCCGGCGCCAGCAGCGTCTGGTAGTGCGTCAGCTCGTCGTACCAGGGAACGGTGTTGTAGTAGTACGAGTGCACCGCGGACGCCTCGAGGAAGTCCCCGAGCGAGGCGTCGGCGAACGCCACCGGCACCGCCACCGACGCGGCCGCCGCGAGCACGGCCAGGCCGACCACTCGCTGCCGCGTGGTCAGGGCCCGGATCCGCGGCCACCAGCGCGGCAGCTCGACCAGCAGCGGCGCCCACGCGACCAGGCCGGTGGGCGAGCACGCCAGCGACAGCGCCGCGGCCGCCACGGCCAGCGCGTACAGCATCGGGGCCTCGCGCAGGCGCGCGAGCTCCACGAGCAGCAGCACCACCACCGACAGGAGCACGATCAGCGGTTCGGGGCGCAGCGTCAGCCCGAACGGCAGCCACCAGACCAGGTGGCCGACCAGCAGCGCCCACGGCACGTACGCCCGCCGGACGCTCAGCCGCCGCAGCGCGAGCGCCAGGTACACCCGCAGCAGGCCGTACGCGAGCAGGCCGAAGGCGAGCGGGAGCAGGCGCAGCCACACCAGCGACCAGCCGCCGACCGCGCCCCACACCTGCATCAGGTACTGCGAGGCGACGAAGGGGTTCTCCGTCACGTTGAACATGTAGACGGCGTTGCCCAGGTAGCCCGACGCCCCGGCGTCGCGGGCCATCAGCGGATACCAGCTGTCGTCGAAGTTCATCGGGGCCAGCAGCACCCACGCGCCGGACACCACGACGACGACGGCGTCGGCCCACGACAGGTGCCGGCGCAGCACCGACCACGCGTGGCGGCGGCCCTGCCACCAGCGGCGGACCGCGGGACCGTGGTCGCGGGTCAGCAGGACGAACAGCACCACCAGCGCGAGGACGTGCGCGACGAGCAGCACCGTCTTGAGGAGGCCCGGCGTCGAGGCGTACCGGTCGTCGGGCTGCAGCGTGACCTGCGGCCCGGCGGCGCCCGCGAGCCCGGTGGTCAGCTCGGAGACCTGGGGCACCGCGATGTCGGCGCAGTCCCCGCAGGCCAGCGGCGCCGGCGTCCCGCCGAGGGTGGCGCGCAGGCCGTCGGCCCCGCTGTGGAGGGCGAGGGCGCAGTCGCCCGGTTCGGGCGAGCGGAGCGACGGGGATCGGGGCGGGGGCAGGGGCGCCGACAGCATCCGCTCGCCCGAGACGACCACGTCCACGCGGCCGGCCGCGGAGGTGACGACCAGCCCGCCGGCGGCGACGCGGTCGGGGGTGGGGTCGGGGCGGCGGTCCTCGGGAGCGACGTCGGCGGTCTGCGAGGGCGGCACGGCGCCCGCCGGCATGGTCCGCAGCACCTCGCCGCCGGCCCGGAGCGCGGCGCAGGGCACGGTGACGTCGAGGACGGCGGGGCGGGGCGGGCTCAGCGACAGGGTGGTGGACCGCGCCGGGTCCCCCGCGGCCGGCCACGACACCGTGGTCACCTCGCTGGTGACCGGAGCCAGCGGCACCGCCAGCCCCAGCAGCACCGCGACGAGGGCCCACACGAGGACGGCGCCCGGGCGGGTCCGGCCGGGGGCGGTGTCCTCCGCCTGGTCCGCCGGCTCGAGCACCGTCGTCATCCGTGCACCATCCCGGCCTCGTCCCGAGCTCCCACCACGGCTCCGGCCGGGAGCCTAGAGCGTGTGGGTGAGACGACCTCGGAGGGCACGCCGTCCGGGGCGCGCCCGGTGACGCCGGGTGAGCGTCAGATGATGGCGACCGCCACCACCAGGCCCAGCGCGAGGTGCATCCCGGCGATCATGGCCGACACCGGGGTGTAGCCCTCGTCGTGCAGGCACGCCCCGACGTCCAGCCGCGACACGGCCTCCAGGCCCCGGACGGCGGCGACCTGGCCGATGATCCCGACCAGGCCGAACACCAGGGTGTTGACGATGCCGGTGAGGAAACCGCCGCCGGAGACGTAGATGGCGGTGACGACGATCAGCGCCATCGACACCAGGCCGGACGCGGCCACGACGACGGCGTTCGGGCGGCCCTCGCGGACGAGCGCGCGCAGGTCGCCGGGCGTGGTCAGGTCGATGGCGAAGTAGCCGACGTACATCAGCACCGCCCCGATGACCGCGTAGACCGCGATCAGGCCGATGCCCGAGAAGAGGGTCGGGAAGAAGTCGGGCGTGAACACGCGAGGCCCCCAGCGGGTGGTCCAACCGGACGAAAGGGGCGCCAGACTAGCGGGTCAGCCCGATCGGGTTGTGCGCAGGCACGATCATCCAGCACGCCTCGGTCAGCGGGGCCAGCAGCGCCGCCAACCGCTCGGTGCGCTCCGGTCCGAGCGCCTCCCAGGGGCCCGCCGCCGCGCGGTCCGTGGCGTCCTCGACGGCGGCGTGCAGCGCGACCGGGTCGCGGGCGGCGAGCCGGTCCCGCGCGGCCTCCCACGCCTCGTCGCGCACCCGCCGCCCCAGCCGCAGGTCGCGTTCCGGGGACTCGCCGGCCAGCACCTTGAGCACGTGCGACTCGACCGGGGACACCCCGTGCACCGTCAGCGCCGCGAGGTGGGAGTCGCCGCGGTGCTCGCGCAGGGTCGTGGTGGCCTGCCAGAGCGCGAGGTGCGGGTCGGCCGGGCGGGGCAGCGCGCGGTTCGCGGCCCCGAGCACCCGGCCGGAGTCCTCGCACGCCCGGGACGCCTCCCAGGCGAGGTCGGCGGCCTCGCGCACGGACCCGTCGTCGGGAAGCTCCTCGAGGTCCCGGAACGCGGCGTCGATGCCGCGCAGCCGGCGTTCGAGGGCGACGGCCGGGGTGACCGCGACGGCCTCGAGCGCCTCGGCGATGCGGTCCGGGGCGAAGCCGCCGAACGCCGCGGTGACCACGGCCGACGGGACCGACCCCAGCGGCGCCGCCCGTTGCGCCACGTAGCGTGACCAGAACGTCGGCCCGAGGTCCTCGGTCGCCCGCAGCGACCCCGGGGCGAAGTAGATCAGCGCGTGGACCGGCTCGTAGAGCCGCCACATCCGCCGGGCGGCGTGCTCGGGCACGGGGCTCAGTCCGGGATGCGGTGCGGCACGAAGGCCGCGCCGTTGTCCGTCACCAACCCGGTCGACTCCCGGATGCCCATCCCGGCGGCCTCGTCGCCGACGATCCACGCCCCGAGCACCGGCCGGTAGCCGTCGAACTCGGGCAGCGGGTCGAAGAGCTGGTAGACGAAGCCCTCCTCGCCGTACACCCCGCCGGTCTCGACGACGGGCTCCCCCGCCCCGGCGACGATCTGCACGTTCGCGCCCTCGCGGCCCAGCAGCGGCTTGCGGACGTACTCGGTGAGCATCCCGGGCTCGCCCAGCGACGCCGGGAGCAGGTTCGGGTGGCCCGGGTACATCTCCCACAGGACCGCCAGCAGCGCCTTGTTCGACAGCAGCGTCTTCCACAGGGGCTCGACCCACTGCGTCTCGGGGAGGCTGCGGGCGACGTGCTTGCCGAAGTCGTCGCCCAGGATCCACTCCCAGGGGTACAGCTTGCAGACACAGCTCATCGGCGCCTCCTCGAGGTCGACGAACCGGTCCAGCGCGGAGTCCCACCCGATCTGCTCGATCGCGAGCCCGACGGTGTCCAGCCCGGCCTCGGCGGCGGTCTCCTGCAGGTAGGCCGTGGTGACGTGGTCCTCACCGGTCGTCTCGGCCTGCGACCAGCAGAAGTGCACCTCGCCGCGCGGGAGGTCCGCGGCGATCGTCGACCACTGCGCGACGAGCTTCTCGTGCAGCGAGTTCCACTGGTCCTGGTCGCCGAAGACGTCCTTGAGCCAGTACCACTGGCAGATCGACGCCTCGAGCAGGGACGTGGGGGTGTCCGCGTTGTACTCCAGCAGCTTCGCCGGGCCGGACCCGTCGTAGCGCAGGTCGAAGCGGCCGTAGAGGTGCGGGTCGTGCCGCTTCCACGACGCCGCGACCTGCTCCCAGCACCACTCCGGCAGCGCGAAGTCGCGGAAGCGCTCCGTGGTGACGACGTGGTCGACCGCCTCCAGGCACATCGAGTGCAGGAGCTCGACGTCGGCCTCGAGGGACAGGATCTCGGCCATGTCGAACACGTAGTGCACGGACTCGTCCCAGTAGGGACGCGTGCCGTTCGCGCTCGTGGTGGCGGGGGTGCCGAAGACGAGGCCCTGCTCCTCGATCTTCTGCCGCCAGTCCGGACGGGGGGTGGAGCGTTCGCGTCGCACGGGGAGAGCTTGTCAGCTGCCCGAGCTGGAGCTGCCGCCGGAGGAGCTGCCCGACGAGCCGCGGCTGCCCGACCCGCTGGTCCCCGACGACGTGCCCCCCACGCCCAGCCCGCCGCGGCTGACGGTGCCGCTGCTGCCGTTGGAGGTCCCGACGCTGGAGCCGGAGGAGCCGCGCAGGGCCGTCCCGCTCGCCGGCGGGTTCGTGGTGCCGCCGGTGACCCGGCTGCCGACCGGCGCGTTCGAGCCGTAGTTGTAGTGGTACTGGTTGCCGAACCCGCCGAGGAAGATCGGGACGAAGGCGCCGCCGGAGTTGTAGTAGCCGCCCTGCTGGACGCCGGTGGAGCACTGACTGTCGTCGACGACCACGCCGTTCTGGTCCACGCACTGCGCGGTGGTCTCGTCGTCGTCGCCGCCGGACGAGGCGGCGTAGGCGATCGCGACGACCGCGACGATGCCGACCGCCACGCCGCCGCCGATCAGCACGCGCTTGCGGATCTTCGACTTGCGCTGCTCCGCGGCGGCGGCCGCCTCCTCCTGGGCCCGGCGGCGCCGCTCGGCCTCCCGGCGGGCGCGCTGCTCGGCGACCGTGGGCTCGCGGGGCGTCGTGGTCTCCGGGTCCTGGTAGCGGATCCCGCCCCGGCGCTTCTCGACGTCCTTCGTGTCGCCGTGCACGGTGGGGTCGTCCGCCGGGCTCTCGCCCTGGGTCCACTCGGGCGCGGTGCGCCCGGTGGTCTCCCCGGTCGGGTCCGACGCGGGCGTCCCCGACGGGGGGGTCGGCGCCTCGTCCCCCGACCGGCCCCGGTCGTCACTACTCATGCCGCGTCGCTCCGCTCGCCGCCGTACTCACCGGTCCATCACACCATCGGGCCCGTCGTCCCCCCGTCAAGGCGACGAGTCGGGCACGCGGCATGATGACACCACCATGCTCGTACGGGAACGTCCGTCCTCCGGGCGAGGGGACGACAGCGAAGACACGACCGCCGGCCGCGGACGGCGCCTCATGGCGCGCCGGGGCGTCGTCGGGGTGCTCGTGGGTGCGCTCATCATGCTCCTCGCGGCCTCGGCGCTCGCCGCCACCGGCTCGAACCTCGGGTTCCTGGGCCTGGCCTCGGACGAGCGGGGCCCGACCGAGGTGCTCGGCGGGTCGAGCACCGGCCCGGCCGACGACGCCTCCGAGCTCCCCACCACGCCCGGGACCTGCCTGAACTGGACGACCGCCGACGGCTCCGACGTCTCCGGGGTCCCGTGCGAGCAGAGCCACCTGTTCGAGACGGCGGGCCCGGTGCAGGCCGCGCTCCCGGAGGGCGCGCCGTTCCCGGCCGACGCCGCGTGGCAGCAGCTGGTGGCCGACCAGTGCGCGCCGCTGGCCCAGAGCTACCTCGGCAAGCCGCTCGACCCGACCGGCCGCTACAAGGTCGGCGCGCTCAAGCCCACCCAGTCGGCGTGGGAGGACGGCGACCGCACGGTGCGCTGCGGACTGCAGGCCCCCGGCCGCTCCGGTGCGCTGTTCGCGTCCACCGGGAAGGTCGCGGACGCCGACCAGGCCGTCGTGTTCGCCCCCGGCACCTGCCTCGGCCTGAGCGGCAAGGAGGTGTCCGACCCCGTGTCGTCGTGCGCCCGGACGCACGCCGCCGAGGTCGCGGGGACGGTGGACCTCGGATCGAAGTTCCCGAACGCCCTGCCCTCGGTCGACGACCAGGACAACTTCCTGCAGCCGGAGTGCACGAAGGTGGCGCAGGCGGCGGTCGGCGAGCAGAAGCTGGCCGACTCGAAGCTGACCGTCTACTGGACGAACGTCAACCAGGCCTCGTGGGACGCGGGCACCCGGCGGGTCAGCTGCAACATGGGCTCCCTGCTCGCGGACAACTCCGGTTTCGCCCCGCTCACCGGCTCGGTGGCCGACGGCGTGACGATCGGCGGCGACGCGCCCGCCTCGGCCGACCCGCTGCCCCCGGCCGGTGCCCCCGCCGCGGCCGAGCCGTCGACGCCGGCCGCCGTGCCGAGCAGCGACCCGGCCGCTCCCGCCGCCCCGGTGGTCCCGACCCAGCAGCCCGGGCTCCAGCTGCCGCCGCTCCTGCCTGGTCTCGGCCCCCAGCAGACGCCGCAGCCCGGGGTCCCGATCAACTGATCGACGTCGACCCCGAGCGCTTCGAGGAGCTGGTCTCCGAGGCCCTCGACGAGCTCCCGGGGGAGCTCCTGCGCGCGATGGACAACGTCGTCGTGCTCGTCGAGGCCCGGCACCCGGACGAACCGGAGCTGCTCGGCCTCTACGAGGGCGTCGCGCTGACCGAGCGGACCAGCGACTACGGCGGCGTCCTGCCCGACCGGATCACCCTGTACCGCGACGCCCTCGTCGAACTGTGTGCCGACGAGGACGAGCTGCGCGAGGAGGTCGCGATCACCGTCGTCCACGAGATCGCCCACCACTTCGGCATCGACGAGGAGACCTTGCACCGCCTCGGGTGGGGGTAGGGCGGCCCGGGTTACCGTGGGTCATGGCCGACCTGATCGCGGGATTCCTCGCCGCCGTGGCCGATGCCGGTGACCGGGTGATCCCGGAGTCCGCCCTGGAGGGCGGCGTCGCGGAGGACCAGCAACCACAGTTCGACGCGTTCCTCGCCCAGCTCGAGGCGGCCGGGCTCATCACCGACGTCAGCCCGGACGCGGCCGGGCGCCGGTTCATCCACGTCGCCGTGACCCCCGAGGGACAGCGCTACATCGACCAGCACGGCTGACGCGCGCCGGCGAGTGCTCCACCACGCAGCTCCGCGGGCCGCGGAACCTGCACCACGTAGCACTCGCCGACCAGCGCGCCCACGAGACGCCCACCAGCGCTGGCGAGTGCTGCACCACGCATGTTCGCGGGCCGCGGAACCTGCGCCACGGAGCACTCGGCGGGTGGCTCAGCCCCCGGTCGCGTCCCGGGTCGAGGCGAGCCCGCCCGGGGCCTCGCGGCGCCACGCCTGCAGGGTCCACCCGCCGTCGGGACCGGCCTCGAACTCCAGGCGGCCGCAGTTGTCGAGGTGGTCGTCGCCGTCGGGGCGCACGGCGCTCGGCCCGGCGAGGGCGTGCCCCACCAGGCGCAGCACCGCGCCGTGACTGACCAGCACCGTGGTGCCCCCGGCGTGGCGGTCGGCGAGCTCGGCGACGGCGGGCAGGTAGCGGTCGAGGACGTCGCGACCGGACTCCCCGCCGGGCATGCGGGCGTCGAGGTCGCCGTCGCGCCACCCGTCGTAGACGGCGCGGAAGACACCGACCGCGTCCTCGTCGGAACGGCCCTCGAGGTCGCCGACCTGCACCTCGTGCACGCCCTCGACCGTGCCCGCGTCGAGCCCGAGCACGGAGCCGACGATGCCCGCGGTCTCCTGCGCCCGGCGGGCCCGCGACCCGTACAGGTGCGTGACCGCGGCCTCGGCGGCGAGCTCCTTGCCCAGCGCCTCGGCCTGCTGGCGGCCGAGGTCGGTGAGGCCGGGTCCCGGCAGCACGGTGTCGAGGACGTGCGCGACGTTGGCGGGCGTCTGTCCGTGGCGGGCGAGCACCAGGCGGGTCACGGTCTCCACGTCTACCGCACCCCCGGGTCCGGGGCCGCTCGCAGTGCGCGGAGCCACGCCGCAGCGTCGTCGTAGTCCGCCGCCGACTGCCCCGGGACCGGGGGCGCGACCGGGGGCGACGGCGCGGTGGACCCGTCCGGCACGGTGGCGCGCGGGTAGGAGCCGAGGAAGCGCAGGTCGGTGCAGCGACGGTGCAGGGCCGCCAGCGCCTCCCCCATCGCCGCCTCGGCGACGTGGCCCGCGCCGTCCAGGAAGAACCAGTACGTGCCGAGCCGGGCCTTCGAGGGACGGGACTCGATCCGGGTGAGGTCCACGCCGCGGATCGCGAACTCCGTGAGGATCGCCAGCAGGGCACCGGGCTCGTTGACGGTGGTGGCGGCGATCGACGTCCGGTCCGCGCCGGTCGGGGCGGGCAGCCCGCTGCCCGCCCGCGCGACGAGCACGAAGCGCGTCACCGCGTCGCCGGTGTCGTGCACGCCGTCGGCGAGGACGTCCAGGCCGTAGTAGCGGGCCGCGACCGGCGCGCACACCGCCGCGTCCACCTGGCCGTCCGCGACGGCGGCCGCGGCCGCGGCCGTCGACGGCGTCATGCGCACCTCGGCCCCGGGCAGGTGCGCCGCCAGCCACCGGCGGGTCTGGGCCTCGCCGTGCGGGTGGGACGCGACCGTGCGGACGTCCGCGATCGCCGTGCCGGGACGCACCAGCACCCCGAACCGCACCGGCAGCAGGATCTCGCGCACGACGACGACGGGCGGGGACTCGACCAGCCCGTCCATGGTCGCGGGCACCGCGCCCTCGACGGAGCTCTCGATCGGCACGCACGCCAGGTCGGCCTCGCCGGCACGCAGCGCGTCGAGCGCGGCCGTGGTGCTCGCCGCCGGCTCCGGCGCCGCATCCGGCAGGTCGTCGATCACCGACCGGAGCGCCTGCTCGCAGAAGGTCCCGTGCGGACCGAGGAAGGCGATGCGCACTAGACGAGACCCAGGCGCGCCATCTCGGCGCCCTGGTCGGCCGGCGCGGTGGAGCCCAGCGAGGACAGGTGCGCCCGCACCCGGCCGGCGGTCGCCTCGTCCACCCCGGCCACCTCGCGGGAGAGGGCGGCCGTGTCGGCGGTGTCGAGCGCGTCGCGGACCGCCTCGACCAGCTCGTCGCCCGCCTCGTCGCCCTCCGGCGGCGCGGCCCGCAGCGCGCGGGTCACGGCGACGAGCAGGTTGAGCCACCCGTGGTGGTCGAACCCGGTGCCGGGGTCCACGTGGCGCACCGCGGACTGCAGCCCGATGCTCGCGGTGAACGACCGGCCCGCCGCGGCCACGACGGCCAGGAACCGCGACACGTCGGTGACCCCGGGGAACGCCCCCGCACGGTCTCCGCCGCAGCGCAGCTTCGGCCGGCACCCGTGGTCGACGACGCGCTGCACGCCCTCGATCCAGTCCTGCGAGCCGTCGGCGTCCGGGCGGCGCGGCTCCACGACGGCCACGACCTCGTCGGGCACGAACTCGGTGACCCGCTCGAGCCAGACGGAGTCGACGTCGTGCGGGGCGGGCATCTCGACGGTGCCGGTGGTCAGCAGCGCCGCGCGCGACGACGTCAGCGACAGCGCCTTCGGGACACCCCCGAGGCCGGTGTCCACCGACAGCGCCACCGGGACGGGCGCGGCCGGTCGCCGCTTCACCAGCTCGCCGACGAACTCCTGCAACCGCGAGACCGGGACGACCAGGGCTCCGAGCAGTCCGCCGTACTCCCCGGCGCGGGCCTCGAGGTGCGCCCCGACCACGTCGGCCATCTCGCGGCGCGGACCCGGCGAGACGAGCACCGCGTCGTCGAGGATGCGCGCGAGCAGCGTGGGCACACCGTCGACCGGTGCCCCACCGGCCTGGGGGACGGTGGACACGAGAGGCACGGTAGCGGGCGTACGGCCGGGGTCGGTCCACCGGGCGCCGAGGCTTGCCCGACAGCCCATGTCTTCGGTTAGGCTCACCTAAGTCGCCCCGCCGTCAGAGGAGCCCGCCCGTGGCCAGGAGCTGCCCGCACCAGCCGCCCGTCCCGAGTCCGGCCGAGCGTGCCCGGGCCACGGCGACCCGTGCCGGCACGGCCGCGCTGATCACCGGTCCGTTGCCGGGGAGCGGGGAGGACCGCGACGACCAGGTGCTCCGGGTGGCCCCGACGCTGCACCACGTGCCGGCCTCGGGGGCGGCGACCCTGCAGGTGCCCGCCAACCACCCGGTGGTCACCGCCACCCGGGCCGCGGAGTACCTGCCGGTGATGCTGGAACTGACCGACTCCACGCCGGTCCCGGTGCGGCAGCCGGTCCGCGGGCTGGTCTGGGTCTGCGGACGGGTGCGGGTGCTGCCCGCCCGGGTCGCCCGCCGGGCCGCGCTGCGGATCGCGGCCGACCACCCCGACGAGCGGCTGCTCGACGTCGGGCACACGGACGTCCTGCTGCGCCTGGACCCGGGGTCGGTGGTCCTGTCCGACGCGGAGGGCACCGGCACCTTCACCCCCGCCGAGGTCGCGGCGGCGGCCGCCGACCCGTTCGTCGACCAGGGCGACGCCTGGGTGGCCCACCTGGCCTCCGCGCACTCCTCGCTGGTGGCGGGCCTGACCCGCCACCTCCCGGTCGCCCTGCGCCGCCCCGAGCACACCGTGGTGCCGCTGGGTGTGGACCGGCTCGGGCTGCGGCTGCGGGTGGAGACCGCGCACGGCGACCACGACGTGCGGCTGGGCTTCTCCCGACCGGTTGCCTGCGCGCGGACGCTCGGTGCCGAGGTGCGCCGGCTCGCGGGCCTGACCGACCCCGAGGTCAGCCCCCGGCGCGCAGCGGAGCGGTGACCTTCCGCTCGGCGACGAAGGACACGAACGGGATCGTGCCGGCGAGCGCGACCAGGAGCAGCCGGCCCACCGGCCAGCGCGCCTTCACGCCGAGGTCAGCGGTCAGCGCCAGGTAGGCCATGTACAGGAAGCCGTGCACCGGGCCGACGATCGCCACCAGCAGCGGCTGGTCCGCGAAGTACTTCAGCGGCATCGCGACCAGCACGAGCACCAGCAGGCCGACGCCGACCACGTAGGCGCCCACCTGGTACCGGCGCATGGCGGCGACGACCTTGTCGGTGAGGGCATCGGTCGGTGCGGTCACGGGCTCGGCTCCCTGGGCTCGTCGTCACGGTCGCGGCGGTTCAGATCGGCGAGCATGGCGTTGTAGTCGTCGGTGGCCCGGACCCGCGCGGGCCGCCCCTGACCCGCGCCGGGCTCGACACCGGCCGGGCGCGGCGTGAACGGGCCGAGGTCGGCGGGGTCGGGCGGCGACCACGGGGCCGGCACCGGCTCGTCGTCGGGAAGGGTCCCGTCCTGGATCTCGCCCAGGATCCGGGCCTCCGAGCGCAGCATCCGCCACCACAGGGCCGCGAAGAACACCCCGAACAGCGGCCACTGCAGGGCGTACCCGGCGTTGAGCAGCGTGCCGGTGTCCGACTCGGCGCGGATCAGCTGCCACCAGGCCATCCCGCCGCACACCACGACCGCGCAGATCGCGAGCAGCGTCCACCCGACCCACCGGGGGGTGGCGAGCACGCGGAGGACCTGCACACCTCCCAGGCTACCGAGACCTCCGGGCGCCTAGGGTGACCGACCGATGAGCACCCTGCGCGCGTGGCTGGTGCCGCCGCAGCCGGAGGTCGAGCCCGTCACGGGGCGCGAGCGCCGGCTCGTCGTCACCGAGATCCTCGTCGTCGCCACGGTGACGCTGGGCCTGTCCGGGCTGCGCTCGCTGATCTCGCTGCTGGACTCGCTCGCGGCGCCGACCCCGCTGGCGCAGCGCCAGGTCACGATCGACCGCCCGCTGGCGACCGACGCGTGGGTGGACCTCGCGGCGCAGCTCGCCTCGTCCCTGCAGCTCGTCGCGTGGGGCGGGCTGGGGCTGTACCTGCTGCTGCGCGCAGGGTCGGGGCCCCGCGCGGTCGGGCTCGACGGGCGACGACCGTGGCGCGACCTGCGGGCGGCGTGCGGGCTCGCGGCCCTGATCGGCATCCCGGGGCTGGCGTTCTACCTCGTCACCCGCGCGATCGGGATCAACCTCACGGTCGTCCCGTCCGTGCTCGACGACCACTGGTGGCGCGTGCCCGCCCTGCTCGTCTCCGCGTTCGCCAACTCGTGGGCCGAGGAGGTCCTGGTCGTCGGCTGGCTGCTCTCCGCGCTCCGCCGGCTGGGCCTCACCGAGAACCGGTCGCTGCTGGTGGCGGCCGTGCTGCGCGGCTCGTACCACCTCTACCAGGGCTTCGGGGGCGGGATCGGCAACCTCGTCATGGGCCTGGTGTTCGGCCGGTACTGGCAGCGCACCGGCCGGCTGTGGCCGCTGGTGTGGGCCCACACGCTGATCGACGTGGTCGCGTTCGTGGGCTCGGCGCTGCTGGCGGGCCGGGTGTCGTTCCTGCCCTCGTCCTAGGGTCTGCGGGTGTGACCCCGCGCGTGGACTCCGAGGTCGGCCCGCTGCGGACGGTGGTGCTGCACCGGCCCGGCCCGGAGCTGCAGCGGCTCACGCCGCGCAACGCCGACCGCCTGCTCTTCGACGGCATCCCCTGGGTGGAGCGCGCCCAGCTCGAGCACGACCGCTTCGCCGACACACTGCGCGCCCACGGGGTCGAGGTGCTGCTGCTCGCCGACCTGCTCACCGACGCTCTTCATGACGACGGGTCGCGGGACTCCGGCATCGCGGCCGCGGTCGACGAGCGGGTGCTCGGCCGGGAGCTCGGGGCGGCCGTGCGGGACCAGATGGCGGCGCTGGCCCCGCCCGACCTGGCGACCGCACTGATCGGCGGGCTGACCTTCCGCGAGCTCGGCGACGGCGGGCACTCCCTCGTCCGGCGCATGCACGGCCCGGACGAGTTCGCCGTCGACCCGCTGCCCAACCTGATGTTCACCCGCGACTCCTCGATGCGGGTCGGCGACCGCGTGGTCGCCGCCGTGATGGGCATGCCGGCCCGGCGGCGGGAGGCCTCGCTGGTCGCGCTGGCGCACGCCGGGCGCCCCGCGCTCGGCGGGGTCACGCACACCGCGCCGCGGGACACCTCGCCGGTGGAGGGCGGCGACGTCCTGCTGCTCGCGCCCGGAGTGCTGGCCATCGGGGTCGGCGAGCGCACCAGCCCGGCGGGGGCCGAGTCGTTCGCCCGGGCGATGTTCGCCGACGGGCTCGCGCACACCGTGCTGGCGGTCCCCATCACGCAGCGCCGGGCGACGATGCACCTGGACACGGTCGCGACGATGGTCGACGTCGACGCGATGGTGGTGTTCCCCGAGGTCCTGGACGCGCTGGAGGCCTGGACCATCACGCCGGGCCTACACATCGCGGGCCCCGAGCCGTTCCGGCCGGCCGCGGCCCGGGCGATGGGCATCGACGAGTTGCGGGCCGTCGACACCGGGCCGGCCGGGGTCGCTGCGGAGCGCGAGCAGTGGGACGACGGGAACAACACCCTCGCGCTCGCGCCGGGGCTCGTCGTCGCCTACGAGCGCAACACCACGACCAACGGCCGGCTGCGCGACGCCGGGATCGAGGTCGTCACGATCGAGGGGTTCGAGCTGGGCTCCGGCCGCGGCGGCCCCCGGTGCCTGTCGTGCCCGTGGGCGCGGGTCACCACCTGATCGTGGGCCGGGGCGAGCGGAGCGACGGGGAGAGGACCGCGCGTGCCCTCGTTCGTCGCAGCCAGACGTGCGTCCGGCCACAGAGCGCGCCGCCCCACTGCACCGACACCGTGGCCGTCCTAGCGTCCGTCCCGTGCTGGACAAGCGCCCGGTCGGACCAACCTCGGCGAACCCCCTCCGACGCCTGTCCGGGGAACGCTGGGAGGCCATGGCGCCCACGTGGCGCGACGCGAAGCCCGGGATCATCCACGCCGCGCTCGAGCGCGCGCAGGCCCGGCCGTCGGGCAACTGGTACGTCGTGGGCGCCTCCCGGGACGTCAGGGTCGGCTCCCCCGTCGGCACGACGGTGGCCGGGGTCGAGCTGGTCGTCTGGCGGGCCCCCGACGGCGGGCTGCACGCCGGGCCGGGCGCGTGCCCGCACCTCGGGGCGGACCTGTCGACCGCGACGCAGTCCGGCTGCGAGCTGATCTGCCGCTGGCACGGCCTCGCGCTCGGCCCGACCGGGCGGGCCGGCTGGCGCACCCTGCCCGCGCACGACGACGGCGTCCTCACCTGGGTCCGGCTCGACGCGGTCGGCGGGGAGGAGCCCACGGACGCCCCGATCCTGCCGGTGCGCCCGCCGCACACCGAGAGCCTCGTCGCGGTGGCGACGACGACCGGCACCTGCGAGCCCGACGACGTCATCGCGAACCGCCTCGACCCGTGGCACGGCGCGTGGTTCCACCCGCACTCGTTCGCCGACCTGCGCGTCGACTCCGCCCCCGGGCGCACCGCGACGGACGCCGAGGACCACTTCGACCTGCACGTGGCGTTCCGCGTGACGAAGCACTACGGCATCCCGGTCGAGGCGCGCTTCACCTGCCCCGACCCGCGCACGATCGTCATGCACATCACCCGCGGCGAGGGCGCGGGCAGCGTCGTCGAGACCCACGCGACCCCGCTCGCGCCGCACCCCGACGGGCGGGCCCGCACCCTGGTCACCGAGGCCGTCGTCGCCCACTCCGAGCGGCCGGGCTTCGTGCACGCCCGTAAGGTGCAGCGCCTCGTCCGGCCGCTCATGGAGTTCGCGGCGAAGCGGCTGTGGGTCGACGACATCGAGTACGCGGAGCGCACGTACGAGGTGCGGCGGCGTCGGGCGCGCCCCTGACGTCAGCGGTGGCACACGGTGCACACCGGGTGTCAGCCGTGGGCCACGGCTGACATCCCTCAGACCGCCCGGCGGCCCAGCACGGTGTGCACGATCCCGCGCTGCCAGCCGTCGACCGGCTCGACCCGCACGTCGTCGAACCCGGCGTCGCGGAACCGCGCGGTCAGCCGCGAGATCCCGTCGAAGTGCAGCACCGAGCGCCAGAGGTAGCGGTAGAGCGACGCGTCGCCGGTGACCCGCCACCCCAGCGGGATGATGATCGTCCAGCACACCGCGGTCCAGATCGCGCGCGACCGGGCGAAGTCGGCCACCGAGTACTCGTGTGCCGCCAGCGGGGCGCCGGGCGCGAGCAGGGCGTGGAGGTCCTTCACCCCGGCCGTGACGTCGGGCAGGTTGCGCAGCAGGTAGGCGGCCAGGATGCCGTCGAACGGGCCGTCGACGCCGTGCGCCGCGAGCTCCTCGGCCCGCGAGTGCACGAACCGCACCGTGCTCGGCCACGCCTTCGCGCGGGCCTGCGCGAGCATCTCCGCCGACGCGTCGGCGGCGACGATCTCGGCCGCCGGGTACGTGTCGAGCAGCGCGCGCGTCGACAGCCCGGTGCCGCACCCGACGTCGAGCAGCCGCAGCCCCCGCCCGTCGTCGGGAAGCGCGAGGCGCTGCGCGGAGAGCCGGAGGTGCTCGACGTAGCCCGGGTTGGACCCGACGAGCCGGTCGTAGGACGTGGCGTCCTGGTCGAACGCCGTCGGCACCTCGGCGGCCTCACGCGCGCGGTCGAACCTGCGGGGTCGGGGGGTCACGACCGGTCATCCTGCCGTGCCCCCGCCCACCGGGCAGTCCGGGCGGTCCGGGCACGCGAACCTGAGAGCCGTACCGACGAACGGCGCAGCAGCCCGGCCCGTCACCGCCCGATCCCGGTCGATCACCGCGACCCGCGCCACGCGGCTCTCAGACTCGCCGGTCGCGGCCGGGTCACGGCCCTAGCTTCCCCGTCCGTGCGCCGACGGATGACGACGATCGCCTGGGCCGGGATCCTCCTGACGATGGCCGTGGTGCCGTTCGTGCTGTCGGCCTGGCGCGGCCACTCCACCGCGATCGGCACGATGGCCTCGGTCGGGCTCGGCGTGCTGGGGCTGGGCGCGCTCGTCGTGGTCGTCCTCGTGCCCAGTCGCATCCGCACCCTGACCCGCGCGTTCGGGGTGGACCGGGTCATGGGCCTGCACCGGTGGCTCGGGATGCTCGCGCTGGTGGCCGTGGTGGCGCACGCCGCGGTCGCGCTGTGGAACCACCCCGCGCTCGCGAATCCGGTCACCGCCCGGGACACCGCGAAGGTCGGCTGGGGCGCCCTGGTCGCGCTGCTCGCCGTGGGCGGGGTCGCCTACGCCGGCCGCCGACCGGGGGCCCGCTACGAGGTCTGGGCCCGGCTGCACGTCGGGCTGGCCGCGGCCGGGCTGGTGCTCGCCGCCCTGCACGTCCTCTGGCTGGACCACCTGGTCGCCGACCCGGTGATGCGGGCGTGCTTCGTGGTCCTCGCGGGCGCGCTGCTCGCGGTGCTGTCCCACCGCTGGGTATGGCGGCCGCTCTTCTCCCGGCAGGGCGCCTACGTCGTCTACGGCGTGCGCCGCGAGGGCCCGAGCGTCGCGACCCTCGTGCTCGCCCCGGTCCACCTGCGCCGGGGCGGGCTGAGCTTCGCACCCGGCCAGTTCGTGTGGCTGCGGCTGCGCCGGGCGGTGGTCGGCACCGAGGAGCACCCCTTCACCATCGCCTCCAGCGCGAACGTCACCGGCCGTCTCGAGCTCACGGTGCGCGACGCCGGCGACTTCTCCCACCGCGTCGCCGCGCTGCGCCAGGGCGACAAGGTCTGGCTCGACGGCCCGCACGGCTCGTTCACCGCGGAGGAGCACGGCGGGCGGGCCGGGCTGGTGCTCGTCGCCGGCGGCGTCGGGATCACGCCGATGATGAGCATGCTGCGCACGCTCGCCGAGCGCGGCGACGGCCGGCGCCACCGCCTCGTGCTCGCCGAGCGCGGCACCGAGCCGCTGTTCGCCGACGAGCTCGCGGTGCTGAGCCGGCGGCTCGACCTGGAGATCACCCGCACGGCGGGCCGGCGCATCGACCTCGCGTTCCTCGCCGAGGTGCTGCCGCCCGCCCCGGAGCGGCGTCACCTCGACTACTTCGTGTGCGGCCCGGCCTCCCTCGCCACGGGCACGCTCGCCGCCCTCGAGCAGCTCGACGTGCCCGCGAACCGGGTGCACTGCGAGCAGTTCGGCTGGACCGGCCCGATGCCCGCCACGGCACGCACCCGGCCCGGTGTGCGCCGCGCCGGCAGGCATACCTCCGTGCGGTGAGGGCGACCTACACTGCGGGCGTGTCCGACCCGAGCTTCCACGAACTCCTGCGCACCCAGATCCGCCACGAGTTCACCGCGTCGCAGCAGTACACCGCGGTCGCGGTCTACTGCGACGACGAGGACCTCCCGCAGCTCGCGGCGCACTTCTACGCCCAGGCGCTCGAGGAGCGCAACCACGCGATGGGCATGGTGCAGTACCTGCTCGACAACGACGTGCGCGTCGTCATCCCGGGGATCGACGAGGTCCGCAACGACTTCAAGTCGATCGAGGACGTCGTCGAGCTGGTCCTGGACCAGGAGCGCCGGGTGACCGACCAGATCACCGTCCTCGCCCGCACCGCCCGCGACCAGGGCGACTACCTCGGCGAGCAGTTCATGCAGTGGTACCTCAAGGAGCAGGTCGAGGAGGTCGCCTCCATGACCACCCTGCTGCGCATCGTCCGCCGCGCGGGCGACAACCTCTTCCACGTCGAGGACTTCGTCGCCCGGGAGATGCCCGCGGACGCCGGCACCGACCCGACCGCCCCGCCCTCGGCGGGCGGCATCGCCACCCTCGGCGGCGGAGCCTAGCCCGCCACCGGGGTCGAGCTCCGCTGCGCTCCGTCTCCCGCCACCGTGGTCGAGCTCCGCTGCGCTCCGTCTCCCGCCACCACGTAGCTCCGCCCCGACTCCCGCAGCACCGGCGCGACGAGTTCGGTGAGGTGCGCGGTGACCCGGATCGTCGTCCACGCCACGAGCACCGCGGCCACGTCGGTCCAGAAGTGCAGGACGACGCCGTCGGCCAGCGCCTGGGTGCTGTCCCAGAAGCCCTGCACGACCGTGACCAGGCCCAGCAGCACCCCGACCACCCACGAGCCCCACCACACGAGCACCGGCCGGGAGGGCTGCGGGCGGGCGGCCGGGTCGTGGCCGGCGACGGCGTGCTCGATCTCGGCGAGGGTCGCGCCGGGCACGGTCAGCGTGAAGGGCGGCAGCACGCAGCCCACCAGCAGCAGGCGCGTGGAGCGCCACGGGCGGGTCCCGGAGGCGTCGGCCGCGAGGGCCCGGGCCGTGACCAGCCACCGCAGGAACACCACGCCCGTGGCGAGCGCCGCCGCGGGCGCGAGCCACCCGAAGATCCCGACGATCGCGTCCGACCAGCCCAGCAGGGGGCCCGGCAGCGCCCGGTCACGGCTGAGCAGCAGCAGGACGTAGCGGAACACCTCGCCGAGGGCCGCGACGCCGCACAGCAGGGCGGTCGTGACGGCGAGGCGGCGCAGCAGGCCGGCCTCCGCGCGCAGCGCGCCCTCCGGCTCGCGCGCCTCGCGCACGGCGAGCGGCCCGTCCGGGCTGCCCGGCTCGGGGCGCGCCGCCCACGGCCACAGGCTCCATCGGGGGACGCCCCGGTAGCGGGGCGGACCGGGGTACGGCCGGCGGCGGGCCACCGGGGTGCGCGGGCGCGCCGCGTCCGGCGTCGTCGCCACCCAGCGCACGCCACCGAGCACCCGGCCGCAGTGCACGCAGAACCGCCCGGAGGCTCCCGGCGGCTGCTCCCGGCCGCACCGCGGACAGGTCACGGCGTCAGACCACCTGCGCCGGGCCGGGGCCGTCGGCGACCACCGGACGCCCGGCCGCCTCCCACGCGAGCATCCCGCCGGTGACGTTGACCGCCTCCCGGCCCTGGCCGCGCAGGTACGCGGTGACCTGAGCGGACCGGCCGCCGACCCGGCACACCACCGCCAGCGGGCCCTCGGGCACCTGGTCCAGCCGCTCGAGGAACGCCGACATCGGGACGTGCACCGCGTCCGGGGCGTGGCCGGCCGCCCACTCGTCGTCCTCGCGGACGTCGAGCAGCGTCGAGTCCGCGGGCACGTCGGTCACGGTCACGGCCGGCACGGTCATGGCTCCATTGTGCGCTACGCGCCCGTGAGTACTTGCGGCGGCGATGGCCGCCACAAGTACTCACGAGGCGAAGCCACCTAGTGCACCGCCGCCGTGTTCGACGAGCCCGCCCCGGTCATCGAGCGGACCTCCATCTCGGCGGCCTTGCGCTCGTGCTCGGCCTGCTCCTCCGGCGTGCCCCGGTTCGCGCCGACGTAGGTGCCGACGACGCCGAGCAGGAACGACAGCGGGATCGAGATGATGCCCGGGTTGGACAGCGGGAACACCGCGTCGGTCGCCGACCCGAACACCACCGGCGAGAGCAGGATCAGCACGACGCAGATCACGAGCCCGCCGTAGGTCGAGAACAGCGCGCCCATCGTGTTGAACTTCTTCCAGAACAGCGAGAACAGCAGCGTCGGGAGGTTCGCCGACGCGGCCACCGCGAAGGCCAGGGCCACCAGGAACGCGACGTTCTGGCCGTTCGCCAGGATGCCGCCGATGACGGCCACCACCCCGACGACGAGGGCGGTGATCCGCGCGACCCGCACCTCGGACCCGGGTTCGGGCTTGCCCTCCTTGAGCACGGACGCGTACACGTCGTGCGCGAACGACGCCGCGGACGTGATCGTCAGGCCGGCGACCACCGCGAGGATCGTCGCGAACGCGATCGCGGAGACCACCCCGAGCAGGATCGTGCCGCCGAGCTCGAACGCGAGCAGCGGGGCGGCGTCGTTGACGTTGCGCGCCGAGAGCAGGTTCGACGGCACCAGCGCCGCGGCGCCGTACCCGATCACCAGGGTGAACAGGTAGAAGATGCCGATGATCCAGATCGCCCAGTTCACCGAACGGCGGGCCTCCTTGGCCGTGGGCACGGTGTAGAAGCGCATCAGCACGTGCGGGAGGCCCGCGGTGCCGAGCACCAGGGCGACGGCCAGCGACAGGAAGTCGATCCGGCTGGTCACCGTCTTGCCGTACTGGTTGCCGGCGTTGAGGAGGTTCGTCGGCGACCCCTCGGTGGCCGCACCGAGCAGCGCGGAGAGGTTGAAGCCGTACAGGCCCAGCACCCACACCGTCATCACCGCGGCGCCGATGACCAGCAGCGTCGCCTTGATGATCTGCACCCACGTGGTGCCGCGCATGCCGCCGTAGAGGACGTAGACGATCATGACGAGGCCGACCAGCGCGATGACGATCGACTGCCCGTCGAACACCCCCGGGGCGTTCGGGATGCCGAGCAGCAGCGAGATCAGGCCGCCGGCCCCCGCCATCTGCGCGAGCAGGTAGAAGAACGACACGACGAGCGTCGAGACCGCCGCGGCCGCCCGCACCGGGCGCTGCTTCATCCGGAAGGCGAGGACGTCGCCGAGGGTGAAGCGCCCGACGTTGCGGAGCAGTTCGGCGACCAGCAGCAGCGCGGTCAGCCACGCGACGAGGAAGCCGATGGAGTAGAGGAAGCCGTCGTAGCCGTTGACCGCGATCGCGCCCGCGATGCCGAGGAACGAGGCGGCGGACAGGTAGTCGCCGGAGATCGCGACACCGTTCTGCGGGCCGGTGAAGGAACTGCCGGCCGCGTAGTAGTCGGAGGCCGTCGTCGCCGACCGGCTGACCCGGTAGACGATGAACAGGGTGACGACGACGAACGCCAGGAAGATGCCGATGTTGATGTAGGGGTTGCCGAGCTGCGCGGCACCCCCGCCCTGGGCGAGCAGGCCGGTCGTCACAGCTTCTCCTCCACCTTCGCGCGCAGCGCCTCGGCCTGCGGGTCGATGTTCTTGTCCGCGAACTTCGCGTACGCCACCGCGATGACGAACGTGGAGACGAACTGCAGGAGCCCGAGCAGGAGGCCCACGGTGAAGTTGGTCCCGCCGAGCCGGGTGTTGACCACGTCCGGGGCGAAGTCGGCCAGGAGGACGTACACCAGGAACCAGGCGAGGAACAGGCCGCTCATCAGGAAGATGTAGCGGCGCCACCGGTTCCGGAGCGCCTTGAACTCCGGGCTCCGCTGCATCTCTTCGTAGGGGGTGGGAGCTCCGAGCGGGTCCGACCCTCTCGAGCTCTCCTCGGTCGCACTCATGCGCTTCACCCTTCGGGGGTCGGTCCGCCGCGATGCCGGATTTCCAACGGCCGAACCCTAGTTGTCGTCACCCGTGTGCCAATGGTCCTTTCGAGTGGCGGAAGAACTCACGACCGATTCACACGCGGTGACGCACGTGGGTGACGGGGTCGGATCAGCGCCCGACGCGCATCTCGCCGAGGCCGAGCCGCTCCGGCGCGTGCAGGCGCAGCAGCGTCCGCCCGACCTGGCCGGGGACGCGGGAGGCGGTCGCGCGGCTGACCGCCACCATGACGATCACCGCGGCCGGCACGGACACGGCGGCGGGCTGGGCCAGCAGGATGCCCAGGACGCCGTCGGCGCGGACCCCGCACAGCGTGGTCACCGCCGCCCCGAGCGAGAGCGTGCCGCCGACCGCGATCCCGGCCAGCGCCCCGCGGTCGGTCAGACCGCGCCACCAGATGCCGAGGAGCAGCAGCGGGGCGAAGGTCGACGCCGCCACGGCCAGGGCGAGCGCCGTCGAGTGGGCGAACTCGAGGCGCGTGAACAGCAGCGCCCCGACGATCGGGACGACGCCGGCGACGTGCGCGGCGATGCGGAAGTCGCCGAGCCGGCCGGGCAGGACGTCGCTGGAGAGCACGCCCGCCACCGAGAGCAGCAGGCCGGCCGACACCGACAGCAGCGTGGCCGCCACGCCGGCCGCGACCACCCCGCCCAGCGCCGCACCGGCCCAGCCGCCCAGGGTGAGCGATGGCAGGAGCAGGACGACGGCGTCGCCCTCCCCGGTGGTCAGCAGCTGCGGGACCACGGACCGGGACAGCGCGCCCAGCACGATCGGCACGATGCTGAACGCGCCCAGCAGCGCGATGACCAGCACGGTGGAGCGCCGGGCCGTCCGACCGTCGGGGTTGGTGTAGTAGCGGACGAGCACGTGCGGCAGACCCGCGGTGCCGAGGCAGGTCGCCAGCAGCAGCGAGTACACCCAGAGCGGGTCCCGCTGCCCGTCCCCGAACGGCGTGTCCCAGGCGGAGTCGTCGGTGACGGCCGCACCCACCACCGGCACCCGCGACCCCGCCGGGAACTCGAGGGTGGTGTCGCGCGCGACCTCCTGCGTGCCGGGTTGCCAGGTGACGGTGGCCGCCCGCTCGCCGGGCGCGCGCACCTCGACCGTCACCGGGGCGTCCACCCGCAGCTCGACCGGGTCGCTCACCCGGACGGTCGTCGGCCGGTCGAACACGGTGGGCCCGCCGCGGTCGGGCGCGGCGACCAGGCCGGCCCCGAGGAACCAGGCGACGAGCACCACCGCGGGCACCACCAGGGCGACGGCCTTGAGCCAGAACCCGAAGGCCTGCACCAGGGTCATCGACCGCATGCCGCCGAAGGTCACCGCCGCGGTGACGACCAGCCCGACCGCGAGGATCCCGACCCACCCGGGCGCGCCGGTGACCACGGTGACGATCAGCCCGGACGCCTGCAGCTGCGGCACCAGGTAGAGCCAGCCGATGATCACGACGACGACGGTGGTCAGGGCCCGCAGGGTGGTGGAGTCGAGCCGGGTCTCGGCGAAGTCGGGCACCGTGTAGGCCCCGGAGCGGCGCAGCGGGGCGGCCACGAACAGCAGGAGGACGCCGAAGCCGGCGACGAAGCCGACCGGGTACCAGAGCCCGTCCACGCCGTGGGAGAGCACGATCCCGGCGATCCCCAGGAACGACGCGACCGACAGCGACTGCCCCGCGATCGCGGCGGCGTTGGCGCGGCTGCGCACGGTGCGGGAGGCCGCGAGGAAGTCGTCGGTGGAGCGGGTGACGCGCACGCCCAGCGAGCCGATGGCGATCACCGCGACGGCGGCGAGCCCGAACAGCACGAGGGCGACGACGGAGTCCGTCCCGGTCACGGCGGGGTCAGTCCTCGACGTCGTCGGCGAAGTCGAGCTCGTTGCGCTCCGCGGTCCGGGTGTAGAGCCACCCCAGGACGATGAGGAACGGGAACGCGAGCACGCCCAGCAGGATCCAGGGCAGGGAGACGCCGAACAGCTCCGTCGCGCCCACGGCGGGCATCGTCAGGAACACGATCGGCAGGACGCCCAGGACGATCACGCCGACGACCGCGAGACGGACGGCGAGCATCAGCTGGGACCGCATGAGGTTGGACAGCAGCAGCTCACCGGTGGCGGTCTGCTGCTCGATCTCGGCCACGGTGCCCACGGCGCGGGTCGGCGAGCGGCGCTCGGCCAGCACGATGCGCTGCCGGGTGGGCGGCGGGGCGGCCGGGTCGTGGTCGGCCGCGCTGTCTGCCGACTGCCAGCCGTAGATCGGCCGCTTGTCCTCCGAGGCCGCCGGTTCGGACGCCAGGACCGCGGACGCGGGGAACGTGGAGGCCAGCGGCAGGCCGCGCACCGGGGTGGGGTCGATCTCGGCGTCCGGCGGTGCGGCGGGGGTGGGCGGGCCGGCGGGCGGCCGGGCGGGCTCGCGCACCACGGTGAGGGCCGGGGCGCCGTCCGCCGGCCCGGCCGGCTCGTCGGCGTCGGCCTCGTCGTGCTCGACCTCGCCGGCGGCGTCGGCGGGCGCCGCGTGCCGCGGACGGTAGTCCGGCGGCGGGGTGTGACCGGTGCTCTCGGCGTCCGGGCGGGCGTGGCGACCGACCCGGCGGGCGACACCGGGCGGGACCGGTCCGGGCGAGGGACGACCCGACGACCCGGACGCCCGCGCGCGGACCCGCGCGATCGCGGGGCCGTCGTCGGGCGGGGAGTCGGACATGGAGCCGGACGGGGAGTCGGGTGGCGTGGGGGGGTCGGCGTCGGCGCCGGTGTCGGGACCCGGCGGGTCGGCCGGGCCGGGGTGCTCGCCCCCGGCCCGGGGCCGCCCGTCGGTGGTGGTCACCGCCGGCCCCACGCCTGTTTCGTCGAACGGACGAGACGGTCCTTCAGCTCACGGGTGTGCCGGCGGCTCACGGGCAGCTCGGCGATCTCGCCCGGCTGGTTGCCGTTGCCCAGCCGCACCACGTACCCCGAGCCCGCCAGGCGCAGCTCCGTGATCAGCGGCAGCGCGACCAGGTACGACCGGTGGATCCGCACGAACCCGGCGTCGGACCACCGCTCCTCGAGCACCGACAGCGGGATGCGGACCAGGTGGCTGCCCTCGGTGGTGTGCAGGCGGGCGTAGTCGCCCTGGGCCTCCACCCAGCGCACGGTCGAGCGCTGCACGAGCTTCGTCGTGCCCGCGAGCTCGACCGGGATCACCTCGTCGTCGCCCTCCTCCTCGACGGCGGGCTCCACCGGGACGGTGGTGCCGCGCGAGGCGAGGATGCGGGTGAGCGAGGCGTAGAGCCGCTCCGGGCGCAGCGGCTTGAGCAGGTAGTCCACCGCCCCGACGTCGAAGGCCTCGACGGCGCGGTCGTCGTGCGCGGTGACGAACACGACGGACGGCGGGATGACGTAGCGGGAGAGGACCTGCGCCAGCTCCAGGCCGTCGAGCCCCGGCATGCGGATGTCGAGGAACAGCACGTCGACGTCGGACTGCTTCGCCGAGGCCGAGATCCCCGACGGCGGCGTGCCGAACCCGCCGATGTTCACCTGGTCGCCGCCGGTGAGGATGCGCAGCGCCGAGATGGAGTCGTTCGCCTTCAGCACGGTGGAGACGCGCTGGTCCTGCTCCAGGAGGTACGCGAGCTCCATGAGAGCGGGTTCCTCGTCGTCGACCGCGAGGACGACGAGGCCGTCGTTGTCGTTGGTAGTCACTGTCGCGCCATCCTGCCCAAGGGTCGGTCCCGCGTCCACGATAGGGACCCTGCCGAAGTCACCGTGCCCGGGTGGGTGCTGCCACGCGCGGCGCTACCGGACCTGACGTACTGCGTCACCCGATCGGATCACCCTGATCGGGATCCAGGGCGTCCGCGATCGAGCGGTCCGACTCCTGCCACGCCGCCGTGCCCTCCACCACCGCGCGGCGGACGGCGTCCAGCTGGCGCGACAGGTCGTCGGCGGCGGGCACGGTGTCGGTGACCAGGAGCTCCCGGTACCAGGCCGCCATCTCGGCGTTCTCCTGCCCGGTGCCGGTGGCCAGCGGGTCCTCCGCGAGCCGCCGCAGGGCCTCCCGGGCCTCGGCGACGGTGCGCTCCAGGTCGTCCACCCGCCCCGCGAAGCGCTCGGCGGCGGCCGGGTCGAGCGCCGCGAAGCCCCGCTCGTCCGCGGGTCCTGCGGGTCCGCTCATCCCGTCCTCCTCCCCGGCTCCAGCAGGGCCTCGACCTCGGCCCGCGTCCCGGGGGACGCGGCGTCGTCCGGGACGAGGTGCGGCGACCCACCGGTCGCCCGACCCCGCCCCGGATCGTGCCGCAGTCGGTAGCGGCCGCGGGGCGAGTCGAGCCATCTGATCCGTGCATCCGCACGGTCGCCGGCCGAACTTACCCCGTCCGGAGCAACGCCGAGCTGGGTCCACGCCACGGCGTCACGCAGGACCGCCTCCACGGCGAGCCGGTCCCGTTCCCGACGGCGGGTCTCGACGGCCGCCGCCTCCGGCGGCACCGCGAGCGCCGGTCCGGGAGCGGGCGGGAGCCGCGGGAGCACCGCGAGCGCCGCGGCCACGACCTCCGCGGACGCGAGGGTCCGGACGTGCACCGGCGCGCCGGCGTGGTCGGACGAGCGGAGCAGCGCGGCGCCGCCGGGCCCGTCGAGGGCGACCGCGGCGGCCGGGTCGGCCGCGCTGCGGCGCACCACGTCGACCTGGCGCACCGCCTCGCGCACCGCGGTCCCGACCGCGAGCAACACGGCGGCGGGCTCCGCCGCGAGCAGGCCGCGGCCGCGGAGGGCGTCCTCGGTGCGGGCCCGCGCGAGCACGGTCTCGTCGGCGGTGTCGGCCGGCCACGCGACCGGGGCGAGCGGGTACGGCCACTCCGCGCCCCCGCACTGCTCGAGCACCCACAGCAGCTCGTGGCGGCTCAGCGCGATCACGGGTCCTCCCCGAGGACGGGCGGGGCGACCCGGCGGCCGCCGGGGACGCCCCAGCCGGCCGGGTCGGGGTCGACGAGGTACGCCCCGCGCCCGCGCGGCGCCTCCGGCGGCGGGGTCACCGGGTCCGGTCCGCCGCCGTCCGCGTGATCACCGAGCACTCCCGGCGATCCGGGCGGACCCGGGACCGCCGAGGGTGCTCGCTGGTCGGGGCCCGGCTCCCGTCGCGCCGGGACGCTTCCGCCCGCCCCGCGCCGGACCGGCCCGCGGAGCCCCGGCGCCCCCGGCACCCCGGCGACCGCTCCGCCGCCCGACGCCGGCCCCGCGCCACCCGCCCCGCCGGCGGCACCCGGACCGGAGACACCCGGACCGGAGGCACCCGGACCGGGTGACGCCGCCGCGCCGGCCGCCGTCGTGGGTGCCGCCGCCCCGCCGCCCGTGCCACCCGCGGTACCTGCTGCCACCGGACCGCCCACCGGACCGCGTGCCGGGATGCCGCCCGCCCCCGGCGACGCCGGCCCGACCGGGCGGACCACCGTCCCCGGCACCGCAGCGCCCGGGCCCGCCGCACCGGCCGGCCGGGCGGCGGGGGGCGGCCCCGCCGTCCCCGCGGCCTGCTGCAGCACCCCCGTGGCGGCCCCCCGGGACCCCGGGGCGACCGTCGCGCGCGAGGCCCCGCCACCCCGGACCGAGCCACCCGCGCCACCCGGGCCCGCCGCCGCGGGCGGTCCGGCGCCCACCGGGTCGACGGCGCGCGCGGCCTGCGCGGTCTCGCCGAGGTAGGTCCGGTACGCCTCGCGGGCCGCGGCCTGGTCGGCGGCCGCCGCCCGGAACCCGCCGTAGCCGTCCGCGGGCCGACCCGTGACCAGGGCCCGGAGCTCGTCGAGTACCGGCGTCACGCCCAGCGCGGGCAGCGCGGGCGGCCGGGGCGGACCGACCGCGGCCTGGACCCGCACCAGCGCGGCGCGCATCCCGTCGATGCCCCGCGCCTGCCCGCCGACGGTCCCGGCGAGCTGCTCCAGGCGCTGCGCGAGCGCCCTGGTCCGGCCGCCCGCGGCGTCGGCGTCCCGGCCCTGCCAGGTCTCGCCGACGCCCTGCTGGGCCGACCGGAGCCGTTCGGCGGCGGTACGGAGCTCGTCGGCGCGCGCGAGGTGGCGGTCGCGGGCCGCGGCGAGGGCCTCCGGACTCGCGCCGTCCCGGGTCCACCGGTGGATCTGCTCGTGGCTGAGCCCGGACACGTCGCGCCCGTCCCAGCCGACCGAGGGCATGTGACTCCGTCCTGTGAGTAGTGATCCGTCCTCCAGCACGGATTACTACTCACAAGGCGTAGCCACCTACAACCCGAAACGGCTCCACACGGAGCGGTGCTCCAGGTACTCCAGCGCGCCCGCGAGGGCGGTCGCCGGGTCGAGGACGCCGAACCCGGGGACGCCGGAGTGGACGCCGACGCCCAGCCGCGCGAGGAGCGGCTTGCGCGGCTCGACCGCCACCGCCTCGGCGTCCGGGTAGCGCTCCTTCAGCACCTCGCGCGGGGTGCCGATGCCGTCGATCAGCCCGAGCTCGAGGGCCTTCCGCCCGGTCCAGACCTCGCCGGTGAACAGCTCCGTGCCGCCGTCGAGCGACCCGCCGCGCCGCTCGCGGACCCACTCGATGAACATCTCGTGCAGCTCGGTCTGCATGCCGAGCAGCCACTCGACGTCCTCGGGCTTCTCGGGCTGGAACGGGTCGAGCCGGGCCTTGTTCTGCCCGGCGGTGTGCAGCCGCCGCTCGATGCCGAAGCGCTCGATCAGGCCGGTCAGCCCGAAGCCGCCGCTGACCACGCCGATCGACCCGACCAGCGAGGTGGGGCAGGCGAAGATCTCGTCGGCGGCGCAGGCGAGCCAGTAGCCGCCGGAGGCCGCGACGTCCTCGCAGAACGCGATGACGGGCAGCTCGTGCTCCGCCGCGAGGCCGCGGATCCGGTCCGCCACCAGCTGCGACTGCGTCGGGGAGCCCCCCGGGGAGTTGATCACCAGCGCGACCGCCACCGCGTTCTCCGCCTCGAACGCGCGGGTGAGGGCGGACTCGACGGCCTGCAGGTTGATCACCGACCGGGGCACGGGGCCGGAGGCCGAGGCGATCACACCGTTCAGGCGCACCACGGACACGGTGCCGCCGGAGACCTTCGACGCGAGGGCGCCGGGCAGGACCGACGAGACCGCCGGCGGGAGCTTGAGGGCCCCGAGTCGCAGGGCCTGGGTCGGGCGGAGGTCCATACCAGCCAGTCTGCCGTATCTCCTCAGACCCGGACGCCCGCCCGGAACTTCGGCACCCGCAGGCTGATCTTGGTCCCCGCGCCGCGCTCGGTCTCGACGACCAGGCCGTAGTCCGGCCCGAAGGCCGACCGCATGCGGTCGTCGACGTTGCCGAGCCCCACGTGCGCGCCCGACAGGTGCGCGTCGCGGTTGTCCTCGCGCAGGGCCTGCGGGTCCATCCCCACACCGTTGTCCTCGACGGTGATCAGGCACTCGCTCGCGGAGTCCTCGGCGGTCAGCGTCACGGTGCCGCCCTCGACCTTGCCCGCCAGCCCGTGCCGCACCGCGTTCTCCACCAGCGGCTGCAGTGCGAGGAACGGCAGCACCACGGAGAGCACCTCGGGCGCGACCTGCACCTTGACCGCGAGCCGGTTGCCGAACCGGGCCCGCTCGAGCATGAGGTACCGGTCGATGTTCTTGAGCTCCTCGGCGAGCGTCGTGTACTCGCCGGCCTGGCGGAACGAGTACCGGGTGAAGTCGGCGAACTCCATCAGCAGCTCGCGGGCCCGCTCCGGGTCGGTCCGGATGAACGAGGCGACCGTGTTCAGCGCGTTGTAGATGAAGTGCGGTGAGATCTGGGCGCGCAGCGCCCGGACCTCGGCGCGGTTGAGCCGGTCGCGCGAGTCGTCGAGGTCGGCGAGCTCCAGCTGGCTCGACACGTAGCGGGCGACCTCGGCGGTGGCGCGCAGCAGCACCGGCCCCGGCGTCTCCCCGCTGACCGCGGCCAGGGTGCCGACGACGTTCCCGTCCACCTCGAGGGGCACGACGACGATCCCCTTGACCGGGCAGCGGTCGTCCCCGCACTCGATGTCCCGGCGGCTGGCCATCTGCTGCCGCCCGGTCTTCATCACCTTCTCGGCGTAGAACCGCACGTCGAGGTTGTGGTGCTCGGCCTCGCCGTCCCAGGCCAGGGGGACGCAGTCGGCCGCCGTCATGGACAGCGCCTCGGTGTCGAGCAGCGTGCGCAGGTAGGGCACCGCGAACTGCGCCGAGGACTCCGACAGGCCCTCCCGCAGCGCGGGCGCCGCCAGCGACACGGTGTGCAGCGTCGAGAACGTCGCGCGCTCCAGCGGGGACGCGAACGCGTGCCGTTGCCGGACCCGCCGGTAGACCACGACACCCACGATGACCAGCACCACGACCACGCCGAGCACGACGAGGAACGTCGGGGAGGTCAACCAGCCGGGCACACCGGCCATCGTCCGCCAGCCACCCCGTCAGAGCAACGAGGCGCACGTTCCCGACGTCGGGTGATCATCCGTTCGGCGGTACTGCTCACTTCACGAGACGCGACAGCCGACGGTCGGCCAGGGGTTTGCCCCCGGTCTGGCAGGTGGCGCAGTACTGGAAGGAGCGTTCGGCGTACGAGACCTCGCGCACGGTGTCCCCGCAGACCGGGCACGGCAGCCCGGTGCGGGCGTGCACCCGCATGCCGGAGCGCTTCTCGCCCTTGAGCAGGGCGGCGTCCTGGCCCACGGCGCGGTCGACGGCCTCGGTGAGCACGGCCACCAACGCGGCGTGCAGCCGGTCGGCCGCCGCCTCGTCCAGCTTCCCCGCGAGCGCGAACGGCGACAGCTGCGCGACGTGCAGGATCTCGTCGGAGTAGGCGTTCCCGATCCCGGCGATCGTCCGCTGGTCGGCCAGCAGTGTCTTCAACCGCGTCGACTGCCCGAAGAGGATCTCGCCGAACTGCGCGCGGGACAGCGTGAGCGCGTCCGGCCCGAGGGTCGCGACCTGCGGGATCGTCGCCGGGTCCGTCACGACGTAGGCCGCCAGCCGCTTCTGCGTCCCCGCCTCGGTGAGGTCGAAGCCGGGGCCGCCGACCGTCTCGAGGTGCACCCTCAGCTCCAGCGGGCCCTTGCCGGGCTTCGGCGGCGTCGTGGAGGCCTGCTCGTGCCAGCGCATCCACCCCGCGCGCGAGAGGTGCACCACCAGGTGCAGCGTCGATGGTCCGGCTCCGCTGCGCTGCGCGTCCGGGTCCTCCAGCTCGACGTCCAGGAACTTGCCGATCCGGCCGGCTCCGGTGACCAGGCGTCCGGTCAGGGCCGAGAGCGGCGGGTCGAAGGTCTTGAGCGCGGTCATGCTCGCGAGGTCGACGCGGGCGACCGGGCGGGCGATGGCGTGCGTGCGCAGGTGCTCGGCGAGCGCCTCCACCTCCGGGAGTTCGGGCACGGGCCCCCCTACTGAGGTTGGAGCGGGCTGTTGGCCCGGGCCGGGGTCCCGCGGCGCTCCAGCGACTTGATGACCCGCTTGAACTCGGCGCGGGCCTCGGCGCGGCCGCGGATGAACCCGCTCCACTCCTCGCCCTCGCCGTCCTCCTCGTCGGGCGGGGCCCCGCCCTCGGCGCGCAGCAGCCACCGCCGGCGCAGCGCCCAGCGGATCGGGAAGAACACGACGACGGCGATGAGGATCAGCACCATCCACGGCGGGACCTCGATGTACTCGCGGTCCTCCACCGCCCAGGCGACCAGCGCGAACGCCAGCAGCCCGAGCACCACGAGGATCCCGATGACGGCGTTGCGGCCGCCCTCCTTCTCGTGCTCGAAGGGCTCCGAGGTGTCGGACCACAGGATCGTCAGCGTGACGTACCACTGCCGCCCGTCGACGTCCTCCACCAGCTTCTGCGCCACACCGGTCAGCCTAGGTCCGATCCAGGAACTCCTCCACCACCCGACCGAGCTCGCCGGGCCGGGTCAGCAGCCCGAGGTGCCCGCCGTCGTGCAGGTGCACCTCGCCGCGTGGCAGCAGCGAGCCCATCACGTGGGCGTTGACCACCGGGATCACCGGGTCGCGGCGGCCCGCGAGGATCAGGGTCGGCGCGGCGATGAGGGGCAGCACGGGCAGGCTCGTCCACGTGGTGAGGGCGAACAGCTGGTGCAGGTAGGCGCGGGGCCGGACCGGGCTGACGCGGGAGAACAGCGCGTCGACCGCCTGCTGGTCCTCCCCGACGTAGATCTCGCGGCCGGCCTGACGACGGTACGACGGGTCGTTGTAGCGCCGCGGCGTGAGCATCCGGGCGAGGACCCCGAGGCGGGCCGGGACCATCATCACGCCGGTCCCGGTCGACACGAGTGCGAGGCGCCCGGTGCGCTGCGGGTACTGCAGCGCGAACTGCTGGGCGATCCCGCCGCCCCAGGACAGGCCGAGCAGGTCGACGACGCGGTGCGACGTCCCGGTCAGCCCGTCGAGCTGGTCGAGCAGGTCGGCGAGCAGGGTGGTCAGTGCGGCCATCGGCAGCGGGACGGTGGAGGGCTGCGAGCCGCCGATGCCGGGCACGTCGAAGCGGACGATCTCGCGGTGCGGGTCGAGCGCGGCGACCAGCGGGTCGAACAGCTCCAGGCTGGCGCCGATGCCGTTGACCAGCACGAGCGGCCGGCTCGGCGTGTCGGTCCCGGCGGCGGCCGGGCGGACGGCGACCCGGAGCCGGCGGCCCGCCACCGACAGGGTCCGCTCGAACGAGCCGTCGGGCGGCGAGGCCCCGGGGGCGGGGGTGGTCGCGGTCATCGGTCGGTTCCCTCCGGGGTGCGGGGCGTGGCCCCGTCGGTGGGGTCGGCGGGACCGTCGGTGTAGCTGCGGTACACGGCGATCAGCGCCTCCTTCTGGGCCTGCGAGAGCAGGCGGTCGGCCCGCACGGCCCGCTCCACGGCGGGGTCCGCGGCCGGGCGGTCCGCGGCGGACGACCCGGCCTGCTCCCGGACGAGCCCTGCGTGCTCGAGCAACGTCTCCGCCGACAGGTCGAGCGCGTCCGCGATCGCCTGCAGCACCCGCACCGACGGGACGTGGAGGCCCCGCTCGACCTGGCTCAGGTAGGGGTTGGAGATGTGCGAGAGCGCCGAGAGCTGGCGCAGCGAGAGCCGCGCGAGCCGCCGCTGGTCACGGATGAACCCGCCCAGCGCCCGGCGCTGCGCGTCCCACATCGTCCCCGTGTCGCCGGTGGGCCCGGTCCGGTCCGCCGTGCTCATCGCCTCAGGGCCGGCGCAGCGCGGCGAAGGAGCCGATCACCTGGTGGGCGGCCGAGCGCTGCAGCTCGAGGACCGCGATGCCGGTGTCGTACGCGCGGTCGACGATCTCCGTGGCCGACGGCAGCGCGGGCACCGAGCCGGCCCCGCTGCGCCGGGCCGCGTCGTCCGCACCGGACAGCGCCGCGCTCCACAGCTCGCCGACGCCGGTGGCCAGCTCGGTGAGCATCGACTGGCCGCGCGTGAGCGCGTCCGTCATCTGGTCGGTCACGGTCGAGGTCGTGGGGTGCGAGGTCGACATCCTCGGCTCCTCTCGTCGGGCCGACCGGTCGTGCTCGACCGGCCGATCAACCGCTCAGGATACCGAGCACGGCGGCCCGTGCCCACCGCGCGACTCAGGGGCGGGGCAACGAGCCCAGGATCACCCTCCGGTCGTGGTCGACCTCGAGGGCGCACCCGACGCAGCCGCAACGGGCCGCGCGCCCGATCAGCACCAGGTCCAGCCGCAGGAACGCCGTGTCGTACGCGGGCCCGACGGCGGCGTCGACGACGTGGCGCAGGGCGACGGACGCCCCGGTGTCGGTGGGACGGTGGTCCATGGGTCACCCGTTCGTGCGCCGGCTCGTGACGAGCGCCCCGACGTTGCGGATCCCGCACCACCGTCGCGCTCTACGCAACACGGTGCCTGCGAGATCCGCATCCCGTCAAGCGCCCCGACCCGATCCCATGACGTACTCCCCCGGCGCGGGCCCCAGCGCCGGGTGCGCCTCGCTGCCGACCGGCGGCGGCGACTGCATCTCGCCCCCGCGCTCGCCGATCCACTCGCTCCAGGTCTCCCACCAGGAGCCCTGGACCTCGGTGGACCGGGCCCGCCAGGCGTCCGGCCCGGGCGCGTCCGCGCCGGTCGCCCCGACGGTGCCCACCCAGTGCTTCGCCTTCGGGCTGGGCGGGTTCACCACCCCGGCGATGTGGCCCGCCGTCGACAGCACGAAGGTCACGTCGCCGCCGAGCAGCTCGGTGGAGGTGAACGACGTCCGCCACGGGGCGATGTGGTCGTTCTCCGCGGCGACGATGAAGGTGTCGGCCTGCACCGCCTTCAGCGACAGCGGCTCGCCGTCGATCTCCAGCGCGCCCTCCGACAGTTCGTTGTCGAGGTAGAAGTGGCGCAGGTAGAAGGAGTGCATCGCCGCCGGCATGCGGGTGGAGTCGGTGTTCCAGGCGAGGATGTCGAAGGCGGGCGGCGCCTTGCCCTCCAGCCAGTTCGGGCCGATGTAGTTGAAGATCAGGTCGTTCGCGCGCAGCAGGTCGAACGTCGTGGCCATCGACTCGGCCGGGAGGTACCCGGTCTGCTCCATGGACTTCTCGAGACGATCGGTGATCTCGGGGCTGACGAACGAGGTGATCGGCCCGACGCTCGAGTAGTCGAGCATGGTGTTGAGCATCGTCAGCGAGTTGACGCGGTCGTCGCCGCGCATCGCGCAGCGGGTCGTCAGCAGCGCCGCCATCAGCCCGCCCAGGCACAGGCCCATGAGGTTGACCTTGTCGGCGCCGGTGATCTCCTGGACGACGTCCAGCGCGGTGGCCGGGCCCAGCTCGAGGTAGTCCGCGAACGTCGTCGTCGCCATCGAGCTGTCGGGGTTGCGGTAGCTGATCATGAACACGGTGTGGCCGTGCTGGACCGCCCACTCCACCAGGCTGCGCTGGGGGGCGAGGTCCATGACGTAGTACTTGTTGATCCACGGCGGGCTGCACAGCAGCGGGACCGCGTGCACCTCGTCGGTCTGCGCCTCGAACTGCACCAGCTCCATGAGCCGGTTGCGGTAGACGACCTTGCCCGGGGTGGCCGCCAGCTCCCGCCCGACCCGCAGCTCGCTCTTGTCGACCTGCCGCGGCTTGCCCTGGTTGGTGGCGACGTCGTCGAGCAGGTTGCGCAGGCCCGCGACCACGCTCGCCCCACCGGTCTCGAACGCCCGCTTGAGCGCCGCCGGGTTACCCGGCAGCACGTTGGTCGGCGAGACGACGCTCCCGACGAGGCCCATGAGCATGCGGGCGCGTTCGTCGGACTCCTGGTCGAGGCCGGCGGCCCCGACCAGGTCCTCGAGCAGCGACACCAGCGCGAGGTACTCCTGCCGCAGCGCCCAGAAGCCCGGGTTCTCCACCCAGGTGGTGTCCTTGAACCGACCGTCCTTGCTCGTCGGCACGGGCTCGCTCGACGGGTCGTTCGCGACAGTGCTCCCGGCGAGGCCGCGCAGCGTCCGGCCCGCGGCGGCGGCACCGATCCGGGCCGACACGGCGGCGAACGACGACGCGGCGCGGGAGACCTCGCCGGGGTGGGTGGCCCAGCCCTGCGCCAGCTGCAGCACCGTCCGCCCGAACAGGGCCGGATCGGTGCGGGCGAGGACGGCGTCGGGGACGACCCGCTCGATCGCGGTCGCGAGGTCGGGGGCGCGCAGCGCGGGAGGCGCGCTGCGTGCGGGGTCGCTGCTGGCGGCCATGCGTGTCTCCTTGTGGGCGGCCCCCGCACCCCGCCACGCCGGGGCGTGCCGGGACCACCGTCCGCGTCACCGGATGTGTGCCCCTTCACACTGCCAGGGAAACGGTGCGGCCGGCCGGGCCCGGAGGCCCGACCGGCCGGTAAGAGATGCACGTCCCAGGCACGGCTGCACCGGACGGCGCAGCGGCGCCCTCAGCCCAGCGGGCCGCGCTTGCGCGCGACGATGCCCTCGTAGACCAGCGGGCTGGCGTCGGTGGCCAGGCGGTGGCGGAACCGCTCCCGGCGCACCACCTCGAGCGCCCCCGAGGACAGGCCGTCGGAGATCATCGTCGCGAACCCGGAGGTGTCGTCCTCGGCGAGGAACGCGTCCTTGATCGTGAGCACCACCCAGCCGCCGTCGGCGACGTGGTCGTAGGCGGTGCGGAACGCGGCGGGCGGGATGTCGCCGAAGCCCAGGGCCGCGACGACCGACAGCGCGGTGAGGCGGTGGTCGGCCAGCCGCCGGGACTCCGTGGGGTCGAGTGCGGTCAGGTCGGCGACCAGGTAGTGGGCGTAGAGCCCGGGCCGGTCGCGCTCCGCGGCGGCCTGCGCCTCGGGGAGGATGTCGACGCCGACGGCGTGCGGGACGCCGACCGCGGCCAGTTCCTCGGCCATGATGCCGTTGCCGGCCCCCAGGTCGAGCACGCGCACCGCGGCGGGGTCCTCGCGGGTGCCGGCCAGCGCGTCGGCGAACAGGTCCGCCATGAACCGCGGGGTGTCGCACCCCAGGACGTCGTAGAAGATCTTCTCGTAGAGGCCGGGGACGTCGAAGATCCGGTGGTAGTCGTGGAAGCGGAACTCCGACCAGGTGCCGTCCGGCTGCGCGACCACGCACCACTCGTCGTCCTGGCTGAAGCGGCTGCTCGGCTCGGGCAGCGCCACCCGCAGGCTGCGGCGGGCCTCCTCCAGCGATCCCGGGCCGCGGTAGCGGCCCTCGCCGAGCCGGCCGTGCTCGCGCCGCGCGGCCTCGGTGCCGAGGTGGCCGTCGCGTCCTGCCCCGGCGACCGTGGCTGGAGACGATGCGGCTCCGAACCCGTTGACCGTCGACGTCATGGCGACCACCCCTTCGGCCCTACCCGTGGGTACGGCCAGCACGCGGACAGGCGGCAGTGCCGATCCGCAGGATCAGGACGCTCGATCGTCGTCAGGTCGCCGCGGAGGGGTCAAGCCGGGCGTGCCCCGGAGCGACGAGCCTCACGATCGCTCGACACGACGCCGCAGCGTCCGGACGCGATCACCGCCGGTGATGTCGACACGGGGACCGTCACCGCCACTGGCCGCGCTGGTCGCGCGGGTCGTAACGCTGTGTGCGGTCGTCGGGGCGTCCGTACGGAGCCTGCGGCGGGTGGGGCTGCTCGTAGCCGCCGTACCCGCCGTCGTAGCGCCCGTCGTACTCGCGCCCGCCCCAACCGCCCTGGGCGGCCGGGCGGACGGAGGTCGCCGACACCCCGGAGAGCATGGAGACGATCGCGATGCCGATCGCGGCGTAGAGGATCCCGGTCGCGATGTGCGCCGAGATCGATCCCTCCGCGAGGAACACCTGCAGGATCAGCACCACGATCACGAGCACCGCGATCGCCGAGAAGAACGACGCCGGGCGCGGCGTGGTCAGCAGGAGCAGGTGCAGCAGCGCGGTGCTGGCCAGGGCCGCGATCGCGGCGGCGACCGGGATGACGGTGGAGGCGTTGTCGACCAACGCCCCCGACCGCCCCGCGGTCTGGATCCCGACCTCGAAGATGCTGTTGATGACCAGCACGCCGACGAAGGCGATCCCGGCGGCGACGAGCGCCGTCGCGACCCCGCCCGCCCAGAGTCGCTTGGCGACGACCTCGACGTCGCCGCTGTCCCAGGAACGCTGCGGGTAGCTCACGGACCGATCCTCCCCTGGCGGATACCGCAAGTGTTGTACCGCACCGCCGGGCACCACAATCGGAGGACGGCACCCGGCGGACCCCGATCAGGCCGCGGCCCGCTCCTGGAGGCCCCACCGCCGCAGGCCGGCGTGCTCGATCGCCGGCGGCGCGTAGGACACGTCGCCGGGGTCGACGTCGGTGCCGGGCGGCACGATCTCGTCGATCCGGTCGAGCACCTCGTCGTCGAGGACGACCTCCGCGCCCGCGAGCAGGTCGTCGAGGTGCTCCATCGTCCGTGGCCCGATGATCGCGCTGGTGACGCCCGGGTGCGCGACCGCGAACGCCATCGCCAGGTGCGTCATCGACAGACCGGCCTTCTCCGCGAGCGGGACGAGCTGCTCGACGACGTCCAGCTTGCGCTCGTGCGTCAGCCGGCCGGCGGCGAAGGACATGCGCGGCGAGTCGGTCTCCTGTCCCTTGCGGTAGCGGCCGGTCAGCAGGCCCATCGCCAGCGGACTCCACACGAGCGTGCCCATCCCGTACCGCTCGCAGGCCGGCAGCACCTCGCGCTCGATGCCGCGGTTGACGATCGAGTACGGCGGCTGCTCGGTGCGGAACCGCTCGAGGTTCCGGCGCTCGGAGGTCCACTGCGCCTCGACGATCTCCGAGGCCGGGAACGTGGAGCTCCCGATCGCCCGCACCTTGCCGCTGCGGACCAGGTCGGTCAGCGCGGACAGCGTCTCCTCGACGTCGGTGTCCGGCGACGGGCGATGGACCTGGTAGAGGTCGATGTGGTCGGTCTGCAGCCGCCGCAGCGAGTGCTCGACCTCCGCGACGATCCAGCGCCGCGAGTTCCCGGCCCGGTTCGGATCGTCGCCCATCCCGCCATGGAACTTCGTGGCGAGGACGACGTCGTCGCGACGGCCCTTGAGCGCCTTCCCGACGATCTCCTCGGACTCGCCGCGGGAGTACACGTCCGCGGTGTCGACGAAGTTCACTCCGGCGTCCAGCGCGCGGTTGATGATGCGGACCGAGTCGTCGTGGTCCGGGTTGCCCATGGCGCCGAACATCATCGCGCCCAGGCAATATGGGCTGACCTTGATGCCGGTCCGGCCCAGCGTGCGGTACTTCATCCGAGTGCCTCCTACGGCTTGAGGACGACCTTCGAGTAGCCGTCCTCGCGGGCGTCGAAGCGCGCGTACGCGTCCGGCGCCTCGTCGAGCGGAACCTCCTTGGACACCACGAAGGACGGCGTGGCGCGGCCCGCGACGATCAGGTCGCGCAGCTGCGCGTTGTAGGCCTTGGCGTCGGCCTGCCCGGTCCCCATCTTCTGGCCCTTCTCGAAGAAGCGGCCGACGTTGAACAGCAGCCGCCCGTTCGCGGCGTTCTCGTCCGGGGCGCCCGGGTCCTGCGGCAGGTAGAGCCCGACGATGCCCAGGCGTCCGGTGTGCCGCACCGCGTCCACCAGCTGGTTCAGCACGACGGCGGGCTGCTCCTCACCGCTGTCCGCGGTCGCCTGGTAGCCGACCGCGTCGACGCCCTTGTCGGCGCCGAGGCCGTCGGTCTGCTCCACGACCTGCTCCACCGGGTCGCCGGCCGAGAAGTCGACCGGGATCGCCCCGATGTCCTCGGCGAGCTTCAGCCGCGACGCCACCCTGTCGACCACGAAGACCTTCGAGGCACCCTTGATGACGGCGGAGTACGCGGCCATGAGCCCGACCGGCCCCGCGCCGAACACGACGATCGACTCGCCCGGGTTCAGGTCGGCCAGCACGGTCGCGTGGTAGCCGGTGGGGAAGATGTCGGCGAGCATCGCGAAGTCGTTCTCGTGCTCGTCACCGGACGGAAGCGTCAGGCAGTTGAAGTCCGCGAACGGCACCCGCAGGTACTCGGCCTGCCCGCCGGTGTACGGACCCATCCCGACGTAGCCGTAGGCGCCGCCCGCGTACGGCGGGTTCACCGTGAGGCAGAACGCCGTCTTGCCCGCCAGGCAGTTGCGGCAGAACCCGCACGCGACGTTGAACGGCAGGCTGACCCGGTCGCCCTTCCGGATCCGGGTCACCCCGGACCCGACCTCCTCGACGACGCCCATGTTCTCGTGGCCGAAGACGATGCCGGTCTCGGCGACCGTCCGGCCCTCGTACATGTGCAGGTCCGACCCGCAGATCGCGGTGGTGGTGATCCGCACCAGGACGTCCGTGGGGGCCTCGAGCCGGGGGTCGTCGACCTGCTCGACGGCCACCTCGTTCGCACCCTTGTAGACCACGGCCCGCATGACGGAGCTCCCCTCGACGCCCGGGGTGCGCGGCGCGCACCTCTCCCGCGGCGGGGATCACCGCGCGGTCGTGATCTCAACCGGCCCGGACGATCTCCGTCCGGCGGGCCCCCAGGGCGGCGCACCCCGCCGCGACCAGGGCGGCGACGAGGAACGACGTCAGCGACGCCGAGAGCCACGACGGCGGGACGAAGCCGATCGCGTCCCGCAGCGCGGTCCAGGCGTCCGACCAGCCGGGCGCCCCGCCCGGGTTGATCAGCTGGTAGACGGCGAGGCCGACCACCCACGCCACGATCATGAGCGGTCGCGACGGCGCCCAGCGGGACAGGTCGAGCCGGCCCTTGTTCACGAGGGCCTCCCCGACACCGACACCGAGCAGGGGGACGAAGACCGACCCGATGACGGCGAGGAAGACCGCGAAGTCGTCGATGGTCACGCCCAGGGCGAGCACCGTGATCAGGACGCCGATCCCGACGCAGAGCGCCCGCCGGTCCGCGCGCGGCACGAGGTTCTGCGCCGACACCGCGGTCGAGTAGACGTTCGCGAAGGACTGGTCGGTCTCGCGCAGGGTGAGGACCAGCAGGGCGACGACCCCGAGCGGTGCCGCCAGCATCGGCGCGAACACGTCGTCGCCGTTGCCACCGACCAGCGACAACGCCGCCAGCCCGACGACGAAGCACAGCACCTGGGTGAGGCCGTAGCCCACGGTGGCCGCGGTGAACGCCGTCGAGGTCCGCTTCGAGTGCCGCGAGTAGTCCGAGGCGACCGGGATCCACGAGACGGCCACGGCGATCGCCGCGTCCGTGCCCGCCCAGAACCCGGCCCACGACCCGCTCTCCCCCAGGTCGGCGGCCGCGGGGCGGGTGAACAGCCACCAGGCGAGGTAGGCGACGGAGATCGCGACGAGGATCGTCACGACCCGGCGCAGCAGCCGGAGCATGCCCAGCGGGCGCAGCGTCAGCAGCGTCGTCAGGACCCCCGCGCCGAGCACCCACGCCCAGGTCGGGCCGCCGATCGCCAGCGTGCCCGCCTGCGCGATGACGACGAGCTCGAAGGTGCCCCAGCCGATCAGCTGGACCACGTTGAGGACCGACGGGATCCAGGACAGGACCCCGCCGAACAGGCCGCGCAGGACCACCATCGCGGGAGCCCCGGTCCGTGCGCCGGGGATGGCCGAGAGCCCGACCATCGCGCTGCCGATCGCGGTCCCGACCACGGTCGCGACGACGGCCGCCGTCACCGTGAGCGGGGGCGCGCCCGCGGGCTGCAGCACGGCGAGCACCCCGGCGAAACCGAGCAGGCTGACCCCGAGGTTGGCCCAGAACGCGCCCTGGTCGAGGAAGCCCAGCGACCGGGGGACCGGGCCGTCGAGGGTGGGGGCGACCTCGTCGCGCTCGGTGGGGGATGCGGGCACGGCCATACGGCGACCTCCGGGTTCCCTGCGCCGGCATGATCCGGATCAGGTTCGAACGGTCGGGACCGCCAGGTCCCCTCTCAGCCCGTCGCTCGGACTCCCGTAGGACGCACGCGCGCCCCGCCGCCGACGGTAGATCGTCGGGCGACGGGGCGCGAGTGGGGTGTGGCGGGGTGGTCAGCCCGTCACGTTGATGCAGGTCTCACCCTTCCGGATGCAGTCCAGGCCCTTCTCGGCGATGGCCTTCGACGCGTAGCTCATGAAGTCGGAGTGGTCCGTCGTCGGGTCGTGCTGGTTGTCCGGGAACGAGTCGATCGCGAACGCCCGGCCGGCCGGCTGGTCGTACTTCAGGGTGATGCGCAGCGCGGGGATCGACGTGAAGCCCTCCGCGCAGTTGCCGCTCTCGTCCGGGAAGGCCGTGTGCGACCGCAGGTCCTTGGACTGCAGGTTCTGGCCGTCCCAGCAGCTCGGGTAGTCGAGGATGCGGACGAGCTGGGAGCCGCTCGGGCAGATCGGGTACTTGTCGGTGACCCGGTCCTCGAAGCCGGTGCAGGTGTACTTGGCGTTGGCGTTCTTGCCGTCCTGCGCCTTGGCCTTCGCGTTCCCCATGATGATCATGAGGTGCTCGGGCATCGCCGACATCTCGTCGAGGTCACCGTGGCCGCGGAACGTCAGCTGCGCCGAGGCCGGCGTCAGGATGCTCCCGACGTTGCCGTCCAGGCTGCCGCCGTTCTCGCCCTCGTCCTCGCCGGTGCCGTTCAGGTCACGCAGCACGGGCCAGAAGAAGGTGCTCTTCTCGCCGTTCTGGCAGGACGTCTTGCCGGCCTCCAGCGACTCCTCGGTGGAGTTGGCGTCGGTGGTGGTGTTGCCGACGTAGTCGTGGACGTGCTGGGCGCCGTTCTGCTTGCCCGGCGCCGCCATGAAGTTGTCGGGGTTGTTGTGGTCGCTGACCCCGCAGTCCACCGAGTAGCTGCCGTTGCCGGTGAAGGTGCCGCCGTCGCCGATGTTGCCGTTCTTCGAGACCTCGGTGATGTCGACGTAGCGGTCGGCGCCGGCCTTCGCGATCTCGTCGCGACCCGGGAACGGGTCCGCCTTCTCGCCCTTGGCCTGCTTGTCCTGGTCGTCCTTCTTCTGGTCGTCGGTCTTCTTGGACTCGTCGGGGGACTGCTCCTCGCCGTCCTTGCCCTGGTCCTGACCGTCGTCGCCGTCCTGGCCCTGGTCCTGGTCCTGGCCGTCGTCGCCGGACTCGTCCTCGCCGGACTTGTCCTCGCCGGACCGGTCCTCGCCCGAGTCGGAGTCCTCGGAGTCCGAGTCGGAGTCGTCCGAGTCACCGGAGTCGTCGGACTTCGAGCTGCCGACCAGCGAGGAGAGGAAGCTGCCGCCCCCGGAGTCGCCGCCCTCGTCCTGCGCGAGCGCGGACCCGCCCAGGACGACGGCCGTGCCGCCGACGAGCAGGGCCGCGACGGCCGCGAGGAGCCGGAAGGGGAGCCGGGTGCGATGTCGTCCACGTCGGGGCATGGGAGACGACCTCCAGACGATCTCGGTCCCGGGCCCTGGGGAGCGTGGCCCGGGTCGCGGCGGCGGCGTCCGGTCGGACGGAGCTCGGGGTGTCGACCGGGGGGAGCCCGGACGTCGCCGCTGCGTGGGGGGAGCTGCGGGCCGAAACGCTAGGAGCGTCCGTCGTCACCGGACCGTGATCTGAGAGCGGAGCTGCCGGGATGCCGCTGACCGCACGATGCGACGCGACGAAGGGCGGGCGTCCTACTCCGCACGGCGGAATCGCTGCGACTAACGCCGGTTCCCGCTCTCAGGGAGCCGCCCGTCGCACGCGTCACGCCGCCGTTCGGCGCGCGCACGTTGCCTCCGAGGTGCACGAACGGCAACCTGGTCGGCGATGCAACCCAATCGTTATGCGGACGCCACGGCGGCCCGCACGGAGCTCGCGGAGCGCGGCCGCGTCCTGTGCGTGGCCCCTCCGCACCGCACAACGAGCGTGCTCGTCGGTGCGTTGCGGTCGAACGGCTTCGAACCCCAACTCCTCCGCGAGAGCTGGAGCGTGGGGGCCGCGGCACGGGCCGGCGGCGCCCGCGCCGTGGTCCTCGACGTCGAGATGAGCGGCCTGCGTCCGGTCGAGGTCCTGGCCGACCTCCACCGCGAGAGCCCCCGCACCCCCGTGATCGCGCTCACCTCCCCCGAGGCGCGCGACCGCACCGTGTCCACGCTGCGCGCGAGCCACGACGACTACCTCGTCACCCCGTTCCCCATGGAGGAGCTGCTGGCGCGGCTGCGGCTGCGCCTCGGCGACGACCGCCCGACCGCGCAGCTCTACCTGCGCCGCGGCGAGGTCATGGTCGACACCGCGCTCGAGCAGGTGTTCGTCGAGAACAAGCCCGTGAGCCTGTCGCGCACCGAGTACGCCGTGGTGGACGCCCTGATCCGGCACCCGCGGGGCCAGGCGATGTCGCAGGACGAACTCGTCACCCGCGTGTGGGGCGGCCCGCCCACCTCGAACATCGTCGAGGTCTACATCGGCTACCTGCGGCGCAAGCTCGGCGCGGAGCGCATCCGGACGATCCGCGGCCGCGGCTACGTGCTCGAGGGCTGAGGCAGGGACCCCCGGAAACGGACGAACGGGCCGTTCATCACGGTCTTCCGTGACGAACGGCCCGTTCGTGGTTCCGGGTCGGCCGGCTCAGTCGCCCAGCGAGGCCAGCGCGACCTGGCGGGCGCGGCGCTGGGCGTGCGCGACGGCGACGGCCTGCGCGCGGGCGGCGGCGGCGTCCGCCTTCGCCGCGCGGCGGGCGCGCCACCCGCGGGGCTGCGGGACGACGACGGGGGCCGGGGTGTCCTCGGGCGAGCGCCGCGGCGCCGGGATGACGGCGGCAGCGACGGCGCTGTCGACGAGCTGGTCGGCGGTGTGGTGGCGGCCCATGGTGTTCTCCCCCGAGAAGAGCGGGTCCCCTGCGCCCGCTGACACCCGAGCTATCGCCACGGCTGCGGGAGTGTTTCGACTTCCGCGTCACACCACTCGGACGGGTGTCTCCTACACCGACCGGACGAACGCGATCTGCCGCTCGATGGAGGTGCCGAACGGTTCGCCGCGGTAGATGTCGAAGTGCCCGCAGTCGATCTCGAGGGTCTCGACCGGCCCGCCCGCCGTCGCCGCGGCCCGCCGCACGGCGGCCGGTGGCGCGATCGAGTCGGACGCGGCGACGACCAGCAGCATCGGGCAGCGGACGCGGGGGGCGGCGGTCACGGGTCGGTTGAGCGGGATCGTCAGGATGTCGCGGGCCGGCATCGTGTTGACGAAGGTCGGGCCGATGATCGCCCCGTAGCCGGCCTCGGCGTCCGGGGCGGTGATCGCGGCGACGGTACCCGGCGGACCGTAGACCGCCACCCGGTGGTCGGGACGGCCGAGCGCGTGCCCGACGGCGTCCGCCACGGCGTGCGCGGACACCTTCAGCAACTGCCACGCCCCCGCGTAGCGCAGGATCTCCACCAGCGCGCCGAGGCCGTCCATGGCGGCTCCCTGCGAGATGACCCCGGCGATCCGCCGGTCCTGCGCCGCGACCGCGACCACGTGGCCGCCGGAGTAGGACGAGCCCCACAGCACGATGCGCTCCGGGTCCACCCCGTCGATCAGCCGGGCCCGCGCGACGGCCGCGTGGTAGTCGCGCCGGTGGGCGCGGTGGTCGACGTGGCCGCGCGGTTCGCCCTCGGAGTCCCCGAAGCCGCGGTAGTCGACGAGCAGGACGTCCGCACCCGCCGTCGTGAAGGCATCGGCGAAGGGCGCGAGCCCGGAGTCGCGGGTCGCGCCGAAGCCGTGGGCCATGACCACGCACGGGCGGCCACCCGGCCCGGCCAGCGCGTCGTCGTCGGCGCGGCGGTAGGTCGTGCCCAGCCGGTGGCCCTCGGACTCGACCGTGATCTCCACGGTCGGGCAGGCTAGTGCTGCTCGGCCTCGACGCCCAGCCCCGTCGGGCACGCGACGCCGGTACCGGCCATGGAGCAGTAGCCGTTCGGCACGCGGTGCAGGTACTGCTGGTGGTAGTCCTCGGCGTAGTAGAACGCTCCGAGCGGGGCGATCTCGGTGGTGATCTGGCCGCGACCCGCCGCGGTCAGCGCCTCCTGGTAGGCCGCGCGGGAGGACTCCGCCGCCACGCGCTGCTCCTCGTCGGCGTGGTAGATCGCCGACCGGTACGTGGTGCCGACGTCGTTGCCCTGGCGCATCCGCTGCGTGGGGTCGTGCGACTCCCAGAACCGCGTGAGCAGGTGCGCGTAGCTGACGACGGCGGGGTCGAACACGACCAGCACGACCTCGGCGTGGCCGGTGCGGTTGGTGCAGGTCTCCTCGTAGGTGGGGTTCGGCGTGTAACCCCCGGAGTAGCCGACCGCGGTCACCCACACCCCGGGCTCGTCCCAGAACAGCCGCTCGGCGCCCCAGAAGCAGCCCATGCCGAACACCGCGGTGGACAGCCCCTCGGGGAACGGCGGCTTCAACGGCCGGCCGTTCACCAGGCTGCGCTCGAGGGTGGGCAGCGGCGACCGGCGCCCGGGCAGGGCGTCGGCGGGGTCCACCATCGTGGTCTCGTCGCGGCCGAACCAGCTCATGGCCGCGACGCTACGCCGGTCAGGAGCCGAACAGACCCGTCTCGAACGGGCCGCCCGCGGGCTCTCCGGCCCGTCGGAACCACTCCGTGCCGAACGCGGCGGCGAACGCCTCGTCGGGCAGGGCGAGGAAGAACGAGTCCGGCGCGATCTGGCTGGCGTGGGCGCGCATGGCGGCCCGCTTCGCGTCGAGCCACGCGGTGACGTCGACGCGGGTGGTGAGCTCCGCCTCGAGCGTGCCCATCGTGTCGAGCTCCCGCTCGTCCGGACCCTCGCCGTCGCCCATCCCCATCTGTGCGGCCATCGTCATGAGCCGGCGCATCTCGTCGCGGTTCATGGTGGCCTCGTAGACGCGGGGCGTGCCGGCGAGCTCGCCGGCGCGGGCGCCGACGTGGTGGACCTGGACGTGGTCCGGGTGGCCGTAGCCGCCGTGGTCGTCGTAGATGGTGAGGACGTCGGCGTCCTCCTCGCGCAGGATCGCCGCCAGCTTCCCGGCGGCCTCCTCGACGTCGGCGGCGGCGAACGCGCCGTCGCCGGTGTTGGTCTCGGTGCCGACCATCCCGGAGTCCACGTAGCCGAGGAACTCGGTCCGGGCGACGCCGAGGATGCGGGCCGACTCCAGCGTCTCGCGGTGGCGGCGGTGCCCCAGGGTCTCGCCCGGGTCGAGGACCCCCGGGACGATCTCGCCGTGCTCGCCGCCGGTCGCGACCACGAGCACCACGCGGTGGCCCGCGTCCGCGGCGGAGCGCATGACGCCCCCGCAGGAGATGCACTCGTCGTCGGGGTGGGCGTGGAACGTCACCAGGGTGGCCACGGGCCCGGAGCGTAGGTCAGCCCAGGGTGAACGACAGCACCAGGATCAGGATCACCGCGACCACCACCGCCACCGTGCCGATCGTCGAGGCGAGGTCCCGGCGCCCGCCGTAGAACACGTCCGACCCCGCCATGCCCGACGACGGGTCGGGGCGCTCCGGGGGACGCGCCGACCAGGGCGGGGTGGTGCGCGACGCCGGTACGGGCGGGGACGGCCGCCGCCCCGCGTGCGGCCCGGCGACGACCTGGGTGCGTTCCGGCGGCACGAAGCTGGGCGGCCGGAAGGTCGAGGGCGCCACCACCTGGGTGTCCTCCGCGGCGTCCGGGACCACCTGCGTGACGTCCGCCTCGGCCGAGGTCACCGCCGGACCCCATCGGAACGGCGGCGGGAACGGGTCGGCCGCCGGGGCGGTGCGGGGCGGCGGCGGCACGGGGAAGGCATCCGTGGTCGGGGACTCCGGCCCGCTCGGGCCGGCGACGCCCTCGCCCGACCGGGCGGGCGGTGGGGCCCCCTCGCCCGTCGTCGGCGGCTCCGGCACCGGCACCGGGTCCGGCTCCGTGGCCGCCGGCGGGATCGGGTCGACGACGGCGGGCGGGACGGGGTCGACCGCGGCCACCGGCGGCACGGGCTCCACCGGCGGCTCGGGCTCCACCGGCGGCACGGGCTCCACCGGCGGCACGGGCTCCACCGGCGGGACCGGCTCCACCGGCCGCACGGGCTCGACCGGCGGAACCGGCGCCGACGGGCGTGCGGCCGCGCTCGCCCGGACGGCGGCCGCCTCCTCGCGGCGGCGGGCGATCAGCACGTCCCGGCGCCGGCGGTAGGTGGTCGCGTCGACCCGGCCGTCGGCGAGGTCGGCGTCCAGGCGCTGCAGCTCCTCGCTCGCGTCCACCGGCGTGCTCACCCCTTCTCGCGTGGCGGTCGCCACGGTAGCCGACGTGATCGCCGCGCTCGACCGAACGATCGCGGGCCCTGCGCCGAACGTCGGGGCCGACGGACCCCGTCACGTGCCTGAGACCACAGCGCGAGAGGACCCCATCCCGTGTCGACGACCATGCCCCCGCCCGAGCAGGCCCCGGCGCGCGAGGAGCGCGTCCTGCCCCGTCCCGCCGAGGGGGTCTGGCCCGGGCTGCAGGATCCGGGCGCCAACCGGATCCGCATGGTCGTCGCCCGGTCGCTCCTGCGGGCGGCGGTCCGCCGGATGCCGATGCGCCTGGTGTGGCCGGACGGCTCCGTGGACGGCGGCGACCCGGCCGGGCCGGCGATGCGGCTCATCCGTCCCGAGGCGTGCTTCACCCGGCTGGGCACGGACGGGCTGATCGGGCTCGGCGAGGGCTGGATGGTCGGGGACTGGGACTCCGACGACCTCGTGGGGGTCATGCGGTGCTTCACCGACCACATCGAGTCGCTGGTCCCGCGGCCGGTGCGCAAGCTGCGCCGGCTCTACGACCGCGGCCAGCCGCGGGAGGAGCGCGCCGCCGACGCCGCCGTCTCGCAGGAGAACGTGCACCGGCACTACGACCTGTCGAACGACCTGTTCCAGCTCTTCCTCGACGAGTCGATGATGTACTCCGCGGCCTGGTTCGACGGGCCGGTCGGCCCCGACGGGCGGCACCTCGAGTCCCTGACCGCCGCCCAGCACCGCAAGGTCGACGGCGTCCTCGACCTCGCCGGCGTCCGCGACGGCTCCCGCGTCATCGAGATCGGCACCGGCTGGGGCGAGGCGGCCATCCGCGCCGCACAGCGTGGCGCGCGCGTCACCACCCTCACCCTCTCCGTCGAGCAGGCCGAGCTGGCCCGCGCCCGCGCCGTGGCCGCGGGCGTCTCCGACCGGATCACGATCGACATCCGCGACTACCGCGACGCGCAGGGCGAGTACGACGCGGCGATCTCGATCGAGATGATCGAGGCGGTCGGCGAGCGCTACTGGCCGGAGTACTTCCGCGCGATCGACCGGCTGCTCGCGCCCGGCGGGCGCTTCGGCCTGCAGGCGATCACCATGCCCCACCACCGGCTCCAGGCGACCAAGGCGTCGTACACCTGGATCCACAAGTACATCTTCCCGGGCGGGATCATCCCGAGCGTCGAGGCGATCGAGCAGACGCTGGTCCGGCACACCTCGCTGCGCATCGACGACCGCCGCACCATCGGGCTCGACTACGCCGAGACCCTGCACCGCTGGCGCGAGGACTTCCTCGGGCGCTCCGAGCAGGTCCGGGCCCTCGGCTTCGACGAGACCTTCGTGCGCATGTGGGACTTCTACCTCGCCTACTGCGAGGCGGGCTTCGCGTCCCGCTACCTCGACGACTGGCAGTTCGGGATCGCCCGGTCGTGACGAAGGGTGTGCGGGCGGTCTCCCGCGGCGGTCAGCGCTGACCGCCGCGGGATAGCCTCCGCGCCCGAGGCGGACCACCGACCCGAGCGCAACGAGGAGCACATCTCCCATGGACACCACCGACGTCGCGGCCATCGTCACCGGAGGGGCCTCCGGCCTCGGCGGGGCGACCGTGCGGCGGCTCGCCGCCGGCGGGGCGCACGTCATCGCGATCGACCTGCCGAAGGCGATCGACGCCGCCGAGAAGCTGGAGCGCGTCGACTACGTCCCGGCCGACGTCACCGACGCCGACCAGGTGCAGGCGGCGGTCGACGCGGCCGTGGGCACCGGCCTGCCGCTGCGCGTGGTCGTCAACTGCGCGGGCATCGGCACGGCCGGCCGGGTGCTGTCCAAGAAGGGTCCGCACGACCTCGGCGTGTTCTCCTCGGTCGTCGGCGTCAACCTGATCGGCACCTTCAACGTCATGCGCCTCGGTGCGGCGGCGATGGCGCAGACCGAGCCCCTGACCGACGGGGCCCGCGGCGTCGTCGTGAACACCGCGTCGATCGCGGCCTACGAGGGGCAGATCGGCCAGATCGCCTACGCCGCCTCGAAGGGCGGCGTGGTCGGCATGACGGTGCCGGCGGCGCGCGACCTGGCCCAGTTCGGCATCCGGGTCATGACGATCGCCCCCGGAATCATCGACACCCCGATGCTGGCGGGCGTCGAGGAGTCCTTCCGCAACGAGCTCGCCAAGGGCATCCCCTTCCCGCAGCGCCTCGGCCGGCCCGACGAGTACGCCCAGCTCGTGGGCATGATCGTCGAGCACGACTACCTCAACGGCGAGGTCATCCGGTTCGACGGCTCCCTGCGCATGCAGCCCCGCTGAGCTCGCCGCCCGGCCCGCCCGGCCCGCCCGGCCCCGCCGGGTCGGGCCGCAGGTCGTCGAGGTGGGGCACCGCCAGCACCGCGTCCGAGGTCATCCACGTCCGCAGGGCGTGCGTGGCCCGGACGTCGTCCTCGTTGTAGACGAGCAGCCGGTCCCGCATCGCGGGCTCCGGCGGCTCGCCGTCGAGGCCCACCGCCCGCCGGTACCACCGCATGGAGTTCTCCCCGCCGGCCTCCGGGTCGCGCCAGGCGAACCCGGCCGACGGGGCGACCCGCTTGAGCCCCTTGCCGTGGGGGCACAGAAACGAGGTGCTGACGGCGGGGAAGAGGTCGATCCACTCCTCCGAGGCGATGAACCGCTCGACCTCGTCGGCCGCCGGGATGCCCGGCTCGCCCGCGAACCGCTCCACCGAGCCCCGCAGCCAGCGGTTCTCGGCCTGCTCGTTGTAGCAGTAGGCGCGGAACGACAGACCCCGCTCGTCGGCCCGCCGGCGCACGTCGGTCAGCCAGGCCCAGAACGCGGCGAACGAGCGCGCCTCGTCGCGCGTGGGGACCGGGTCCCACGTCGCGAAGCCGCGGTAGCCGTGCTCCAGGCCGACGTCGGCCCCCGAGAGCAGCACCCCCCAGAGGTAGGCGCCGTCCTCACCGAGGCTCTCCATGTCCACGTCGACCTCGACCGCGCCGCGCGGCACGTCCGGCCGCCCGACCCGCCGCACCAGCGGCACGTCGGCGCGCCACGCCCGGGCCAGGGCCACCGCCTCGCGCAGGTCGGCCGAGAGCTCGCCGCCGAGCTCACCGCCCGCCCCCGTGTCCGCCTCCGGCGGCTCCGGGAGACCCCGGCGGGGATCCAGGGCCGCCAGCGTGCGCACGGTGGTGATGCCCCGGCCGCGCAGGCGCAGGGCGTCCTCCCCCCGCACCACCAGGCTCACGTCGTCGGCCCGACGGAGCTCGGCCTCGCAGACCGGCCACCACGGGCACCGGCGGCACTCGGTGATCCGGGAGGGCGAGGCGAGCGCGGGCCCGCCGTCGCGCGCGGCCCGGGCCACCGCCAGCCGGTCGGCGAACCGCCGGTCGTAGGTGTCCAGCGGGCTGCGGCCGGCCTCGTTGCCGGGCGCGGCGGCGAGGTCGGTCCACACCACGCAGTCCGCGTCCAGGCCGACCACCCCGCCCCAGGCCGCCCCGGCGCCGAGCCCGGCCGCCGCGAGCATGCGGTGCAGGTGGGCGAGCCGCAGCAGGTCGCGCGCGACCGCCCGCACCTTCCGGTCCGGATCGGGCGCCGCCGCGCCCGGGTGCGGCCGACCGACCGGCGAGGTGACCGCGCCGGTCCCCGGATCGGTCACCCGGTGGCGCACGACGATCACCGGGTACCAGCCGCCCGCCGCGTCGCCGGACTCCCGCACGAGCAGCTCCGCGTGCCCCCGTCGACCGTCACCCGGCGGGAGCTCGGCGGCACCGACCGCCCACACCGCCGGGTCGGCCGCGGCCGCCAGGGTCGACTCGACCCGCTCGCCGCGCCGCCCGTCGGGCACCCGGCGGTAGGCGTCGCCGAGGTGCTGGGCGAACCGCGCCGCGAGCTGCGCCCGGTGCTCCGCGGCGTCGGCGACGCGCATCTCGACCCCGGGATCGGGCTCGGGCAGGACCACCTGGCCGGCGCCCTCGACCCCGGTGGCCCCGGCCGCGGTCCCGGCCGTCGGGTCGTGCTCGAGGTGCACCCGGCGACGGCAGCGCGTGGTGACGGCGGCGTCGAGCAGTACCGCGCCCCGCGCGGCGTCGACGCCGTTCCGCCCACCCGGGGCCGGCACCGGCCGGCCGTCGGGATCCACGCTGCTCATGTCCCCGAGCGTGCCACGGACCCCCGACGGTCTCCGTGTCGCCGCCCACGGTGGGCGACCCCCCGTTAGGGTCCGGCCTCCGTGGGGAACCGTCCCCCACGACGCGATCGTCCCCGGGGCCTCCCGGGAGGACCCCGGAGGACACCCGATGGCACGGCGAACCAGCCACACGGTCGAGCTCGACGACTCGGACGGTGTCGTCGTCTGGTCCCGCCGCGCCGCCAAGCACGCGGCGAAGGCGGAGAAGCAGGCCGGGAAGGCCGCGAAGGCCGACCGCTTGGCGTCCGAGAAGATCGCCGAGGCCGCGGAGGCGGAGAAGGCCGCCGCGGCGGAGGACACCCACCTCACCGGGGCGACGGTGAAGCGCTGGATCGGCATCGCGCGGATCGTCGTGCCGATCGTGGCCCCGCTGGTCTACCAGGCGGTCGGCGCCGCGCGGTCCCGCCTCGACGAGACGCGCGCCCGCCGCCTGGGCGTCGCGCCCGACGAGCTCTCGTCGTTCTCCGGCCGCGGCACCGCGCTCTACGCGCGCGCGCACAACCTCGCCTCCTCCGTACGGGAGATCGAGCGGCGGCGCGAGGAGGACGCGGACGTCCGTGCCTTCGCGCGCGACGCCCGCGACCGGCTGTCGGACCTCGAGGCCGCCGTCCGTTCGGCGGAGCAGATGCCGACGGCCCGACGACGCCGGGCGCACCTCGCCGTCGCCGGGGAGCTGGACCGTCTGGAGGCCCGGCTGCTCGAGCTGTGGGGCCTGGACCGACAGGCGTCGCTGCCCACCGCCGAGCACTGAGAGCGGACCCGCGCCGGTCGCAGAATCTGCAACGGCCCGGGCGCCCGTGCCGCCCGGGTGGGTGGATCTCGGAGATTTACCGTCAGTGACCGCTCGCTGTCCGTGCGTTCACCCGCTCGGGGTCGTCCGGCTCTGACCTGCGTTGATCCGCCTCGTGCGCCCCGGTGACGGACGCTGCGTGACCACGATCGGCGGTGCGCGGCGGCCACGAAGCGACGAGGAAGAACCAACTTCCGGGTGACAACCCGGTGTCCTGCCCCTTAATGTCTCGCTGGTCGTTGTCCGTCGGGCAACGACCGTTGTCCCTCACGCTCCCGGCGTCAGGGGAGCCGAGAGGGGGTCGACGTGAGTCCACGAGCACCACGACGCTCCCCGGACTCCCACGCGACCCCGCCGGACGGCACCCCCGCGGCCGACGTCGAGGCCGCCGACGACGAGCGGCGCGCCCGCGGCCTCGAGGTCGGTGGCGGGCAGGTGCACCGGGCCCTCGCGATCCTCGAGCTGCTCGGCGACCCCGAGTCGCGCGGCCTCGCCGGCCCGGCCGGGGCCGCGGACGTGCCGACCTCGTTCGGCGTCGTCGAGATCGCCCGCACCCTCGGCCGTGACAAGTCCCAGGTCTCCCGGTTGCTGCGACTGCTCGCCGACGCCGGGTTCGTGGAGCGCGAGGCGGGCACGCTGCGCTACCGCATCGGCACCCGCCTGTTCTCCCTCGGCGTGCGCGCGGTGAGCCGGCGCCTGCGCGACGAGGCCGACGCCCTGGTGGAGCGCGAGGCCGCCCTGCTCGGCGAGCGGGTCGAGGTGTGCGTGCGCAGCGGCGGCTCCTCGATGACCGTCGCCACCGCGGCTCCCGACAGCGAGCTGCGCGCGGTGGGCTGGGTGGGCCGGATCGTGCCGCTGTCGTGCACCGCCACCGGCCGGGCGCTGTGCTTCGACCTCGACACCGCCGCCGTCGCCCGGCTGATCGTCCCCGAGGGCCTGGCGCAGACCGGGCCGGGCGCGCCGCGCTCGCTCGACGAGCTGATCGCCCGGATCGCCGAGGACCGGGAGCGCGGCTGGTCACTGGCCCGCCACGAGATGGACCGCGGGCTGCTGGCCGTCGGCGCCCCGGTGCGCGACGCCGCGGGCGGCGTGGTCGCGGCGGTCGGCGTGGCGGGCCCGGACTCGCGCATCGACCCGGTCCTGCCCGAGGTCAGCGCCGGCGTCCTGCGGGTCGCCGCCGACCTCACCGCCGCGCTCGGCGGCACCGTGTCCCCGCCGGCCACCGGCCCGCCCCGACCCCCACGGCAGCGCCGCCCCCCGACCACCAGTGGAGTTCCTCCGACCAGAAGGGAAGGAGTGTCGTGAACGTCTTCCAGTACTTCTCCGCCAACAGCCAGCAGATCCTGTTCCTGACCCAGGCCCATTTCCTGTACGTGCTCATCTGCGTGGGCATCGGCTCGGGCATCAGCATCGTGCTCGGCCTCATCGTGTCCACCGGGGAGCCGAACCCCAACCGGTTCAGCTTCGACTGGTGGGCCACCGGCATCCGCGAGGGCTCGCTGCTCATCACCGCGGCGGTCCTCACGGTCCCGTCGCTGGCCCTGTTCGTGCTGTTCCTGCCCATCACCGGGCTCGGCGTCACCACCGCGATCATCGTGCTCACGGTGTACTCGCTCTACACCGTCCTGCGGAACACCGTCGCCGGCCTCCGGTCGGTGGACCGCGCGATCCTCGAGTCCGCACGCGGCCTCGGCTACGGACGCGTGCGCCGCCTGCTGTCCATCCAGCTCCCGCTGGCGTGGCCGGTGATCCTCAACGGCATCCGCGTCACCACGCTGATCTCGATCTCGATCGCCGTGGTCGGCTCCATCGTGCAGGGCCCCGGCCTCGGCCAGCTCCTGCTCACCGGCATCACCCGCATCGGTGCGGCGAACGCCTTCCCCCAGGTCCTCATCGGCACGTTCATGTGCCTCGTGGTGGCCGCCGTCTTCGAGATCTTCTTCGCCATCGTGCAGCGCCTGACCATCCCGAGGGGGATCCGTGTCTGAGACCGAGAACATGATCGTCCTGGAATCCGTCGAGAAGATCTATCCCGGCTCGACGTCGCCGGCGGTCGAGCGCCTCGACATGACCGTCCCCAAGGGCGAGATCGTCATGCTGATCGGCCCGTCGGGCTGCGGCAAGACCACCACCCTGAAGATGATGAACCGACTGATCGAGCCCACCTCGGGCCGGATCATCCTGGACGGCGACGACGTCACCGACGTCAACGGCGACCAGCTCCGCCGCAAGATCGGCTACGTCATCCAGCAGGGCGGTCTCTTCCCGCACTACTCGATCGCCGACAACATCGGCGTCGTCCCGAAGATGCTGGGCTGGGACAAGAACCGCGTCCGGGAGCGGGCCGACGAGCTGCTCCACCTGGTCGGGCTCGAGCCGTCGACCTACCGGGACCGCTACCCGCGGCAGCTCTCGGGCGGCCAGCAGCAGCGCGTCGGCGTCGCCCGCGCCCTCGCCGCGGACCCGCCCGTCATGCTCATGGACGAGCCGTTCGGCGCCATCGACCCGATCACCCGCGACCGCCTCCAGGACGAGTTCCTCGAGCTGCAGCGCACCGTGGGCAAGACGATCTGCTTCGTCACCCACGACCTGCAGGAGGCCGTGAAGCTCGGCGACCGGATCGCGGTGTTCGCCACCGGCGGCCGGCTCGCGCAGTACGACGACCCGGACACCGTGCTCACCCACCCCGCCGACGAGTTCGTCTCGGACTTCGTCGGCGGCGGCGCGGCCGTGCGGCGGCTGTCGCTGCTGGAGCTCTCGCGGCTCGAGCTGCACCCGATCGAGACCGAGGAGAAGGCCGTCGGCAACCGCAACGGCACCCCGGTCGCCGAGGTCGACGGTGCGGGCCGGCCGGTCGCGTGGCGGCACCTCCCCGACCGGGACGCGGCCGGCACCACGCTGGTCACGGTGCCGCTGTCGGGCACGGTCTACGACGCGGTCGACGTCATGCTCGACGGCTCGGCCTCGCTGGTCGCGGTCGTCGACGACGAGGGCCTGCCGAAGGGCGTCCTGCACTGGAACGACCTCGTGGCGGGCCTGAAGACGCGGGAGCGTGGCGCGTGACGGCGGTCGATCTCCAGCCGGGGGTGCCCACCCCGGCCCAGGAGCGCAAGGGCGACGGCTCCGGGGGCTTCCTCGGCGTCATCCGGGCGAACTACGACCTGCTGGTCGCGCCGGCGATCGTGATCATCGGCCTCATCGTCATGGTCGTCTACGTCGGCAGCCAGACGCTGGACACGATCGAGGAGCGGGCCCTCGAGCCCGCGAACGTGTTCGGGCAGCTCGGCCAGCACCTGCTGCTGACGATCTACTCCACGATCCTGGTGCTGATCATCGCGGTGCCGCTCGGCATCCTGCTCAGCCGGCCGAGCGCCCGGCGCATCCAGGGCGGGGTGCTCGCCCTCGGCGGCTTCGCCCAGGCGCTGCCGCCGTTCGGCGTGCTGCTGCTGCTCGGGTTCTGGGAGTTCGGCGTGCGCAGCGCCGTCATCGGCCTGACGCTCGCGGCGCTGCTCCCGGTGCTGCGCAACACCGTGGTCGGCCTCCAGCAGGTCGACCAGTCGCTGATCGAGGCCGCGCGCGGGATGGGCATGTCCGCACGCCAGACCCTGTTCAGCGTCGAGATCCCCCTCGCGGTCCCGGTCATCGTGGCCGGACTGCGGGTGGCGCTCGTCCTCAACGTCGGCACGGCCACCCTGGCCACCTACATCGGTGCCGGCGGGCTCGGCGAGCTCGTCCAGCAGGCGCTGCGGCTCAACCGCATCAACCTGCTGTTCGTCAGCGGCGCGATCATCGCCGCCGTCGCCCTCCTCGTCGACTGGCTCGCCGGCGTCGCCGAGCGCGCCATCGTCGCGCGGTCCGGCTGAGGGGCCCTCCTGAACGGCCCTCGCACCACGATTCCCCCGAAGTGAAGGAGACACGACCCGTGATGTGGAAGATCAGCGGCGGCCGCGGCCGCCTGGGCGGCTGGCGGGGAGGTGCGGTCGTCCTGGCCGCGACCGCTCTGCTCGCCGCCGGTTGTGGCGGCCTCTCCGGCAGCGGCCAGCCGGCCGCCACCGGCGGCAGCCTCGCCGCCGGCGGCATCAACCTGCAGGGCCAGACCTTCACGGTCGGCGGCAAGGACTTCGACGAGCAGCTGTTCCTGTGCAAGGCCCAGGTCCAGGCCCTGCAGTCGGTCGGCGCCACCGTCAACGACCGCTGCGGCATCCAGGGCTCCGCCGCCGCGCGGGCCGCCCTGACCAGCGGCCAGGTCGACATGTACTGGTCCTACACCGGCACCGGCTGGATCACCGACCTCAAGCAGTCGCAGGTCATCAAGGACTCGCGCCAGCAGTACGAGGCCACGGCGAACCTGGACCGCCAGCAGAACAACATCGTCTGGACCGAGCCGACCCCGTTCAACAACACGTACGCGATCGCCACCACCCAGCAGTTCGCGAACGAGAACAACATCCGCACGACGACGGACTGGGCGAACTTCATCAACTCCGGCAACCCGAACGCCACGCTCTGCGTGGAGCCCGAGTTCGCCGGACGCGACGACGGCCTCCCGAACCTGCTGCGCACCTACGGCGTCACCCGCCCGTACAACGCGCCGCCGGCCGTCACCACGCTCGACACCGGTGTCGTCTACCAGGCGACCTCGAACGGCAACCCCTGCAAGTTCGGCGAGGTGTTCACCACCGACGGCCGCATCCCGGGTCTGAACCTGGTCGCGCTGCCCGACGACAAGAACTTCTTCCCGATCTACAACGCGTCCAACTCCATCCGCGGTGACGTGGTGGCGCGGGCGCCGCAGGTGGTCGACGTCTCGAACGAGATCGCCAAGCGCCTGGACTACAACACCATGCTGAGCCTCAACGGCCAGATCTCCTCGCAGGGTCAGGACCCGGCGCAGGTGGCCCGCACGTGGCTCCAGCAGCAGGGCCTCATCGGCCAGTCGTAAGGCCGACGACGACGGCGGGGAGGTCCGGACTCCGGGCCTCCCCGCCGTCGTCTCCCCACCCGTCTCCCCACCCCCGTCCCCCGATCCCTCCCGGGAGCGAGGCCATGCGCCGAGTCCGAGTCGCGGCCGCCGTCGTCGGCATCGTCACCGCCCTCGCCGCGCTCCTGGTCGGGTGCTCCGGCGACGGCGAGCGGGCGACCCCGCCCGGGAGCTTCGCCCGCGACGTGGACCTGTCCGGGCAGACCCTGGTCGTCGGGTCGAAGGAGTTCGACGAGCAGCTGCTGCTGTGCCGGATGACGATCGCCCTGCTCCAGTCCGCCGGCGCGACCGTCGTCGAGCGCTGCGACACCAAGGGCTCGGAGAACGTCCGCTCCGCGCTGACCAGCGGCGCGATCGACATGTACTGGGAGTACACCGGGACGGCCTGGCGGACCTACCTGCGCCAGGAGGCCCAGCTCACCGATCCGCGGGACCTGTACGAGGCGGTCCAGGTCGCCGACGCCGCCAACGGGGTCAGCTGGCTGCGCCAGGCCCCGTTCGACAACACCTACGCCATCGGCGTGACCGCCCCGAACGCCCAGCGCCTCGGCGTGCGGACCATCTCCGACCTCGCGCGGCTCTCGCGGGCGGGCTCGCCCGACGCCAGCATCTGCATCGACCAGGAGTTCACGGGGCGCGAGGACGGCCTGGTCGGACTGCTGCGCACCTACGCCTTCCAGTTCCCCGACGGCGCGTTGCACACCCGCGAGATCGGCGACATCTACCCGGCCGTCGCCGCCGGCGTCCCGTGCGTGTTCGGCGAGGTGTTCGCCACCGACGGCCGGCTGAACACGCTGCGGATCAACACCCTCGACGACGACCTCGGCTACTTCCTGCCCTACAACGCCGCCCTGACCGTCCGGACGGACGTCCTCACCCGCGTCCCCCGGCTGGCGCTGCTCGGCGAGCGGCTCGCACCGATGCTGACCGACCAGGTGATGCGCGAGCTGAACGCCCGCGTCTCGGTCGGGAAGCGCTCCCCCGACGACGTCGCGCGCACCTTCCTGCGGGAGCAGGGCCTGATCGGCTGACCGACGGCGCGCTGCGATGATGCGCGGGTGCGAGTCCCGGCCCCGCTCGCCGCGGTCCTGCTGCCGGTCGTCCTGGTCGTCCTGGCAGTGCTGGCCGCGGGGTGCGGCAACACCCCGTTGCGCTCCCCGGACGCGGACGGCGGGCTGCTCGCCCGACACGACCTGCGCGGAGCGGCCTACGTGGTCGGCGGCGGCCCGTCCACCCAGCTGCGGCTGCTGTGCCAGCTGACGATCGCGGCCGTGCAGGCCGCCTCGGGCTCCGCGACCGACGAGTGCGGCAAGGACGGCGGGGTCGACGTCCACGCCCCGGCGGAGCTCACGGACGTCGACACCGGCTGGGCCTCGCTGCGCACCCTCTCCCCGCGCGGGGTCCCGGACGTCGGCGGCCGCTCCGCCGACCCGGCGCCGGACCTGGACGCGATCCGGAGCGCGGACACGGCCCGCGGCCTCACCTGGCTGCCGCCGACCGCCTTCGACGACACCGACGTCGTCGTCACCCGCACCCCCGGCCCGATCGGCGCCCTCGCCACCCCGGGCACGACGCTGTGCGCCGCCCCGGACGCGGTCCCGGGCACCGCGGTCGCGCCCGGCACCGGCGCGCTGTCGGCCGGCTACGGGCTCGCCCCACCCGTCGTCGTCCCGGACGTCAACGCGGTCCTGGCGGGGGTGGCGACCGGCCGGTGCACGGCCGGGCTGGTCCCCGGCTCGTCCGGCCGGGTCCCCGCTCTGGGGCTCGTCGTCGCCGACGACGACCGCCGGGTCCTCGACGGCGGACCGCCCGGCCCCCGGGGCTACGCGCCGGTGCTGCGCTCGGGCGTGCTCGCCGGACACCCCGCCGCGGTGGACGTGTTCGGCGAGATGACCCGGCGGCTGGACGGGCCCGCGATGCGGGGCATGGTCCGCGAGGTGGAGGTCGACGGGCGCGACCCGCGCGACGTCGCCCGCCGCTGGCTCGCGGCCCAGGGACTGATCGCGACCGGCTAGCCCTCCGCGGCGAGTTCGTCGCCGTGGACCGACGGGCCGGTGCGCCCGCCCAGCTGGTCGACCGCGGTCCCCAACGGCACGGTGCCGTTGACCAGCTCCAGCGTGCGCCCGGCGGTGGCGGGTGCGTCGAGGAGCGCGATCACGGTCGTCGCGACGTCGGCCCGGGTGATCTCCTCGTGCCCCACCGGCTCCTCGGCGAGGTGCACACGGCCGGTGGCGGGCTCGTCGGTGAGCCGGCCCGGGCGCAGGATCGTGGCGTCGAGGTCGTCGCGGCCACGGATTCCCTGCTCCGCCTCCCCCTTCGCTCGCAGGTAGGCGCCCCAGACCGAGTCGTCGTCGGCCTCCGAGGGCGGGTCCGCCGCGCCCATCGACGACACCAGGACGTACCGGCGCACCCCGGCGCGGGCGGCGGCGTCCGCGAGGAGGAGGGCGCCGTCCCGGTCCACGGTGCGCTTGCGTTCCGCGCCGCTGTTCGGCCCGGCCCCCGCGGCGAACACCACCGCGTCCGCCCCGGCGAGGCTCGTCGCGAGCTCGTCGGCCCCGAGGGCCTCGAGATCGGCCTGCACCGGCTCGGCGCCCGCGGTCCGGACGTCGTCCGCGTGCTCGGGGTTGCGGATGAGGGCGACCGGGGAGTCCCCCCGCTCGGCGAGCTGCTCGGCGAGCAGCAGGGCGATCTTCCCGTGGCCTCCGGCGATGACGACGCGCATGGTCCCGGCCTACCCGGCCGGGCGCGCGCACACGCAGGTATCCGTTTCGTCCGTTTCGGCGGTAGATGGAAACCGACCCCTTGCGCGCAACCGAGGCCGCGTCGTGTGATGGGGCTCGCTCGACGAAACGCGATCCGGGCCACACCACCACCTCGCCCGGCGCCACCACCTCGTCACCACCGCTGCTGGGAGGTCCCTGCCGTGAAGGCCGTGCGGGTGCACGCATACAAGTCCGATCCTTCACTCGACGACATCGCCGAGCCCAAGCTGCAGGGCCCGCTCGACGTCATCGTCAAGATCGGTGGGGCCGGGGTGTGCCGTACCGACCTGCACATCGTCAACGGGGACTGGAAGGACATCCAGAACCCCGACCTGCCCTACGTGATCGGGCACGAGAACGCCGGCTGGGTCCACGAGATCGGCGACGCGGTCACCAACGTCAAGGTCGGCGACACGGTGATCCTGCACCCGCAGCCCTCCTGCGGGCTCTGCCTGGCGTGCCGGGCGGGGCGGGACATGCAGTGCACCGGCGACGCGTTCTTCCCGGGGTTGTCGAACAACGACGGCGGGATGGCGGAGTACCTGCGCACCACCGCGCGGGCGTGCGTGAAGCTCAACCCGGACACCAACCCCGCCGACGTCGCGGCGTTGGCCGACGCGGGCATCACCGCCTACCACGCCGTCCGCAAGGCCGTCCCGCTGCTGTACCCGGGCACGACCGCCGTCGTCGTCGGTGCGGGCGGCCTCGGGCACATCGGCATCCAGGCCCTCGCGGCCCTCACGGCCACGCGCATCGTCGTCGTCGACAAGAACCCGGCCGCGCTCGAGCTCGCGAAGCAGATCGGCGCGGACGAGACCGTGGTCGCCGACGGCAACCACGTCCAGGCCGTGCAGGACCTCACCGGCGGCGGCGCGACCGTCGTGTTCGACTTCGTCGCCGAGCAGGGCGTGGAGAACGAGGCCTGGCAGATGACCGGGCCCGCCGGGTACCAGTTCGTCCTCGGCTACGGCGGACAGTTCTCCGCGCCGACGCTCGATTTCGTGGCCGGCGAGAAGAACGTCATCGGCAACATCGTCGGGACCTACAACGACCTCGCGGAACTGATGGTCCTCGCGCAGGCCGGGAAGGTCACCCTGCACACCGTCCAGTACCGCCTCGACCAGGCCCTGGACGCCCTGCACGACCTCGACGCGGGCAAGGTCCGCGGCCGGGCGATCCTCGTTCCCTGAGCCTCTCCACTCCTCTCCCACCACCACAGGAGGAATCGCAGAATGTACGAGAAGGATGGCGAGAAGTACTTCGTCGTCGACTCCCACATGCACTACTGGGACGCGTCGCCGGAGAACTGGGTGCCCGGCGCGGAGCAGTACGCCAAGGGCTGGATCGAGTGCTTCCACGCCTACCAGTCGCTGGGCCCGGCCGAGACGCACTGGTCGATCGAGCACTTCCAGAAGTACTCCGAAGAGGACACCATGAAGGACCTCTTCACCGACGGCCACGTCGACGTCGCGATCGCCCAGCCGACCTATCTGCGCGAGTGGTACACCGAGGGTTTCAACACCACCGAGCGCAACGGTGAGCTGCTGCGCAAGCACCCGGACAAGTTCCGCCTCAACACCCGCTTCGACCCGCGCGACGGCGACGCCGGGATGCGCGAGTTCGAGCGCAACGTCGAGGAGTGGAAGCCGATCGGGGCGAAGCTCTACACCGCGGAGTGGAACGGCGACTCCCGCGGCTACAAGCTCTCCGACCCGGAGTGCTACCGGTTCCTCGAGCGCGCCCAGGAACTCGGCATCAAGAACATCCACATCCACAAGGGCCCGACGATCTGGCCGCTGGACAAGGACGCCTTCGACGTCGCCGACGTCGACAAGGCCGCGACCGACTTCCAGGGCCTGAACTTCATCGTCGAGCACGTCGGCCTGCCGCGCATCGAGGACTTCTGCTTCATGGCGACGCAGGAGCCCAACGTCTACGCCGGGCTCTCGGTCGTGCTGGGCGGCCTCATGCACGCCCGCCCGCGCTTCTTCGCCAAGGTCATGGGCGAGCTGCTGTTCTGGGTCGGCGAGGACAAGATGACCTTCGGCTCGGACTACGCCATCTGGGAACCCAAGTGGCAGGTCGAGGGCCTCGTGGACTGGGACTACCCCGAGGGCCACGACTACGACGACTACCCCCGCCTCGGCGTCGAGGGCAAGAAGAAGATCCTCGGCCTCAACGCCGCCCGGCTCTACGACATCCCGGTGCCCGCGGAGCTCCAGCTCCGGGGCGACTCGCCGGCCGCGCAGGACGACGCGGAGCTGGTCGAGCGGGAGGTGGCCCAGGCATGACGGTGCTCTCCGACACCCGGGTCCTCGGGTCCAACGCCGAGGCCGCGGCGGCCTCGACGGGGACGACGGCCCGGGTGTGGGAGGCGCTGCGCTCGGTGCGCGATCCGGAGCTCGACGCCGACGTGGTCTCGCTGGACTTCGTCGCGTCGGTCTCGGTGGACGTCTCTGGCGACTCCGCCGTCGCGCACGTGGCGCTGCGCCTGCCCACGTACTTCTGCGCCCCCAACTTCGCCTTCCTCATGGTGGCGGACGCCCACGACGTGGTCTCGGCCGCCGAGGGGGTGTCGCGGGCCGACGTGGTGCTGATCGACCACTTCGCCTCCGACGCCATCAACGCCGGGGTGGCCGCCCGCGCCGGATTCGTGACGTCCATGGCGGGCACCGAGGTCGGGGAGGCGGTGGCGGAGCTCGACGAGCTGCGGCGCACCTTCACCGAGCGCGCCCTCATGGCCGGCACCGACCTCGTCGTCCGGCCGCTCATGCGTGAGGGCGCGACGCCCGAGCAGGTCGCCGCCATGGCTCTCGGCGACGCCCCGGCCTCGGCCGACCTGGACCGGCTCCGGCGTCGTCGGCTCGAGCTCGGCATCCCGTCGTCGGACGCCGACCCGCTGGTGGTGGACCCGAGCGGGCGCACCGTCGGGGTCGAGGCCCTGCCGCTGCACCTGCGCAAGGCCCGCTCCTACCAGGTCGGCGTGGACGCGAACACCAGCATCTGCCGCGGCCAGCTCGCGGCGCGCTACGGGGTCTGACGGGGGCACCGAGTTCCGGTTCCGGGCGAGCGGGCCGTTCATCACGGTAGAAGGTGATGAACGGCCCGTTCGTACGCTTCGGTCTCAGGCCGCCGGGAGGACGATGAGGTTCGGGCGAGGTCGGGACTCCGCGAGTCGGAAGTAGGCCCACAGCTCGTCCATCACACGCGCCGGTTCGGTGAGCAGACGCCGTGGCCGGTGCTCCACGACCACCACGCCCTCCGCCACCATGTCGGCCACCCGTCGTGCGTCGTCGTCCTCGCGTTCCGGCGGGTGGAACTCCGCCGAGTGGTGTTCCCAGGCCAGCCCCACGAGGTCGATGTAGCCGTCGGGGCACGCCAGGAAGCTGCCGTCGGGTCGGTGCAGGCGCGGGTTGAAGAGCATCCGAGGGAGGCCGCTGCGCGCGTGGAGGTCGCGGCCCCAGCCCTCCGCGACGGACCGGATCCCGTCCCGGACCTCCGTCAGGATCTCGCGGAGGACCGCCGTACCCCGCTGGCTGCCGGCATCCGCCTCCTCGAGCAGACGGTCGACCGTGGTCCGGCGTCGCTGGACGGCCTCGGCGACGAGCGCGAGGACACCCTCCCGCTCGTCGGTGCGGCGGGCGGTGTCGACCACCGCGCGCTCGAGGACGGCGATCTCCACCCCGTTCCGGACCACCGTGGGCGGCAGCCGCGACGTGCGCTCCACCACGAGGTCCGGGCGGCAGGCACGACGGCGCCCCTCCGGCACCAGCACGTGGAGCGCGGCGTCCGCCGGCACCTTCCGCAGGCCGTGCCGACGGGCGGCCTCCGGTCCGGAGAGCACGGCGTCCTCGCCGCAGTAGAGGAGGGCGGCACAGATCTCCTGCTCGCGGGTCGGAGGTCCGCTCTGCATCAGGATCACGCCGTCGAACGGACGCTGCCACTGCCCGGATCGAACCCGTGCGGCGATCGTGTCGGGACGCAGACCGAGAGCGACGAGAGCGGCGACCCGCGCGACGCGCAGGGGGGCGAGTGCGGACAGGTCGGCGGCGGAGACGCGGGAACGACGTGGCATGTCCGCCACGGTCGGACGATCACGCCGTCCGAGGTGTCCACTCGCCGCAAACCTGTGGACGGTCCGGGGACCTGTGGATCGTCGGGGAGCAGTGTCGGCGACCGTTCGCGCACCTCCCCGAACCCACGAACGGGCCGTTCATCACGGAAGAAGGTGATGAACGGCCCGCTCGTACGGATCACGGCGCCCGACGGCTCAGTGGCCCCAGACGTCCCGGGCGACCGAGACGACCAGCTCCAGCTTCGCGACCTCCTGCTCGTAGGACAGCGTGTTGCCCTCCACCGTCGACGAGAAGCCGCACTGCGGGGACAGGCAGAGCTGCTCGAGCGGGACGTACTTCGTCGCCTCCTCGATGCGCCGCTTGAGGGTGTCCGGCTCCTCCAGCTCGCCGGACTTCGTCGTCACCAGGCCGAGCACCACCTGCTGGTCGCCCCGCGGGAGGTAGCGCAGCGGGGAGAAGTCGCCGGAGCGGGCGTCGTCGTACTCGCAGAAGAAGCCGTCGACCTCGAGGCCGCCGAAGACCTTCTCCGCGACGTGGTCGTAGCCACCCTCGGCCGCCCACGAGGAGCGGTAGTTCCCGCGGCACATGTGCGTGGTGATCCGCAGGTCGGACGGGCGGTCGGCGAGCGCGAGGTTGATCGTGTCCACGTAGCGCTCGTGCATGTGGTCGGCGTCCTCGCCGCGGGCGGCCATCGACTCGCGCTGCGCCGGGTCGTTCAGGTAAGCCAGCGAGGTGTCGTCGAGCTGCAGGTAGCGCACGCCGATCTCGTAGAGCCGCCCGATCTCGGCCCGGTACGCCGCCGCGAGGTCGGCCCAGAACTCGTCCGGGTCGGAGTACGGCGAGCCCTCGTGCACCGGGGCGCCGCCGAGGCGGTAGTGCAGCATCGACGGCGACGGGATGGTCAGCTTCGGCACGGCGTTGGTCACCGTCGACGCCAGCATCGAGAAGGCGTCGCCGAAGATCGTCGTCGAGAGCCCGATGCGCTGGTCGATCACCAGCGACATGGCCGCGAAGGTCAGGTCGCCGGACGCGTTGCGGAACGCCACCTCGACCGACGAGTCCTTCGAGGAGGACACGCCGTCGAGCTGGTAGAGGAAGTCCATGTGCCACGACGAGCGGCGGAACTCGCCGTCCGTGGCGGACTGCAGGCCCACGGACTCCTGCATCGCGACGACGTCGGTGATCGCGGCGTCCTCGGCCGCGCGCAGCGCGTCGTCGTCCAGCCGACCCTCGGCGTGCGCGGCCCGCGCGTCGAGCAGCGCCGGCGGTCGCAGGAGGCTGCCGACGTGATCGGCGCGGAACGGGGCGAGGTCACGTGCGGACATGCGCACAGCTCACCGCACCACCACGCCCCCGATCAGCCTCGGTCCCACCTGGTGGAAACCTCGTCGGCGAACGCCGACGCCGCCCGCCGCGCGGCGTCCCGCACCGCGCGCTCCATCCGCACGCGGCGGTCGAACAGGCTGCCCGGCCCGCCCGCCGGGACGACCGGCACCGCCACCGAGACCGCGCCGACGAGCTCCGCGCCCGGTGTCCCGTCCGGTCCGGACGCCATCCGCACCGGCGCCGCCATGCACGCGAGGCGCTCGCGGAACTCGCTGCGGTCCAGGGCGAGGTCCCGACGGCGGACCTGGTCGAGCTCCCAGTCCAGCTCGTCGGGGTCGGTGATCGTGCGGTGCGCGTGCCGGGCCTGGCCGTCCCGGGCGAGGACCTCCACCCGCCGCGGCTCGGGCAGGCCGGCGAGCAGCAGCTTCCCGACGGCGGTCGCGTGCAGCGCCCCGCGCCAGGTCGAGATGGTCGGCACCGGGTGCGCGGGGCAGTCGTCCGTGGCGATCACGACGACGTCCGCGTCCCGGAAGGCGGCGTAGAGGACCGCCGCCCCCGCCATGGCGTGCGCCTCCCGCAGCGTGGCGCCGAGTCCCGGCGGGATCGGGAGCTGGGAGCGCAGCCGGTCGTTCAGCGCCGGCAGCTTCGGGCCGAGCCCGAATCCCCGGGCGGGCTCCAACCGGACGAGGTACCCGTCCTCCACCAGGCTGGTGATCAGGTGGTAGGTGGTCGACAGGTTGTAGTCCAGACGCCGTGCCACCGCCTTCGCGGTGATCCCGTCTCCCGCCTCCGCGACGACCTCCAGGACCCGCAGTGCGCGGTGCACCGACCCGAGGCCCGCCATCCACCCATCATGCGCGACGAGGCCGTCCGCCGGTCCGATCGGGCACGGCTACCCTCGCCCGGTGATCTCGAACGCGTTCTCGGTCGACCCGTGGTCCGTGCACGAGCCCGACCTCGACGTCGACCTCCTCGGCCAGACCGAGTCGCTCTTCGCGCTGGCCAACGGCCACGTGGGGATGCGCGGCAACCTCGACGAGGGGGAGCCGCACCGGATGCCCGGCACGTACCTGAACTCGTTCTTCGAGTCGCGCCCGATGCCGCACGCCGAGGGCGGGTTCGGGTTCCCCGAGGAGAACCAGACGCTGGTCAACGTGCCCAACGGCAAGCTGATCCGGCTGCTGGTCGACGACGAGCCGCTCGACGTCCGCTACGGACAGCTGCACGACCACCAGCGCACCCTCGACATGCGCAGCGGCATCCTGACCCGCCGCCTCGAGTGGACCTCGCCGAACGGGCAGCGGGTCGACGTCACCTCGCAGCGCCTGGTCAGCTTCTCCCAGCGCGCGGTGGCGGCGATCTCCTACGAGGTCACGATCCCCGAGGACTCCGCGAGCGACGCGCTGCTCGTCATCCAGTCCGAGCTGTTCGCCAACGAGCAGATGCCCGAGATCACCGGTGACCCGCGCGTCGCGGCCGCACTGACCAAGCCGCTCGCGCCGGAGCACAACTCGCACTCCACCTACGGCGCGCGGATGACCCACCAGACCAAGCGCTCGGAGCTGCGGGTCGGTGCGGCCATGGAGCACCAGGTCTTCGGTCCGGACGACGTCAAGGTCGAGAGCTCCTGCTCCAAGAACGTGGGCCGGACGACGGTGATCTGCCGGCTCAAGCCCGGCGAGAGCCTGCGGATCGTCAAGTACCTCGCCTACGGCTGGTCGAGCACCCGCTCCCAGCCCGCGATCGTCGACCAGGTCGAGGCCGCGCTGGACGCCTCCCTCTACACGGGCTGGGACGGCCTCGTGGCCGCGCAGCGGGAGTACCTCGACGCCTTCTGGGCCCGCGCCGACATCGAGATCGACGGCGACCCGCGCCTGCAGCAGGCCATCCGGTTCTCGCTGTTCCACGTCCTGCAGGCCGGGGCGCGGGCCGAGAAGCGCGCCATCGGGGCGAAGGGCCTCACCGGTCAGGGCTACGACGGCCACAGCTTCTGGGACTGCGAGACCTTCGTGCTCCCGGTCTTCATGCACACGAACCCGCGGGTCGCGGCCGACGCGCTGCGCTGGCGCCACTCCACCCTCGACGCCGCCGTCGCGAACGCGCAGACCCTCGGGCTCGAGGGCGCGGCGTTCGCGTGGCGGACGATCCGGGGCGAGGAGTGCTCCGGGTACTGGCCCGCCGGCACCGCCGCGTTCCACGTCAACGCCGACATCGCGGACGCGGTGCTGCGCTACGTCTCCGCGACCGACGACACCGACTTCGAGCGGGAGACCGGCGTCGACCTGCTCGTCGCGACCGCCCGGCTGTGGCGCTCGCTGGGCCACCACGACTCCGAGTCCAACTTCCGCATCGACGGCGTGACCGGCCCGGACGAGTACTCCGCGGTGGCGGACAACAACGTCTACACGAACCTGATGGCGCAGCGGAACCTGCGCGGGGCCGCGGCCGCGTGCGTGCGCCACCCGCGCGAGGCCGAGCGCCTGGGCGTGACCAGCGAGGAGATCGCGAGCTGGCGCTCGGCGGCCACCGCCATGGTCATCCCGTTCGACGAGAAGCTCGGCGTGCACCAGCAGGCCGAGGGCTTCACCTCGCACGCGCTGTGGGACTTCGAGGGCACGCCCGAGGAGAACTACCCCTTGCTGCTGAACTACCCGTACTTCGACCTGTACCGCAAGCAGGTCGTCAAGCAGCCCGACCTCGTGCTCGCGATGGTCCAGTGCCCGGACGCGTTCACCCCGGAGCAGAAGGCCGCGAACTTCGCCTACTACGAGCGGATCACGGTCCGCGACTCCTCGCTCTCCCCCGGCACCCTGGCGGTCATGGCCGCCGAGACCGGCCACCTGGACCTCGCCTACGACTACCTGTGCGAGTCCGTCCAGATGGACCTCGCCGACCTGGAGAACAACGTCCGCGACGGCATCCACCTCGCCGCGGTCGCCTCCGGCTGGACGTCGATCATCCAGGGCCTGGGCGGGATGCGGACCCACGACGGCACGCTCACCTTCGCCCCCCGGCTCCCCTCCGCGGTCTCCGGCCTGCGGTTCCGGGTGCTGTGGCGCGGGCGGTCCGTGCACGTGGAGATCGGGCACGGCGAGGCCACGTACTCGCTCGAGGAGCCGGCGACGGGCACCGGCACCGGGCCCACGGGGATGACGGTGACGTCGTCCGAGCCGCTGGAGCTGCGCCACCACGACGAGGACTTCGTCCTCAGCGCCGACGAGCCGCTCACCTTCGACATCCCGCCGGTGCCCACGCGCGGCGTCATCGAGCAGCCCGCCGGCCGCGCGCCGCTGTTCCGGCGCCTGCACCAGTAGGGCTCTTCCCGACGACGGGGCCGGTCCGGTCCCGTCGTCGGGGAACAGTCAGGGCGTGTTCGTGGATCCGCGCAGAGGTTGCTGCGCGCCGCCACCGACAGCGGGAGGTACGACGGCGGGGCTGTCGTCCTCTTCCGTCGTCGTCGGCGGCTGCGTGGTCGGCGGCGGCGGAGCCTGCGTGGTGGTGACGGGCGGAGGGGCGACTGTGGTGGTCGGCGGCGGGGTCGTCGTGGTCCGGCGCCGGGTGGTCGTCTCCTCCTCGGTGGTCGTCGTGGTGGTCGTCGGGACGGGCGCCGGGATCGACGTCGGGGCCGGCGGGGGGAGCTCCTCGGCGCGGTTGCCGAGCAGCGCGTAGGCGCCGACCCCGCCCGCGACCAGCAGGACCGCGACGATGGCGGCGATGATCGGGCCCTTGCGCGAGCGGCGCTGCTCCTCGGGGGCGTACGCCCCGCCGGTCATGGTCCCGGGACCGACGACGGCGGTCCGGCCGTCCGTCCCCGGGTAGCCGTACGGCGGGTAGCCGCCGGGCGGGGTCCCCACGCGCTGCGTGGCGCCGTACGGGTCGTAGCCCCCGCCCGGGTGCATCGCGTACGTCGCGCCCGTGCCGGGCGGTGCGAGCGGCGGGCCCATCGCGTAGGTGGCGCCCGTGCCCGTCGTCGGGGACGGCGCGAGCACCGTCTCCGCGTCCATGCCGACCTCGCGGGAGATCGTCCGCAGCTCGCCCACCACCTGCTCGGTGGTCGGCCGCTCCGCGGGCTCGTCCCGGGTCATCGCGACCAGCAGGCCCTGCAGGGCCGGTGGGAGGTCGGAGGGGACGTCCGGCGGGCGGTGCAGGCGGGCCACGGCCGCCTCGAGGGCGTTGCCGGGGTACTCGCGGCGCGCGGTGATGCACTCGAGCAGCACCAGGCCCAGCGCGTAGACGTCGGAGGCCGGGCCGACCGGCTGGCCGCGGACCTGCTCGGGCGAGAGGTACGACGCGGTGCCGATCACCATGCCGGTGGCGGTGATGTTGGTGGCGTCGGCCAGGACGGCGATGCCGAAGTCGGAGAGGTGCGGCCGTCCCTCGGTGTCGAGCAGCACGTTGCCGGGCTTGATGTCGCGGTGCACCACCCCGTGGCGGTGCACGTAGGTGAGGGCGTCGGCCAGCGCGGCCCCCAGGGCGACCACGTCCCCGGGGCGCAGGGGACCGGTGCGGATCCGGTCGGCGAGGGACTCCCCCTCGATCAGCTGCATGACGAAGTACGCGCGGCTGCCCTCGGCGCCGACGTCGTAGATCGTCACCAGGCCCGGGTGGTTCATCCCGGCGAGGGTCTGCACCTCGCGCTGCCGGCGGGACTCGTCGGCCTCCCCGACGCCGGCCGGGAACAGCTTGACGGCCACGTCGCGGCCGAGCAGCTCGTCACGGGCGCGGTAGACCTCCGCGGCGCCACCCCGACCGATGAGGTCGCCGAGGGTGTACCGGCCCGCACCCACGGTGGACGGGGGACCCGCCTCCGTCGAACTCACCGCCCGCGTGCCTCCTCGTCCGGCTCCCGTGACACGTCCGGCGCACACCACGTGTGCCGGACGCCCGGGGCCCATGGTGCCGTGTCCGTCCAGCCCGCCCGTCGGCACCCCGTCGGATCCCGCTCATGGCCGAGGACTCATGACCTGCGCGTGACCGTCCCGTGACGGCGCGTCCCCGGCGATCACGCGCGAACCCCTCGCCCGGCCGCCCGATCTCGCTAGACTCGCCCTCCCAGGCCACGAGACCGAACGAGGGATCCCCATGGACCGCGACGAGCTGGCCCGCCAGGGCAAGCAGATGGCGTCCGACCTGCGCGACACCGTGAGCCAGAAGGTGTCCGAGAACCAGGACACCATCAAGGGCACGTTGGACAAGGCCGCCCGCTGGGTCGACGAGAAGACCGGCGGCAAGTACTCCGAGCAGATCGGCAAGGCCCAGGGCAAGGTCGACGACGGCATCGGCTGGGTCGCGAGCCAGGGGGCGCCGGCGTCGGGCGAGCCCAGTGCCCCCGGCGCGGCCGCGGGCGACCCCGCGCCCGGCCCCACGGCCCCGGTCGACGCCCCCACCGCCCCGGGGAGCACGCCGCCCGGGCCGATCACGCCGGAGCAGGGCGGCGCCGCGGCCGCGCCGCACGCGGCGGCCTCGCCCGACTCGCCGACCACGGCACCCGGGCCGCAGACGCCCACCGCGCCCGACCCGGACGCGCCCCGCCCGCCGCAGGTCTGATGGCGGACCTCGCGAAGGCGACCGCCACGGTCCCCACCGAGCAGCCCGGTCGCCGCGCGGCGGTCCTCGACGAGCAGTGGGGCATCGGCCCGAAGCTGCACGGCGGGTACCTGCTCGCCCTGCTCGCCCAGGCGGCCGTCGACGAGGTCGAGGCGAGCGGAGCGACGGGGGACGGTGGAACGCCCGAGCCGGCCGCGGACGCGCACGTCGTCCCGCAGGCCGTCACCGGGACGTTCCTGCGCGCACCGGACCCCGGTCCGGCCGTGGTCGACGTCACCGTGCTGCGGCGCGGTCGCAGCGCCACGCACGTCCGCGCCCTGGTCAGCCAGGACGACCGGCCGTGCGTGGAGGCCGCGATGGTGCTCGGCGCGGCGCCGACGGACACCCCCACGGACGGCGACGTCTCGCCGGAGCCGATCGCCCTCGCCCCGTTCGAGGCGTGCGAGCGCCGCCCGGTCGCCGCCGAGGACGGCCGGGGCGGCCTGCCGATCATGGAGGTCGTCGACACCCGGTTCGACCCGTCGTCGCTGGGCTTCCTGCACGGCCGGCCCAGCGGTGCGGGTCGGCTCTCCGGGTGGGCGGAGCTGGACACGCGCGAGCCCTGGTCACCGATCGGGCTGCTCGTGGCCCTGGACCTGCTCCCGCCCGCGTGCTTCGACGTCGGCGTCTACGGCTGGTCCCCCACGATGTCGTTGACCGCGCACGTGCACGCGGTCCCGGCGCCGGGTCCGCTGCGGGTCACGCAGTGGCTCGACCACCTCGTCGGCGACCGCATGCACGAGAGCTGCCGGGTGTGGGACGCGTCGGGCCGGATGGTCGGACAGGCCGCGCAACTGGCCGCCGTCCGACGCTGACCTACTCCGTGGTGCCGTCGGCGAGGATCCGGCGGAACCCGGTGAAGGGGTGCAGCACCTCGGGGATCGTCACGGACCCGTCCTCGGCCTGGTACTGCTCGAGCAGCGCGGCCAGGGCGCGGCCGATCGGCAGGCCCGAGCCGTTGAGCGTCGCGACCTGGGCGCGGCCGCCGTGGGCGTCCTTCGCGCGGATGCCGGCGCGGCGTGACTGGAACGTCCCGCAGTCCGAGCAGGAGGAGATCTCGCGGAAGGTGCCCTGGCTGGGCAGCCACACCTCGAGGTCGTAGGTGGTCCGGGCGGCGAAGCCCATGTCGCCCGCGGCCAGCCGGACGACGCGGTAGGCCAGGCCGAGCGCCTGCAGGCAGTTCTCCGCGTGCGAGACCATGAGCTCCAGCTCGGCGGCGGACTCCTCCTCGCGGCAGAACCGCACCATCTCGACCTTGGCGAACTGGTGCAGCCGCAGCAGGCCGCGGGTGTCGCGCCCGTAGCTCCCCGCCTCCGACCGGAAGCACGGGGTGTACGCGGTGTAGGCCAGCGGCAGCGCGTCCGCGTCGAGCATCTCGTCGGCGTGGAGGTTGGTCAGCGACACCTCGGCCGTCGGGATGAGGTACAGGCTCCGGTCGGTGGTGCCCGTGCGGAACAGGTCCTCCTCGAACTTCGGGAGCTGCCCCGTCCCGGTCATCGTCTCGCGCGTGACCAGGTAGGGCACCGAGAACTCGGTGTAGCCGTGCCGCGCGGTGTGCATCGTCAGGAAGAAGGTGGCGAGGGCGCGCTCCAGGACCGCCCCGGGGCCCCGGGCCACGCTGAACCGGGCGCCGGAGAGCTTCGCGGCGCGGCCGAAGTCGAGGATGCCGGTGGCCTCGCCGAGGTCCACGTGGTCGCGGACCTCGAAGCCGAACTCCGGCGGCGTGCCCCACCGGCGGACCTCGACGGCGTCGGCGTCGGAGTCGCCGTCCGGGACCTCGTCGTCGGGCAGGTTGGGGATCGCCAGCAGGACCTCGCGCAGCGCGTCCTCGGCGGCCTCGGTCTCGGACTCCGCGGTGCGGATCTCGTCCTTGATCTCCCGGGCCCGGGTCTTGAGCTTCTCGACCTCCTCGCCCTGCCCGCGGGTCTCCTTCGCGACGCGGCCCACCTCGGCCGCGACGCGCTTCGACTCCGCCCGCAGGTCGTCCGCCCGGGAGATCGAGGAGTTGCGCCGCGCGGACAGGGCCTCGAGCCCCGCGAGGTCGAGCGTGTAGCCGCGGCGGGCGAGGCGGCGGACCGCCTCGTCACCGAGCTCGATCAACGTCCGTGCGTCGTGCATCGAAGTCCTTCGCGGGGGTCGTGGGGGATATCGCGTGCCAGGGTGCCGCACCGGCTCGCCCGGGCCTCGAGCGCGGTCGGTTAGGTTCGGGGCCGCCCGAACGTCCACCGAACGCCTGGAGGAGACCCGAGTGTCCACCGTCCTCGTCACCGGTGCAGCCGGTTTCATCGGGTCCAACTTCGTCCGCTACTGGCGGGCGGTGCACCCCGGTGACCGGATCGTGGCGCTCGACGCGCTGACCTACGCCGGGGTGCGGGAGTCGCTGAACGGCCCGGACGGCGAGCTGCTCGACGGCGTGGAGTTCGTGCACGGCTCGATCGGCAACACCGACCTGGTCGCCCACCTGCTGCGGGCGCACGCGGTGGACGTGGTGGTCAACTTCGCCGCCGAGTCGCACAACTCGCTGGCGATCCTGCGCCCCGGCGACTTCTTCGCCACCAACGTCACCGGCACCCAGGGCCTGCTCGAGGCCGTGCGCCGGGTCGGGGTGTCGCGGTTCCACCACATCTCCACCTGCGAGGTCTACGGCGACCTGTCCCTGGACGCCGACGAGGCGTTCACCGAGGACTCCCCGTACCTGCCGCGGACCCCGTACAACGCCGCCAAGGCCGGCGGGGACCACGTGGTCCGGTCCTACGGGCTGACCTACGACGTGCCGGTGACGATCACGAACTGCTCGAACAACTACGGGCCCTTCCAGTTCCCGGAGAAGGTCATCCCGCTGTTCACGACGCGGGCCCTGGCCGGCGAGGCGCTGCCGCTCTACGCCTCGACGAAGAACCGCCGCGAGTGGCTGCACGTCTCCGACCACGCGACCGCGATCGACCGGGTGATCCACCACGGGCGGGTCGGGGAGACCTACAACGTCGGGTCGGGCACCGAGGTCGACATCGAGGGCATCGCCGACACCGTCCTGGGCGCCCTGGGCCTGGGCCCGGAGCTCAAGACGATCGTCCCGGACCGCCCCTCGCACGACCGGCGCTACCTGCTCGACTCCACCAAGCTGCGCACCGAGCTCGGCTGGGCCCCCGCGGTGGAGTGGACCGACGGGATCGCCGACACCGTGGCCTGGTACCGCGCCAACGAGGCCTGGTGGCGCCCCCTGCTCGGCCGCTCCCCCGTCATCGAGGGCGCCGGCGCCGACTGGAGCGGGTCCGGCCGCTAGCGGGGGACCAGCTCCGACGCGTCCACCTGGAACTGCATCGCCTTGTACGGCCAGTTCGTGTCGGTCTTCCACTGGCTGACGACGAGGTGCAGGTCCTCCAGCGTCGAGCCCGGCACGGTGTAGCCGCCGTAGAGCTGCGCGACCCGGCCGCCCTCGTGGTCCTCGTCGCCCCACCCGGCCCCGGCGACCAGCGTGGCGCGCGGCGCGGTGTGCAGGTTCGCGGTCGGGTGGTCGAGCAGCAGGGCGTCGATGCGGTAGTTCCCGGCGTCGAAGACGACGAGCAGCCACCACTCCCGGCCGGACGCGTCCGGGACCCGCCGCAGCGACATCTCGCCGAAGGCGCCCGGCAGCACCTCCGTCGGGGTGCGCCCCCAGTCCCAGCTGGAGCCGTCGAAGCCCCAGCCCTCCCACGCGGCGGGGTCGGCGATCGAGGCCGGCCGCACCCGGTGCAGCAGCAGCCCGTGGGCGCGCTGGAACCCGGTGGTCAGGGCGTAGACCCACTCCCCTTCCGCGTCGACCTCCCAGGTGAGCATCTGGAACAGGCCGCCGAGGTGGTCGCCGGGCCAGCGCACGCCGGCCGGCTCCCAGGTCTCGCCGGAGTCCCGGGAGCGGTGCAGCTCGGTCGCGCGGGGGTTCCCGAGCTCGCGGCAGGCCATGACGTGCAGCCACAGGTCGTCGCCGACGACGAGCAGGTCGGTGGGCAGCACCGTGGAGATCCGGCGCAGCGACAGCATCGAGGAGCCCATGCGCCGTAGGCCCTGGTGCCGGTACCCCACCACCTGCTGGGCGTAGCCGTCCTCGCCCGCGCACCCGGTCCAGCGCAGGCCGTCCCCGACCGACGTCGGGTCCGCGAACAGGACGACGGGCGAGCGCCACCCGGGGCCGCCGACGCCGGCGATCTCGAAGGTGTCGCCGAAGACCGACACCAGGCGGCCGTCCGGGGCACGGACGGTCGCCCCGAGATCGGTGCCACCGACGCCGAAGCCGTCGGTGAAGCCGGGTCCGGTGAGATCGGTGATCTTCCGCGCGAGCCGCATGAGGACACACTGCCAGCCCGGGAGCGACAGGCGGGCCGCGGCCGCGGTGCGGCCCAGAGGAGAGAGACGGTGTGGGCGAGGGGGGAGTTGAACCCCCACATCCTTCCGGATACACGGACCTGAACCGTGCGCGTCTGCCATTCCGCCACTCGCCCGAGTGGAGCCGATCCGTGATCGACGTGAACGACCCTAGCACCCCCTCCGAAGGCCACCCCGAAGGAGGTCAACGGACGCCGTTGCGCGACCGATACCATCTAGAGAACCCGTGCGGTGTGGCGACACACCGTCGGGGGAGGAAGGTCGGACGACGAGCCGGAGGAGGGATCGCGGGTGGGGCGCGCACAGCGCTTCGAGCGCAAGCTCGAAGGTCTGGTGGGTGACACCTTCGCGCGGGTCTTCGGCGGCAAGGTCGTTCCCCAGGAGATCGCACAGGCCCTCCGCCGCGAGGCGGAGGACGGCGTGCGAGTCTTGGCCGGTGGGCGCCACCTGGCGCCCAACCACTACACGGTGGTGCTCAGCCCTGTCGATCACGATCGGTTGGCCGGGGACGAAGAGACCATCACCCACTCGCTGATCGACTGCGTGGAAGAGCACCTCACAGAGGGCGGGTGGGAGACATACGGTGAGGTCGTAGTCTCTCTGGAGCGTTCCGACGCGCTGCACACGGGACAGTTCCGCACCAAGTCGTCCGTTGACCCCGACGCGTCGCGGCAGCGGACCGCGAGCCCCCGATCCGCAGGAGAGCACCCCATGAGCCAGGCACCCGGTCGGTACCCGGACGAGCAGGACCAGCGTGGCTACGGCCAGCAGGGCTACCCGCAGCAGCCGCAGCAGGGCTACCCGCAGGACCCGTACGGCCAGCAGCAGGGCTACCCGCAGCAGCAGCAGGGCTACCCGCAGCAGGGCTACGGGCAGGACCCGTACGGCCAGCAGCAGGGCTACCCGCAGCAGGGCTACGGGCAGGACCCGTACGGCCAGCAGCAGGGCTACCCGCAGCAGGGCTACGACCAGTACGGCCAGCAGCAGGGGTACGACCCGTACGGCCAGCAGCAGGGCTACGGCCAGCCGCAGGGCTACGACCCCTACGGCCAGCAGCAGGGCTACGGCCAGCCGCAGGGCTACGACCCCTACGGCCAGCAGCAGGGCTACGGCCAGCCGCAGGGCTACGCCGGCCAGCCGGGCTACGACCAGTACGGCGGCCAGTACGGCCAGGGCGGGTACGACCCGTACGGCCAGCAGCAGGGCGGCTACGACCAGTACGGCCAGCAGGGCTACGGCGGCGTGCAGACCCGCCAGATGACCGCGACGCTGACCCTGGACGACGGCTCCAACCGCTCCTACCAGCTGGTGCAGGGCGCGAACGTCATCGGCCGCGGCCAGGACGCGCAGTTCCGCCTCGCCGACACCGGGGTCTCGCGCCGCCACCTCGAGATCAGCTGGGACGGCCAGCAGGCCACCCTGTCCGACCTCGGCTCCACCAACGGGACGACGGTCAACGGCACCCCGGTGCAGACCTGGCAGCTCGCCGACGGCGACACCATCCGGGTCGGGCACTCGGCGCTGCTGTTCCGCGCCCAGGGCTGACGCGCTCTCCCCGTGCCCGAACTCGTCCTCCAGCTCACCCGAGCGGCGTTCCTCGCGCTGCTCTGGCTGTTCGTCTTCGCCGCGCTGCGGGTCGTGCGTTCCGACCTGTACGCCGCGTCGGGGCTACGGGCCGCGGTGCCAGGTCGGCGTCCCTCCTCCCGCGGGGGGACGGCGAAACCGGGCCGTGGTGGGGGTCGCTCGGGTCCGAAGGCGCTCATCGTGACGGCGGGTGCCCTGGCCGGCACCCGGATCGCCCTCGACGGCCGGCCGATCATGCTCGGCCGCGCCGACGACTCGACGCTGGTGCTCGACGACGACTACGCGTCGACGCGCCACGCGCGCATCTCGCAGTCCGGCGACGACTGGTACGTCGAGGACCTGGGGTCGACCAACGGCACCTACCTCGACCGGGCCAAGGTCACCGGACCGACCAAGGTGCCCCCGGGCACGCCGATCCGCATCGGCAAGACCGTGATCGAGCTCCGCACATGACCCGACGCCCCGCCCCGAGGACCCCCGCCACCCCCACCCGGGTGCGGGCGCTCCGTGCCCCTGCGTGCAGGATCGTCCCGTGACCCTGGTGCTGCGCTACTCCGCCCGCAGCGACCGGGGCCTGGTGCGGCAGAACAACCAGGACTCGGTCTACGCGGGCCCGCGCCTGCTCGCGCTCGCGGACGGCATGGGGGGCCACGCGGCGGGTGAGGTGGCCTCGAAGCTGGTCATCGCCGCGCTCGTGCCCCTCGACGACGACGAGCCGGGCGACGACCTGCTCGGCGAGCTGGCCGAGGCGACCGCCCAGGGCAACGACGCGATCACCGAGCTGGTCAACGAGGAGCCCGACCTCGACGGCATGGGCACCACGCTGACCGCGGTCCTCTTCGCCGGCAGCCGGCTGGGCATGGTGCACGTCGGCGACTCCCGCGCCTACCTGTTCCGGGAGGGCGTCCTCACCCAGATCACCCGCGACGACACGTTCGTGCAGTCGCTGATCGACGAGGGCCGCATCACCGAGGACGAGGCCGCGAGCCACCCGCAGCGCTCGCTGCTGCTCCGCGCGCTCACCGGGCACGACGTCGAGCCCTCGCTGACGGTGCGCGAGGCGCGGTCGGGCGACCGCTACCTGCTCTGCTCCGACGGGCTCTCCGGCGTGGTCAGCGCCGAGACGATCGCCGAGGCCCTCACGATCACCGATCCGCAGAGCTGCGCCGACCGCCTCATCGAGCTCGCGCTCAAGGGCGGCGGACCGGACAACGTCACCTGCATCGTCGCCGACGTCGTCGACGTCGACTACGGCGAGCACGAGCCGATCTACGGCGGCGCCGCCGGCGACGGCCGCGCCGACCCGCCGCCGGCCGACTCCGCGGCCGCCCGGGCCTCGGCGGCCACGTTGACGCGCGCCGAGCCGTCCTCGCGACCCGACCCGCTGCCGGCCCGCGGCGAGGCCGGACGCGCCGGTCACGGCGCCGCCCGCTCCCGCCCGCGCCGCGGCCGCCTGGCCGTGGTCCTCGCCGTCGTGGGCGTGCTGGTCCTCGCGGGCCTCGGCCTGCTGGTCACCCGCCTGTGGATCTCCCAGCAGTACTACGTCGGCGTGGCCGGCGACCAGGTCGTGATCTACCAGGGGGTCCGCGGCGACGTCCTCGGCGTGCAGCTGCAGGACGTCTCGGAGCAGACCGGCCTCAAGGTCGCCGACCTCACCCAGGTCGGCCGCACGTCGGTGCAGGGCGACTCGCTGCCCACCTCCGACCTGGACGCCGCCCACCGCACGGTGGAGCGCCTGCGCACCGACGAGCTGCTGCCCGAGTGCCAGCCGCCGGCCCCGATCGTGCCCGCGCCGGGCCAGCCCGCGCAGCCGGGCCAGCCCGGACAGCCCGCGGTCCCCGGCCAGCCCGCCGTCCCCGGCTCACCCGTCACCGCGGCCCCCACCGCCGTGCCCCAGTCCCCGCAGGTCCCGGGACGCGACTGCCGCGCGGTGCAGTAATGGTCCGCCCCGCCCAGGCCCCGCGCGCCGGTCGGACCACCGGCGGGCCCGGCCCCGACCCCGCCGAGATGCCCGCCGACCGCACCGCGCTGCGTCCGGTCGTCGCCGCCGCCGTCTCGACCCGCCGCGGGATCGAGCTGCTCCTGCTGGCGTTCGCGGCCGTCATCGTCACGGGCGCGCTGGTGCTCGTCGAGGCCAACCAGAACCAGGAGCTCACGCTCACCCTGCTCTACCTGGGCCTCGCCTACCTGGCGCTGTTCGCCGGGGCGCACGTGGCGGTGCGCCGGTTCGCGCCGTACGCCGACCCGGTGATCCTGCCGTGCGCGGCCCTGCTCAACGGGCTGGGCCTGGTGATGATCCACCGGATCGACCTGGCCCGGGCGGCGAACGCGCTCGCCCGCGGCAATCCCGTGCCCGACGCCGACGCCCTGCGCCAGATCGCGTGGCTGACGCTCGGCCTCACCCTGTTCGTCGTGGTGCTCTGGCGCGTGCGCGACCACCGCACGCTGGCCCGCTACGGCTACACGGTGGGCTTCGTCGGCCTGGTGCTGCTCGCCCTGCCCGCCGTGCTGCCCTCCGCCCTCTCCGAGGTGAACGGCGCGAAGATCTGGATCCGGGTCGGCGGCGTCGGCATCCAGCCCGGCGAGTTCGCCAAGATCCTGCTGACGATCTTCTTCGCGTCCTTCCTGGTCGCCAAGCGCGACCTGTTCACGACGGCGGGCAAGCACGTCCTGGGCATGACCTTCCCGCGCCCCCGCGACCTGGCGCCACTGCTGATCGCCTGGGTCGTCGCGATGGGCGTGCTGGTCTTCGAGTCCGACCTCGGCACCTCGCTGATGTTCTTCGGGATCGTCCTGTCGATGATCTACGTCGCCACCGAGCGCTCGTCGTGGGTGCTCATCGGCCTGGTCATCTTCGGCGCCGGGGCGTTCGCCGCGTGGACCTTCGTCGACCGCGTGCAGGTCCGCGTCGCCGCGTGGCTCGACCCGCTCTCCGACCCCGCGGCCGCCACCTACCAGGTCAGTCAGGGCCTGTTCGGGATGGCGACCGGCGGCATGCTCGGCACCGGGCTCGGTGCGGGCCGGCCCGACCTGGTGCCTCTGTCGAGCACCGACTTCATCTTCACCTCCATGGGTGAGGAGACCGGCCTGATCGGGCTGATGGCGCTCCTGCTGCTCTACTGCCTGATCTCCACCCGCGCGCTGCGCACCGCCCTCGCGGTCCGGGACACGTTCGGCAAGCTGCTGGCCGCCGGTCTGGGCTTCACGGTCGCGATCCAGGTCTTCGTCGTGGCCGGCGGGGTCATCGGCCTCATCCCGAACACCGGGCAGGCCGCCCCGTTCATGTCCTACGGCGGGTCGTCCCTGGTGGCGAACTACGTGCTCGTCGCGCTGGTGCTGCGGGTCTCGGACGCCGCCCGCCGGCCGGCGGCGGAGAAGGGGCGCCCGGAGCCGGGCGCCGCCCCGACGCCGCCCCGCACGCCCCTGGCCGAGGCGCACACCGAGATGGTGTCCCGGAGCGAGGTGGCCACGCCGCCGCACGGCAACCCCGCCGCACCGGCGACGCCGCCCCGAGGGAGGAGCCGCGAGTGAACACCCCGCTGCGTCGGGTCTCCCTCGTGGTCATGGGCCTGATCGTGCTGCTGCTGGGCCAGGCCACGTGGGTCCAGGTCGTCAAGGCCGACGAGTACAAGGCCAACCCGTACAACCAGCGCGTGCTGCTCGACGAGTACAACCGCCAGCGCGGCCAGATCTCCGCCGGCGGCGAGGTGCTCGCGTCGAGCGTCGCGACCGACGACCGGTTCAAGTACCTGCGCACGTACGCGAACGGGCCGATGTACGCCCCGGTCACCGGCTACTACTCGCAGGTCTACGGGACCTCCGGGATCGAGCGGTCGATGGACGCCGTCCTCAACGGCTCCGACGACCGGCTGTTCGTCCGCCGGATCTCCGACGTGGTCACCGGCCGCTCGCCGGCCGGGGGCAACGTGGCGCTGACGATCGACCCGAAGGTCCAGCAGGCCGCGTACCAGGCGATGGTGTCGCGCGGCTACGAGGGCTCCGTCGTGGCCATCCGGCCGCAGACCGGCGAGGTCCTCGCGATGGTCTCGGTGCCGTCCTACGACCCGAACCCGCTGGCCAGCCACGACGGCGCGACGCAGCGGAACGCGTGGAACTCGCTGAACCCGAACAGCTCGGACTCCCCGCTGATCAACCGGGCGATCTCCGAGACCTATCCGCCCGGCTCGACGTTCAAGCTGGTCACCACCTCGACCGCGCTCGAGGCGAACATGATCACGCCGCAGACGCCGGTCACCGCCGAGCCGCGCATCACGCTGCCCGACAGCGTCACCACGCTGGAGAACTACGACGGCCAGCGCTGCGGCTCCGGCCCGACCGTGCCGTTCTCCACCGCGTTCACCAAGTCCTGCAACGGACCGTTCGCCCAGCTCGCCGACCAGGTGGGCGCCGACCGGCTCCGGGCGCAGGCGGCGGCGTACGGGATGGAGAACCCGAACCTGACGATCCCGATGCCGGTGGCGGAGTCCTCGGTCGGCGAGCTCGGGGACGGCGCGTCGCTGGCCCAGTCCGGGATCGGCCAGCGCGACGTGCGCCTGACCCCGCTGCAGAACGCCATGATCACCGCGACCATCGCGAACGGCGGCATCCCGATGCAGCCGCACGTGGTCGGCCAGATCCAGGGCCAGGACCTGTCGGTCGTCGACACCACCGACCCGGACCGTCTCGCCCGCGCGATCTCCGGCGGCACCGCGTCCACGCTGACCCAGCTGATGATCGGCTCGGAGAACGGCGGCACCAGCGGCGGGAAGATCCCGGGCGTGCAGCTGGCCTCGAAGACCGGCACCGCGGAGTGGGGCGCCTCCCCGAAGACCAACCCCCCGCACACCTGGTACGACGTCTTCGGCCCCGTGCCCGACCCGCAGGTGGCGGTCTCTGTCATCGTCGAGCGCGGCGGGAACCGGGGCGACGACGCCACCGGCTCGTCCGTGGCCGGCCCGGTCGGCCGGGCGGTCGTCGCCGCGGCCCTGCAGCAGGGAGGGAGGTAGCTCCATGGCCCCGACCACGGGAACCCTGCTCGCCGACCGCTACCGGATCGGGCGGCGCATCGCCATCGGTGGCATGGGCGAGGTGTGGGAGGCCCAGGACACCCGCCTCGACCGGACCGTCGCGGTCAAGATCCTCAAGGCCGAGCTCTCCGGTGACCCCGAGTTCCTGCACCGCTTCCGCACCGAGGCCCGCACGGCCGCCTCGCTGAACAACCCCGGCGTCACCGCCGTGCACGACTACGGCGAGACCACCACGGACTGGACGACCGCGAGCGGCACCATCCAGGTCCCGGTCGCCTACCTGGTCATGGAGCTGGTGCGCGGCGAGCCGCTGGCCCAGATCCTGTCGGTGCACGGCCGCCTGGGCGTCGACTACACGCTCGACATCCTCGAGCAGTCCGGCTACGCCCTCGACGCCGCCCACGAGCGCGGGCTGGTGCACCGCGACGTCAAGCCCGGCAACATCCTGGTGACGCCGACGAACCAGGTGAAGATCACCGACTTCGGCATCGCGAAGGCCATCGACGCGGCCCCGGTGACCCGCTCCGGCATGGTCATGGGCACCGCGCACTACATCGCCCCGGAGCAGGCCGGCGGTGGTGACGCCGGGCCGGCCTCGGACGTGTACTCGCTCGGCGTCGTCGGCTACGAGTGCCTGGCCGGCCGTCGGCCGTACCTCTCGGAGAACGCCGTCACGGTCGCGATGATGCACATCCGCGACCCGCTGCCGCCGCTGCCGTCGGACGTGCCCCCGGTGGTGCGCCAGCTGATCGAGCTGACGCTCACCAAGGACCCCCGCGGCCGCTACGCCAACGGCGGGGAGTTCGCCCGCGCCGTCGCGGCCGTGCGCCGCGGGGAGCCGGTGCCCCGCCCGGGGGCGGCCACCGCCGCGACCGAGGCGGTCAACCCGGCCACCCGGGTCGCGCCGGCGACCACCTACGACGGCCCGTCCTCGCCGCCGCCGCGGCGCAGCGACCGCTGGGACGACGGGCGGGCCCCCGAGCCGCGCCGACGCGGGCCGTGGGGTGCCGTGGCCGCGGTCCTGGCGGTGCTCGCCGTCCTGCTGATCGGCGGGTACTACCTGGTCTCGAACACCGAGACCAGCGCGCCGCCGCCGGCCGCCACCCCGACGTCGACGACGACGTCGCGGCCGGCGCCGACCACCACGACGACCCGTAGCCGCACGACCACGACCACGACGGCCGCGGGCAACACCGTGAACGTCAGCACCATCGACTACGTCGGCCGACCCGCCTCGGTGGCGAGCGCCGCGCTGCGCGAGTCCGGCCTCGTGCCGGAGGTCGAGACGCTCCTCGGCGGCCAACCGACGGACCCGTCGGCCTGCCGCGTGCTGCGCGTCTCCCCCACCGGTGAGGTCACCCGCGGGGACACCGTGACCGTCACCTGTCAGGAGTTCGGATGACCACCCCCCGCCTCCTGTCCGACCGGTACGAGCTGGGGCCCGCCCTCGGCTACGGGGGCATGTCCGAGGTCCACGGCGGCCGCGACGTCCGGCTCGGCCGCGACGTGGCGATCAAGGTGCTGCGCGCCGACCTCGCCCGCGACCCGCAGTTCCAGATCCGGTTCCAGCGCGAGGGCCAGAACGCGGCCGCGCTGAACCACCCGGCGATCGTGGCGGTCTACGACACCGGCGAGACCTGGGCCGACGACGTCCCGCTGCCCTACATCGTCATGGAGTACGTCCCGGGGCGGACGCTGCGCGACATCGTCAAGACCGGCGGGCCGATGGAGCCGTTCCGGGTCTGCGAGGTCGTGGCAGACGTCTGCTCCGCGCTCGACTTCTCCCACCGGCACGGGATCATCCACCGCGACGTGAAGCCGGCCAACGTCATGATCACCCCGTCCGGGGCGGTCAAGGTGATGGACTTCGGCATCGCCCGCGCCCTCTCGGACGCCCAGCAGGGCCTGACGCAGACCGCCGCCGTCATCGGCACCGCGCAGTACCTCAGCCCGGAGCAGGCCCGCGGCGAGGCCGTCGACGCCCGCTCGGACGTCTACTCGACCGGCTGCGTGCTCTTCGAGCTGCTGACCGGGCAGCCCCCGTTCACCGGGGACTCGCCCGTGGCGGTCGCCTACCAGCACGTGCGGGAGGACCCCCGGCCGCCGTCGGAGCTCAACCCGGCCGTGCCGCCGACGCTGGACGCCATCGCGCTCAAGGCGCTGGCGAAGAACCCGTACAACCGCTACCAGACCGCGGGCGAGATGCGCGACGACCTGGTGCGGGTGCTCCAGGGCGAGCCGGTCGAGGCCCCGCTGGTGATGACGGCGGACGAGCGCAACACGCTGATGACCGGCCCGACCCGCACGGTCGGGGCGGCCTCCTACGCGACCGGCCCGGCGACCGAGGCCGGCGACTTCGCCGCGTGGCAGGCCGAGCAGGAGGAGGAGCGGCGCCGTCGGCGGCGCCGCCGCCTCGGCGTGCTGGGCGGGGTCCTCGCCGTGGCCGCCGTGCTCGCCGGCCTGTTCTTCCTCTTCGCGCCGGGCAACAACCAGCTGCCCGTCCCCGACGTCACCAACCAGCCGCAGGACGTCGCCCTGCGCACCCTCACCGGGGCCGGGCTCAAGCCGAACCTCGTGCCCGTCGCCTCGGACCCGAGCCAGGTCGGGACGGTGCTGGGCACCGACCCGGCCGCCGGCACCGAGGTCGACCCGCAGGCGGTGATCGCCATGCGGGTCGGACGCGGCCCGGACCGGGTGCAGGCCCCGGACCTCGCCGGACGCACCGCCGAGCAGGCCCAGCAGATCGTGCAGGGCGCCGGGCTGACCCTGACCCCCGTCCCGCAGCAGCGTCCGGTCGACGACTCCAGCCAGGTGGGCAAGGTCCTGTCGCAGGATCCGGCGCCGGGCACCCTGCTCGCGCCGGGCACCGCCATCCAGCTCACTGTCGGCCAGCAGCGCCAGACCATCAAGGTGCCGGACGTGACGGGGCAGCCCGTGGCCACCGCCCGCACGACCCTCGAGGGGGTCGGGCTGGAGGTCACCGTGAGCGGCGACTCGTCCGGCAACGCGACCGTGGCGTCCACCAGCCCCGCCGCCGGGTCCACGGTGGCCGTCGGGTCGACGGTGACGGTCACCGCGGCCAACGGTGACCGCGTCTCGGTCCCGGACATCACCGGGAAGTCGCGCGGCGACGCGATCGCGGCGCTGGCCGCGGCCGGCTTCAGCGGCAACCTGCAGGCCACGTCCCAGGACGTCGACGACCCGAACCAGGACGGCAAGGTCCTCAGTCAGAGCCCGTCCGCGGGCAGCCAGGCCGGGAAGGGCGACACCATCCAGGTGACCGTCGGCAAGTACACCGGCGGCGGCGGTGGTGGCGGGGTCTTCGGGGGCGGCGGGAGCGGCCTGTTCCCCGGCGGCAACTGACGCCGTCGGGGCGGTCAGCCCTGCGCGGGCGGGGCGGCCGCGAGGGCGAGGGCCCGGGCGTCGCGGACCAGGCCCTCGACCAGGCCCTCGGTGACCGGGTGCCCGCAGGCCGCCATCCAGGTGGCCAGCACGCGGTGACCGTCCTCGGTGAGCACCGACTCCGGGTGGAACTGCACCCCCTCCAGCGGGAGCTCGCGGTGCCGCATGGCCATGAGCACGCCGTCGGTGGTCCAGCCGGTGGGCTCGAGCTCGTCGGGCAGCGAGTCCGGCCGCACCGTCAGCGAGTGGTAGCGCGTGGCCGTGAACGGGTCGGGCAGACCCGCGAGCACCCCGGCGCCGCCGTGGCGGACCGCCGAGGTCTTGCCGTGGCGCAGCTCGGGCGCACGCTCGACGACGCCCCCGAAGGCCTGGCCGAGGGCCTGGTGCCCGAGGCAGACCCCCAGCATCGGCGTGCGGTCGGCCGCGCACCGGGCGATGACGTCCAGGCTCGAGCCGGCGTCGTCCGGCGTGCCCGGGCCGGGGCTCACCAGCACTCCGTCGACGTCGCCCGCGAGCTCGAGCACGTCGGCGGCGTCGTTGCGCCGGACCAGCGGCTCGGCGCCCAGCTGGGCGAGGTACTGGACGAGGTTGTAGACGAAGCTGTCGTAGTTGTCGACGACGAGGACCCGCACGCTCCTACGATACGGACCGCTTCGCTACCGTGGAGTGGACCCGAGTCCCCAGGAGCGCGCCCGTGCCGAAGTCGAAGGTCCGCAAGAAGCCGACCTACACCCCGCCGCCGCAGGCGTCCGCCGCGCGGTCGAGCGGCCCGTCGCACCCGGCCTACGTCGTGATCATGCTCGCGATCGGCATCGTCGGGCTGGCGTGGCTGGTCGTGAACTACCTGGCCGGCGAGGACATCCGCTTCATGGCCGAGCTCGGCGGCTACAACTTCCTCATCGGCTTCGGCCTCGTCGTGATCTCGCTGCTCATGACGATGAAGTGGCGCTGAGAATTACACGCATGTCGTTCGTCCCCACTGTGGACAGGGCCTGTGGACAACCCTGACACGCGGTGGGCCGCCCCGGTGCCCGCCGTGGCCCTGGGGCTGGTGGGCGGGGTGGCCCTGCTGACCTACGTCGTCCTGGGGAGCCTTGACGGGCCGGGGCGCCTGCTGCTCGGGGTCGCCGCCGTCGCCGTCGGCGGCGCGGCGCTCGTCGGGCTGCGGGCGCGACCCCGCCTGGCCGCCGGCCCCGACGCGCTGACGCTGCGCGGTCTGCTGGGCGCGCGCAGCTGGCCGTGGGCCCGCGTGGACGCGGTCCGGGTCGTGCGGATGCGGCGGCTGGGTCTGCCGGCGGCCTACCTGGAGATCGACGCGCGGGACGACGACGGGGCCGAGCGGCTGCTCGTCCTCGGCCGGCTCGAACTGGGCACCGACCCGGTGGACGTCGCGGCGGCCCTGCAGGACCACCGGGCGCGCGCGGGCCGGTCAGCCGATCCGGCAGGCGGTGGCGCCGCAGACGACGGCGCCGAACGACAGGTCGCGCACGACGATCGCGAGGACGAGGGCGACGACGATCCCCCCGGCGATCCACAGTCCCGTCGCCGGGCGTGAGCGGGCGGGTCCGTACGCCATCCCCGCGGCGACCCCGGTCCCGACGACCAGCCCGCCGAGGTGGGCGAGCAGCGAGATGCCGGGGAAGGTCAGCGAGAAGACGACGTTCAGGCCGATGATCACCATGGCCGACGTCGCCGGGAGCTGCATGCGCCGCAGCAGCACCACCAGCGCGCCCATCAGCCCGAAGATGGCCCCGGACGCCCCCGCCGTCGGGGTCAGCGGCGAACCGAACACCATCACCGCGGCCGAGCCGCCGAGCAGCGAGCACCCGTAGAGCAGGGAGAACCGCAGCCGGCCCAGCGCGAGCTCGATGTCCCGCCCGATGAACCACAGCGCGACCATGTTGAACAGCAGGTGCAGCGGGCCGATGTGCAGGAAGCCCGACGTCACCAGCCGCCACCAGTCGCCGCCCGCCACCTGCAGCGGGACCAGCGCCCCGGCGGAGAACACCGCGCCGTCGGTGTTCTGCTGCACGCTGCCCGCGTCGAGGGCGGTCCAGGCGAAGACCGCCACGTTGACCGCGATGAGGGCGGGCACGACGACGGCCGTCGGCCGGCGCAGCGGGCGCCCGCGACGCTGGGTGCGCGCCGCCTCGCCGACGCAGTCCACGCACTGCATGCCGACGGAGGCGTCGCGCAGGCACTGCGGGCACGCCGGGCGGTCGCAGCGCGTGCACCGCAGCCCGGTCGGGCGGTCGGGGTGGCGGACGCAGACGGCGGTGTCGGCCCCGGGCGGGCTGCTGCTCACGTCCCCAGTGTGCCCGTCCGGTGGTGGGTGTCGGGTTACGTCGTGACCTCGACGCTCTCGATCACGATGTCGGAGGTGGGGCGGTCGCCGGGGCCGGTGGGCGTGGCGGCGATCGCGTCGACGACGTCCCGGCTGGACTGGTCGGCGACCTCGCCGAAGATGGTGTGCTTGCGGTTCAGCCACGTCGTCGGCGCGACGGTGATGAAGAACTGCGAGCCGTTCGTGCCGGGACCGGCGTTGGCCATCGCGAGCAGGTACGGGCGGTCGAACCGCAGGTCGGGGTGGAACTCGTCGGCGAACTTGTAGCCCGGTCCCCCGCGACCCGTTCCGGTGGGATCCCCGGTCTGCAGCATGAACCCCGCGATCACGCGGTGGAAGATCGTGCCGTCGTAGAACGGCCCGCTGGACGAGCCCTTCGCGTTCGGCTCGCTGTACTGGCCCTCACCGGTCGCGAGCCCGACGAAGTTGGACACCGTCTTCGGTGCCTTGTCGGGGAAGAGGTTGACGGTGATGTCGCCGTTCGAGGTGTGCAGCGTCGCGGTCGGCCCGTTCTCGGCATTCGTCACGGAGGTCATCGTGCCACCGTCGGAGCAGCGGGTGTGACGCACCGGCGGGTCGGGCACTTGCAGGCAGGGGACGGGCGGCATCCTGAGCCGCCATCGATGAGTTGAGGTGTGGCCGTTGAGCAGCAAGACCGTGATCGGTGCCAGGGAGGACCTGGACGATCTGCGCAAGGAAGGTGCCCGCGCCCGGAAGAAGGCCGCCAAGCACGCCGAGAAGGCGGCCGCCCAGGCGCGCAAGGAGCGCGAGAAGGCCCGCAAGCAGGGCGCGAAGAAGCGCGCCGAGGTCCGGCGCGACGTCCGCGCGGCCGCCGACCAGGCCCGCCAGCGGGTGCTCGACGCCCGCGCCGAGGCCCGGGCGCGCGCCGAGGAGGCACAGGCCGAGGCCCGCAAGCGGGCCCAGGAGGCGCGCGAGGAGACCCGCAAGCGCGCCAACCAGGCGGCGAAGCAGGCCCGCAAGCAGGCCCGGTCGTACGCCAAGGACGCCCGCAAGCAGGCGAAGGTCTACGCCGAGGACGCCCGGCAGGCCCTCGAGAAGTCGTCGGTGCCCACCTCGGTGGGCGAGCTGCGCGACCTCGGCGAGAACGTCCGCGGCTCGTTCGAGGAGGGCCTGACCTCGGCCCGCCGCGACCTGGCGCAGCGCCTGGAGCCCGAGCAGGACAAGAAGCGTCGCCGCTGGGGCCTGTGGATCGTGCTCGCCGTCGTCGGTGCCGGCATCGCGATCGTGGCCACCCGCCGGGCGCCCGAGCTCCCGCCGCCGCCCCCGCCGGCGCCGCGGCCGAAGCCCGCCCCGACGACCGCCACGGGTCCGTCGCCCGCCACCCCGGCCGCGGCCGCGGGTGCCGTGCCCGACCCGGAGCAGCCGGGCGGCATCGTCCCGCCGAAGGCTCCGGGCGAGGCCGTCTCGCCCAGCTCGAACGGGTCGACCGGCAGCAGCACCAAGCCCGCCGGGAACTGACACCTGGCGTCCCGGTGGGCCGTCACGGGCTCACCGGGGCAGCAGGGCACGCAGCCGGTCCCCCACGCCGACCGTGCGATCGACGACGACGTCGGAGGACCGGCCGTCGATCACCGCGGCCACGTGCTGCGCGCTCGTGCTGCCCGGGCGCAGGTAGTCCACGTGCCCGACCGATCCGGTGGTCGCCATCGGGTGGACGTGCGCGAGCCCGTTCGGGTCCGGGCCGAACCACCCGGTGTCCGCCACCGGGTCCCACCGCGCCTCCGCCACCCACGTCGGCTGCCGGGGCAGCGGGGTCACGCCCGGTGAGCCCAGCAGCACCACGTCGTCCACCGCGCGCGACGTGGCGGCCGCCTGCGCGACCACGAGCGAGCCGTAGGAGTGCCCCACGGCCGTGACGTGCGCATCCGCCCCGCCGACCCCGTCGAGGAACGACGCGAGCCGGGCGGACGCGTTCCCCGCCACCCGCGTCCCGAGCACGGACCGGTCGGCGTCGAGGACCTCCGGCCACTGCGGGGCGGGGTAGTCGAACCACGCCACCACCGCGGCGTCGGCCGCCCGCAGCGCCGCCAGCTCGGCGGTCCGTTCCGGCAGGTCCTCCGCCCGCGACGTGAACCCGGGCACGACGACCCCGACGTCCCGGGCCCGGTCGACGTCGCCGAGGGCCACCGCCGCCCGTCCCGACGCCGGGTCCACCGCCAGCAGCGCCCGGTCATCGCCCGCGCGCACCGCCGTGTCGATCGCGGCCAGGCGACCGAGCCGTGCCCGCACCCCGGCGAGGCGCGCCTCGACCTCCTGCAGCCCCCCGAGGTCGCGCACCTCGTCCCGCGACCGTTCCAGCCCGGTCAGCTCGACCTCGGTGGCCGCGCGGGCCGCGCCGAGACGGGCGCGGTTCGCCCGGTCGCGGACCGCGGCCGGCACGCCGTCGAGGGCGCCCACCAGCTCGGGGCGGTCGACGACCAGCCGCTCCCGCTCGCCGTCGCTCAGGCCCGCCCACCAGTGCGCCACCGCCGGCGGGGCCGGACCGGCGGCGGCCGGGCCGACCCCGACCGGCTCGGAGCGGCCCGCACGAACCAGGGCGGCGGCGACCCGGGCGTCGTCGAACGGCTCGAGGGCGGCCGCGTCCGCGAGCACGGTGGCGAGCGTGCGCGCACGGTCCAGCAGCCCGCCGCCGCGGTCCACGAGCCGGGCGAGCTCCGCCCGACCGGCGTCCGCGGCCGCACCGGTCCACGTCTCGGGCAGCCGGGGGGAGAACACCGCGCGCTCCCAGGCGTCGACCCCGGCGAGCAGGCCGGCCGCCGCGGCGGCGAGTCCGTTCACCAGGCCTCGCCCAGCAGCCGGGCCAACTCGCCGTCGGTGAGCCCGGCGTCCGTGGCGGTGTGTTCGAGCGCGTCGCCGAGCGCCTCGGCGGCAGCGGTCCACTGATCGGCGTCGGTCTGCCAGATCCGGGCCGTGGTCGCGGCTTCCGCAGCGCTCCGGGTGCCCGGCACGAGCCGCCCGAGCTGGCGGACGGCCGCACTCATCGCCTCGGCCGCCCGCGCGGCGTCGGCCACGGCCATCTCGATGTCCTCGACGGCCTCGCGCAGCGCGTCCGGGGGCAGGGTGAATCCATCGGTCATGCCCTCCCCGACGCACCGGCCCCCGGTCCGGCTCCCGCGCCGGCCGCGCACTGGGGACAACCGCGAGCCTGCTGCCGGTGGGGACGGCCGACTGCACCGTTCGGCGGCCGGGCCGGGGGCGCACGCGGGGGTGGACGACCGCCCCGCCGGGAAGCACTCCCCCGTGCGCACCCGACGGGGACCCACCCGCGCCGAGCTCGAGGCCGCCCGGGACCGGCTGCTCCCCGACGTACTCCCCGGACCCGACGACCCGCCGCTGCGCGTGCTGTTCTCCGGCATCAACCCCGGGCTGGTCTCGGCGTACACCGGCCACCACTTCGCCCGCCCCGGGAACCGCTTCTGGCCGGCCCTGCACGCCGCCGGCTTCACCCCGCGGCTGCTGGCGCCCGCGGAGCAAGGCCTCCTGCCGCCCCTCGGGCTCGGCATCACCAACGTCGCCCCGCGGGCCACGGCCCGGGCGGACGAGCTCACCGACGACGAGCTGCGCGCCGGCGGGCGGCGTCTGGTCGACCTCGTGGGACGGCTGCGGCCGTCCTGGCTCGCCGTCGTCGGGGTCGTGGCCTACCGGACCGCCTTCGCCGAGCCGCGGGCCGCCGTCGGGAAGCAGGACCGCGCGATCGGCTCCACGCAGATCTGGGTGCTGCCCAATCCGAGCGGTCTGAACGCGCACTACACGCCCGCCACGATCGCCGCCGCATTCGCCGAACTGCATGGATACATCTCCGATTGACGGTGGCCCCGGTCACAGGCAGGGTGATCAGCAACGGGGGGTCGGTCCCGTTCTCGAAAGACGTGGAGGTCCGCGGTGGCCAGCGGTGACATCAAGGTCAGCATCCTCGACTGCGGCGCGATGAGCGCCGACCTCACGTGGCTGCTCCTGCAGCCCGGGCGGTCGATCAAGCCCCGCCAGCAGAAGGACGCGCCGGCGGAGTGGGTCGACGTGCCGACGCACTGCGTGCTCGTCGAGACGCCCGACGGCACGTTGCTCTGGGACACGAGCTGCCCCAGCGACTGGGAGGAGCGCTGGGGGCCCACCGGCCTCAACGACTTCTTCCCCTACGACCGCGTGTCCGACGACGAGTACCTCGACAAGCGGCTCGAGCAGCTCGGGATCGGCACGAACCAGATCGACTACGTGGTGCTCTCGCACCTGCACTTCGACCACTGCGGCAACGCGAACCTGTTCAAGGACTCGTCGGCGAAGCTGGTGTGCTCGGACAAGGAGAAGGAGTTCGCCTTCGGCTTCGACGGGCCGTTCACCGGCGCGCACCTGAAGAGCGACTACGAGAACCTGAACTGGGAGACGGTCTCGGGCGACACCGAGTTCCTCCCGGGCGTCACACTGCTCCAGACGCCGGGCCACACGCCGGGCTGCATGTCGATGCAGGTCGACCTGCCCGACACCGGCACGATGATCTTCACCTCGGACGCCGTCTACATGGGCGCGAGCTACGGCCCCCCGCCGGTGCCGGCCGCGATCGTCAACAACCTCGAGTCGTGGTTCTCCTCGGTGGAGAAGGTGCGGGACGTCGCGGAGCGGACGAACGCGACCGTCGTGTTCGGCCACGACGCCAACCAGATCCACGAGCTGAAGACCGTCTCGAACGGGGGCCACTACACGTGACCGTCCCGCCCGTCCCCACCGAGGAGTCCGTCTTCACGTGGGGCGCTCCCCCGCTGAAGTTCGGCGCCGGGGCCTGCGACGAGATCGGGTTCGACCTCGCCCAGTACGGCGCGAAGCGCATCCTGCTGATCACCGACCCGGGCATGCAGCAGACCGGGCTGCCCGACCGGATCGCGGACCGGATCCGCCGGTACGACATGACGGTCGAGATCTTCGACGGCGTGCACGTGGAGCCGACCGACGACTCGATGAACAAGGCGATCGGCTACGCGAGCGAGCAGGGTCCGTGGGACGGCTTCGTCGCCGTCGGCGGCGGCTCGGCGATCGACACCGCGAAGGCGGTCAACCTGCTCACCACGTTCCCCGGTGAGCTGATGGACTACATCAACAAGCCGGTGGGCAACGCCCAGGTGCCACCCGGAGCGCTGAAGCCCCTCATCGCGGTCCCGACGACCGCGGGGACCGGCTCCGAGTCCACCGCGATGTGCATCCTCGACGTGCTGTCGTTGCGGGTGAAGACCGGCATCAGCCACTGGCGGCTGCGCCCGACGCTCGCCGTCGTCGATCCGCTGCTGACCATGACCCTCCCGCCGGAGGTCACGGCCGCGTCCGGGATGGACATCGTCTGTCACGCGCTGGAGAGCTACACCGCGCGTTGGTACACGTCGTTCGACCGCAAGTCCCCCGAGCAGCGGGTGACCTACTGCGGGTCGAACCCGGTGTCGGACCTGTGGTGCGAGAAGTCGATGTCCCTGCTCGCGACGTCGTTCCGGACCGCCGTCGAGCGGGGCGCCGAGGACGTCGACGCCCGCATGGACATGATGATGGCGGCGACGTTCGCGGGGATGGGCTTCGGGAACTCCGGGGTGCACATCCCGCACGCGAACGCCTATCCCATCGCCGGGCAGGTCCGGGACTTCCACCCCGCCGGCTACCCGCAGGACGAGGCGATGGTCCCGCACGGGATGTCGGTGTCGCTGACGGCGCCCGAGGCGTTCCGGTTCTCGTTCGACTCGGCGCCCGACCGCCACATGGCCGCCGCGCGGATGCTGGGGCCGAACGCCGAGACGCAGAACGACGCGTCCGAGCAGCTCCCGCACGTGGTGACCGAGCTGATGCGCGACATCGGCATCCCGAACGGGATCGGGGCGGTCGGCTTCGGGGAGTCGGACATCGGCGACCTGGTCGAGGGCACGATGAAGCAGCAGCGCCTGCTCGCCACGTGCCCGCGCACGCCGACCGAGGACGACATCGCCGACATCTTCGCCAAGTCGATCTCCAACTGGTAGGCGCCCCGTGCCGATCTACGACTACCGCTGCGACTGCGGGCTGCGCTTCGAGCGCCTGATGGGCCGCGACGCGCCCGCACCGGCCTGCCCGGAGTGCGGCGAGGAGTCCCGCAAGGTCCCGTCGCGGCCCGCGCTGCACGGGAAGGCCGACCCCGGCCTCTCGCGCGAGCAGATGCCGCAGACCTGGCGCGGGGTCTACAACGGCAACCGCGAGTACATCGCGTCCATGCGCAAGCAGTGGGAGCAGCGCCAGCGCCTCGAGGAGAAGCACCCGGAGCTCGCCGGCGACACGCGTCCCGTCGTCGCGCACGAGGGCCGCTACGAGCAGGTGCCGCTGCGCGCCGGCGAGCCGATCCTCAAGCCGGCCCCCGACACCTCGACCGGCCATGGACACGGCCACGGGCACGGCCACGGGCACTCGTCCCCGACGACGGGGTAGAACACCTCCGTGATCCTCGACCAGACCCCGGCCCGGCGTCTCCGCGACGCCCTCGAGCCGATCGCGATGGTGCACGTGCACGCCGAGGAGGCCCGGGAGCAGTACGAGGCGCTGGGTCTCCAGCGCTACACCGGCTACGTCCTCGGGCGGGCCGGGACCCTCGGCCTCCCGCCGTCCCGGCTCGTCGTCGCCACCTTCGGGGTGTTCGAGGCCGAGGCGCTCACCGCGGTCTACGAGAGCGGCCTGGCCACCGCGACGATCCCGGACGTCCTCGCCGCCAAGCAGGCCGGGGCCGTCCGCGCGCTGCACCGGGTGCTGGGCGAGCCCGGGCGGGACGTCGAGGAGGTCGTCACCGCGCTGCGCGGGGGCCTCGACCGCGCCCCGGTGACGGGGAAGCCGCTGTTCGCCGGTCTGTCGTCGCAGGACTGGCCCGGCGACGCGTGGGGCAGGCTCTGGCACGCCGCGAACCTGCTGCGCGAGTACCGCGGGGACGCCCACCTCGCCGCCCTGCTCGCGCACGGGCTGGGCGCGCTGGAGGCGAACCTGCTCACCGAGGTCGCGGTCGGCTACCCGCTGCGGGTCTACACGCGGACCCGGTCGTTCGGCGACGAGGCCATCGACGCCGCGGTAGCCGACCTGGTCGACCGCGCCTTCCTGACGACGGATGGTGAGCTCACCGAGCGCGGCGCCGCGCTGCGCCGCGACGTCGAGGACGCCACCGAGGCCACGCTCGACGTCGTCCTCGAGGGCATGGAGCACGCGCTGGACCGCGTCGTCGAGCGGTGCACCACGTGGTCGCGCGAGATCCGCGACGGCGGGGCGTTCCCGGACGACGACGCCAAGCTGCGGGCCGGTTAAC